>JBCCXL010000006.1:0-327537 GCA_039191605.1 Acidobacteriota bacterium | reverse complement strand
GTGATCACCGAGGATCTCGGCATCAAGCTCGAGAACGTGCAGTGGGACGACCTCGGTGAGGCCAAGAAGGTCGTCATCACCAAGGACGAGACCACCATCGTCACCGATTCCGACGACGACGCCCGCAAGGAGGCCATCGCCGGCCGCGTGCGTCAGATCCGCAACCAGATCGAGGAGAGCTCCTCCGACTACGACCGCGAGAAGCTCCAGGAGCGTCTGGCGAAGCTGGTCGGCGGCGTTGCCGTGATCAAGGTCGGTGCCGCCACCGAGACCGAGATGAAGGAGAAGAAGGCCCGAGTCGAGGACGCCATGCACGCCACCAAGGCGGCCGTCGAGGAGGGCATCGTCCCCGGTGGCGGCGTCGCTCTGTTGCGCGCCACCGCTGCCGTCGACGGCGTCGACGCTGAGGGGGATGCCGGCGTCGGCATCGCCATCGTGCGCCGCGCCCTCGAGGAGCCGGCCCGCCAGATCGCGCAGAACGCCGGTCAGGAAGGCTCCGTCATCGTCCGCGACGTGCTCGCCGAGACCGGCGCCATTGGCTACAACGCTGCCAGCGGCGAGATCGCCGACCTGGTGGCCGGCGGCGTCATCGACCCCGCCAAGGTGACCAAGAACGCTCTGATCAACGCCGCGTCTATCGCCGGCCTGATGCTCACCACCGAAGCCCTGGTCTCCGATATCAAGGAGGATGATTCCAAGGCTGATGCCGGCGGCGATCCCGGCGGCATGGGCGGCATGGGCGGCATGGGCGGCATGGGCGGCTTCTGATCCCCCAACCCCCGCTGCGCGCGGTCTGCTGACCGCCGCTGCCGAAAGCCCGGTGACCTCTCGAGGTCTCCGGGCTTTTTTTATTGGGCTACTGCCCGGACAACTCGATGAACCTCTTCGCGAAGAAGGCGTGATTGGGGGTGGGGGTTTCGTTTTTCCCTCAGGGCGTGTCCAATGAACATGAACGCCCTGAACCGAGCCCCATCCCGGAGCCCCTCGATGGCCACCGACCCACCGCCGGATCCCTCCCCCGACGATCGCGCTTTGGAAGCGCGCTTGCGAGCCGGGGATCGCGAGGCGGCCTCGACGCTGGCGGAGCGCAGCTATCGCCAGGTCTACGCCGCCCTCTTTCGACTGACCGGCGGCGACGCCGATCTCGCCTCGGATCTCACCCAGGAGACCTACCGCCGCGCCTGGAAGGCCCTGCCCACCTTCCGCGGCGACGCGCGCTTTTCTACCTGGGTGTATCGCATCGCCTACACCACCTTCCTCAACCATCTGCGCCGCCCCCGCCCGCTGCCGCTGGACGAAGAGGTCGCCGCCGAGCTGCCAGACGCCCAGCCGAGCCCGGAGCGCCAGGTCCAGCAGCGCCGCGCCGCCCGCCGGCTGCGGCGTCAGGTGCTGGAGCTGCCGGAAACCCTGCGCTACACCCTCACCGCCCGCTATTGGGCCGGCCAATCCGCCGCCGACATCGCCCGCGCCGAGGGCATCACCCCCACCGCCGTCCGCAAGCGTCTACGCAAGGCCCTGCACCTGCTCCACCAAACCCTCGAGGAGACTGCCTGATGACCCGTCATGAGAACTCCCCCGACGCCTTCGAGGATATGTCTTTGGAAGATGTGACATTCGAGGGCAATCTGGCTCGCCGTCTCGAGTCCTTCGATGCCCCCGAGCCTCCCTCCGGCCTGCTGGACGCGATCCGCGACGAGATTCCCGCCGAGCTGCCCGTCGCCAATTTGCAGGGTTCAGCTGCCGACGGCGGAGCTGCCCAGAACTCAGGCCCTGAAGGCGGCAAGGTCGCAGCCTCCAGCGCCGCTCCCCCTGCCCGCCCGCGTTTCCGCGGCCCCTTGCGCCTGGCGGCGATCTTCGTCGTCGCCCTGATGGGGGCCGCCATCGCCTGGCAGGTCAGCCAGCAGAACGCCCCCCTCGAGCTCCAGGATTCGGATCCTGCCTTCACCGAGCGCCCGCAGCCTGGGAATGCCTCCGAATCGCCTGCCGCGCCAACGCAGCGAGGTGTCGAGTCGGCTCCGCTGGATCCGGCAGATTCCGAAGCTGCTCCCTCTGGAGCTACCTCATCTGGGCCGACTACCTCTGGGTCTGCTCCCTCTCCAAGCGCGCCAGATTCGGCCGCCGTCCCCGTGCCGGCTCCAGTGGCGGATTCCGCAGAGGCCGCTGAGGGCTCCGAGAATGCCCGACTGATCTCTCGCCGAGAGCTACAGGCGGATTTGCGGCCGGCGCCGGGTCGCTCAGCGCCGGAGCCTCCCGCTGAGCCTGAGTCCACGACGGACCGGGATCGAGGAGCGCGCCTGGCCTCAGAGCCCCTCGTCGGTCCGGCCGTGGATCCTCGCTTCGCCGCCGGCAGCGAGGATCGAGCCCTCGCCCGCAAGGGAGAGGTCTCCGAGGGCCTCGAGATGCGCGATAAGAGCCTGGCTCTGGACGACGTCGTGATCGCTCCTCCTTCTCCTCCTCCTCCAGCCCCTTCGGCTCCCGCGCCGCCTAGCGCGCAAGTGCGCCGCCAGCGTGCTGACGAGATTCCGAAGCCCCGTCTGGAGGAGCTACGGAAGCAAGCGGAGGTGTTGAGAGAGGTCGCGGAGGCTCCGACTGTGCAGGAAGAGTCCTCCGCCTATCCCCCCGGAAACTACCGCTGGGACTCCGGAAGCCTGAACCGAAGGGCAGAGGCGCTGGAGGCCGAGATGAAGGCGCTGGATGAGGAGACCCTCTCCGTCACCTCCGAGGTCGGCGCGGTAGCCCCGCCCTCCTCTGCCCCGCCGTCCACCGGCGGCAGCGCCGAGCCCAACGATCAGCCCTACGGCGATGTCTTCTACGAGAGCGCCGGGGTGAACCCCTTCGTCGATACCGAGGACGACGCCCTCTCCACCTTCGGCCTGGACGTCGATACCGGCTCCTGGGGCGTGGTGCGCCGCTATCTGCGGGACGGCCATCTGCCGCCGCCGGATGCGGTGCGGGTGGAGGAGATCGTCAACGCCTTCGATTACGGCGACGCCGCTCCGGAAGAAGAGGCCTTCGCCATCTCCGTGGAGGGGGCCCCCACTCCCTTCATCGAGACCCGCCGCACTCGCCTGCTGCGAATCGGGGTCCAGGGCCGGGAGGTGCATCGCGCCGACCGCAAGCCCGCCACCCTGGTCTTCGTGGTGGACGTCTCCGGCTCCATGGGGCGCGAGAACCGTCTCGGTCTTGTGCGCCGCAGCCTCCATCTGCTGCTGGATAACCTCGGTCCCCAGGATCGGGTGGGTCTGGTGGTTTACGGCTCCCGCGGCCAGGTGCTGCAGTCGCCCACCGGCGATCTGCGCCGCCTGCGGGCCGCCATCGATCGCCTGGTGCCCTCCGGCTCCACCAACGCCGAGGAAGGTCTCTCCCAGGCCTATGACCTGATTCAGCGCTACCAGCGTTCCGGCGCCATCCATCGCCTGATCCTGTGCTCCGACGGCGTCGCCAACGTCGGCGCCACCGGACCGGAATCCATTCTGCGTCGGGTGCGCAGCGCCGCCGATGAAGGCGTCGAGCTCACCACCCTCGGCTTCGGCATGGGCAACTACAACGATCATCTGATGGAGCAGCTGGCCAACCAGGGGGACGGGCGCTACGCCTATCTCGATACCCTGGACGACGCTCACCGACTCTTCGTCGAAGAGCTCACCGGCACCCTGCAGACCATCGCCGCCGAGGCCCGCGCCCAGGTGGAATTCGATCCTCAGCACGTCGAGCGCTGGCGCCTGCTGGGCTACGAGAACCGCGACATCGCCGATCGCGACTTCCGCAACGACAGCATCGATGCCGGAGAGATCGGTGCCGGCCACACCGTCACCGCCCTCTACGAAGTCAAGCTCAGCGACGACGCCCGCCGCGGTGATCGCCTCGGCACCGTCCGCCTGCGCTACCGCAACCCCGAGACCGAGCGCTTTGAGGAGATCCAGCAGCCCATCCGAGGCCGCGATATCGCCTCCTCCTTCCGCGCCGCCTCCCCCTCCCTCCGCCTCGCCGCCGTCGCCGGCGAATTCGCCGAAATCCTCCGCCGCTCCTATTGGGCTCGAGGCAGCGACCTAGGCCTCCTTCTCCGCGAAGGCCAGGCCCTCGCCGCCGACAACCCCCGCAGCCGCGACCTCGCCGAACTCAACGAGCAGCTTGCTCGGGCGCTGCGTCTGCGGGGTAGGGGAGGGGATTTCGAGGATTGAGGCTGGATTCTCGATTCCGCTGTCCGAGGTCTTTGTGACGTCCTCTTCTTGCCCGCCCCTCGCTGGTTCTCCCGGCGAGGGGCGGGATTGTGTTTAGCGCTAAAGATCGATTCCTGCTTTGAACAAAGTGCCGCCGCTGGGATCAGCGGTTGGACTTGTGCGCTTCGATGAGTACCCTGAAGGAGCGCCTCGGTCCTCCAGCTCAGTGATTTGTCGGTTCTTTCAGCTCGTCCTATTAGATCTTCGAAGGAGAGCCCCGATGTCTTCCAGCCCTCGCCCCTCTGCGTTTGGATTCCAATCGGTATGGCCCTTGGTCGCGGGATTCCAGCGATCCATGCTGCTCGCCCTGTTGGCTTTGTGTTGCTTCAGCGCCGCGATGGCTTTGACCGGGATCTTCAGCGAGCCCGCCTTCGCTGAGCCGCACCCAGCTCCCTCGTCGGAGGTGTCTTCCCCCGATCTTGCCCCTGCCCTCGCCAACGCTCAGCTCTCAAGTTCTTTAGGACGCAAGTTCAAGGTTCCCAAGCAGGTTGGGAAGACCATTCGGGATGCTGGTGCCCGCCTGGGGAAGGCGCTCGAAGGGGCGGTGATCATGGAGGTGGTGGAGGAGCTGTGGACGACGCTCTTTCCGCCGGGGAAGCCGGATTTGGCCACGGAGCTGGAGGCGTTGATTCCGCAGCTGGTAGAGGAGATTGCAGAGCGCACCGGTCCAGAGCGGCAGCTGCTGGTCGAGCAGCTGCAAGAATTGCAGAATCAGCTTTCGCTGGTGCGAGATGCGCAGGTCTTTGCCGATGCTGTAGGGGAAGCTCGAGACCAGCAGCTGACGACGGAGCTCGAGGCGCTGCGGGAGCAGCAGCTGCTCTTGCTGGCGGATCAGCGGGCGCTGCTAGAGCAGGTCGATGGCCTCCAGCAGCGCATCGTGGAGCTAGAGGCCGAGGTGGGGCGACTCAATGAGCAGGTGGGGGAGCTCAATCAACAGGTCGGCGAGCTCTCCGATCGCCTCGCCGCTGTAGAAGACGCTCTCATCGCCTCCTGTCTCGACGTGCGCAACGCCCGTCGCTATGGGGAAGAGGGCTATCCCGTCCTCGAGACCCGCAACGGCTGGCTGCTGGACGCCTTCGATAGCGAGTCCGTGCGCATCAACACCCGCGCCATGCTCAACGCCTGCAATCCTGACCTTACCGAGCGCGGGATGCTCTTCCAATTTGCCTTGACTACCTACGGGCTCACGGAAGAGATGCGTCTCTACATCACCGTGAAGGATCTACGGCGCGGTGGCTTCGACCCCACCAGGCTCAACGCCATCAATCGTCTGGAATACCCGATCTACTACCCTCAATACCCTATCGATGGTGCCGTGCAGGAGATCTTCCTTCCCTACGTCGATCTGCCCATCGATTCATCACAACCTTTCGCGATCGCATTTGTGCTCACTCATGACGGGGCGCCGGTGTATTCGCTGCCGGATCAGGTGGTGAGGTGCTTACCGGGGGTGCGGATGAAGTGTCGATGGGGGCGGTGAGGCAGCTTAAGGTTTGTTCACGATGTAATGGCAGCTTGATAAGCCGTAAGCTCATTAAGTTGTACTTGGATTTCTTCGCTCGTTATGAGATTCAGCTCTCTCATTTCCTCGAGGCTTCTCTTGACGCATCTTGGGTCAAGGTCTGTTGAATTGATAGTCCTGGTGTCAATGCCGCTGGTACAGTTCTTGATGATTGGGTGGTCTGGGAACCACTCTTTAGCGAATTTGGGCGCTTGTAGAGCGTAAAGAGTCCTGCTTATACCAGAGCCTGGTTGGGTGTCTCGCGTCCATGGGTGCTCAGATAACCAGTTGTTGAGCATTCGAAGGTCGTTACTGGTGGATCTCTCGATTCTTTCTCTTGTACTGAGTGTTAGCTTCTCTTGTGCTGGAGATTTAATCTCAGACAGCGATCCTTTGTAGTTAGATCGATATCCAGCGATGGCCTCTGCTAGGTCTGCGAGGAGTAGTGCGTTTTCGTTACTTAGGTTGGGGAGCTTCCAGTAGTGTCCGTAACCATTGAATATATTTGTGACAATCGATCCATCTTTAGTAAGGTGAGGTCGGTATGCTGAGTTGTTAGCGTTGATTGAGCCAATAGGCATCCCGGTATTAGTATGCCAAGCGCTAATGACTCCGTCGCGAGAAGAGGTAATAGTTAGGTCTGTATTGCTTGAGATAAGTAGCCTGGAAATATAACTGCTGTAGCTCAGCGGTTGGCCGAGATATGCGCCTGAATCTATTTCCCAAGCTTGGCTAATTGATGGGGAGATACTTGTGTAGAGGATCGTTGATCTGCTGTTTAGTATTGCAGTGTCATGGTAGCCCGAATGGGGTATTGGGCCTAGCTTGATGGTCCTCTTGCGCCAATCCCATAGAGTAACTGTTTCATTTTGATATCTACTTAGCAAGTACTCTTCGTCGGGGCTGAGTTGAATGTGAGTGACTTCGTGTTGGTGGTGAATTGGTTCATAGTCTTTTGGGGTAGTGTCTAATGTCCACACTTTAGTTGAGTTATCTGAGAGGGCGAGAGCAAGGATGTTCCCATTGATGCTTAGGGCGAATCCTGTTGGCTCTAGTTTACTCTCCGGGTAGGTTTTGATCTTGAGATCTGTGGTGGTGGTGTATTCATTCCCTGCAGGTGTTTGCTTATCCCTAAGGTTGTGAGCGATTAGTTCTGAATCGGAAGGGCATGTTGTTCCTATAGATAGATTTTGGGAGTCTACAGCGGTGATCGTAACAGTGCTGCAGCTCTTGATCTCGATAGATCCGACCTTGGTCGACGTTGCTGTTCTCCATAGGTGTAAAAGGGGCGCTCTTTGAATGGGCTTAATGTTTCGACTTACTGCAGCAATAGTGCTCTCGTCATGGCTGAAGGAGACTAATTTTCTTGGTATGTTTGCGATCTGAGAATGTGTCCCTCCTTCTAGCCTGTTGAGTTCCTGTGAGGCTCTGTTGTAAAGATAGAGGTCATCTCTTATCGTTGTAATTGCGAGGTATTTGGATTTTGGGCTAAAGAGCAGTCTGGTAACGTTATGTGGGGGGTCTATTTGATCGATGTCTTCTCCCGAAGCAAGGTCCCAAATGATGACCTTATTGCCTACAGTGTAGGCTCCAATGCCTGCAAGTGTATTTATTGCGATGTGCTTTGGTAGCGACTTTGCCTTCTTCGGTTGATGTATGCTCTTTCCGGTCTTGAGTAAAAAAGATTGGATTTCCAGGTCGGTGGATACTGATTTGATAACTTCGTTGTTCGGGTCTATGTATACTCTTACAAGACTTGCTGATGTTTCGATCGGTGGTCCGAGATGCTTCATGCGCCGCCAATAGTAGGATTTTATTAGACGGTTTTCCTTGGTTATGATTGTGACGACGGTTCTGTCAGGGCTCAAAGTACTTAGTCTTGGCAGGGGATACGGTTCGAAGAAGGCCCTTTGCTCTTTATCTGTGTTGGGGCTGTCGAGTATTGATGGTGTTGGGCACTGTCTTTCGCTGAGGTCGAGGTTCTGCCTAATAGCATTACATGGGGTTGGAGGTCTGGTTAGTGAGATTTCGTTGCCGGTTATTAGATGGTTGATTTGCCAGTAGTAGACATCGTTATCAAAGGCCGAATACATTAGTACTCCATGGTCGTCAGGGCTCCAACGGATTTTTGTGGGTGTATAACCCTTGCTGGTTGGTGAACGTATAATCTTCCAGCTTCTGGTGTCTATAAATGTTATGGCGCCCGTGTAGCTGGTGACCGCTATGAGGCGCTGTTTGGTTGATACGTTAATATTGTTTGGGGGGTAGGTTAGGTCTATTGTTTGAATGCGTGCAAAGGGTGTGGTGGTCCAGATTTCGAGACGGTTTGAAGTTCCTGTGATCGCAAAGCTCTGTTCATTTTGGGGATTTACGACGGCAAGTACTTCACCCTCTAGCTCTGTAGGTAGAGTTCTTTGTCTCTTGTTGTCTCGTATTAGGTTAGATGCCCCCAGCTTTGTGAGGAGTATCGAGTCTGACTTTTCGAGAATGAAGAAGCCGCTATTCCAGGGGAAGGTGTCAGTTAATATGTAGTCATTGTGGTCGTCGTTCAGTGTCCATACATCAATGATGTTCATTGATGATTGTGTCACTATACAATTTCCATCTACGCAGAACTTTGCGGAGCGGATCCCAGTAAGCTCTATTCTGGTCGGGGTTGAGCTTAGGATCGTTCCTTTGTGAGTTCTGTGGATTAATGTTTCCCCCTTATTGTTCTGCGACAGAATTATGGACTCATCGGGGCTAATTCGTATTGCGCTTAGTGACTCTGGGTACTTCTTGTTTGGTAGTAGTTGAGCTTTCTGAGTTGTACTCCAGAGTTCGCGCCCTGTCGATCTTATTTGTTTTATTGCGAAGGATCCAAAGTGGCTTAGGAGGAAGAATGTTCCGGGCTCTTTAATTGGCAAGATATCTTTGCGATCTGAAGCGTTAGTCATACTCCAGCTTTTGATGCCATCTTGGTCAGCGATAATTAACCGGTTCCATTTATGTGAAATGGAGGCGCTTGTTAAGTATTTACGGGGTTTTAGTAATCTTATGGGATTATGGTTCTCGAGCTGAGTTGTTAGGAGTGACTGGATTACACGATCTCCAGGCGCTTGTCTCTGGGCAGCAGCTAAGTAAGCTAGCGCAAGCTCACTGTTGCCTCCAGGTTTTGATTCGTTCTGGGCCATCGTCAAGAGTTTTGATTGATGCCCTGTCTTTGCTTCGATAGCCTGTTGTGTCCAAATTTGGATGCCTAAGATTATGGTAATGATAGCGATGATGGCTAAGAGTAGTGAACGTGCCCGCTTGGCCTTGTGGAAGCTCCTGCTGGTTTGTAGGAGCACCATGGCCTTTCCGTTACCAATGTGTTCTGGTTGGCAAGTTCCGCTCAATCCTTTCTTTATTGTCTCAAGGTCGATGCTGCTGAGTACTGTTCTGCGGTTGTTGCTGGTCCATTCATTGCATTTATTTGTGAGTAGTTGGTGTGAGCGTGGTCCAGGCAGTGGTGATGTATTAAATCTTCTGCGAACAAGTGGGGCGAGCGTGTCGTGCGCAAGGCGGCTTTGACTTTGGTTGATTCCCGGGGGCTTGCAGCTGACATCACGAGAATGAGCCGCTTGAAAAGTTCCGGTGATTAAGTGGAGACTTCGGCACGATTCCAAGATGGCGGGTATACGCTCTGGGGATGGATAGCGTTGGTAGATATCCTGAGTATTTCGGACTGCGGCAGTGCCCAACGATGTAGTGTGATGAGATAAAAGGTCCAGGATGAGCCCGCTGTTAGAAGCTTCGGGGTGCTGTTCCCGGAGTTGTGTCAAGGCACTGTCCAGGAAATCATCGAGAAGTAAGCCTTCAGTACGTAGCTCCTTGTAAAGCTCTACCTTGAAGTTAGGCGATCTCAGATTGCGCTCACGAGCCTCAGTCCACATCTTGCTGAGTAGGATTTGGAGCATCGGGGCGATGACGTTTCCAAGGCCAGAACTCAGCTGAGCCCAAGGTGCAAGATCTCGCGCGATCGCTTTAGGTACCTCAGGATCGACGGTGAGGTTGTAGCGACGGCAGTGTGCTTCGGTGCTGGCTGGTCCGAGGGCGATCTCTTCGATGGCAGTAGTGCTTAGGGAGTGAATCTCAATCCGTTCGAACGGTAGATGCTTGTCTTCGAGTGCTCTCAGCACTGGGGCGAGCCACTCGCTGCGGAATCCCAGAATTAACCTTCCTTGAGGTCGGTTACTGGGCAATCGAAAGATGGCCTCCAATGTAGAGGCGAAGGCTTCGGCTTCGGTGTCTCCGCTTTCTTCCAGAGAAAGTGGCCGAGTCCATGCCTCTTCCAGCTGATCTAGGACGATGAGAAGCGGTAGGTCCCGGTTTTGGTCCTTTTCTTTCCAGGCGGCAGAGAAGTCAGCGGATATTTCTTGGATCTCAAGAGGCTTTGCGAGCGTTCTATTGAGTCCAAGTTCGCCATCTCGCCGCAAGTAGTGGACCGTGAATTTCTTCTCCAATCTCGGCAAGAGACCAGCTGCCAGCAGCGATGATTTCCCCACGCCGGAAGCTCCGAATAGCAGGATGACCGGCGTGCCGTCCCTGGCGGTGACGGCTTGGTAGAGCTGTCGGATCTCTTGCCCGCGGCCGAAGAAGATGCGCGTGTCCTTCTCGGTAAACCACTCGAGATGTTTGTAGGGAGAAGGTGGAAGGTCGGTGGCGGTGGGCTCTGGAATGCCGAAGAGGGGATCGTTCGCCGCTTGGGGAAGACTCCAGCGGAAAAGACGCTCCTGGGCGCCGGGAGCTGCGTCGATATGCCAGGGCCAGTCACTGAGCTCGGAAGGAGATGCCTTCCCTCGGTAGTACTTCTTAGGATCGTCTCCGAGTCGAGAGCGAAGGGTAGCCGAGGCCTCGCGGAAGGCAGCGTGGAGAGGTTGCCCCTCTCCAAGGGTTCGGTAGAAGACGCTCGCGAACTCGGCGGCCGCGTCGTCTCGAATCTGCTCCGAGGTGCTGATGACGATGGGGATGCCGGCCCGGAGGAGCCTTTCCACCTGAGGTCGAGTCGAGCAGCCATTGAGAAAGACGAGGGTCAGTGAGGGGCGTTCGCCGAGAAGGTCAGCGAGCGGTGCCGCATGAACTCCCTCACTCCAGCCGGCTTTGTCCTCGAGAAGGAGCCGGGTGGCGCCTGCGTGGCCCGCGAAGTGGAAGATCGCCAGATGCTCTCGATACCTTCGAAGCTTGTGAACTAGCTCGTCGAAGGTAGCGCTGGGGCTATCGAAAACTCGGCAGAGGCTTGCGTCCTCGGCTGCTTCGAGGGCAGCCCGGAGTTGGCGCTGCTCTTCCGGCAGATGCCGCAGATTTGCCTGCTCGTCAGTTTCCGGGTTGGCAAAGGCCAGGTAGATAACGGGGCGCTGGTCTCGATCCATGGTCTTGGTCGCTCGCGATGACTTGAAGGGATGCAGAAACGCTAACCGTCAACGCGAGAACAGACACCGAGACGGGCCGGTCACGGGTAGATCGCTACGGGATTCAGGAAGAAATTGCCCACAAGCGCAGGTTTCTGCTTTTCGAGGAATCTAAGAATGAGGAGCCCGTAATCGACAGAGGCTTCTCATATTTCCAATAATTACGGAAATACATGTAGTAGATGTCGAATACTCGTCAATCTGTAACCTTCTCGCGAAACAAAGTAGGGTGGAGGTCCGTACCTTGTAGTAAGAATGCTCCTCCCCCCTTTCCTTTCCTTCCCATGTGATGAAGAAGCCCACAGAACCTCTTTGCAAAGGAGTCCCTGATGAGGAATCGGAATCTTGGTCGCAGTCTTGGTCGGAATCTTGGTCAGAATTTGATCGTGGCCCTGGCGGTTTTGGCGATGCTGGCTTGTGCTGGCCTGGCGCCGATGGCTTGGGCTGATGGGGAGACGGCAGACAACGAGATCCCGCCGGTGCCGAGGGTGACGGGACCTGCGATCCAGGCGGACACAGGTCCGCAGGGCGTCGGTGTCGGAATCGATCCGGCGGGGCTGAACGACGGTGAGAAGAGCGACAACGAAATTCCGCCGCTGCTGATCGAGCTGTACCTCGAAGCGCAGTGGGCGGAAGCGGAGATCGGCGTGGGGCTCGACCCCAACGGCTGATCCGCTCTTCGCCTCACTTTGGCTTCGGCCTTCCTTTCATCTCGCTGTTCAAGCTCGCCTCTCGAAATTGCTTTTCTCCATTTGCTCTCACGACCCGCTTCTGCGGGTCGATTTTCTTTGGCGCCAACTTTTTCACTGAGATCGAGCACATCCAAAGCCCGGGGACGGGCGCATACTATGGAGCTATGAGTACCGAACCTCGCTTCACCATTCGGCTCGCCAAGGAGGACTTCAAGTTCTCTTCGGCCCACTTCACCCTCTTCCCCGACGGCTCCGCGGAGCTACTTCACGGGCACAACTACCACGTGTCGGTGGAGCTCTCCGGCTCCTCTTTGGATGAGTGCGGCCTGCTCTGCGACTTCATCCGGGTGAAGACCGCCATTCGCGAGCGCTGCGAAGCGCTGGATACCCTGACCCTGGTGCCGGACCGCACGGACCAGATCCAGATCGCGTCGGCGCAGGGCGAGGTGGAGCTGCGCTACAAAGAGCGCCGCTATGTCTTTCCGGAGGCGGACGTGCGCATCCTGCCGCTCTCTAACACCTCCATCGAGCTGCTGGCGGAGCTGCTGTGGAACGAGCTGGTGCCCTCGGTGACGGATTCCCACGTCGACGAGCTCTCGGTGGCGGTGGCGGAGACCGCCGGCCAGAGCTGCGAGTACCGTCGGCATATTCAGCGCTGAGGGCTGGTGAGCCGGATCGATGAGCTGAGCTGATGAGCCGGATCGATAAATCGGACTGGTGAGCCAGGTCGAGTCAGCCGCGGGAGATCCCCACCTCTCTCGGGGCGACTCGTGACGAGTTCGCTAGGCTCGACTTGTCGGCTTGAGGCTGCTTCGGCTCTCGGATGCGAGCCTAGATTCGCGGTCCTGGGCATATGACTCTAGATACGAGGCTCTAGGTACAGGGCTCTAAATGAACGGCTCTAGATACGCTCCTCTGAATACACTCCTCTGAATACACAGAGGGCGAGCCCTTTTAAGGACTCGCCCTCAGGTTCGGAACTAGCTTCGGGGGCTCAGGGGAGCCCGATCAAGCGAGCTTGGACTGCAGAGAGCCTTCGACCTCCCCGGCTTCGGGGAAGCGGCCGCTGGCCTTCTTGGAGTAGAGCAGCTCGCCGTCGAGGGTGACCTCGAAGACGCCGCTGCGACCCTTGATGAGCTCTGCTTCGATGCCGAAGGAGTTCCGAATTTCGTCCGCCAGACCGGCGGCTCTAGGTAGGTAGTTTCAAACGACGCAATATTCAATGGTGAGCTTATGGCTCATGGGCAGATCCTCCTGAGGTTATTCGTCGAATAGTCAGTATAGGGCATCGTGAGCGCCGAGCGGCGCTGATGCCCCGAGAGACGGAGTCCGATCCGGGTGGGTGGAGCGGAAGCCGCCAGTCAACGCCAGCCTTTGCGCTTCTCCTTCTGCTTTCGCCTTCATCACCCTAACGAGGACTTCGAGATGAGCTTTTCCAACGAGCTTTCCTACAACCTTTCGGGGCCTAACGGCCCCGCCACCAACGGCCATACCTCCAACGGCCACGGCGACGATCACGGAAATGGTCACGACCACAATACCGGCCATGGTGGTGACCACCATGACGGCATGGTGGCGGCCGCCGGCGGCAGCGAAGCCGGCGCGCCCCCTCGTGATAGCCTCGCCGAAACTTCCGCGGCCCAAGGTGCCGCAGTCGAAGGAGATCACCGCTTGACCCTCGCCCCCACCGCCGGCCCGCCGGTCTCGCCCGAGAAGATTCAGCGCATCGCGGACCACGTTCGCGAAATCATCAAGGAGCTGGATCTCGATATCAACGACCCCAATCTCCACGACACGCATACCCGCGTGGCGAAGATGTACTTGGAGATGTTCCAGGGGCTGCGGGAAGGGGCGGAGCCACGGGCGACCACCTTCCCCAACGACGAGGGCTATACCGGCATGGTGATCGAGAAGGACATCCCCTTCTACTCCATGTGCTCTCACCACTTCATTCCCTTCTACGGTCACGCCCACATCGCGTATATCCCCCGCGACAGCATCGTTGGGCTCTCCAAGCTGCCCCGCATTCTCGAGTTCTACGCCAAGCGTCCGCAGCTGCAGGAGCGACTCACAGAGCAGGTAGTCACCTACCTAGAGAACAAGCTCAAGCCCCTCGGGGCGATGGTGGTGATCGAGGCCCGTCATCTCTGTGTCGAGATGCGGGGGGTGAAGAAGCCCGGGGCGATGACCGTGACCTCTTCCATTCGCGGCTCCTTCCTGGAGAAGGCGGTGCGCGAGGAATTCCTAGACTTGCTTCGCCGCGGATGAAGGTTCGCAGCGCAAGCGTGATCGCTCGCCGAGCGCTCCCCCTCGGCCCTTGCCCTGGTGGTGGGTTCGGCGTGCGGCTCCTCGAGGAGGACGTCGATGGCGCTGGGAGCACGAACGAGATTTCCGGTGACGGACAGGCTTCCGGCTCCTGGGTGGATCCCAGCGGCGGGGTGGAGTGGGGGGAGGCGCCGCGGCGCCCGGAAGTCGATGGCCGACTCTCGATTTGAGAGTTCAGCAAAGGGGAGCTTCAGGCTTCCGCATCGGGGCAGCTTCTTTCTGTCCTGGATGCTGCTAACGGGCCTTGTGGTCGCTCTAGCGGCGACCCCCGCTTTCGCCGATAAAGATTACTCCCCCGAGATGCTGGTGCAGCCTTTCCTCGGGCCGAAGTATTCCGACTGGCTGATCGGGCCGGTGGCGCGCATCGCGACGGAAGACGAGGTCAACGAATACCTGCTGCTCGCATCCGATGCCGAGGCGAAGGCCTTCATCGAGGCCTTTTGGGAGCGGCAGGGAACGCGCATCCACGGAGAGTTTGGAGAGCGCAAGACGGTTAGCGAGATTGTCGAGGAGCGGGGTGAGGAGGCGGATCGACAGTTTTCCGAGGCCGGGATTCGCGGACGCCGCACCGATCGCGGTACTATTTATGTTCTGCATGGTCCGCCGGAAGAGGTGGATTACGAGGTCGCTCCCTTCGAGGGAGGGCCTCCCATTATCCTCTGGAAGTACCCCAGAGGTGCGGAGGAAGGCCTGGACGGCGAAGAGCCCGATCGCCTCTATCGCTTCTTCCGTGACGGTGAGACCACTACCTTCTACACCTCCCAAGATCGTCGCCGACAGCAGCTCGAGCAGCGACGTCGTCCGCCGCGCTTCTAAGTCTGCACCGAGGAGGGAGACCGCCTTGCCGCAATGCGGCATCGGTCTGGCCTCGGTGTGTCCAGCGCGGCTGGGATCTCTCTCCAGAGGAATAAGCCCATGAAGCAAACCCGAGCCGTACTTGCTGGGACCGGCGTGGCTACCCCGCCCCAAGTCGTGACCAACTCCATGCTGTCTCGAGTGATCGAGACCAGCGACGAGTGGGTGCGGGAGCGCAGCGGGATCGTGGAGCGGCGCTACGTGGAGCCCGGTGTCTCTTCGGCGGATCTCGGCGCGGAGGCTTCTCGGCAGGCGCTGGAGCGAGCGGGCATGGAGGTGGACGAGGTGGACTACATCGTGTGCGCCACGATGACTCCGGACCATTATTTCCCCGGCGCCGGCACGATGATTCAGGATCGACTGGGGATGAAGCCGGTACCGGCGCTGGATATCCGCCAGCAGTGTGCCGGTTTCGCCTACGGCCTGCAGACGGTGGATGCCTTGGTGCGCGCAGGGATCGCCCGCAACGTGCTGCTGGTGGGCACCGACGTGCACACCTGTCTCTTCCCCTTCAACGAGCGCAGTTGGGAATGTCTCTACGACGAATCCGCGGGGCCTCTGGAGGCGGAGGAGATGGCGAAGAATAGCCGCTATCGCCACCTGCTGGTGCTCTTTGGCGATGCCGCCGGAGCGATGGTCTTTCGCGCCGAGGAGAACACCGAGCGGGGTATCCTGGGATCCCGCCTCTACGGCGATGGCGACAAATGCGAGATTCTCCACGTGCCGGGAGTTGGCTCGAAGTTTCGGCCCTTCGTCACCCCCGAAATGATCGAAGAGGGCAACACGGTGCCGGTGATGGAGGGGCGCTCGGTCTTCAAGCTGGCGGTGACCCGCATGCCCCAGGCCACCCGGCAGGTGCTGGACGAATGCGGCTACGGCATTGACGACGTGGATCTGCTGGTGATGCACCAGGCGAATCTGCGCATCAACGAAGCCGCTCGGGAGCAGCTGAAGCTGGCGCCGGAGAAGGTGCACAACAACATCATGAGGTACGGCAACACCACCTCGGCGACCCTGCCCCTGTGCTTCCACGAGGCGGCGGAGGCGGGCAAGGCGCCGGAGGGCTCGTTGGTGGCCTTTACCGCTCTCGGAGCCGGCCTCCATTGGGGCTCTGTGCTGATGCGCCTCTGACCGATCGAACACTGGTTGAGGGAGGGGGGATACCCTCGGGCTGGGGCTCTACGAGCTGGGGGAAGGATTTCCCTGGATCGCGGGGGAAAAGTGCATCTAGCGCGGAGCTGAGAAGGAGGTAAACTGGGAGAGCAGACCTCGGCGGGAGGCTGTATCCCGGTGGACGGGAGTTCGACAAAGGCATGGCAAAGGTGGGTCGCTATGGCACCATCGCGCCATGAGTAGGCTCGACACGAGGTTCACGGCGGACGGTGAGTCGCGTGGCAAGAGCTGCGGTGCTGATTGCGTGCTTCGAAGTGAGCACGTCCACCGGGGGCTTTGAATGTCCCTCACTTGACTTCCTTTGGATGCTGAACCTCCGATGACTTCCCCCACTGACTCCACACCCCCAGATTCGGCTTCCCCCGATCCAGCTTCCCCTGATCCGTCTTCTGGCGAGAAGGCTCCCCAGCGCCGTGCTCCCCAACGCCGCGCTCCTCAACGCCGGGCCCCCCAGAGCGGCCCTTCTCAAGCGCCGAAGCCAACCTTTCGTCGGGCGGTAGGCCCTCGACTGAAGAAGCTGCTGCACGTCGTCTTCGGTCTCTTTGCTCTCCTGGCGGTCAACGCGGTCTTTCTCGTCAGCGTTTCGATCCTCGAGTGGATCAACGAGGAGACCTACCAGAATTGGTTCTACCTGTTGATGTTTCTGGCCCATCTCGTTTTGGGCCTGCTGATCGTCGTACCGGTAGTGCTCTTCGGGGCGTTTCATATACGCAACGCCTACAACTCGCCGAACCGCCGTGCGGTGGTTGCCGGCTACGGTCTCTTCGCCACCGCGTTGATCCTGCTGGCCTCGGGAATCGTGCTCACTCGCGTCGAGGGAGTGATCGAGGTCAAGGATCCGGCGATTCGCTCCATCGCCTACTGGCTGCACGTGGCGACGCCTTTGATCGCCGGCTGGCTCTTCGTTCTGCACCGCTTGGCAGGACGAAAGATCCAGTGGCACATGGGGCTACGCTGGGCGGTGGTGGCGGCGGTGGTGGCCGGCGGTCTGCTGGTCTTGCAGACCCAGGATCCCCGGAGCTGGAACGTCGCCGGCCCCGAGAGCGGGGAACAATATTTCTTCCCCTCTCTCTCGCGCACCGCGACGGGAGACTTCATCCCCGAGAAGGTGCTCGACAACAACGCCTATTGCGCTCAATGCCACATGGATACCCACGAGCGGTGGCAGAACAGCGTGCATCACTTCTCCTCCTTCAACAATCCGCCCTACCTGGCTTCGGTAGCGGAGACCCGAGAACACTCCCAGGAGGTTCACGGGACGGTGGTGGCGGCCCGCTTCTGCGCCGGCTGCCACGATCCGGTGGTGTTCTTCTCGGGTAAATTTGACGATCCCAACTTCGATATGCACCAGGATCCCGCCGGACAGGCGGGGATCACCTGCACGGTGTGTCACGCCATTACCCACGTCAACAGCGCGCGGGGCAATGCCGACTACACCATCGAGGAGCCGGTGCACTACCCCTTCGCCTTTTCGGAGAACGACACGCTGCAGTGGGTGAACCGGCAGCTGGTGAAGGCGAAGCCGGCGCTGCACAAGAAGACCTTCCTCAAGCCGCTGCACAAGAGCACGGAGTTCTGCGGCAGCTGCCACAAGGTGCATCTGCCGGAGGAGCTGAATCAATACAAGTGGCTGCGCGGCCAGAACCACTATGATTCCTTCTTCCTCTCCGGGGTTTCCGGGCAGGGCATCACCAGCTTCTACTACCCGCCGAAGGCGCAGCCCAACTGCAACGACTGCCATATGCAGCTGCGGGCCTCGAACGACTTTGGAGCTCGGGTGCGGGATGATTCCGGCGAGCTGAAGGTGCACGACCATCTCTTCCCCTCCGCCAATACCGGGATTCCCCACCTGGTGGGGATGGAGGATTGGGTGAAGGCCGCCCACGCGGACTTCAACGAGGGCGTGATGCGGGTGGACATCTTCGGCCTGCGGCGTGGCGGCACGGTGGACGGCGAGCTGGTGGCTCCCATCCGGCCGACGGTGCCGGCGCTGGTGCCGGGGGAGAGCTACCTGCTGGAAACGGTGCTGCGCACCCTGAAGATGGGTCATCACTTCACCCAGGGCACCGCCGACAGCAACCAGGTGTGGGTGGACGTGTTGGTGACCAGCGGCGATCGAGTGCTGGGCCGCAGCGGCGGGATGGACGAAGAGAATCAGGTAGATCCCTGGTCTCATTTCGTCAACGCCTACGTGCTGGATCGCGACGGCAATCGCATTGCCCGCCGCAACGCCGAAGACATCTTCGTCGCCCTCTACAACCATCAGATCCCGCCGGGGGCCGGCGACGTGATCCACTACGGCATCGACCTGCCGCCGGACGTCATCGAGCCGGTGACGGTGAGCGTGAAGCTGCGCTACCGGAAGTTCGATACCAACTATCTGCGCTTCGTCTACGGCGAGGACTTCGTCAACGATCTGCCGGTGATGACTCTGGCGGAAGATGCGGTGACCTTCCCGGTGGCCGCCGCCGGCAGCTCCTGGCAGCAGGCTCAGCTGGAGGTCGCCGGTCGCACCGCAGCGCCGGATTTCCCCGAATGGCAGCGCTTCAACGACTACGGCATCGGCCTGCTGCGCAAGGGCGGAAAGGGGCGCGGTCAGCTGCGTCAGGCGGAGGAGGCCTTCACCCGAGTGGAGGAGCTCGGTCGGCCCGATGGTCCTCTGAACCTCGCCCGGGTGTACCTCGCCCAGGGTACGGTGCGGGATCAGGCGATTCAGGCGCTGGAGCGGGCGTCGGCCTTCGATCCGCCGGCCCCCAGCTGGTCGGTGGCCTATTTCACCGGCTTGGTGAACAAGCAGAACGGCTATCTGGACGAGGCCATCGAGAATTTCCGCAGCGTGGTGGACGCCCAGGGCGGCGAGCTCCAGGAGCGCGGCTTTGACTTCTCGAAGGATTACCGCCTGCTCAACGAGCTCGGCCAGACTCTCTTCGAGCGCGCCAAGCAGGAGCGCGGAGAGGCTCGCCGCCCGGCCCGAGAGGCGCTGCTGACGGAGGCCAAGGGCTACTTCCAGCAGGCTCTCGAGCTGGATTCCGAGAACGCCACGGCTCACTTCAATCTCGACTTGCTGCTGCGTCAGCTGGGAGATCCGGAAGGGGCGGCCTATCACCGCGAGCTCTATCAAACCTACAAGCCAGACGACAACGCCAGAGATCGGGCCATCGCCCTGGCGCGGGCCGCGAATCCCGCGGCGGATCACGCCGCTGACGCGGTGGTGATCTATGACCTGCAGCGTTCCGAGGCCTATGAGGTAGAGCCCTCTCGTCGCGCCGATGCCTTCGAGCTGCGGGCGGCGCCGCCGGCGATTCCGCCGGTCCTGGAGCCGGTGCACCTAGAATCTCCCCTCGCCTCGCTTCCTTCGGTCACTAGCCGAGATGCCCGTCCCGAGCCGATGAGCTCGCCGGCGGCCGGGGGGCGTTGATCCTCGCTGAGTCCACCCAGTCTGAGTCTTCTTACCCATCTGCCATGCTCCGCGGCGGGCAGCGCCGTGGAGCCTTCTTCAGGAGTCTCCTCCCGTGAGTCAGGAACCCTTTGATCCCGACTACGTCGAGCCCACCGGCGACGACGAAATCATCGGCCGTTTTTTCTGGATCTCCCTGCGGATCTTCGCGTTGATCGCCGTGATCGGCGCGGTGGCCTGGTGGTTCACTCGAGACCGAGAGGAAGTGGTGGAAGAGCAGACCATCGAGGCCGCTGCGCCGGAGATGGTGGAAGAAGTCGCCGTCGGCGACGCGGGCCCCCCAGCTCCCGCCTTCGCGGATATCACTGAGGCCGCCGGGATCACCTTCAGCCACGAGAGCGGCGCCCGCGGCGACAAGCTGCTGCCGGAATCCATGGGCAGCGGCGTCGCCTTCTTCGACTACGATCGCGACGGGGATCCGGACCTCTTCTTCGTCAACTCCACCACTTGGCCCGGTGACGCCCGCAGCGGCGCCGCCCCCACCCAGGCCCTCTACCGCAACGACGGCGGCGGGTCCTTCACCGACGTCACCGCCGCCGCCGGGCTGGATCTGGAGCTCTACGGCATGGGCGTCGCGGTGGGGGATATCGACTCCGACGGCTGGCCGGATCTCTTCCTCTCCGCCGTCGGCGAGAACCGCCTGCTGCGCAACGCCGAGGGCCGCTTCGAGGACGTCACCGCCGGCTCCGGCGTTTCCGGCAGCGACGAATCCTGGTCCACCGCTGCCGCCTTCTTCGACCTCGAGGGAGACGGTGATCTCGACCTCTTCGTCGGCAACTACGTGCAGTGGAGCCGCGAGATCGACTTCGAGGTGGACTACCGCTTAACCGGCGTCGGCCGCGCCTACGGCCCGCCGGTGAACTACCAGGGCGCCCACTCCTACCTCTACCGCAACGAGGGGGACGGCACCTTCACCGACGTCTCCGAAGAATCCGGCATCCGCGTCGACAACCCCGCCACCGGCGAGCCCGCCGGCAAGGCCCTGGGCGTCGCTCCGGTGGACGTCGATGGCGATGACTTCATCGACCTGCTGGTGGCCAACGACACCGTCGGCAACTTCTTCTTCCGCAATCTCGGCGACGGCACCTTCTTAGAAGAGGGTGCCCTGCTGGGCGTCGCCTATGGCCGCAACGGCGAGGCCACCGGCGCCATGGGCATCGACTCCGCCCATCTGCGCAACGACAGCGACCTCGGCTTCATGATCGGCAACTTCGCCAACGAGATGACCTCCGTCTACGTCAGCCAGGGGGATCCCTCCATCTTCGCCGACGAGGCCATCGCCGAAGGCATCGGCGCCCCCACTCGCACCGCTCTGACCTTCGGCGTCTTCCTCTTCGACTACGATCTCGACGGTCGCCTCGACCTGCTGCAGGCCAACGGCCACCTAGAAGAAGAGATCGCCACCGTCGACCCCAGCCAGAGCTACCGCCAGAGCGCCCAGCTGTTCTGGAACGCCGGTCTCGACGCCCGTCAGGGCTTTGCCCAGGTGGCCGACGATCAGGTCGGCGACCTCACCCAGCCCATCGTCGGTCGCGGCGCCGCCTACGCCGACATCGACGGCGACGGCGATCTCGACGTCGCCCTCACCCAAACCGGCGGTGCTCCCCTATTGCTGCGTAACGACCAGCAGACCGGCCACAGCTTCCTGCGCATCAAGCTCGAGGGCGATCCCGCCTCCGGCGTCAACGGCGAAGCCATCGGCACCTGGGTCGAAATCGAAGCCGGCGGCATCACCCAGCGCCGCCAGGTCATGCCCACCAAGTCCTACCTCTCCCAAAGCGAGCTCCCCCTCACCTTCGGCTTCGGCGCCACCGACGCCGTCGACGCCGCCCGAGTCCGCTGGCCCGACGGCAGCGTTCAGGAGCTCGATACCGCTCAGCTCAGCCTCGGCGGCGAAGCCGCCACCGTCACCTACTCTCCTGGGGGCTGAGGCGGTCGCTCGCTCGCGGCAGTTGGGGTAGTTTGAGAAGTTACTCCGGTTAATCCACTCCCCTGGCGGGTGACTTTCGGCTTACCTCAGAGTGAGGATGGGCTGTGGTTCTCTGGGTCAGTTCATTGCCCGGCCAATTTACTGCCTTGCCGGGATATGGCAGGTCGGAGCCGGGAGATTCAGAGAGTGCCGCTTGGTCTCGTGATGAGAGGCCTGGAGGAGAGTGCTGGTCGATTCACCTCTTTAGCGGGTAGTCGGTTGAAAAACCAAGGCTAAGAGGCGTCGCATGCCGTTAGGCTCTCGACGAAGGCGCTCTATGAAAAAATTTTGATAGTTAGGCGAATTCGGCATTGCATCGATATTCTTCATGGCGGCAGGATGCCTAAAGCACCAGTAAATGCTGAATTCAAAGCCTGAGCGATTGAATTGAGGTAGCGAAGTTGCCAATCTTCTGGAAAGCTTGGAAGCTGACCTCCAACCTGGACCGCGGGTGCCTTCTGCATTCGACTGGTACCGGGAAGGAGAATACTTCTTATGCACATCCTCGATTACCAGCTTGCCGACACTCTGGGCTCCATCTTCATCCGCCTCACTGTGGGAATTCTAACCATCTTCCTGCTGGGACCCGGCGTCGACCCTAACGGACAACTTCGCTGATCCCCAGCCCAGCCTGTTAGAAGCTTTCGCGGCCCAAGCGGGCTGGGCTGGGCTCGTCTCTTCTTTTGCCAATCATCCGAGCCCAAGCTCTTGGATCGCTCCGAAGCTCCTGGCGAGCTCTCGAGAAACATTCGGGGGAGGGCCGAGCTGAACCGAAAGGACATTCCTGATGCGCACCCGCGACCTTCCTTCCATCATCGCTCTGAGCTCCATCTTCATCGGTCTCATCGCGGAGGTCTTCGCCACGTTCTTGTTGGGTCCTGGCGTCGACCCCGACGGACGACTTGGCTGACTCTCGATCTGCGATCTAGGGTTGTAGGCCGCATGATGACCTTTCATCCAGCGTCACTGGCTCATGCCCACCAAGTCCTACCTCTCCCAAAGCGAGCTCCCCCTCACCTTCGGCTTCGGCGCCACCGACACCGCCCGAGTCCGCTGGCCCGACGGCAACCTTCAGGAGCTTGACACCGCCCAGCTCAGCATCGGCGGAGAAGTCGCTACCGTCACCTACTCTCCTGGGGGCTGAGTCGGTCGCTCGCCTGCTATCCTCGGCTCCCACCACGACCTCAACCTCCGGGAGAAGACACCATGGCCGTGACCAAGCTTTCCGATAGCGATGTGCAGCAGAAGCTCGAGGGCCTCACCGGCTGGACCCTCGACCAGGGTAAGCTCCATAAGACCTTTATCTTCGACAACTTCGTTGGAGCCTTTGGCTTCATGGCCAAGGTCGCCCTTGTCGCCGAGTCCGCCAACCATCACCCCGAGTGGTTCAACGTTTACAACCGGGTGGTCGTTCATCTCGCGACCCACGACGTGGATGGCATCAGCGACAAGGACTTTGATCTGGCGGCGGAGATGGATCGCTTAGGGCGGTAGCTAGGCTGAGCAATTGCTATGCCGAAGCTTTGGGAGAGCCTTTCATCATACGGATAAGGCGCTGAAATCATTTGTTTACGAGGGTGCGGTACCCTTCACTCTTCGGCGGATTCTTGTTATTCAACTCGGAGTGGGATCACGTTCCCCGCAGCGTCGTATACGCGGAAGTTGCCGTCATTATGAAAGCTATACTGAAAACTACCGGCTTTAATGTGTGTAGCTTCATCACGCTCAGACACTTGTATGAACTGGGTTCGGCTTTGGATTTCGTCTATCCTGCCGTGGATTGCCGTGATTTGATCTGCCGTGGCTCCGCCAAGGAGCTTTACGATCGTTTCTGATTGAAAAGAGGCCGCTAAGTAAATGATTGCCGAGGTGACTAGAGAGGCAATGATGGAGATGATGACTTTCTCTTTCAAAATCAATCCTTATTTAAATGATTTTAGTGGCTGTGAAGGCGGTCTAGACATTCGTCCATTATTCTGAACTAAGACTCAGTCTGCCATGCGACGGAAAGTTTGTGAGGCGCGCAATGCGTTTTCTTAGTCTCCAAGTTCGGTATCCCTGATCAGGGAAGGTAACTATGAGTTCTGAAGAGTGATCTACTTCGACCTATTCTGCCCAAGGTATATTGATATTATCATTTGCTAGGAGCTGTTAAGTCCAGCCAAGGTCGACGTCTATCTGTAAGAAAAAGCGCCCGGATCCTCGAAGGATCGGGCGCTTTTTCACGCATTCATCTCGCTGACTGATCTGCTACCGGTCTGGCAGCTGGGGAGGCTCGCGGCTCAGTTGTTCTCCGCCACGGCGTCGAGGAAGCTCTGGAGGTCTTCCTGGTTGACGAGGGGCTCGCCGGGGCTGACGTTGCAGACTTTGCCTTTGCGGACCCAGTCTCCGAGCTCGTCGGCGAGCTGGAAGAGGTGGTCGAAGGAGTCGACGATAAAGAGGAGGGGCTGGTAGTGGTGGATCTCGAAGTATTGGTTGACGACCCACTCGAGCTGGAAGGGGTAGCGCTGGACGTCGCGGGACTCGATGCAGTACTCGATCTCGCCGTAGGAGCTCAGCAGGCCGCTGCCGTAGACCTTGAGGTCTTTGCCCTCGCGCATCAGGCCGAACTCGACGGTAAACCAGAAGAAGCGGGCGAGGGCCTTGATGATGCTGTCTAGTTCTCGCAGGGCGCGCTCTTTGTTGGTGTCGCCGGCGTAGCGCTCGGCGGCGACGTGGGCGACGTCACCGATACGCACCAGGGCGTCGGCGAAGTCGCGGTCGGTGTGCATCGGCACGTGGCCGGAAATGTCGTGGAAGATGTCCGGCTCGGGCAGGTAGTCCAGGCTATCCAGGGAGCGCACGGTGATGGTGGTGGGGAATTCGCGACGACGGAGGCTGTCGAAGAAGAGGTAGGCGGGGATATAGCCGGCGACGGCCTTGGCCTTGAAGCCGGTGAGGGGGTCGAGGAAACGGTTGACGTCTTCCAGGCGAGGCACGGCCTTCGGGTCGAGGGCGAGGCAGTCGATGCCCTCGAGGAATTTGTCGTTGGCGTACTTGCGCCACCGCGGCTCCATGCGCTGGAACATGCGCCGCCAGGCCTCGTGGTTGTTGTCGTTGTAGTGCTCGTAGGGCTGGCGGATGAACATCTCGCCTCGGCCCTTGGCTTCCTCGATGAAGGGGGCGCGGGTGGTGGTCAACCCGGTGCCCATGCTCTTTTGGCTATCCTCGGGCTTGGCCTCGCTCGTCGTCGTCTCCACTATGGGCAACCTCCAAAATCGATAGAACAGCTGGGGATGAATTGCGTTGCTGAGGGCAGGAAATGCTCTAGCGCCCGCTCTCGAAGAACGGTCGAGGCTGGGTCCCGCACATGGCAGTGTATCGCAGCCAGAAGGTGGACCCAAGGCACGCCCAGACGATTCGATGCGGTATCGACGATGGGGGCCAGGGTGAGGTACAGGCTTTCCCTATGAGCTTGAGCTAGGGCCCGTCGGGGCGGTGAAGGGAAGCGATGGGCGGGCGAAAAAGATAAGGGGAGAGCCCTCGAAAGAGCCCTCCCCAAAGGTTGGCTTCGGCACTGCAAGCCCACGCGAAGGGCTAGAGCTTCAGCCGGTCAGCGCAGCGATCAGAGGCTGGGCTTATAGGTGGCCACGGCGGCCTGCATGCGGGAGGTCTGATCCGTGGTGAACTGGTTCATGCAGGCGTCGTCGGTGTAGTCCATGAAGTTGAAGATCGGGTCGACGCCGCCACCGGCGCAGGTGTCGCGACCGACGGGGCAGCCGAAGGCCGGACTGGCCTCGGGGGGCGTATCGGCGACGAAGTCACCGGGGGCGGCGCAGCCGCCCTGGAAGGTGTGGTAGAGGCCGAGGTAGTGACCGACCTCGTGGGTGCCGGTGTCGCCGAGGTTGTAGGGCGCGGCGGAGCCGCCGGGCAGGGAGGAGTAGAGCAGCACCACGCCGTGGCGGTAGTCGCTCTCCGGGTAGGACCAGGGGAAGGTGGCGTAGCCGAGGATGCCGCCGCCGGGCTGGCAGGAGTAGACGTTCAGGGTGGTGGCGGGGCTGATGGCCAGGGCGGACTTCATGCGGTTCTCGATGTTGGAGCGCTCGCAGCGGGTGAAGGCCCGGTTGCTGCGGGTGCGATCGACGCTGGACAGGCTGAAGGTGAAGCCGGTGCCGGCGAAGGCGCTGTTGAGCACGTCCACCTGGTCCTGGATCTCAGCGTTGGAGAGGTTGCCGACGCCGGCGTTGTTGTAGATCACGTGCCAGGCGATGGGGATGTTGATGGTCATCTCGGTGGCGCTGTTGCCGCCGATCTCACGCACCTTGCCCTCGAGCATCTCGCGCACCTGGTTCTGCACCGCGGAGCTGTCCGGCAGGGTGGCGCAGCGGGTGCCGCGCACCAGCTCGCCGCTCTCGTCCTGGAAGTGGATGTTGTGGATGTCGGCGCCGGCCTCGAGAGCGAGCTGGCCGAAGGCCGGGGTCAGCGCCACCAGGGCGCAGACGACGATCATGGAAAGAATCTTCTTCACGTTGGTTGTCCTCCGAAGAACGTGTTGCAAGGCAAGGGACGGAGACCCATGAAGAGGTAGGCGAGCCGTCAAAACGACGAAATCACCACGACTCCACAGGCCGTATGGAATGGCCCTGAATGCGGGTACGCGAGCCCGCGGGCCGAGAAACTAAGGCGAGACGTGAACTGGACTCTTGGACCGAAGAGGCGTGATCCGAGGGGGGAATGCCCAAAAAACGGACATCCAGAGACCTTCCAGGCGGAATGCGCCAGCAGGCGGGATCACTGAGACCGGAGAGCCCCTCGAAGCCTGAGTCGCTACGAGAGGCGCTTCACCGTTGAGTCGGCGCCAGGGGATGACGCCGAAGAAAATCAAGCAAGTTAAGGTGGCCTGAAGTTAGAGCCACTTTGGGAGCTTGTCAAGGGATGAAGCAGAGAAGCGCTGAAGGCTTGAGGAGGGCGAGGTTTTCGCAGAAGCGTGAACACAGCGCTGAATGCTTCCAGCGTCCGAAGCGGCTGATGTCTGCCGGAGTATCGAGACTCCGGCAACCTTCGAGAGCCACTAGCACCAAAGAAAAAAAGGAGAGCTCCCGGAAGAGCTCTCCTTTGATTGACGAGCCCGCGCTCGATGAACCCACGCGAAGGGCGTCGAGCGTCAGGCTCTAAACCCAACGATCAGAGGCTGGGCTTGTAGATCGAGACGGCGGCCTGCATGCGGGTGGTCTGGTCCGCGGTGAACTGGTTCATGCAGGCGTCGTCGGTGTAGTCCATGAAGTTGAAGATCGGGTCCGGGCCACCGCCGGCGCAGGTGTCGCGGCCGACGGGGCAGCCGAAGGCCGGGCTGGCCTCGGCAGGGGTGTCGGCGATGAAGTCACCGGAGCCGCCGCAGCCGCCCTGGAAGGTGTGGTAGAGGCCGAGGTAGTGGCCGACCTCGTGGGTGCCGGTGTCGCCGAGGTTGTAGGGCGCGGCGGAGCCACCGGGAAGGGTGGAGTAGAGCAGCACGACGCCGTGGCGGTAGTCGCTCTCGGCGTAGGCCCAGGGGAAGGTGGCGTAGCCCAGAATGCCGCCGCCGGGCTGGCAGGAGTAGACGTTCAGGGTGGTGGCGGGGCTGATGTTGAGGGCGGACTTCATCCGGCGCTCGACGTTGCTGCGCTCGCAGCGGGTGAACCAGCCGTTGCGGGTGGTGCGGTCGACGCTGGACAGGGTGAAGGAGAAGCCGGTGCCGGCGAAGGCGGCGTTGAGCACGCTGATCTGGCTGTTGATTTCGGCGTTGGTGAGATCACCGACGCCGCCGTTGCCGCGGATCACGTGCCAGGCGATGGGGATGCTGGTGGCTTCCGTGGCGTTGTTGAAGTCAAAGCCCATTTTTTCGATCTGGGCGGTGACCTGCTGGCGCACCTTCTCCTGCAGTGCGGAGCTATCCGGCAGGGTGGCGCATCGGGTGCCGCGCACCAGCTCGCCGCTCTCGTTGTGGAAGTGGATGTTGTGGATGTCGGCGCCGGTCTCGAGAGCGAGCTGGCCGAAAGCCGGGGTCAGCGCCACCAGGGCGCAGACGACGATCATGGATAGGGTCTTCTTCACGTTGGTTGTCCTCCGAAGAACGTGTTGCAAGGCAAGGAACGGAGACCCATGAAGAGGGTAGGTGAACCGTCAAAACGACGAAATCACCACGACTTCATAGGCTGTACGGAAAGGCCCTGAATGCGGGTACGCGAACCCGCGGGCCGAGAAACCAAGGCATGAAGTGGACCGGAATCTTGGACTGAACAGGCGTGATCCGAGGGGAATGCCCCAAAGGGGCATCTAGAGACCTTTCAGACGGAACCGCCAAGGCAGAATGTTCCAAGCGGAAGGGGCCAGGCGGCAGGATCACTGAGACCGGAAAGCGTCCTCCATGCATGAGCAGCGACAAGAGGGGCTTTCCCGTGGAGTGGCGGCAGAGTGACGCCGAAGAAAAGCAAACAACTTAAGGTGGCAAGAAGGTAGAGGCACTTTCGGGACTTGTCAAGTGATGAAAGAAAAGATTTCCGCTCTCGGCAGCTGGACCGAGATGGTTGCGGGGCGGCGAAGAGTGTCAGGGCCGCTGGGTACAGATCTAGGAGAAAGCGAGCGCTGGGGGCTGGTAGCGGTTGATAGGGGCACCGTGGTCTCCCGCGGAGGTTCTCGTGTAACATTCCCGCCGTGGCCTTATCGCCATTAGAATCTCAAGAACCTCTTCTGTAGCTTCTGTTCCCTGTTCCCCTGACCGATCGCAGCCGACGGTGCTCGCTTCAGTGTGCCCTCGGCCCTGTTCTTCCAGACTTCGGGATCCTCGAGATCCCGGCCGATTTGCGAGCCCTCCCCCGAAGGCCCGGGATCCCGTATGGGATGCGCGGTAAACCGGAGGGGGCTGAGACGCCGTGAATTGATCAAGGAGACTCCTGCCCGTGAGCACGCCCCGCGAGTTGATGGATCCCATCGTGAAGCGCAATCCGAACGAGACCGAGTTTTTGCAGGCTGTGGACGAGGTGCTGGAGAGTATCCAGCCGGCGCTGGATCAACATCGAGAGCTGCGCAGCGCCAAGATCGTCGATCGTCTGGTGGAGCCGGAGCGAGTGATCCAATTCCGCGTGCCGTGGATGGACGACGACAACGAGGTTCACGTGCAGCGGGGTTTCCGGGTGGAGTTCAACAGCGCTCTGGGCCCCTACAAGGGCGGCCTGCGCTTCCATCCGTCGGTGAACCTGTCGATTCTCAAATTTCTCGGCTTCGAGCAGATCTTCAAGAATTCTCTGACCACCACCAACATCGGCGGCGGTAAGGGCGGCTCCGACTTCAACCCCAAGGGGCGCAGCGATAGTGAGGTGATGCGCTTCTGCCAGAGCTTCATGACCGAGCTGTGGCGGCACATCGGGGCCTCGACGGACGTTCCCGCTGGAGATATCGGCGTCGGCGGCCGGGAGATTGGCTACCTCTTCGGGCAGTACAAGCGCCTCGCCAATCGCTTCGACGGCGTGCTCACCGGCAAGGGGCTGGAGTGGGGCGGCAGCCGCATCCGCACCGAGGCCACCGGCTACGGCCAGGTGTACTTCGCCCAGGAGATGTTGGCGACCCGGGAGGAGAGCTTCGAGGGCAAGCGCTGCCTGATCTCCGGCTCCGGCAACGTCGCCCAATTCGCCACCGAGAAGGTGCTCCAGCTCGGCGGTAAGGTGCTCACCCTGTCGGATTCCGGCGGCTATATCTTCGATGAGGAAGGCATCGACGGGGAGAAGCTGGACTTCGTCAAGAAGCTCAAGAACGAGCGTCGCGGGCGGATCAAGGAATACGTCGAGAAGTACCCCGGGGCGGTATTCACCGAGCGGGATCCGGAGGCCGACCACAATCCCCTGTGGGCTCACGCGGCGGACATCGCGCTGCCGGCGGCGACCCAGAATGAGATCAACGGCAAGGACGCTCAGAACCTGCTGGACGGCGGCGTGTACTGCCTCTCCGAGGGCTCGAACATGCCCTCCACTCCGGACGCGGTGAACTTCTTCGTGGCGGAGAAGATCCTCTACGGCCCGGGTAAGGCGGCCAACGCCGGTGGCGTCGCCACTTCCGCCCTAGAGATGGCGCAGAACAGCCAGGGGGAGCGCTGGAGCCGAGAAGAGGTGGACCGCCGACTGCAGGGTCTGATGAAGGAGATCCACCGCAATTGCCGCGACACCGCCGAGAAGTACGGCGCCGAGGGCAACCTGGTGGCGGGCGCGAACATCGCCGGCTTCCTGCGGGTGGCCTACGCGATGGTCGATCAGGGTCTGGTCTAGCCCTTCGCGGCGGCGATGATCGTCCGCGGCTTTCGATTCTTTCGGCACCAAACCCTCACCCCCTTCCGGGTGAGGGACGTGCTTCTAGTCGCCAGCCTCTACGATCGCTTCATCCTCGAGGAAGATGGCCGCTTCGCCGATAAGACCCTCGAGGGCTTTGCCCAGCTGGAGCTCTCCTCGCCGCCGGATTTCACCCATGTGACCTCCGCCCGGGAGGCGCTGGATCGTCTTTCCAAGGGGCGCTACGACCTGGTGCTGGCGACCCCCCATTGCGGCGATATGACGCCCCGGGAGCTGGCGTGGAACATGCCGCCGTCTCCCAACCAGCCGCCGGTGGCGATGCTGGCCTACGACGAGGCCACCGCCAGCGAGCAGAGTCAGCGCCCGCGGAGCGACGGCCTCGACCAGGTCTTCCTGTGGAACGGGGACCCGCGCCTGGGGCTGGCGCTGGTGAAGGCGGTGGAGGATTCCCGCAACGTTGGGCACGACACCGAGCACAGCGAGGTGCGGGTGATCCTGCTGGTGGAGGACAGTCCGAGCTTCTATTCCTCCTATCTGCCGCTGATCTACAACGAGCTGCTGCTGCAGCTCCAGCACCTGTTCAAGGAGCGCCACACGGAGCGGGATCGCCGCCACCGCATTCGGGCTCGGCCGAAGATCCTCCTCGCCCGCAATTACGAGGAGGCGATGCTCTACTTCGAGAAGTACCAGCGCTATCTGCTGGGGACGATCTGCGATCTGCGCTTTCCCCGCCGCGGGCGGATGGACCCGATGGCCGGTCGTGACTTCATTCGCCAGGTGCGGCGGCGCCTGCCGGATCTGCCGGTGCTGCTGCAGACCCGAGGCGAGGAACATCGCCGCCTGGCGCAGGAGCTCTCGGTTCGCTTCGCCGACAAGACCTCCCCGGACCTCAACGCCCAGCTGCGCTCCTTCATTCGCACCGACTTCGGCTTCGGCCCCTTCGTCTTCCGCCAGCGGCACGACCGCAAGGCGGTGACCCAGGCGGCGGATATCCAGGACATGGTGCGGGTGCTGCCGACGGTGCCCCGGGACGTGTTGATCTACCACGCGGAGCACAACCACCTCTCCAATTGGCTGATGGCGCGCGGGGAGTTTTCCCTGGCGGAGGACCTACGACCGCGCAAAGTCTCGGACTTCGCCGACGGCGAGGCGCTGCGGCAATACCTGATCCAATCCTTCGCTCGCTTCTTGGAGGAGCGGGCCAAGGGGGAGGTGGGGGAGTTCAGCTCCGATCAGAATCCCTTGGGGACCGAATTCTTTCGTATCGGCACCGGCTCCATGGGGGGCAAGGCCCGGGGCATGGCCTTCTTGAGCCGGCTGCTGGCGGAGAGCGAGGTCCACGAGCGCTTCCCGGGGGTGAAGATCGCCGTGCCCCGCACCGGCGTGCTGTGCACGGATATTTTCGAGAGCTACATCGAGCGAGACGACCTGCAGGACCGGGCGCTGGCGGCGCAGTCCGACGAAGAGGTGGTGGCTCTCTTTCTAGAGCGTCCCCTGGAACCGAAGGTGATGCAGGATCTAGCGGCGCTGCTGGAGGGGGTGCGCTATCCCCTGGCGGTGCGCTCGTCCTCGATTCACGAGGACAGCGAGTTCCAGCCCCTGGCGGGGCTCTACCGCACCTTCATGATTCCCAACGCGGTGCCGGAGCTGCGCCTCGAGCAGCTCTCCCGGGCGGTGCGCCTGGTGTTCGCCTCGGTATTTCTGCGCTCCACCCGCAACTATCTGAAGGCCCATGGTTTGCGGGTGGGCGACGAGCGTATGGCGGTGATTCTCCAGCGCCTGGTGGGGCGTCACCACGGAGACCGCTTCTATCCCCATTTCGCCGGGGTGGCGCAGAGCCATAACTACTACCCCCAGGGCAAGATGCGGCCGGAGGACGGCATCGTGACCGTCGCCCTGGGGCTGGGACAGAGCATCGTCGACGGCGGGCGGGTAGTGCGCTTCTGCCCCCGCTATCCGGCGGTGCCGCTGCAGATGGGATCGATCAAAGACGCCCTGCGCTTCTCTCAGCGGCATTTCTACGCCCTCGACATGGCGGATCCGAGGCACCTGCCGGAGATCCACGAGACCACCAATCTGGTGCGACTGGATCTCGAGGTGGCGGAGGCCGACGGCACCCTGGACGCCGTCGGCGCGACCTACTCGCCGGATAACGACGCCATCTACGACTCCATCCACCGCCCCGGCACCCGCCTGGTGAACTTCTCCGGGGTGCTGAAGCACGGGGTCTTCCCCTTGGCGCCGCTGCTGGAGGCGCTGCTGGAGCTGGGGCGCGAGGGGATGGGGACCCCGGTGGAGATGGAGTTCGCCGTCGACCTGGCGGCCCAGACCTCCGTTCGACCCGGGAGAGCGCTGGAGGGAGCCGTCGGGGAGGTACCGGAGATGGCGCCGCTGCAGCTGCGGCCGCTGGTGGCGAGCACCAGCGGCGAGGTGGAGGTCGACCTCGCCCGATTGCCGGTCTCGGTGCACCGACTGCTGGAGGGGGAAGCCCTCGGCTACGGAGTGCGGCGAGGCCTGGAGGACGTGATCTATCTCCACCCGCGGCGCTACGATCCGGCCCGGGGCCGGGAGCTGGCGGCGGCCATCGAAAGGCTCGACCACCGGCTGCGGCGGCAGGATCGCTCCTACGTTCTGCTGGGCCCGGGGCGGTGGGGCACCGCCGACCCCTGGCTGGGAGTGCCGGTGGATTGGCCCCAGGTGGCGGGGGCTGCCCTGATCGCCGAGCTGGAGCTGGAGGGCTCCGGCATCGACCCGTCCCAGGGCAGTCACTTCTTCCACAACCTCACCAGCCTGCGGGTGGGCTATCTCTGCGTGCGTCCCCATCTCGACTCCGACCGAGCCGATCTCGAAGGCCTGGAGGCGCTGGAATCCCTGGCGCCGGAGGTCGAGCCGCTGGGCTTGCGCTGGGTGCGGCTGCCGCGACCCTACGCCGCGCACCTCGACGCCGCGGCCCGGCGCGGGGCGGTGATTCCCGATAATGGGCCGAGGAGCCTTTGACGGAAATCGCGCTTCGCGGACCCCCGCGCCAGCTCCACGCTGATTCCACGCCTACTCCACGCCTACTCCACGCCTACTCCTCCAAGCCATCGCCCTGATTGCCTCGAATCGACCCATCACTGCCCCCCACTGAGAGAGGATCTCGCCCTTGCCTAGTCTCACTGCCGATCTTCACGCTGCTGACCGCCATACCGCGGCTCCTACTGTCTCTCACCGCTTGGGACTTCCCCGTTTCGGGCTCGTCTGCTTCGGGCTGCTCTGTTTTGGGCTCTTCGGCGCCGCGTCGAGCCACGCGCAATATCCGCCGGCGCCAGAGCCTTTCTTTGGCGCCCTGGATGGGCAGTGGGTGGGGGAGCTGAGTTATCAGGATTACCGCAATCCCGATCGTCGGGTCACCCTGCCGACCACCGCCACGGTGGCTCTCGCCGGTCCCCGCAGCGCCACGCTGCACTTCGTCTTCGACGACGGAATCCGCGCCGACGGCACTCGCAAGATCGTACACGGCTACGAGCGCTGGACCCTGGATGAGGAGGGGCAGGAGCTGCGGTGGGAGAGCTTCGGGGATGAGGAGGTTCGCAGCTATCGGGTCTTGAGCTTCGACGAAAAGAGTGCGGCAGAGCTGGGTACGGAGGGTGAGGCGACCTATCGCCTAGTGGCGGAGCGCCGAGTAGCCCAGGACGACGGGTTCTTCGTCGAGCGCCAGGAGCTGCGGCTCACCGCCACCGAGGTGGAGCTCAGCAAATTCGAGGCAACGCTGTCGGCGGATCAGCTGGATTCCCTGGAAGAGCGGCTGACATGGCGCAACGGTTATCTTCTGCGGCGTGCTGTCGCTGCGCCCTAGATCTAGATCGATCTCTAGATTTCGCTGGACGCCGGGGTCTCGGGAGCTCTCCAATGGGTGGTACGGTATTGAGAGATTCATCGCAGCAGCACGGCGCGCAACGAGATGTTGTGTAAAAAGCCGGCGCGCAACGAGACGGCGTGGAAAGCCCACGGTGTGGGCAGTGTTGACGAGTGCAGTGTTGACGAAAAAGGGGGAGTGACGATGAAGGTCTTGGGGATTCGTTTCTGCTCGGTCTCCAACGAGGCGGAGGAGCTGGCGGGCTTCTTGGAGACCCTGGGGCTGCCCAAGCGGGACTTGGGAGACGGCACCGGGGAAGCCTTTCCGGGAGCGGTCTTCCCCGCTGGGGAAGGCAGCTGGGTGGAGCTGTGGCGGGCCAACGAGGGCATGCCCGCGGGCATCATGTTGCAGGTGGTGGTAGACGACGCCGACGCCTTTGCCGAGCACGCCCGCTCCGGCGGCCTGGCCCCCCAGGGGCCGATGGATATGCACGGCGAAAGAATCTACTTTCTCGAAGGCCCCGGAGGGCTGCAGATCTCCTTTCAAAGCGCCCTGGCGGGGGCGGACGGCCCGGAGCTCTCCTGAGCTGCCAGTTTGAGCCGATGCAGTTTGAGCCGATGCAGTCTGGGTGGATTGAGTCTGGGCCGATGCAGTTTCGGTCGAGCTCCTAAGCCGAAGCGTCGAAAGGGGAAAGCATGACCATTCACGTCGTTCAGCTGGGAAGTCGCCGCCGGGAGAGGGAAGGGCTGCGCATCGGCACCGTGCGGCGTCCGCCGCGAGGAGTGCCCAAGGCGCGTCACGCCAGCGACGATTGGTACGACCTCTGGTTCCCGATGCTCTCCCCCAGCCCGGAGCTGGTGAAGGAAGGCTTGGCGGCCTCTACCCCGGCCCAGTGGCGCAGCTTTCGGCGCAAATTCTTCGCCGAGATGAAGGCGCCGGAGGCCCGCCGTACTCTGGACCTGCTGGCCGCCCTCTCCCATCAAACGAATTTCTCCGTGGGCTGCTATTGCGAGAGCGAAGATCGCTGCCACCGCAGCTTCCTGCGGGAGCTGCTAGAGGAGCGCGGCGCCGACCTGGTGCCCGCGGACGAGGAGGAAGAGCCGTGACGGCGGAGGACACACAGGGCGACAATGCGAAAGCCGGCAACTTGAGAGATGAGACGAGTCTCGAGCTCTCGCCGGAAGCTCGGCGCCGGGTGGCTCAGCTCGGTCTTCAGGCCCACCCTGAGGGAGGCTTCTTCCGCGAGGTCTACCGCTCTCCGGGAACGGTGATTCGGCAGGGGGAGGTGCGCAATGCTCTCACCACGATTTACTTTCTTCTCGCCGCCGGCCAGTTCAGCCGCTGGCACGTGGTGGCCTCTGACGAGGTGTGGCATTTCTACGAGGGCTCCCCGCTGGAGCTGTGGATCTACGATCCTGAATTGGCCGCGAAGGAGGGCGACGCCTCGCCGTCCGACTCTTTACGTCATGTCGTGCTCGGCGGGCAGGTCGATGGCGCGAGCGGCGGCAGCGGGGATTCCTTCGGCGAGCGAGTCGCGGTAGTGCCCGCCGGCTGCTGGCAGGCTGCCCGTCCCCTGGGGGACTACAGCCTGGTGGGCTGCACCGTGGGGCCCGGCTTTGACTTTGCCGATTTTCGCTTTGTCGCTGAGGACGAGGGCCACGGCGAGCCTTTCGAAGGGCTCCTCGCGGGTCTCGATGGCCTGCTCTGATGGCTGATATTGCAGGCTGGATTCGATGACCGTCCCCGGACGGTAAGGAGGTAGCATGTCTGAGGGGAAAGCACCCGCAGCGAATATCGTAAAGCTGGCAGATCAGGTCGCCAACGCCCAGATTGCTGGCGCCCAGGTTGATCCAGAACATTTCTACCCGGAGCAGCAGCGGGCCCTGTCTTATCTGCGCCGCAAGGGGACGGAGCTCACCACCAAGGCCTTGGCCCATCGCCTCGAGGGCAGCCTGGACGCGCTGGAGCAGAGCCTCGGCGCCCTGAGCGACGAGCAGGCTCGGCGCTCGCCGGGGGAGGGCTGGTGCCTCCAGGAGGTCACCGACCACCTGACTCTCAGCCACCGGCCGGTGGTGGACCAGCTGTCGACCCTGCTGGAGGGACGCTCCCCCGAAGGCGGTGCGGTGCCGGCCCATCTGATCTCCCCGCAGCCTCTCGCCACTCCCTGGCCCGCCGCTCTGGAGGCGCTTCGAGAGGTGCATCAGGACCTGCGGAAGCTGCTGAGCCGGGCCAGCGACGAGATCTCCCAGGAGGCCACCGCCCCGGTGGTGATGGTGGTGCGCTGCGAGGTCTCTCCGGGCGTTTGGGAGACGGTGGAGTGGGAGGAGCAACTCGACTGGAAGGCCCTGGTGGCGGGGATCCGAGTCCATAATCTGGAGCACCTAGGGCAGATCGGACGCATCGTTGAGATCCTCGACGTTCCGTCTGTTGGGAACTGATGAAGAGGCTCCCGCGCGCTTTGATTGCTTGCTGCCTCGCGGTGTTCTTGATGTCGCCGGTGGGGCTGATGGCGGAGGCTCAAGACGGGCCCGAGCAGGAGAGCGGCGAGGCGGGGCCGGTTCTTTCGGAGGGTGAGGTCGAGGAGGTCTCGTCGGAGAAGGTGCGAGCCCCAGACCTGGACTTCTTTGTCGGCTGCTGGCAGCGGGTAGGGGCCGAAGAGGGCAGCGGCGAGTGGTGGACGCTCCCCGCCGGAGGCACGCTTCTGGGTCTGGCCCGCTCGGTGCGGGAGGGGCGCACCACCGGCTACGAGTTTCTGCGGGTGGAGGAGAGAGAGTCGGTGGGGCTGGTGTATATCGCCGTGCCCTCCGGTCAGCGGGAGACCGAATTTCCGCTGGCACATTGGGAGCCGGGCTTGGCCCGATTCGAGAATCCGGATCACGACTTTCCCCAGCGGGTGGTGTACCGCCGCAACGGTGCCGATGGGCTCAGCGTAAGGGCGGAGACCCTGGGGACGGCGGAGGAGCCCCCCGGGGGCTTCACGGTGGACCTACGCCGCCGGGACTGTGGACCTGTTTCGCCGTGACTATGCAGCGCCTGTAGCGGCTCGTAGCACCCGCGCGCGGCCTCATCGCAGCCCCAGAACGTCCCCTCAGCGGATCGAGCTGAGGCGTGTCCTAGTGGCCGGCGCGACCCTAGAGGGCTCGATCCAACGGGTCCGAGATTTATAGAGAGCCGGTGAGGGCAAAGAAAAACGCCGGGCTCCCGAGGGAGACCGGCGTTTTTGGGGTCCGAGGGTCTAGAGCGCTTTAGCGATCCGGCTCCAGTGCCTCGAAGCCCTTCACCGCGGCGTCGAAGCGCTGGGTGAGCTCCTCCGGAGCCGTGCCCGGAAGGTTTTCCCAGGCGCGCTGGGCGCCCTGCACTCGGTCGCTGCGGGAATGCCAGGGATCGTCCGCCGGGGGCGCTCCCTTGCGAATGGTGTTGGCGGCGAGGGCGGCCTGTAGCTGAGAGGCGAGATCCTGGAGGGAAGGCTTGGATTCCTCCTCCTCCTCTCTCGCGGTCTCCACCTGCTTGACCGCCTTCTCGATGCGCTGAGCTAGCTGCTCTCGCTTCTTGTCGAGGATCTCGGGATCGAGATCGGTGCCGCCGAGGTGATCGCCGAAGGCGGCGATGAGCTGGTTGGCAACCTTGAGATAGCGCTTCTGGAGAGCGCCTTCTCGGCTCTTGGGAACCTCTCCGGCCTTGCGGTAGCTCTCCAGCAGCTGGTTGACCTGCTCGGAGAGGTTGTCCGGGATCGCCGGAGTCTCCGGCTCGGCCTCGGCAGCCTCCTCAGCAGGTGCAGCTTCAGCGGGAGCAGCCTCCTCAGCGGGAGCAGCCTCCTCAGCGGCAGCCTCTTCAGCCGGAGCGGCTTCAGCAGCCTCCTCGGCGGGAGCGGCCTCCTCGGTCGGTGCAGCCTCGGTCGGTGCTTCCTCGGCGTCAGCCTCCTCGGGCGCGGCTTCAGCAGCCTCCTTGGCGGGAGCGGCTTCAGCAGCAGCCTCTTCAGCCGGCGCGGCCTCGGTGGCGGCCTCAGGGGCAGCCTCCTCAGCCGGCGCAGCTTCGGCCGATGCAGCCTCGGTAGCGGCCTCAGGGGCAGCCTCCTCAGCCGGTGCAGCCTCGGCGGCTTCCGCCTTCGGCTCTTCCGCGGCCTGCTTCTTCTTGGGCTTCTTCTTCGGTTTCGGCGGCAGCAGGGCGAGGAGCTCCTCGAGGGCCTTCTCCTTCTGCTCTACGTTGCCGTCGAGGTGAAGCTCATGGCGCCGGGAGCGGCGATCGAAGAAGTAGTCGCAGGCGGAGCGGAAGCGCTGCCACAGGCTCTCGGAGAACTTCCGAGGCACCGGACCGACGGCCTTCCACTCCTGCTGCAGGGCCTTCAGGCGCTCGGTACCGCGGTTCCAGTCGGTGGAATCCTTGATCGCCTCGGCCCGCTCGATGAGCCTTTCCTTGAGCTTGAGGTTGGAGTCCCGCTCGCCCTGGAGCTGATCGAAGTGGATCTTGCGGCGATCGAAGAAGTGATCGCAGGCGCCGCGGAAACGCTGCCAGATAGTCTCGGACTGCTTGCGCGGTACCGGGCCGATCTTCTTCCACTGGGCCTGGAGGCCCTTGAAGGATTCGGCGGTGTTGCGCCAGTCCTCGGAATCCTTTAGCGATTCCGCCTGCTCGCAGAGAGCTTCCTTCTTCTTGAGGTTTTCCTTGCGGACCACCTTCTGCTTGTCGAAGTAGTCGTTGAGTCGCTCTCGCACTCCCTCCCGGGCGCCGCGGAAGCGCTGCCAGAGCTCTTCCGCCCGCTCCTTCGGGGCGCTGGCGACGGTGCGCCACTCGTTGGAGAGCTCCCGCACCTGGCGAGCGACATAGGGCATGTCGTTGGATTCCTTCAGCGCCTCCATCTTGGAGCAGAGCTCCTCTTGAAGGGGCACGTTGGCCCAGCGCTTCCACTCTTCTTCCTGGGAGAGCTGCTTGACCCGCGGGGTGAGGGCCTCGATGGAGGTCTCGAAGCGCTTCTTGAGGGCATCCCAGTCGGCGCTCTCCGGCAGGGGGCCGGGGCCCTTGAGGGCCAGCTGGGCCTCCCGCAGGCAGCGCTCCGCCTTGCGCAGGTTGATCTCCTGGGTGTCTTCGACCTCCTGCATCTTCTCCAGCTGGTTGGCGAGGCCAGAGAGGCGAGCGAGGTTATCGTTACGGCGCTGAGCCTGATGCTGGGAGCGCAGGGAATCGAGCCGTCCGCTGAGCTCTTTCCAGGCGCCGGTGACGGCTTCGTCGACCCCGTCGCCGAGCTTGCGGAAGCGGCGGCCGAGCTTCGGCCAGGCGTCGTGGACCTGCTTGGCGGGCTGCTCCACCAGCTCCTGGGCGCGCTGCAGCAATTCCTGGGCGCGCTCGGCCAGGGGCCGCTCGTCGACCTCTTCCTCTTCCTCTTCTTCGGCTTCGGCTCCTGAGCCGTCTTCGCTGCCTTCGTCGCCAGCTTCACTGCTCTCCTCGCTGCTGGCGGCGGCTTCTTCAGCTGCTCCCTCGGCTGCCTCATCAGTTGCCCCAGCGGCCGCTTCGTCAGAAGCTTCCTGCGCTGGAGTCTCGGCCGGGTCGCTGGCCTCGCCATCGCTGGCGGAGCTCTCGTCGCTGGCGGCTTCCGCGGCGTCGGCGGCCTCAGGGGAAGCGCTGGCTACCTCTTCGGCGGCAGCTGCTTCGGCGGCCTCTTGAGCAGCCTCTTCCACAGCAGGCGCCTCGGCGGCAGACTCGTCGCCGGCGGCGGACGAGGCCTCTGGGGCCTGATCTGCGGTGACGGGAGTCGTCTCGGTGTTCGGCTGGTCGGAGGTCCCGTCGGCGGGATCCTTCGGGGCTTCGGTGGCCTCGTCGGGTCGATTCGGATCTTGAGGGCTCATGGTCGCCTCCAGGAGATCGGGGTGGGGGTCCCCGCGTTGGGCGGGGACGGGGCGCTAAGGGAGCGACCTTCCGGGCCGGGAGCCCGGGGGATCGCGGTGGGAGTCAAATTTCGCGGGGTGTGTGGACGATAGGTCGAGAAGGAATTGAGGACTCGCTATCGAGGGTCGCGAGTCAGACCACGGGAAGCGGCGAGGGGATCCTGCCCGATGCCGAGTCCCGTCAAAGGATGGGGAGGCAGGATACCTCTGCCGCGGGCTGGAATCTAGACTCGTTCCAACTCTTACGCTTTCAAACGCAGTGACAGATTCGTCACCGCTCTTTCCGCGGATGAGCGTCAACCGATAACGGAGGCTTTCGCCTCGGCAAGTTTTCGCCTCACCAGCTGCCGTAGCGGGGGTCCTCCTCGAGGCCTTCTAGCAGCGCCCGGACGGCGGCTTCCAGCTGGTCATCATCCTCGATGGCGAGATCCTGCTGCGGCGGCAGCGGCACCAGCAGGTCCGGCACCGCGCCGTTGTTCTCCATGTTGAGATCGCTGCCGGCGACATACCAGCCGCGCAGCGGCAGACGCAGGAAGGCGCCGTTGGCGAGGCGGGCGGCGCCGGTGGAGATCACCGCGCCGAAGGTGGGCTGTCCCACCACCAGGCCGCGCCCCAGAGTCTTGAAGGCGTGGCTGAAGATCTCGGCGTTGGAGTAGGACTCCTGGTCCGCTACGGTGATGGCGGGGCGGGGCCAGGAGGCCAGCGGTAGGCGATCCTGGGGATAGCCGTTGGCCTGTGGGTCGGCGTCTCGGGGGACAGTGCGGGCGTGGCGCTCGACGTTGAGGGCGGCCATCAGATAGTCGGTGGTCCAGCCGCCGCCGTTGGAGCGCACGTCGATCACCAGTCCTTCTTTGCCGTGGCCGGCGGCGAAGAGATTGCGCTCGAACTCTTCGAAGGAGGAGATGTTCATCGCCTGGATGTGCAGGTAGCCGAGACGGCCCTCCGACAGGCTCTCCACCAGCTGGCGCCGTTCCCGCACCCATTGGTCGTAGCGCAGGGCCTGGAGCTGGCCCTGGGAGATGGGCTCGAGGGTCACCCCCCGGCGCTCGCCGCTGGCGGAGAGGACGGTGAGCCGCACCTTCTGGCCGACGGTGTCGGTGAGCAGCGACCAGACGTTGGTGTTGGCGTCGACCTCTTCGCCGTCGATGGCCAGCAGGCGATCGCCGACGGCGAGGCCGACATCCACCCGGGCGGCGGGGGAGCCCGGGAGCACCTCCGTGATCAGCAGGCCGGGGCCGCCGGCGGCGGGGTCGAAGCTGGCGCCCAGAAGGCCGGTACGCTCGGCATCTCCACTGTCTCCGACCTCGAAATAGCCCATGTGGGAGGCGTTGAGCTCGCCGAGCATCAGGTTCATGCCGTCGACGAAGTCGCTGCGGTGGCCGGCGGTGGTGACCCAGGGGCGGTATTGGGCGGCGGTGGTGGGCCAGTCGACGCCGTGGAAGTCAGGGTCGTAGAACCACTCGCCGAGGGTGAGCCAGGCTTCGTCGAAGACCGCCTCTTTCTCCGCTCGGCGGTTCGCCACCCGGCGTGCCGCAAAGGGAATCGACTCGTTGTCGCCACCCTCGTCGATCTCGCGACGGTGGGCTCGGCCATCGTCGTCGAGATAGAAGATGTGCTCTCCCAGCAGGGTGATCTGGCGCGGACCCACGCCGCCTTCCGTCAGCTGCTGGAGGTCTTGGCCGTCCCAGCGCACGGAGTACAGATCGGGGGCGTCACCGTCGGTGCTCTGGGCGGTGAAGATCACCCGGCGGCCGTCCTCCGCGGCCCGCGGCGAGCCTTCCTCTCCCCGCAGGTCGGTGAGGGCCTGGACCCGCTCCCAGAGGCCGTCGAAGTCGATCTGGACGTCCGGCAGCTGCGACTCGGCGGAGTCGCTGTCCTCGCCCTTCTCGTCGTCTCCCTCGGCCTGCTCTGCGGAGTCGCCGTCCGACTTCTCCTCGCTCTTCTGGTCGCCGTCTTCCTGCTCCCGGAAGAGCCGCAGCCAGCCTTCGGGGGTGCGCTCGTCATCTTCCCGGGAGAGCCAGACGCCCCACAGGTCGGTGTCCTGATCGTGGCGGGGGCTGGTCCACAGCAGGCGGCGACCGTCGGGGGAGAAGTGGGGGGATTCGTCTTCCCGCGGATGGCGGCTGACGTTGTAGGGGGTGGAATCCGCCCCCTCGACCTTCACCGCATGGAGGTAGATCTCGCTGTTGTAGTCGAGATCCGGCTTCGAATAGGTGAGCCAGCGACCGTCCGGGGACCACTGAAAGCCGTCCAGCTGCCAGTGCTCGAAGAGAGCGCGGGGCTCGCCGGAAACGGCGCCGGTGGAGCTCAGGTCGGCGAGCATCAGGTCTCCCTTGCCGCGCTGATAGGCGAGGCGCTCACCGTCCGGGGAGGGGGTGGGGAGCCCTTCCTCCGCCGGGCTGGCTACCGCGGCCTCGGTTTTGAACTCGAAGCTATCGATCCACTCCAGCTCCTCGTCGGCCCGCCACAGGCGGTAGATGTCGAGGTTGCCGGACTGCCTCGAGGCGAAGTAGAGGGAGTTGCCGTCGGCGCTGAAGGCGATGTCCTGCTCGCGCTCCGGGGTGTGGGTGAGGCGAAGGGTGGGGGGAGGGGAGATCTCGCGGTCGTCCTCGTCCACCACGGCGGTGAGGAAGAGGTCGCCGCCCACCACCAGGGCTACCAGCTCGCCGTCCGGGTGCACCGCCAGCTCCGCGGCGTCGTCGCGGTGGGTCAGTCGCTGCTGCGGATTGACCAGCAGATCGTTGCTCACCTCGATGCTCAGCGGACTCGCGTCGCCGCCGGCGGGATCCAGGGTCCAGATGTGCTTGCCCTGCTCGTAGGCCACCACCGAGCCGTTGGCCGCGGCGCGGGGGAAGCGGATGCCGTAGTCCTGGTGGTCGGTGAGCTGACGCGCTTCGCCGCCGGTGGTGTCGAAGGCGAAGAGGTTCTTGCGCCCGGAGCGGCTGGAGAGGCCCACCAAGGTACTGTCGTCGAGCCAGGTGGGCAGATCGTCGTCACCGTCGAAGGTGGTCAGCTGGCGGTAGCTGCCGCCGTCCGCCTGCTGCCCCGGAGCGCTGCCGTCCGCCGGCTGCCACAGCCACAGGTCGCGATTGGCGGCGCCGCGGTAGCGGGTGCGGTTCCAGCGGGTGGTGCCGCGGACAAAGGCGAAGGTGGAGCCGTCCGGGGAGAAGGTGCCCCAGCGTCCGAGGGCGTCCATCAGCGGATACGGGGTGCCGCCCTCGAGGCCCACCACCCAGAAGGTGGAGGAGCGACGGATTCCCTCGCCGCGGCGAGAGGTGAAGACCACCGCGGAGCTATCCGGCAAGAAGTCGACGGGTCGGTCACCGGCGGAGTGATGGCTCAGCCGGCGGGGCGGCTGGGCGCCGTCGGTGGCGAGCAGGAAGATGTCCGTGCCGCCGTGGCGGTCGGAGGCGAAGGCGATCCAGCGGCCGTCGGGGGACCACACCGGATGGCGGTCGGTGCCCGGGTGGACGGTCAGTCGCCGCGCTTCTCCGCCGGCCGTCGGCACCGTCCAAAGATCTCCCTGCCAAGAGAAGGCGATGGTGGATCCGTCCGGCGAGGGCGCCGGATGGCGGGGCATCACCGGGGTTGTCGCCTCGGCCGCGGAGGCGAGCCCCAGGCCGAGAACCAGCAGCGCGCCGAGGAGCACCCTAATGGCAGAGGAGGAAGAGTAGGAGAACGAATAAGAAGGCTTCATGAGGGGTACCTCAGGCGCGGAGATGCGGACAGGTGAATCGGTCATCGTCTCAACCGTTCAAGCTCTGAGCCGGCCAAGGTGTGAGCTGGCCAAGGTGTGAGCCGGCCAAGATTTGAGCTGGCCAGGGCGAGGACGAGACCGTAAAAGTCGGTGGGCATAGCAGAGACAGATAGGACGGAGACAGATACGGAAAAAGCAGGCACGACGAAAAGGGTGCTGCTTACGGAAAGATCTCGGAATCTCTGAAGGGGGATGAGCTCGAGAGAAGGCTTCAGTAGCTTTCGGCAGCTTGACCAGTACCTAGACCGGTGAAGAGCCTTCGAGGAGTGGCACCCGCCGCTGGCCGAGCCGGGCTGGTGGCGTCGATCCTCGGCGATCAGGTCTTCGACTGTGAAGACTGCTTCGACTGGGAAGACCGCTTCGATGGGAGGGGATAGTTGGATCGAGGCTGGATCGGGCGGACTGGAGATCAGCCGCGATCCAGAGATCTAGAAGATCCTACGAGAAAAAGGCGGAAAAGGTTGTCTCTCGAGGCCGTCGGCTGTGGTGCCGAGGTCAGGATCGCCAGGAGTCGCCGTATTCCATGTAGGTCTCCGCGAGCTTGCGAGCGCTGGGGCCCACCAGGCGATCCACCAGATGGAGGGAGGCATCGATGCCGGCGGAGATGCCGCCGGAGGTGACGATCTTGCCGTGATCGATGAAGCGATGATCGCCGTTCAGGATGGCCTTGGGGGCGCGCTGTGCAAGCTCTTCGAGATTCTCGTGGTGGGTGGTGACCTCGAGGCCATCTAGCAGGCCCAGGGTGCCCAGCAGCAGGGCGCCGGTGCAGACCGAGAGCACCACCTCGGCGCTGCGGAAGCTTTCCTGGAGCCAGCCCATGGTGGCGCCGCAGCGCAGGGCGGCGCGGCTTCCTCGGCCTCCCGGGATCACCACCACGTCGGCCCGGGGGCCAGATCCCAGGGGATGGTCAGCCAGCACCCAGAGCCCGTTGCGGGCGCGGATGGGGCCCGATTCCTTCGCCGTGGTGTAGACCTGAAAGGGGGAGTCTTCCACCACCTCGGAGGTGACGCTGAACACTTCGAAGGGGCCGGCGAAGTCGAGGACCTCGACGTCTTCGAAGAGCAGGATGGCGACGTTTCTTTGAGCCATGATCTTGATCCTGTGGACTGGAATCCAGCGGAAGCGCGGCGGTCGCTGAGGGGGTGGCGCAGCGCCGCGGGCGGAGAGTCGCGACTTTGACCAGATTATCTCAGGCTTGGGAAACCTGGAGGATGACGGACAGAGTACTTGGATCCGTCGCGCTGCCGCTGGTGGCTCCGTGGTCGCCCCGTGGTCGCCCCGTGAGTGCCCCGTAAGTGCCCCGTAAGTGCCCAGTGGATGCCCAGTGGATGCCCAGTAGCGTCTCAGTGGAAGCTCGGAGGTGCAAAACTCCTAGGGCTGGGTGCCCCGGTGGAGCGCCCCGGTGGAGCGCCCCGGTGAAGCGCCCCGGTGAAGTGATATTAGGGGGGATAGGCAGGAGTAACGGGAGCTGATTTTGGATGTTTTGGCGGGTGTCGTTGAGCCCTCCGGCGGCCTATAGGTACCATTGCTTCCATAGCCATGGCGCGATACGCTCGTCGCCAGTTTTCGTGTGCTAGGAGATGCTGAGGAACTGGATTCTCGGCCGAGAATTTAGATTCTTCCATCCCCTTTTCGCTCCGACCGCGTTGCGGTGAATTTGCTCCGGAGGAGGGCCGGGCCTTCGCGCCCGAGCGCCCATCATGACTGCTTCTGAGGGAGTCCGGTCGCTGGCCGATCTGCTGCGTCGTCATGCGCAGCAGCGACCTGAGGCCCTGGCATATACCTTCCTGGAGGATGGGGAGGAGGAAGGGGCCCGGCTGAGCTGGGGGGAGCTGCACCTCAGGGCTCGGGCCCTCGGAGCTCGACTGCAAGAGGGGGGACTGGCGGGAGCGCGAATCCTGCTGCTCTACCCCCCGGGACTGGACTTCGTCGTCGCCCTTTTGGGCTGCTGGTACGGCGGAGCGGTGGCGGTGCCCGCCTACCCCCCGCGGCCGGGGCGGCCGCAGCCGAGGCTGGCATCGCTGGCGGAAGACAGTCGTCCCCAGGCGGTGCTCACGGTGGAGCGCTTTCTGCGCCGCCGAGAGGCGCTGCGGGCTCATCTACCCTCCCTCGATCTACTGCCGTGGATCGCCTCCGATCGGCTGGAGCCCCCCAGTGACGGCACCGGGGACGGCGATGGCGGCGCTTCTCCAGGGGTGATCCTGGAGGCTTGGGCCCGGCGCTGGGCGCCGACGGGAGCTCAGGAGGAGCTCTCCGCCACCGGTAGCTTCGGCGGCGGCACGGCGCTGATTCAATACACCTCCGGCTCCACCGCCAGCCCCCGCGGGGTGCGCATCACCCACGCCAACCTGCTGGCCAACGAGCGCTTGATCACCGCCGCCTTTGCGGTCGACGAAAACTCGGTGATCGTCTCCTGGCTGCCTCTCTACCACGACATGGGGCTGATCGGCGGTGTGCTCCAGCCGCTGGCTACCGGCGCCCATTGCGTGCTGATGTCTCCCTTCGCCTTCCTGCGCCGGCCCCAGCGCTGGCTGGAGGCGATTTCCCGCTATCGAGGCACGGTGTCCGGCGGCCCGAACTTCGCCTTCGACCACTGCGCCCGCAAGATTCCTCAGGAAGCCCTGGAGGGGCTGGATCTTTCCTCCTGGCGGGTGGCCTTCAACGGTTCCGAGCCGGTGCGGGTGGAAACCCTGCGCCGCTTTTCGAAGCGCTTCTCCTCCGCCGGCTTCTCCTCCGCCGCCTTCTACCCCTGCTATGGCCTCGCCGAGGCGACCCTCTTCGTCACCGGCGGCAAGGTGGGGGAGGGGCCGATGGTGATTTCCACCGACGCCGAGGGCCTGGAGGTCCGACGGCGGCTGGAGGCGGCTAGCCGGGGGCGGCCCGCGCGGCGGCTGGTGGCCTGCGGCTCGCCGGGAGTGGATCACGAGCTGCTGATCGTCGATCCTCAGCTTCGCCGCCCGGTGCCGGCGGGAATGGAGGGCGAGATCTGGCTCCGGGGCCCCAGCGTGGCCCGCGGCTACTGGCATCGTCCGGCAGAGACGGAGCAGCTATTCCTGGCGCGGCTGGCGCCGCAGGAGGGAGCTGCCGGAGCTCCTCCATCGGGGGCCTATTTGCGCACCGGGGATCTCGGCTGCCAGGTGGATGGTCGGCTCTATGTCACCGGGCGCAGCAAGGATCTGATCATTCTGCGGGGTCGCAACCTCTATCCCCAGGATGCCGAGGCGGCGGCCCGGGATGCCCACTCCGCCATCGTCACCGGCGGCGCGGCGGCCTTCGGCGTGGATGTGGAGGGGGAGGAGCGGCTGGTGCTGGTGGTGGAGCTGGAGCGCCGCCGGGAGCAGGAGTCGGAAGACGCGGCGGCGGCGGTGGCGAACGCCCTGCTAGATCAGCTGCAGGCGGCCCCCTGGGAGGTGGTGACGGTCTCCGCGGGAACCCTTCCCCGGACCTCCAGCGGCAAGGTGCAGCGGGCCCGCTGCGGGCAGCTCTACCGCCGCGGCGAGCTCGCTAAGTTGGAGGCCGCGGGGTCTCCAGTTGCGGGGTCTCCAGTTGCGGGGTCTTCGGACAAGCCTGCACCGGGTGTGGCGGCATCGGGGCAGGACAGCACGCCGCCGGGATCGGCTTCCGATGCTGCTCTCCCCGCGGCGACAGAAGCCCGAGAGGAGGGCAGTGGCCCTCACTTCGCGGTGCCTTCCATCCCGTCAGCGCCAGCCGGCGTAGCCGACTCCTCGGGCGCCGCCGTGGACACCCCGTCGGCTCCTGCTCCCTCTGCCGCCGGGGCCGCCGAAGGGCCCGGCCACCGATCCTCAGAATCTGCGGAGCGGCCTGCGGGTGAGGCCGGTGGGGCTAGTGAGGTAGACGAGGCTGTGGGCGAAGAGCTTTCCGAGGTGCGCCGGGCGCTGGCCCGGGTGCTCGACGTGGCGCCTTCGGCGGTCGAGCCGGGGCGCCGGTTGGGGGCTCTGGGGCTAGATTCCCTCGCCGCGGTGGAGCTGCAGCAGGCGCTGGAGTCGGCGGGCCTCGGGGTGCCGCCGGTGGAGGATCTGCTGGATAACCCGACGGTAGCGGAGCTGGCGTCGGCGGTGGCCCGGGCCGCCTCGGTCTCTTCCAGGGGCTCCGCCGAGGGCAGCGGGAGGGCTGGTGGCGCCCCTGCGCAGCAGCTTCAGCAGGGGCCGGAGGAGGGCCCCGCTCGGCTCTCTCCTCAGCAGGAGGGGCTGTGGTTTCTGCAGCGGCTGGCGCCGCGCACCGCGGCTTACCATCTCTCCGCGGCGGTGCGGGTGGTGGGGCCGCTGGACCAGGAGGCGCTGCAGGTCGCCCTGGCGCGGGTGGTGTCGCGGCATCCGGGTCTCGCTACCGTGTTTCCGGAAGTGGAGGGGGTGCCCCATCAGCGGCCGGTGCCGGAATGGGTGCCGAACCTCCACCGCATCGACGCTAGCGGCTGGAGCGAGGAGCGCCTGCGCCGCAGCCTGCGCCGGGCCGCCTGGGCTCCCTTCGATTTGGAGAACCGGCCGCCGCTGCGGCTGACGGTGCTCAGCTGCCCGCCGGGAGAGCATTACCTGGTCTTCGCCGTCCATCACCTGGTGGCGGATCTGTGGTCCTTGGGCACGGTGCTGCGGGAGCTGGCGATCTACTACCGCCTGGGAGAGGTGGATCCCTCCTCCACCGCTGCCGCTCGCCTGATGCCACCGCCGCCGCCGCCGACCCTCAGCGCTCTGCAGTGGTCCCGCGCCCAGCGCCGCTTTGCTGAGTCCGCCGCCGGCGAGGCGCTGATCCAGCGCTGGCGGCAGCGCCTGGAGGGCACCGCTCGGCCGCAGCTGCCCTTGGATCGCCCCCGGCCGGCGAAGCGCGCCTTCCGCGGCGGCGGCGTGGCGCTGCATCTGGCGGAAGACCTCACCGCCGCCCTCGAGGCCCTGAGGGCGAGGCAAGAGCAGGAGCAGGGCTCTCCCCTCTCCTGGTTCCCGTGGATCACCGCCGCCTTCGTCGCCCTGCTGATGCGCTACGGCGGGCAGCGGCATCTGCGCATCGGCGTTCCCACCTCCGGCCGGGCCACGGTGCCGCCGGAGCTGGGGCCGCAGGCGCAGCCGGGGCAGCTGGCGAGATTGGTGGCCTATTGCGTTTCGCCGGTGCCGTTGCGGGCCGATCTGGGGGCTGCTGGGAGCTCCGGTCCCGCCTTCCTGGACTTGGTGCGCTCGGTGGCGGCGGAAGCCTCGGAGGCCCAGGCCCTGCAGCACGTGGCGGCGGCGCGGCTATTACCGAAGGCCGGCGGGGACGACGGCGGGCAGCGCCTGGGAGCCGGTGCGGAGGATCTCTTTGGCGCCATGGTGGTGTGGCAGCGGCCCCGCCGGGGCGCGGAAGCCCTCGCTCCCCTAGCCCTCGATCTCGCGGGGGAAGAGGTGGATGTCGCAGGCTGGCGGTGGAGCACGGTAGCGCTGGATCCGCCGGGAGCGCAGACCGATCTCGCCCTCCACGGCGCTCTGATGGCGCCGCCGCGGGGCGATTCCCCTCATCGGCTGGAGCTTCAGCTGCGCTACGACGCGGAGATCTTCGACCGCGGCACCGCCGAGCGCATGGTGGGTCATCTGCGCTCGCTGCTCGAAGGGGTGCTGGCGGATCCCCACACTCCGGTGGCGGACCTGCCGCTGCTGAGCCTCTCGGAAACCTTTCAGCTGCTGGAAGAGTGGAGCGGTTCTTCCAGCCTCTACCAGGGGCCGGGGCCCGCGCGCCCCGTCGACGAGGATCTCTACCCCCTCTTCGCCGCCCAGGTGGAGCGCGTTCCCGAGCTGCCGGCGGTGATCACCGCCAGCGGTCAGGCCTCCTATCGCCGTCTGGCGAGGCGGGTTTGGGCGGTGGCGAAGGCGCTGCAGGACCGGGGTATCGGCCCCGGGGATCGGGTGGCGGTGATGCTGCCCCGCAGCGCCGAGCTGCCGGCGGCCCTGCTGGCGGTGGTCGCCGTCGGCGCCGCCTATGTGCCGCTGGATCCGGCCTACCCGCTGGAGCGCACGGCGCTGATGCTGGAGGACGGCGACGCCCGATGCGTGCTTACCAAGCGGGCGCTACTGCCCCTGCTGCCGCTGCGGGGAGACGGCACTCCTCCGGATTTCGTAGCCCTGGATTCCTTACAGGATGCCGACCAGCCGCCGCCGCTGCCGAAGGTGGACGAGGGGCGCCTGGCCTACATCCTCTATACCTCTGGCTCCACCGGCCGCCCCAAGGGCGTGGCGGTGACCCGCCGCGGCCTGCGGGAGCTGCTGCGCTGGGCGCGGAGGGTGTTTCCGGAGCGGGATCGGGCCGGCGTGCTGGCCTCCACCAGCGTGTGCTTCGATCTCTCGGTTTTCGAGCTCTTCTTGCCCCTGACCTCCGGCGGCGCCGCGGTGGTGGTGCGGGATGCGCTGGCGCTGGCGGAGCCGGGCCCGTGGCGGGAGCGGGTGACTCTGATCAACACCGTGCCGTCGGCCATCGCGGAGCTGCTGCGCTTCGAGGCCCTGCCGCCGACGCTGAACACGGTGAACCTCGCCGGCGAGGCGCTGAAGGGGGAGCTGGCGAAGCGGGTGCTGGAGCAGCCGGGAGTGGGTCGCCTGCTGAATCTCTACGGCCCCTCGGAGGACACCACCTACTCCACCTTCTCGGCGGTGAAGCTGGAGCGCCTGGAGAGCGGCCGGGAGCCGGGCATCGGCCGGCCGGTGGCCGGCGGCCGGGCCTACGTGCTGGACGAGCGGGGGCAGCTGGCGCCGCCGGGAGTGGCGGGGGAGCTCTACCTCGGCGGGTCCGGGCTCGCCCGCGGCTATTGGCGGCGGCCGGGGCGCACCGCCGAGAGCTTCCTGCCCCACCCTTTCAGTCAGCAGCCGGGGGAGCGCCTCTACCGCACCGGCGATCGGGTGCGCTTCGACGAGAGCGGGGCGCTGGAATTCCTCGGCCGGCTCGACCAGCAGGTGAAGATCCGCGGTTTCCGGGTGGAGCTCGGCGAGGTGGAGGCCCGCCTGGTGGCCTGCGCCGGAGTGGAGGAGGCGGCGGTGCTGGTGCGGGAGGTGGCCGGGGAGTCGAGGCTGGTGGCCTATGCGGAGGCAGAGGAGGGCTCCGCCTCGAGCCCGTCTCCTAGCCTGGAGTCCATCCGCGACGAGCTGGCGCTGCATTTGCCGGCCCCCTTCCTGCCCTCGGCTCTGGAGGTGCTGGATCGTCTACCCCGTACCCCCAACGGCAAGATCGATCGCCGCGCCCTGAGGCTGCGGCCGGTGGTGATCGTGGCCGCCGCGGCCCAGGAGGAATCTCCCCGCTCGCCGCTGGAGGCGTGGGTGGCGGAGGCCTTCGCTGAGGTGTTGGGGGTGGCGGGGGAGATCTCCCGAAGCGGGGATTTCTTCACCCTCGGCGGCCACTCCCTCGCCGCGGCTCGCCTCGCGGCTCTGGGGCGCCGGGATCTCGGCGTGGATCCCCCGCTGGATCTGGTCTTTCGACACCCCACGGTTTCGGATTTTTCCGCCGCCCTGGAGCACGCCGGAGCGCGCCTGCGGGGAGCCGAAGGCAGCGCCGAGACGGCAGCGCCGGAAGCTGCCTCCACGGTTTCCGACGCTGCTCCCTCTGACTTTGCGGCCTCTGACTTTGCCGCCTCTGACTTCATCGCCCCGAAGCCTCTCGGTGCCTCCGGTCCTCGCCCGGGGTCCGACGCCCTGGACGAGACTCAGGAGGAAGGGCCCCGGCCCCTCTCCTTCCCTCAGGAGGGGCTGTGGTTCCTGGATCGGCTGGAGCCCCAGGGGCTGCGCTACGCAATGCCCGCGGTGGTGCTCCTCCAGGGACCGCTGGAGGTCGCCGACCTGGCCGCCGCCTTTTCTTCCGTGGTGCAGCGGCAGGAGAGTTTACGCACCACCGTAGGGGACGTCGACGGGGTGCCCTATCAGCGCATCGCCGCGCCGCCCCGGGGGCGCCTCGGGCTGCCGCTGGTGGACCTCTCGCGCCTCGAGGGTTCCCTGCCCGCCGGCAGCGCGGCGGAGCTGGCGCTGACCCTGGTGCGACGCCACGGGCGCCGCGCCTTCGATCTCGAGAACGGACCGCTGTGGCGGGCGGCGCTGGTGCGCACCGCCGCGGGGGAGCATTGGCTCTCCGTCAGCCTGCACCACATCATCGCCGACGGCGCTTCCCTGGGGGTGCTGGTGCGGGAGCTGGAGGTGGCCTACCGCCGCAGCGCCGAGGCGAGGCGGGGGGATGCCGAAGAGACCCCGGTTCTGCCGCCGCTGGCGGTGCAGCCGTCGGCCCTGGCTCGGGCTCAGCGGCGGGCCCTCACCGCCTCTCGGCGCCAGCAGCTGGAGAGCTATTGGCTGCGCCGGCTGGACGGGGTGCCTTCGGTGGTGGAGCTACCCTCGGATCATCCCCGTCGCCCGCGGCGGCGCTATCGCGGCGAGACCGTCGCCGCCGGCCTGGACGTGCCCACCACCGCGGCGGTGCTGGCCCTGGCCCGACGCCACGGCACCAGCCTCTTTGCCGTCACCTTGGCCACCTACGGCCTGCTGGTGGCGCGGCTGGCGCAGCAGCGGGAAGTGGTGGTGGGAGTTCCCGCCTCGCGCCGCGAGACGGCGGCGGAGGGGCTCATCGGTCTCTTCGTCAACACCCTGGCGATTCCCGTCGGGCGCGGCGTTCGTCGCTCCGAGGAGGACGGCGAGGGGCTCACCTTCAGCGCTCTGCTGCGGGATCTCGGCCCCGCCCTGGCGCGGGATCTCGCCCACCGCGACCTTCCCTTCGAGGCATTGGTGGAGGCGCTCGACCCTCCCCGGGATCCCTCCCGCACCCCGCTGGTGCAGGTGATGCTGGCGCTCCAGGACACGCCTCTGGATCCGCCCCGCTGGCCCGGCGTCAGCGCCCGGCGCCTGCCGGCGGACGCCGGCTTTGCGCGCTGCGATTTCACCCTGCTGCTGGAGCGCCAGCGGGTCGCCGGGGCCGCCGACGAGGCCGAGAGCTTCGTCCTCGGCGGCGCCGCGGAATACGACCTGGATCTCTTCGAGCGCACCACGGTGGAGCGCTGGATGGAGTCGTGGCGTCAGCTGGTGACGGCGGCGGTGGCGGATCCGCAGCGGCGGGTGGACGGCCTGCCGCTGCTCTCGGCGGCGCAGCAGGGACAGCTGCTGGAGCGGGGGCGGGGTGCGGATCTGTCGGCGGACCTGGTGCCCCAGGAGTACGCTGAGGGGCTGCCGGGGCTGGTGCGTGCCCAGGCGCAGCGCAGCCCCCGGGAGGTGGCGGTGGCCACCGCCCGCAACGCCCTGAGCTACCGCCAGCTGGCGGCCCGAATGGCTACCCTTCGCCTCGCTGTGCTGCGCTCCGTGGGGGTGACCGCGGGAGATTTGGCGGAGCGCCGGGTGGCGGTGATGCTGCCCCGGGAGCCGGAGCTGGTGGTCGCCCTGCTGGCGGTGATGGAAGCCGGCGGCGCCTACGTGCCGCTGGATCCGAACCATCCGCCGCGGCGCCTGGCGGCGGTGCTGGAGGATTCCGGCGCCGTGCTGGTGCTGACCCTGGGGGAGCTGCTGAAGCATCTGCCGGATAGCCCCGCCGTGCCGGTGCTGACCCTCGAGGAGGTCGCCTCCGAGGTACCTACCGAGGCGCCGATTGGGGCGCCTATCGAGGCTGGCAATGCCGCGGCGCCCTCGCCTCTCGATCCCCCGGCCCTCGATTCCCGGCGTCTGGCCTACGTGCTCTTCACCTCCGGCTCCACCGGCCGTCCGAAGGGCGTGGCGGTGACTCACGGCAGCGCCGTGGCGCTGCTGCGCTGGGCGGCGAGCACCTTCCCGCGGCCGTGGCTGCGCTCGGTGCTGGCCTCCACCCACGTCGGCTTCGATCTCTCGGTCTTCGAGCTCTTCCTGCCCCTCGCCCTCGGCGGCCGGGTGATCCTCGCCGCCGACGCCCTGGAGCTGGCGGAGCATCCCCTCGGCCGCGAGGTCACGCTGCTCAATACCGTGCCCTCCGCCGCCGCGGAAGTGCTGCGGCTGGAGGCCCTGCCGCCCTCGGTGCGCGGCGTGCTGCTGGCGGGGGAGCCGCTGCGGCGACAGCTGGCGGAAGAGCTGCTGGCGCGGCCCGGGGTGGAGTCGGTCTACAACCTCTACGGCCCCTCGGAGGACACCACCTATTCCACCGCTCAGCGGGTGACCCAGGGCGCCCCGGGGGCGCCGGCCATCGGTCACGCGGTGGCCGGCAGCGAGGCCCACGTGGTGGATTCCCGGCTCCAGCTGCTGCCCCGCGGCGTGCCCGGCGAGCTGGTGCTCGGCGGCGCCGGCCTGGCCCGGGGCTACCTCCAGCGCCCCGCTCTCACCGCCGCGGCCTTCGTCCCCCATCCCTTCGGCCGCGGCGAGCGCCTCTACCGCACCGGCGATCGGGTGGGACGGCGCAGCGACGGCACGCTGGAATTCCTCGGCCGCTTCGATCACCAGGTCAAGGTGCGGGGCTTCCGCATCGAGCTGGGGGAGATCGAGGGTGCTCTGGAGAGCCTGCCGGGGATCGCCGAGGCGGCGGTGGTGGTGCAGCGGGTGGAGAAGGGGGAGGGGGATTCCCTGGCGGCGGACCGGCGCCTGGTGGCCTGGGTGGGGACGGCGGGAACCGCGTTGGGCGAAGCGTCCGGCATCGATACCGACACCTCCATCGCTGCTCCCGCCGCACAGGTCGCCCAGTGGCGCCAGGGGCTGGAGCAGCTCCTGCCGCCGTCGGCGATCCCCTCGGTGATCCACCCGGTGGAGGCCCTGCCGCGCAACGCCAGCGGCAAGATCGACCGCCCCTCCCTTGCCCGCTGGGTGCCCCGAGATCTCGAGTCGGAAGCCGTCGGGCGACTTCCCGGATCTCCCACCGAGGAGCTGGTAGCGGAGATCTGGCGCGAGGTTCTGGCCCTGCCGGTGGACGCTCCCCTGGGGGCCGAGCACAACTTCTTCGCCCTCGGCGGCCACTCCCTACTGGCCACCCGGGTGCTGGCGCAGATTCGCCAGCGGCGAGGGGTGGAGCTGCCGCTGCGCACTCTCTTCGAGGCCCCCACCCTGGAGGCCCTGGCTCGGGTGGTGGACGGTCGCCAGATGGCGCCAGCGCCGCAGCGGGCTTCGCTTCGCTCCGCGGCGGCGCCGGAGGGCCCCCTCTCCTTCGCCCAGGAGCGTCTGTGGTTCCTGCAGCAGCTGGCGGACGACCTGCGGGCCTACCACCTGGCGGGAGGCCTGGAGCTGCGGGGGCCCCTGGAGGTGGCGACCCTGGCGCGGGCGGTGGTGGAGCTGGTCGAGCGTCACGACTCGCTGCGCACGATCTTCCCGACGACGATCTCCTCGACGATGGGCCGAGAGGGCGAAGCCCCCGTCCCCCGGCAGCGGGTGACCCCGGCGGTTGCCGAGGCGGCGACGGCCCTGGCGGTGATCGATCTCAGCGCGCTGCCGGCGGAGCTCGGGGAAGAGCTCGGCGGCCGGCTGCTGAACCGCGCCGCCGCCCGCCCGATGCCGATGCCGGTGGCGGATCCGTCGGTGGCGGATCCGTCGGTGGAGGCCTCTTCGTTGGAGGAGGGACTAGCGCCGCGGGCCGGAGAGCCGACGCCGCTGCTGCGCGCCGTGCTGCTGCGCCGCGGCCCCCGCCGCCACCTCTTCGGCCTCACCGTGCACCACATTGCCGCCGACGGTTCCTCCACCGCCCTGCTGTGGCGGGATCTCGCCGCCGCCTATGGCGGGCGTTCCTCGCCGCCGCCGGCGACCTCCTATCGCGACTTCGCCCGCTGGCAGCGGGAGCGCCTGGAGGGGGATCGACGGCAGGACCTGGTGGAGGGCTGGGGCCGGCTGCTGGAGGGCACTCCGGAGGTGCTGGAGCTGCCGACGGACCGCCCTCGCCCGGCGATGGCCAGCTACCTGGGCCGGCTGCGGCGGGAAGGCGTGTCGGCGCGGCTGCCGGAGGCCTTGGGGGCGGTGGCGGAACGCCAGGGGGCGAGCCGCTTTCTCGCCCTGCTGGCGGCCTTCGCGGTGCTGGTGGGGCGGTGGAGCGGCGCTCAGCGATTCCTTCTCGGCGTGCCCTCGGCGCAGCGGGAGGCGGCGGAACTGGCGGAAGTGGTGGGGCTCTTCGTCAACACCCTGGCGGTGCCGGTGGACCTGCGGCAGGGGCCGACCTTCCAGCAGCTGCTGGAGCTTCTGCAGCGCTCCTTCTTAGAGGCCCACGATCTCGGCGAGCTGCCCTTCGAGGAGCTGGTGGAGGCCCGCACCACCACCAGAGATCCATCCCGCCCTCCGCTGGTGCAGGTGCTCTTCTCCCTGCTGGAGATTGGCGACGGGGCCGCGGCGGCGCAGCTGCCGGGCATCGAGTCTCGCCCTCTCTCGGTGGACCCCGGCGGCGCCAAGATGGACCTCTTCGTCTCCCTGATTGACCACCCGGCGCTGCCGGAGGCCCAGGTGGAATACGCCACGGATCTCTTCGATGAGGCCACCGTGGAGCGCTTCATGACCTCTTTCCGCACCCTGGCGACGGCGGCGGCCCAGAGCCCTGAGCTGCCGGTGGCGGCCCTGCCGCTGCTCACCACGGCGGAGGCGGAGCAGATCAGCAGCCACTGGAATCGCTCCGCCGCACCGGCCGAGGAGGGCAGCGTGCACGGAGCGATTCTCCACCGCGCCGGCCAGCTGGGAGAGGCCGAGGCGCTGTGCTGGGTGGGGGAGGATGGCGAGGACCGCGCCCTTTCCTACGCCGCCCTGGAGCGCCGCAGCGCCGCCCTCGGTCGGTCGCTGGTGGCCCTCGGAGCGGCGCCGGGATCCTTGGTGGCCCTGGCGCTGCCCCGCGGGGTCGAGCTGGTGGTGGCGATGCTGGCGGTGCTGCGCAGCGGAGCGGCCTACCTGCCGCTGGATCCTGCCTATCCGGCGGAGCGGCTGCGGCAGATGCTTCAGGACAGCGGCGCCGAGCTGCTGCTGCTGTCGGGGCGCGCCCAGGTGACGGAAGACGAGGTGGCGGAAGATGAGGGTGCGGGAGACCAGGGCCCCCAAGGCGCCCAAGGCCAGAAGACCGAGAGTCACGGAGCGGCTACCGACGGGGACAACACCTACGCCGCGCTGAATCTCTCCGCCGTCGGCGCCGAGCTGTCGGCTTCCGAGTGGATCTCTCGGTCGATGCCGGGATCGTCCGTTGCCCGGGCTGAGAATGCTGGAGGCGTGAAGCCGGTGACCCTGGATCTCCAGACAGAGGGCGAGGGCTCGTCAGAATCCTGGAGCCCCGCCGCGGATCCGCTGCCTACGGCGGTGGATCCCGGGCATCTGGCCTACGTCTTGTACACCTCCGGCTCCACCGGGCGGCCGAAGGGGGTGGAGATCTCCCACCGCTCGGTGCTGGGCTTCTTCGCCGGCATGGATCGGGTGATCGGGAGTGCCTCTTGGGATAGCAGCGACCCTCGGGATCCGAGGGATTCCCGGGCCACCTGGTTGGCCACCACCAGCGTCTCCTTCGACATCTCGGTGCTGGAGCTGCTGTGGACCCTGGCCCGGGGCTTTCGGGTGGTGCTGCGCCGCGGCCCGGTGCTCGGGGCGGCGGCTTCCGAATCTGGCGTTGCCGTGGTCGGTGACTCGGCCCTCGCTGCCCCCTCCCTCGCCGCTTCTGGCGCCGCCGCGGTGGGCCAGACCGCCACCGGCCCCTGCCCGCAGCTGGGCCTGATGTACTTCGCCGCCAGCGCCCACGGCGACAACGGCGACGGGGGCGAGGTCCGGGGGCGCTACGACCTGCTGCTGGAGGGAGCCCGCTTCGCCGACCGCCGGGGCCTGGCGTCGGTGTGGACCCCGGAGCGCCACTTCCACGCCTTCGGCGGCCTCTACCCCAATCCGTCGGTCACCGGCGCCGCGGTGGCGGCGGTCACCGAGCGGGTGGCGGTGCGGGCCGGCAGCGTGGTGCTGCCGCTGCACCATCCGGTGCGGGTGGCGGAGGAATGGAGCCTGGTGGACAACCTCTCCGGCGGCCGGGTGGGGGTCTCCTTCGCCTCCGGCTGGCATCCCGACGACTTCGCCCTGGCGCCGGATGCCTTCGAATCCCGCCACCAGCGGCTGCGGGAAGACCTGGAGACGGTGCGCGCCCTGTGGCGGGGGGAGAGCGTCACCCTGACCTCCGGCAGCGGGCGCCCCACCACGCTGTCGATCCTGCCCAGGCCGCGGCAGCCGGAGCTGCCGGTGTGGATCACCGCCGCCGGCAGCGTGGAGACCTTCCGCTTCGCCGCCGAGGCCGGGGCCGGGGTGCTCACCCACCTGCTGGGCCAGAGCCTGGAGGAGCTGCTGGAGAAGATCGCCGCCTATCGCCAGGCGTGGAGCCCGGCGCCGATGGGGAATGGCTCCTCTCCCGGTGGTTCTTCGGATGGGGGCCACGTCACCCTGATGCTTCACGCCTACGTTCTACCCGATGGAGAGCAGGCCCGAGCCGTCGCCCGCGGGCCGCTGAAGGAATACCTGCGCTCCTCCGCCGGGCTGCTGCGGCGCCTGGCGAGCGCCGCCGGCATGAGCGAGGGAGAGGACCTGACGGCGGAGGACGAGGAGGCGGTGCTGGAGCACGCGGTGGATCGCTACCTCGCCACCAGCGGTCTGGTGGGCTCTCCCCGGGAGCTGCTGCCGCGGCTGCGGGAGCTGGCGGCGGCGGGGGTCGACGAGGTGGCCTGCCTGGTGGACTTCGGCATCGCCGACGCTGCCGTGGCGGCGGCCTTCGAGACCCTCGGAGATCTCTCGGACCTGGCCCAGGAGGCCTCGCGGGGGGCGGCGGAGACCTCGACAGAGGCCGTTCCCTTCGCCCTGCCCCCAGGGGGCTCGCCCTCGGTGCCGGAGCTTTCCTTACCCAAGACGTCGGTGCCGGAGCCTGCCGTGGCGGAGATGATCCGCCGCTTCGCCGTGACCCACCTGCAGCTCACCCCCTCCACCGCCGCGGCGCTGCTGCGGGAGGAAGAGATGGAAGCCGTTCTGCCGCAGCTGCGGCTGCTGGCGCTGGGGGGCGAAGCGCTGCCGCCGAGCCTCGCCGAAGAAGTACGCCGGACGGCGCCGGGCACCCGCCTGGTGAACCTCTATGGCCCCACCGAAGCCACCGTGTGGGCCAGCGCTCGGGAAGTGGCGGAGGGCTCCGAGGCTCCCGGCGTGGCCGCCGTCTCCCTCGGCGAGCCGCTGACCAACGTGAGGCTGTACATCGTCGACGAAAGCTTCCGTCCGGTGCCGCCGGGGGTGGTGGGGGAGCTGGTGGTGGCGGGCATCGGCCTGGCCCGGGGCTACCGCCGTCGTCCGGCGCTGACCGCCGAGCGCTTCGTGCCGGATCCCTTCACCGCGGTGCCCGGCGCCGGGGCGGGGGAGCGCCTCTACCGCACCGGCGATCGCGCCCGGCGCCGCGCCGACGGCCGGCTGGACTTCTTGGGCCGCGCCGACGGTCAGCTCAAGGTGAGGGGCTTCCGGGTGGAGCCGGGAGAGATCGAGGCGGTGCTGCGCAGCCATCCGGCGGTGGAGCAGGCGGCGGTGATCGCCCGCGGCGATGGGGTGGAGCGTCGGCTGGCAGCCTTCGTCACCCCGGCGCAGCGGGATTCGAGGGATGCCGCCGCGGGGCAGCGGGCTCTGGAGGCCCCGGCGATCTCGGCGCAGCGGCGCCAGGAGCTGCTGGCGGGTCGGGACGTCTATCGGGTGCGGCCCTACGGCCCCGGCGACAGCGCCGAGACCCTCGGCGTGCTGGAGGCCGCCTGCCTCGGCGAGCAGCAGGCGAGCCTGCTGGAGCGGGAGATTTTCCACGAGGCCCGCTACCTGCGCGGCGGTCTCACCCTGCGGGACGGGGACGTGGTGGTAGACGCCGGCTCCAACGTCGGCTTCTTCGTGCTGTGGGCCTTCTGCCAGCGGCGGGAGCTTCAGGTGCACGCCTTCGAGCCGATTCCCGAGACCTACGAGGTGCTGTCCACCAACATCGCCCTTCACGGCCTGGGGGATCAGGTGCGGGCCCATCCCCACGGTCTGGCCCGGGAAGAGGAGCAGGCGACCCTCACCTTCTATCCCCACATGGCCGGCCTCTCCGGCCGCGGCGCCCATCCGGAGACCGCCCGGGAGGTGAGCCGGTCGCTGATCCTCGACGGCCTGCAGCGGCGCGGGCTGGAGCTGCCGCAGCAGGAGATCGAGGCGATGCTGGACCGCTCCTTCGTCTCCGAGCCCCGGCGCTGCCCGCTGCGGCCCCTGGGCCGGGTGCTGGAGGAGCTGGAGCTGGACCGCATCGACCTGCTGAAGGTGGACGTGGAGGGCGCGGAGCTGGAGGTGCTGGCGGGCCTGGGGCAGGAGCGCTGGGGGACGGTGCGCCAGGTGGCCCTGGAGATCGATACCGCCGAGGACACGGCGCGGGCCCGGATGCTGCTGGAGGAAAAGGGCTTCGAGGTCACCGTGGAGCCCTTCCTGGTGGCCCCGGCGGTGGAGGTCTCGATGGTCTACGGGCTGCGGCCGGAGTGGCGTCGGCCGACCCCCGGAGAGGGCGGTCCGCCGCCGGATGGACTGCTGCCCCGGCTCGATACCGGAGCCCTGGCGGCGGAGCTTCGGCGCCGCGCGACGGAGGCGCTGCCGGCCTACATGGTGCCGGCCACCGTCTCGGTGCTGGCGGAGCTGCCCCGCACTCCCAACGGCAAGCTCGACCGCCGCGCCCTGGCGGACCTGGAGGCTCCCGCCACCACCGCTGCCCGGAAGCCGGCGGAGAGCGAGCTGGAGCAGCGCCTGGCGGGTCTGTGGCAGCAGGTGCTGGGCCTCGCCCGGGAGCCCGGGGTGAACGAGAGCTTCTTCGAGCTCGGCGGCACCTCGCTCTCGGTGGTGGAGCTGCGGCGACGGCTGGAGGAGGATCTGGAGCTCAAGGTTCCGGTGGTGGAGCTCTTCCGCCACCCCTCCATCGCCGCCCTGGCGAGCTTCCTGGAGAGCGGCGCCGGAGAAGAAGAGGGACGAGCGGAGAGCGGCCGAGAGCGCGGACGCCGGGCCCGTCAGCAGGCGCGCTCGGCGCAGGCCTCGGCGGCGGAGGCCGCCCGTCGGGCTCGCTCCCGCCGCCGTCGCCCCACCGGTGAAGCCGGGGAGGAGGGATCATGACGACACCTCCCCAGAAGCCTCCTCAGGCTCCAACATCTCCGCCGTCATCCCCAGGGTTGGAGACCTCGGCACCCTTCACCCGCCATCCGCTGCCCAACGGCCTCGAGGTCGCCACCGTCAGCCGGGCGGAGCTGGCTCACTTCTACGACGACATCTTCGTCAAATGCATCTACACCGCCCACGGCATCACCCTGCCGGATGAGCCGGTGGTGTTCGACGTCGGGGCCAACATCGGCCTCTTCTCTCTCTTCGTCGCCCGCGGCTGGCCCCGGGCGCAGGTCTTCGCCTTCGAGCCGGCGCCGCCGATCTTCGCCGCCCTGGACGACAACCTGAGTCGCCTGGCGCCGCGGGCCCGCCGCTTCAACGTAGGGGTTTCGGATCAGCCCGGGGAGGCGAGCTTCACCTTCTATCCCCAGGCTTCCGGCATGAGCTCCTTCTACGCCGACGTGGAGGAGGAGAAGCGGGCCCTGAAGGCGGTGCTGCAGGGGGAGGCCCGCAAGGGGGTGGCGGAGGTGGAACAGCTGCTGGAGCACGTCGACGAGTATCTGGACGAGCGGCTGCAGCAGGTGGATTACACCTGCCGCCTCACCACCCTGAAGGCGGTGCTGGAGGATCATCCGGTGCCGCGCATCGATCTGCTGAAGGTGGACGTGCAGAAGGCCGAGGAGCAGGTGCTGGCGGGCCTCGGCGAGGAGCATTGGCCGAAGGTGCGCCAGCTGGTGCTGGAGGTCCACGACGTCGAGGGGCGCTGCCGGCGCCTCACCGAGCTGCTGCGGCAGCGGGGCTTCCAGGTCACCGCGGTGCAGGATGAGTACTACGAGCGTTCCGAGATGTACAACCTCTACGCCCTGCGGCCGGCGGCTCCCGCGACAGATTCAGGTCGGGGATTGCAGGGCGCCGCGCAGCGCGCCCAGCGGCAGCGTCAGGCGCTGCGGGGTCGTCCGATGAAGCGTCCGGCACGACCCCGGCCGTCCGGTCCGTCCAGTTCTCCCGGTCCTTCTGATTCTTCCCATTCTTCCGGCTCTTCGGCGCCGTCGACCTCATCGCGAGATGGAAAGCATGAATGAGCTGAACTCCGCGCTGGATCCCGTGGATCCGGCAGCTGATGCCATGGAGCCCGCCGACTTCACTGAGCAGGCCTTCGAGGGGCAGGCCTTCGAGGGGGCGGATACCGCCCTGGCCATCGTCGGCCTCAGCGGCCGCTTCCCCGGGGCCGACGACGAGGAGGCCTTCTGGCAGCTGCTGCGGGAGGGCCGTTCCGCCATTGTGGAGGCCAGCGCCGAAGAGCTGCGCGCCAGCGGGGTCGACGAGGCCACCGCGGCGCGGCCGGATTACGTCCCTCGCGGGGGCTTTCTCTCCGACGTCGAGCGCTTCGATGCCGCCTTTTTCGGCATCAATCCGCGGGACGCGCGGGTCACCGATCCCCAGCATCGACTCTTCCTGGAGGAATGCTGGAAGGCCCTGGAGAACGCCGGCTATCGCCCGGGGGCCCGCCCTGACGAAGGCGACGGCGGCGCCGTGGGGGTGTACGGCGGGATGAATATGGCCTCTTACCTGATCCACCACCTGCTGGGGGACCGGGAGCTGCTGGAGGGGGCCGGCGAGCTGCTGCTGCGGATCCACAACGACAAGGATTTCCTGTGCTCCACGGTGGCCTATCGACTGGGCTTCACCGGCCCGGCGGTCACCGTGCAGGGGGCCTGCGCCACCTCGTTGATGGCCCTCTGCCTGGCCTGCCAGGGACTGCTCTCCTACCAATGCGACATGGCCCTGGCGGGGGGCGTTTCGGTGCGCACCCCGGCCCGCGGCGGCTATGTGGCCCAGGAGGGGGTGTACGCCCCCGACGGCCGCTGCCGGGCCTTCGACGCCGCGGCCCGGGGCACGGTGCTGGGCAACGGCGTGGGGGTGGTGGTGCTCAAGCGCCTGGAGGACGCCCTCGCCGCCGGCGACACCATCCGCGCGGTGGTGCGGGGCTTCGCGATGAACAACGACGGCGGGGTGAAGGCGGGGTACACCGCCCCCAGCGTCGACGGTCAGGCGGAGGTGGTGGCCATGGCCCAGGCGCTGGCGGGGGTGGAGGCGAGCTCCATCTCCTACGTCGAGGCCCACGGCACCGGAACGCCGATGGGGGACCCCATCGAGGTGGAGGCCCTGACCCGAGCCTTCCGCGAGACCAGCGACGGCGTCGGCTACTGCGGCCTCGGCTCGGTGAAGACCAACATCGGCCATCTGGACGCCGCCGCCGGCGTCGCCAGCGTGATCAAGACGGTGCTCGCCCTGGAGAACGCCTACCTGCCGCCGAGCCTGGGCTTCGAGATCCCCAACCCGGAGATCCCCTGGCAGAGCAGCCCCTTCCAGGTGGTGGCCGAAGGGCGCCCCTGGCAGAGCGAGGGGCCGAGGCGAGCGGGGGTGAGCGCCTTTGCCGTCGGCGGGGTCAACGCCCACGTGGTGCTGGAGCAGGCGCCCTCCGCAGCTCCCTCTGTCGCTCCTCCGCGGCGTCCTCAGCTGCTGGTGCTCTCGGCGAAGAGCCGGTCGGCGCTGGATCAGGCTGGGGAGGCCCTAGCGCAGCGGGTAGCGGCGCTGCCTGAGAATGGAGGGGAAGGCGCTTCGGTCCGGTGGGCGGACGTCGCCCATACCCTCGCCGTGGGCCGTCAGGGGATGCGCTGGCGGCGGGCGGTGCTGGCGGATCCACGGGATCCTCAGGCGGTGCTGGCGGCGCTGGGGTCTCCATCGGGGGCTCAGCAGGATAGTGAGGAGGGCTCCGCGGAGGCTTTACCGAGCCCCGCTCCGACCTTCCTCGGGGAAGTCCCTGGCACGGCTGCCGGCGCCGGTGCTGGCAGAAACTCTGGAGTCTCTACGGTCTTCCTGCTGCCGGGGCTGGGGGAGCAGCGACCGGGAGTCGCCGCGGCCCTGTATCGCCAGGAGCCGGTGTTCCGGCAGGCGGTGGAAGAAGGGCTGGCGGCGACCGAGCCCCATTTGGCGGCGGGCGTCGATCTGCGCTCCCTGCTGCTGGAGGCACCGGCGGCGGAGGAATCCACTTCCGGCGGTGACCTTCGCCGCTGGGTGCGGGGCGAGGCGGCGGGGGTGGCGCTGCCCACCGCCGCGGCGCAGCCGATGATGGCGGTGCTGGAGCTGGCCCTGGCGCGGCTGTGGCGCTCCTGGGGGGTGGAGGCCACGGCGCTGCTGGGCTTCTCCGTCGGCGAGCTGGTGGCCGCCGCCCTGGCGGGAGTGTTTTCAGAGCGCGACGCCCTGGCCCTCATCGCCCAGCGGGCGGCGCTGCTGGATGCCCAGCCGCCGGGGGCGATGTGCGCCGTCGCGTTACCTTTGTCGGAGCTGGCCTCGTCGGAGCTGGCCTCGTCGGAGCTGGCTTCGGCGCAGCTGCTCCAGCGCTGGGGAGCGGCGCCGGATCTCACCATCGCCGCCGAGGCGGCGCCGCAGCTCACCGTGGTGGCGGGCCCCCGAGAGTCGGTGGAGGGGCTGGAGGAGCGGCTGCGGCAGGAGGGCGTCGCCCATCGCCGCCTGGCCACCGCCCACGCTTTCCACACTCCGCTGCTGGCCCCGGCGGTAGCGGAGCTGCGGCAGCGGGTGGCGGCGGTGCCCCGCCACGCTCCGCAGCTGCCGGTGCTCTCCGCCGTCACCGGCACCTGGCTGCGGGACGAAGAGGCCCAGGATCCCGACTATTGGGCGCAGCAGGCGATTCGCCCGGTGCGCTTCGCCGCCGCCGCCGCCGCCCTGGCCCAAGATGCTCGCCGCTGGGCGCTGCTGGAGGTGGGTCCGGGGCAGACCCTGGCCTCCTGGGTGCTGCAGCAGCCGGCCCGGGGCGAGGCCCCGGTGGCGATCCCCACCCTGGGGGATCCGCGCTCCGGCATCGACTCGGCCTCTGCCCCTCTGGCGGCCCTCGGTCGGCTGTGGGTGGCGGGGGTGGAGCCGGATTGGCCCGCGGTACACGGCGCCGGCCGTCGCCGGGTGCCGCTGCCCTCCTACCCCTTCGAGGGGGAGAGTCATTGGGTCTCCCCGGAAGGAGAGGGCCGCAGTGCCCTCGATCGAGGCGCGCCGGATCGAGGCGCACCAGACCGTGGCGCACCAGACCGAGGCGCTGGGTCTTCGGATGCTCATCAGTCCAGCGCCACGGCGCAGCAGTCCGCTCCGCTGGATCAGGGAGCCCACGTCGCCATTCCTCTGTGGCGCCAGGAGGCGCCCCTGGAGCGCATCACCAAGGCCCATCGGGAACGGCTTCAGCAGGCCGGACCGTGGCTGCTGGTGGGAGCCGGAGGCGCGCTGGAGAAGGCGCTGGAGAAGGCATTGCGCAACGTCGGCGCTTCTGTGGCGCGGGCGGAGCTCTCGGTCTTCGGGGCGTCTTCCAGCTCGCTGCGGAGCGAGGAGGGGCCGCTGCGCCTGGCGGCGGACGACGCAGAGGCCCACGAGAAGCTGCTGCGCACGGTGAGCGCCGACCTCGGCGCCCCGCCGCGCTGCATCCTGCACTTCGGCGCCAGCGAAGAGCTGGGAGCGCCGGGGGCCCTGGCTCGCGGCTTCCACTCCCCGCTGCTGCTGTGCCGCGCCCTGGCCCTCGCCGCCGCCGGAGGCAACTCGGAGGCCTGCTCCTTGGTGTTCTTCAGCGCCGGGCTGTGGAGCGTCACCGGAGCCGAGCCGCTGGAGTCGGAGCGCGCCCTGGTGCTGGGCCCGGCGCGGGCGGCGGCGATGGAGATTCCGGCCCTCGACTCGCGGGTGGTGGATCTGGAATCCGGCCGGGCAGCGGTGGTGGATCGCGCCCTGGTGGCCACGGTGCTGGCGGAGGCCCTGGATCAGGTGGCGGGAGCCGGCGAGGGCCGGGACGTGGCGCTGCGGGGGCGCCAGCGGTGGGTGCGGGAGTTCCGCACCCTGCCGGATCTCGGCATCCCGCCGCAGGCGGCGGACTCTGCGGATCACCGCGCCGGCCACCCCCTGGCCGCCGGCGCGCCGTGGTTGATCACCGGCGGTCTCGGCGGCGTCGGCCTCACCCTGGCGCGGCGCCTGTGGCGCCGCTGCGGCGCCCGGCTGGCCCTCCTCGGTCGCTCCGGGCTGACTTCCGGTGCCCCTCACCATCGAGCCGCGGAGGCGGCGGTGGCGCAGCTGCGGCAGGAGGGAGCGGAGGTCTTGGTCCTCCAGGCGGACGTCCTCGACGGCGACGGCCTCGCCCTGGCGGTGGGGGAGGTGGTCTCCCGCTTCGGCTCCATCGCCGGCGTGGTGCACGCCGCGGGGGAGAGCCCCGGAGGCCTGCTGGCCACCCGCACGGTGGAGGCGGTGCACCGGGTGCTGGCGCCGAAGGTTCAGGGCACCGCCCAGCTGCTGGCGGCGCTGGAGCCCCATCGCCCGCCGCTGGTGGTGCTGTGCTCCTCGCTGACCTCGATCTTCGGCGCGCCGGGGCTGGTGGATCACGCTTCGGCCAACGCCTACCTCGACGCGGTGGCCCAGGAATCCAGCCGCCGCGGCGGCTCGGCGGTGATCGCGGTGAATTGGGATACCTGGCTGGAGGTCGGCCAGGCGGCGCGGGCGGCCCGGGGCGAGGTTCGGTCCTCTTCAGAGGCCTCTTCAGAGATCTCTTCGGAGGTTCCGCCGGAGGTTCCGTCGGAGCCTCCCTCAGAAGCATCGACGGCCCCTGGAGCCGCTGCAGCGTCCGAGGGCTCCGGCAGTCCACTTCTGGGCTCACCTTCGGGCTCACTGCCGGGATTCAGTCACCCCCTGCTTCAGTGGGCGGAGGCCGGCGAAAGGGAATGGCGCTTCGGCGCCCGACTGGAGGCGGCCTCCTGCTGGCCCCTGGATGAGCATCGCATCGCCGGGCGGGCCACCCTGCCGGGCACTACGGTGCTGGATCTGCTGTGGTCCGCTGCCGTCGCCGCCGGGCTGGAGACGCCGGTGGAGATTCGCCAGCTGGCCTTCGAGGCGCCGTTGATGGCCCCGGACGAAGGTGCGGTGGAGATTCGGCTGCGCCTCGCCAAGGCCGAGGGCGGGGAGTTCAGCGCTCGCCTGGAGAGCCTCGATGCGGGGGGCGTCAGGACGGTGCACGCCCGCGCCGAGCTCGGCCCGGGCACGGCGGCGGCGAAGGAGCTGCCGGCGTCGGGAGCCGCGAGCTGGGAAAACCTCGATCTGGAAGCGCCGGAGGATCTCGCCCTGGGCCCCCGCTGGGGCCAGCAGCGGGGGCGCTGGTCGAGGCAGGCAGGGACGGTGGACGCCCGGCTTTCCCTGTCGCCGGATCACGCCGACGACCTGCAGCATTGGCGGGTGCATCCGGCGCTGATGGATCGCGCCGTCGGCGCCGCGGTGGCGGCGGCGGCCAGCGGCGGCGACGCTTATCTCCCCATGGCCTATGGCCGGGTCGTCTTCTATCGGCCGCTGCCGGCGGCCCTGGAGGTGCGGGCGCGCTTCGACGAGTCGAAGGTAGGGGCGGCGACCTTCTCCTGCGATCTCTGGCTGGTGGATAGCGAGGGCGCCGCGGTGGCGGCGGTGGAGGACTTCCTGCTGCGGCGGGTGACGGCGGCTCCCGCGGCCTCCGCCTCTGCTGCTTCTTCTGCCGGTCACGGGGCTTCCGGTCACGACGTCAGCCATCTTCTCCAGGGGCTGAGCCCGGAGCGCGCCGCGGAGGCCTTCGAGGCGCTGCTGCGGGAGCCCCGGCTGTGGCCCCAGGTGTCGGTCACCGCCCGTCCGCTGGAGGCGCTGGCGCTGCAGGCCCGGGCCGCCGCTTCCGGCGCCGCCCTGGGCCTCGGCGAGTCGCCGCCACTGGATGCCCCGGAGGGCGGTCGCCGGCGGCCGCCGCTGGCGGTGGATTTCGTGGCTCCCCGCAGCGATCTGGAAGAGCAGCTGGCGGCGATCTGGCGCGGCCTGCTGGGGCTCAGCTCGGTGGGCGTGGAGGACGGCTTCTTCGACCTCGGCGGCGATTCTCTGCTGGCCACCCGCCTGCTCACCCAGGTGAGCGAGACCTTCTCCGTGCGACTGGGCCTGAAGGACATCTTCGAGGGGCCCACCATCGGCGCCATGGCGCGGCGCATCGTCGCCCTGGAGGCCGCCGGGGCGGAAGACGAAGAGCTGCTGGCGGCGGTGGCGGAGCTCAAGGGCCTGAGCCTCGACGAGGCCCGGGCGCTGCTGGCGCAGGAGGATTGAGGCGATGAGCGACGGCAAGAAAGGGCTGGATGCCCTCCTCGCCCAGCTGGGGCCGGAAGAGCTGGCGAAGCTGCGCCAGCGGCTGGCGAAGAAGGGGCCGCCGAAGGCCGGCGCCGAGGTCCCGGGAGCGGCCGCTAGCGGGGATTCCGGCCCTGCTGCGCGATCTGCCTCAGAATCCACTGCTGAACCTGCCGCGGCGCCCACGGCGGCAACCACCGAAGCGCTCCTGCGCCCCGAGGCCCCTCCGCGCCCGGAGCATCCTCCCCTCTCCAGCGCCCAGGTGCGGCTGTGGTGGCTGGCACAGCTGGATCCCGAGAGCACCGCCTACAACGTTCCCGCCGCCTATCGGCTGCGGGGGCCGCTGGATCTGCGCGCCCTGGAGAGCGCCCTGCACTGGCTGGAGGCCCGCCACGAGGTGCTGCGCACCACCTACCCGGAGACCTCCGGGCAGCCCTGGCAGCGGGTGGAGGAGGCGGCCAAGGTTCCGCTGCCGGTGGTGGATTTGGCAGCCCTCGGCGTGGCTACGGCAGTCTCTGAGCTGGCGGAGGAGCTCGCCCGGCAGGAGGCCGCTCGCCCCTTCCGGCTGACCTCCGGCCCGATGCTGCGCACCCTGCTGGTGCGCCTGGCGGCCGAGGATCACCTGCTGGTGGTGGACTTGCACCACATCGCCGCCGACCAGCGCAGTCACGAGCTGCTGGTGGAGGAGCTGGCGGCGGCCTACACCGCCCTCGCCGCCGGCGAAGAGCTGCGGATTGCGCCGCCGCCGGGGCAGTTCATCGACTTCGTCCTCGCCACCGCCGACCAGCGGCAGCGGGACGAGGCCCAGGCCCTGGAGGCTCAATGCCGGATTCTGGAGGGGGCGCCGAGGGATTTCACCCTGCCGCCGGATCGCCCCCGACCGCCCCAGCGGCGAGGCCACGGCGAGCTGTGGCGCTATCCCCTGGACGGCGCCCTCAGCGAGCCCCTGGTGGCCCTCGGCATCCGCCACGGCGCCAGCCCCTTCGCCACCCGCCTCGCCCTCACCGCCCTCACTCTGGCGCGCTGCGCCGCCCGCGACGAGGCGGTGCTGGCGGTGCCGGTGACGCTGCGGGACGGCCCGCTGCACCACGTGGTGGGCTTCTTCGCCAACACCGCCCTGCTGCGGCTGCCGATGGCGGATTCCTTCGCCGAGCTGCTGGCCTCGGCGGTGGCGGCGGTGAGCGCCGCCTACGATCATCGTCACCTGCCCTTCGAGGCCCTGGTGGAGGCCCTCAGAGGGCGCCGGGATCCCTCCCTCTCCCCCCTCGCCCAGGTGATGGTGGCGACCCAACCGGCCTCTCCGGAGTCGGTGGCGCTGGGCGAACTGGAGCTCACGCCGCTGCCGCTGGACCCCGGGGGCACGAAGCTGGATGTCGCCTTCACCTTCGAAGACAGCGCTCCCTTCCATCTGCTGATGGAATTCGATCGCGATCTCTACGACCATTCCACTCTGCAGCGCTTCATTCAGCGCTGGGAGGGCCTGGCCCGCTCGCTGGTGGAGCGGGGGGTGGAGAGCTCGCTGGAATCTCTCTCCTGGCTCGCCGACAGCGAGCGCCAGCAGCTGCTGATGGAGTGGGGCGGCGGCGCCGGGGGCCGGGGCACCGCGACCCGAGCCCATCAGCTGGTGGAGGCGCAGGCCAGCTGGCAGCCCGATGCGGTGGCGGTGATTCAAGAAGACGGCAGCACCCTGTCCTACGGTGCCCTCAACCGCCGCGCCAACCGCCTCGCCCGGGAGCTGAGGGATTTGGGGGTCAGCGCCGAGAGCCTGGTGGCGCTGTGCCTGCCGCGGGATCAGCGGCTGGTGGTGGCGGTGGTGGCGGTGCTCAAAGCCGGCGCCGGATGGCTGCCGCTGGATCCAGCGAATCCGCCGGCGAGGCTGCGGCAGGTGGTGGAGGATGCGGCCCCGGCGGTGCTGCTCACCAGCGCCGGGCTGGAAGAGAAGCTGAATCTCGAGGTGCCCATCACCCGAGTGCTGGATCGGGAGCTCAAGAGCAAGGCGGGCACGGTTGGGGATACCAATCTCGACCTGCCCATCGCCGCCGAGCAGCTGGCCTACGTGATCTATACCTCCGGGTCCACCGGTCGGCCGAAGGGGGTGGAGGTCAGCCACGGGTCTTTGGCGACGGTGCTCTCGGAGCTGCGCACCCTGATTCCGCTGCCGCAGCCTTTGACGCTGGCGGCGTTGACCAGTCTCGCCTTCGACGTCTCGGTGCTGGATCTGCTGATGCCCCTGGCCTTCGGCGGGCGCCTGCTGCTGCTCTCCCCGCAGAGCGCCCTGGACGGTCGTCTCCTGGCGCGCATACTGGAGCAGCATCAGGTCAACGTGCTGCAGGCCACGCCGGCCTCCTGGCGCCTGCTGCGGGAGGCCCGGGAGAAGATCGAGGACAACCCCCTGGCGGAGGATTTCTGCGCCTTCGTCGGCGGCGAGGCCCTCACTCCGGGGCTGGCCCGCTGGCTGCGGCCGCGGGTGGAGCAGCTATGGCACGTCTACGGACCCACCGAGGCGACGGTGCTCTCCAGCGGCGCCGAGGTCAGCGGTGCTGGAGTGAGCGAAGCTGGGGTCAGCGAAGAGGTGGCCGTCGGCGCCTACGGATCCTTCCCCATCGGTCGCGGCCTGCAGCAATATCGCCTGCTGGTGGTGGAGACCTTCGCTCCCGGCGCTGCTGCTAGCCAGCGGCTGGCGCCGGTGGGGGTTCCGGGGGAGCTCTACCTCGGCGGGCCGGGGCTGGCCCGCGGCTACCGCCAGCGGCCGGCGCGCACCGCTCTGGCCTTCGTGCCCGACGCATTTGCCGCCGCGGTGGGAGCCGCCGGCGGCGAGCGCCTCTATCGCACCGGGGACCTGGTGCGCTGGACTCCCCGCGGGGAGCTGGAGTTCTTGGGCCGCCGAGACGATCAGATCAAGGTGCGGGGCTTCCGGGTCGAGCTGGGGGAAGTAGAGGCTCGCCTGGCGGCCCATTCGGCGGTGGCCCTGGCGGCGGTGGTGCTCGCCGGCGAGGGCGCCAAGAGCCACCTGGCGGCCTTCGTGGAGCTGGTGGACGGCGATTCTGGGGAGCTGCCGCCGGAGCAGCTCCGGGACTTCGTCGCCGAGGCCCTGCCGGGCTACATGGTGCCCTCCCAGCTGCGGGCGGTGGATGCTCTGCCGCTGACCCCCACCGGCAAGGTCGACCGCCGAAAGCTGACGGAGCGGGCTCAGCGGGAGGCGGGGGGAATCGACCCTGGAGAGGTGGTCTCGAGCAGCTCCCGGCCGCCGGCGCCGGGAGCCGAGAGTCGGGTGGCGGCGCTGATGGCGGAGGTGCTGGAGCGGGCCTCGGTGGGGGCGGAAGAGGATTTCTTCGCCCTCGGCGGCCACTCCCTCCTCGCCGCCCGTCTGCTGGCGCGCCTGCGGGAGACCTTCGGTCACGAGCTGCCGGCGGCGCGCTTCTACGCGCGGCCGACCGTCGCGGCCCTCGCCCGGGAGCTGGTGGCGCCGGCTCGGGAAGACGTGCCGCCGCTGCCGCTGCGCTCCGCCGCAGATGCCGAGGAAGCCAAGGATGGGGCGGATTCCGCAGCGGCTCCCCTGGCCTTCGCCCAGGAGCGCCTGCTCTTCCACGAGCGCCTGAACCCCGGCGCCACCGCCTACGCCATTCCCATGCGCCTGGAGCTGGTGGGCGCGGTGGATCCAGCGCGGCTTCAGCAGGCCCTGTGGACGCTATCGAGTCGCCACGAGGCGCTGCGATCTCGCTTCGTCGACGAGGCGGTGGCGAAGGATGCCTCCTCGCAGCCTCCCCGGCGGCAGCCGGTGCAGCGCTTCGACGCGCCCCTCCAGCCCCTTTCGGTAGTAGACCTCAGCGCCCTCTCGCCGGAGCTAGCGGAGAGCTGCGCCACGGCTCTGGCGGATCGCTCCGCGGAGCGTCCCTTCGACCTCGCCAGCGGGCCCCCGGTGCGCTGGTTCTGGATCCCCATGCCCGCCACGCCCGCCTCCGCCTCCGCCGCCGAGTCGCGGCCCGGCGGCCAGCTGGTGATCACCATCCATCACCTGGTGGCGGATGCCCGCACCCTGGCGGTGCTGCTCTCGGAGCTGGTGGCGCTCTACGATTCGGGCGCCTCGCTGCCGCCGGTGGAGGTGAGCTACGGCGACTACGCTCGATGGCAGCGGAGCTGGCTGCAGGGAGAGGCCCTAGAGCGGCGGATTGCCAGCTACGGAGAGCTGCTGGGGCCGATTCCCGAGCCGCTGCTGCTGCCGGCGGATCATCGCCGCCCGCGCCGCCGCGGAGAAGCCGGGGCGACTCTGCTCCACGCCGTGGCGCCGGCCCGCGCCGCCGCCGTCGCCGCCCTGGCGCGGCGGCTGGCGGTAAGTCCCTTCGCGGTGTGGCTTGCGGCCTTCCAGGTCACCGTCGGTCGCCTCGCCGGCCGCCGCCGCTTCCTGCTCGGCACGCCGGTGGAGGGTCGCCCGCGGCGCGCGCTGGAGAACACCGTCGGCCTCTTCGTCAACACCCTGCCGCTTCCGGCAGACCTGCTTCCGGCAGGCCTGCCGCCGGAGGGCGGGGCAGAGGGCTCGGGCCCTTCCTGCGCCGCGACCTTTGCTGGCACCGTCGCCCGCAGCGCCGCCGCCCTGACCTCCGTCCTGGCGCTGGAGGAGCTGCCGCTGGAGAAGCTGGTGGAGGCCCTGGCGCCGCCTCGGGATCCGTCGGTGCACCCGCTCTTCGAAGTGCTCTTCGGGCTGCAGCCGGCGCCGCTGCCGCCGGGCCGCACGGTGGCCCTTGGCGCCCTCGAGGGCAGGGCTCTGCCGCTGCGGGTGAAGACGGCTAAATTTGATCTCACCGTCACCCTCTTCGGCGATGCCACCAGCGGCGAGGCCCTGGAGCTGGGCTTCGAATATCGCCGCGATCTCTTCCGCCAGGCCACCGTGGAGAGCTTGGCCCAGCGCTTCGAGGTCCTGCTGGGGTCGGCGCTGGCGAGGCCCGAGGCCGCGGTAGACCAGCTCGCCTGGATCTCCGAGGCCGAGGCGCGGCAGCTGCTGACGGCCCCCTGGGGCGGCCCGGCGGCACCGAGCCCGGAGCTTTCCGCCGAGGGCAGCCTGTGGCACGCGGTGGCGGCGGCGGCGCGGCGTCGGCCTGAGGCCGTAGCGCTGCGGTGGCCGGCGGAAGATGAGGGACGGCCGACGGAAGACGGTCGCTGGGAGACTTGGACCTATGGGCAGCTGCTGGCGAAGGCCGCCGGCATTGCCGCCGCTCTGGGCCAGGAGATGGCGCGGCAGGGGGCGCCCCAGGGCTCGCCGGTGGTGGTGTGCGCGCCGCCCTCGCCGGGCCAGGTGGCGGCCCTGCTCGCCGCCGCCGCCGTCGGCAGCCCCTACGTGCCGCTGGATCCGGAATACCCGGCGGCGCGATTGGCCCATACGCTGACGGACGTCGCCGCCCAGGGGGCGGTGGTGCTGCTGGCGGCGGAGAGCGCCGGAGCTTCTTTGGAGCAGGCCCTGGAGGGGCTTCCGGAGTCGGCGCGGGTGCTGCCGCTGGGTCTGGAACAGGCCCTCGAGACTCCCGCTGAGGTCTCTCTCGACCCGTCCTCCTGGAGCCTTCCGGAGACCCTCGGAAGGGCCACGCCGCAGGACGCCGCCTACGTGATCTATACCTCCGGCTCCACCGGGCGGCCGAAGGGAGTGGTGGTGACTCACGGCAATGCCCTGTGGCTGCTGGAGTCGGCGGTGGCGGCGCTGGAGCTGCCGACGGTGCTAGGGATGCCGGACGGATCGGCGGCGGCATCGGAGGACGAAGACGGCGCCGACGGCGACGAGGTATGGACCGTCTTCCACTCCTTCGCCTTCGACTTCGCGGTGTGGGAATTGTGGGGCGCCCTGACTCGCGGCGCCACCGCCCTGCTGCTGCCGCGGGAGCTGGCGCGGGATCCCGCCCGGCTGGTGCCGGTGCTGGTAGGTCAGGGGGTGAGCGTGCTGAGCCAAACCCCCTCGGCGTGGCGCGGGGTTCAGGCCCGCTGGCTGGCGGCGGATCAGGGGCTGCCTTCGCCGACCCTGCAGCGGGTGGTCTTCGGTGGTGAGGCATTGGACGAATCCAGCCTGCTGCCCTGGCGCTCGGTGACCACCGGGGGAGAAGCCCTCGGGGCCGACGGCCACAGGCTCTTCCGCAACCTCTACGGCATCACCGAGACCACGGTGCACGTCACCCATCACCCGGTGGAGCTGGAATCGCTGCATCAGGGGCCCCTCTATCCCGCTGACGGCGCGGATCCGGCTGGCGGCGTCTTGGACTCCGTGAGCGATGCGCCGGCGGGATCGGCCATCGGCTCGCCTCTGGAGGGCGCCTCGGTGCTGGTGGTGGATTCCGCCGGCGCGCCGGCGCCGCCGGGGGTGAAGGGGGAGCTCTGGGTAGGCGGCGGGGGAGTGGCCCGGGGATACCTCGGCCGCCCGGCTCTCACCGCCTGGCGCTTCGTTCCCGATCCTCGCTGCGGTCACGGTGGCGCGGAACCGGGGTCTCGGGCCTACCGCAGCGGCGATGCGGGCCGCTGGCTGCCGTCCTCCGACTCGGCTCCGCCGCTGCTGGAGCATCGCGGTCGACTCGACCACCAGCTCAAGATCCGCGGCCATCGAATCGAGGCCGGCGAGGTGGAGAGCACGCTGGAGCAGCATCCGGCGGTGGCTTCGGCGGTGGTGGTGGCCCTCGGCGGCGGCGAGAGTCTCGGCGTCGCGGTGGTGAGGGCGGCGGGCATCGCTGCTCGTCGTATCGATGAGAGCCCGGTCGATGGAGAGCTGCCAGCAGGAGAACTGCCAATCGGGGAGCCGGCGGATGGAGAGATCGAGGTTCTGCGCAGCTTCGCCCGCCAACAGCTGCCGGCGGCGCTGGTGCCGGATCGCTGGCGGGTGCTGGAATCCCTGCCCCTGACCCCCTCCGGCAAGCTCGATCGCCGGGCGGTGGCGGCGCTCTTGGAGAGCGCCGAGCTGACGGCGCCGGAGCCCGGGGAAGAAGAGGGCGTGGACGGGCCCCTGGAGCACGCGGTGGCGCGGGCCTTCGCCGAAGAGCTGGGCATCGATGCGGCGACGGTGCACCGCCGATTCCACTTCTTCGACGCCGGCGGCCATTCCCTAGCGGCGGTGCGGGTGGCCCAGGAGCTGGAGCATCTGGCGGGCTATCCGATCCCCCTGGCGCTGCTCTTCGAGGCGCCGACGCCAATGCAGCTGGCGCGGCGCATGATGGCCATCGACCTGGCCCACGAGCCCGGGCCGGACACCGTCCAGCCCCTGGAGGTGGAGGAGCGATCCGATCCGCCGGAGCTCTCCTTCGGCCAGCGCTCCCTATGGCATCTGGCTCGCCGCCGGGCCGGGGAGCCGGAGTCCAATGCGCAGCTTCGGGCTTCGTCCTACAACAGCGCCATGCTGCTGGATCTCGAGGGGGATCTGGACCTCGGAGCCCTGCAGGGGGCTTTGGAAGATCTGGTGGAGCGCCATGAGTCCCTGCGCACCCGCTTCCCGCAGCATCGCGGACGGCCCTACCAACACATCGAGGCGCCGCCCTCCGCCGGTGGCCCGGCCCTCCCCCTGCACCTGGTGAAGGTGCCGGCGGGTTCTCAGTCTCAGTCCCAGGGGCAGGCCCAGTCTCAATCTGGGGGCCATTCTGAGCTGGAGAATCAGGCCCAGGAGCTGGCGACGGCGGCGCTGGCGCGGCCCTTCGATCTGGAATCCGGCCCCCTGGTGCGCTTCCAGCTCCTGGCTCTGGCCCCCCGCCGCCACTGGCTGCTGCTGTGCATGCACCACATCCTCGGCGACGCGGTGAGCTACGTGGTGCTGTGCCGCGAGCTCACCGAGCGCTACGAGCTGCGCCGCCGCTCCGCCGAGGCCGCCGCCGAAGGCGTTCTCGCTGCCGCGGTAGAAGCGATCTCCCCGGCGCCGTTCCAGGCGGCGGATCACGCCGCCTGGCAGCGTAAGGAAGCGCTCTCCGGGGTCTGGAGCGAGGCTCTGGCTCGCCGAGTGCAGGAGCTCAGGGACGCCGAGCCGCTGCGGCTGCCGGCGGATCATCGTCCCCCGGCAGTCCCCACCGCCGCCGGCGGAGTTCTGGTTCTCCACCTCGGCCAGGGGCCCCAGCGCCTGGCGACGGCCCTCTCTCGCGAGCTTGGGGCCGGTGGGGAGGAGATCCCGGCGCTGACCCCCTTCCACGCCGTGCTGGCCGCCTTCTCGGCCCTCGCCCAGCGGCTGCGGGGGGGAGCGCCGGAGCTGGACGAGCTGCTCCGGGTTTATCTCGCCACCGTCGCCGACGGGCGGGTGCGGCGAGAGCTGCGGGAGGTGGTGGGCTATCTGGTGAATACCGTGCCGCTGCATCTCGAGGCGGTGGAGCCCGCGGCCTCGATCCTCTCCTGGGGCCGTGCGGCGGCCCGCGCGGCGGTGGCGGGGCTAGAGGACCAGCATCTGCCCTTCGAGCGCCTGATGGAGGAGCTGACGGCGGCCGCGGCGAGGGCCGAAGGGCCTGAGCCGCAGTCGTCCACCGGGGCCGCGGCTCCGCGGGTGGTCCTCCAGCTGCTGGACGAGGGCATGAGGGGAGTCAGCGAGGGCGCCCTGGAGGGCAGCGTGCTGACCCTGCCGGACCTGGTGGCCCGGCCGCGAATGCTGGACTCGGAGACGGCGAAGACGGATCTGGTGCTCACCCTGCGCCCGCAGGGGCCCGGCTGGGTGAGCGAGTGGCGGTGGTCCGCGGACCGCCACGACGAGGCCGCGGTGGCGAGCTGGAGCCGCGCTCTGGCCCACTGGCTGGAGGCCTTCGCCGCCGATCCGCTGCGCCCGGTGGCGGGCGTCTCCCTGCTCGACGACGCTCAGCGTCGGCAGCTCCTGGGAGCTGTCACCAGCCCCTCCACCGATCCCGCCATGGGCTCGCTGCCGGCCGCCGGCACTCTGTGGGAGCTGGTGCGGGACGGCGCCGCCCAGCGGGGGGAGACGGTGGCGCTGCGGGTAGCCGGTCTTGCTGAAGAGGTTGCTGACGAAGCCGCCGAGTGGACCTACGCCGAGCTGGCGGCGGCGGGGCGCCGAGTGGCGGCGGCCCTGGCGGCCGCCGGAGCGAGGCGCGGAGAGCCGGTGCTGGTGTGCGCCAGGCCTTCCCTAGAGCAGGTGGCGGCGATGGTGGGAGCCACCGCCGTGGGCTGCCCCTACGTCCCGCTGGATCCCGCCTACCCGGCGGCGCGCCTGCGCTCCACCGCCGCCGACCTGAAGGCCTGCGGCGCTCGCTACGCCCTGGTTCATGAGGAAATGCAAGAGGGGGCCGAGGCGGCCATCGAAGAGGCCCTCACCCCGCTAGAGATCCTGCCCCTGGGGGAAGCGTTGGAAGGCGTGGATCCGGGCCCCGAAGCTCCCTTCCTGGGCCGCGCCGAGAGCGAGGACGGGGCTTACGTGATCTACACCTCCGGCTCCACCGGGCGCCCCAAGGGGGTGGTGGTGAGCCACGCCAACGCTCTGTGGCTGCTGCGCTCCGCGCTGGCGGCGATGGCGTCGGATGGGGACGGAGATTCTGCGGAGGCCGGGGCGGAAATCGCTTCCGGGGTGTGGTCCATCTGCCATTCCTTCGCCTTCGACTTCGCCGTCTGGGAGCTGTGGGGAGCCCTCGCCTCTAGCGCTACCGCCCTGCTGCTGCCGCGGGAGCTGGTGCGGGATCCGGCGCGGCTGCTGCCGCGGCTGGCGGCGGAGGGGGTGACGGTATTGAGCCAGACCCCCACCGCGTGGTCTCTGCTCCAGCGTCAGCTGCTGCTGGGCAGCGACGAATCCCCCGGAGATCGAGGGGACGGTTCTCTGGCGACCTCTCCCTCCCGATCTTCTTTGTTCTCTGCCTTCCCCTCGTTGCGCTGGGTGCTCTTCGGCGGTGAGGCCCTCGAGCAGGCAACGCTGGAACCGGTTCTGGAGGAGTCATTGGGGGCCGAGGCTTCCGGCGCTCACTCCTGTGAAGCTCGACTCGCCGGGCCCCGCTTCGTCAACCTCTACGGCATCACCGAGACCACCGTCCACGTCACCTGGAAGCCCCTGGGGCGCCGGGACTTGGATCCAAGCCAGCGTCGCCGAGCCCTCGGCTCGCCGGTGGGCCGCCCGCTGCCGGGGGCGGCGGTGATGGTGGTGGACGCCGCCGGGGGCATCGCGCCGCCGGAGGTGAGCGGCGAGCTGTGGGTGGGGGGCGCGGGCGTTGCCCGCGGCTACCTCGGTCGCCCGGGGCTCACCGCCTGGCGCTTCGTGCCGGACCCTCGCTGCGGGGAGGATTCCTCCAATTCGCTAACTCCTGCGGTGGCGCCGGGATCCCGGGCCTACCGCAGCGGCGACGTCGGCCGCTGGCGGTCGGATGGGGAGCTGGAACACCGCGGTCGCCGGGATCGGCAGCTGAAGATTCGCGGCCATCGCATCGAGGCCGGCGAGGTGGAAGCGGCGCTGCGGGAGCTGCCGGAAGTGGCGGCGGCGGTGGTGGATGCCCTCGCTGGAGAAACTACCGAGCCGAGTCCTCAGCGCCTGGTGGCGTGGGTGGTGCCGGCGTTGGGAGCGGCCTCTGGCCTGGATCGCCGCGGTCTGCGGCGAGAGCTCGCCGCCCGACTGCCGGAGCCCCTGGTGCCGGAGCTGATCTACGGCCTGGATTCCCTGCCCCTGACCCCCACCGGCAAGCTGGACCGTCGCGCGCTGCGCTCTATCCCCCTTCCTGATTCACAGCCGGATATACAGCCCGATTCGCTGCCGGACCCGGATTCGGAAGCGGCTTCGGAGCAGGCTCCGGAAGGAGCTTCCGAGTCGAGGCCGTCGACGGATGCCGCGGTGGTCGCGGCGGTGGCGGATCTCTATGCCCAGGTGCTCAAGAGCCCGGCGCCGAGGGCCGAGGACGACTTCTTCGACCTCGGCGGCAACTCCATCACCGCCGCCCTGGTGACCAACGCCCTGCAGGCTCAGCTGGGGGAGATCGTCCACGTGGTGGCGGTCTTCGATCATCCTCGAGTGGAGGACCTGGCGGGCTATCTGCTGCGGGAGCATCCGCGGGGGGTGAGGACCTGGCTGGGAGCCTCGGCGGCACCGTCGCCGGTACCGTCGGCGGATGTCGAGGCGTCAGCGGTAGGCGACTCCGCCGCACCGAGGGTGGATGACGGGCTGGTCTCCCGGCTCCAGGGGCTGGTGCCGAATCTGCTGAAGGCCGCCCCGGGAACGCGAAGCTCGGCAGCGGGCACCCGCCTGAAGCCGGCGATCTTCGTGCTGGCGCCGCCGCGTTCCGGCACCACCCTGCTGCGGGTGATGCTCGGCGGCCACCGCCGGCTCTTCGCTCCGCCGGAGCTGGAGCTGCTGCGTTTCGCCACTCTGGCCCAGCGTCACGAGACCTTCGACAACGATCGCGACCGCTTCTGGCTGGAAGGGTCGCTGAGGGCGGTGATGGAGCTGTGGGACGTCGACCTGGAGGAAGCCGAGGAGGTGCTCTCCGGCTGGCGCCAGCTGGGGGCTTCCACCGCTGAGGTCTACGGCTCCTTCCAGCAGCGTCTGGGAGATCGGCTGCTGGTGGACAAGACGCCCTCCTACGCCCTGTCTATGGAGACCCTGGAGCGGGCGGAGGAGCTTTTCGACGGGGCTCTCTTCCTGCACCTGGTGCGCCATCCGGCGGCGGTGATCCGCTCCTTCGAGAAGGCCCGGCTGGATCAGATCTTCTTCCGCTACGACCACCGGCTTCCCGCCTCCACCCTGGCTGAGGGTCTGTGGACCCTCAGCCATCGCAACATCCTGCGCTTCCTCGAGGGCATTCCCCAGGAGCGCCAGGGGACGCTGCGCTTCGAGGACCTGGTGCGCCAGCCGCGGGGCACTCTGGAGCCGGTGCTGGAGCGCTTCGGTCTGGAGTGGGAGTCGGCGGTGGGGGACCCCTACGGCGATCTCTCGGGGCGCATGACCGACGGCCCGAGGCCGGAATCCCGTGCCCTCGGGGACGTCAAGCTGCTGCAGCGGGAAGCGGTGGATCCGGCCGCCGCGGAGGCCTGGCGGGGCGAGGTGGATCTCGCCGCCCTCGGCTCCGCAACTCGGCGTACGGCCCGCGACCTGGGCTATTGGGACGTGCCAGAGAGCGGCGGGGATGCGGTCACGGCGGGAGCTTCAGCCTCGGCCCCGGCGGCGGTGGTCGCCGAGGCCGCGGAGATCTCCGCCCCCGGCGGGGCGCAGGAAATGAAGGCGATCCCCAGCCTCTCGGCCCGCGGTCAGCGGGTCTTCCCCCTGTCCTACGCCCAGCAGCGGCTGTGGTTCCTGCACCGTCTCCAGCCCCGCTCGGCGGCCTACAACATCGCCGTGGCGCTGGATCTCGAGGGCTATTTGGAGGCGGAGGACCTGGCCCGCACCCTGGCGGCGGTGGTGGAGCGCCACGACGCCCTGCGGACGACGTTCCACGAAGCTCGGGAGGCTGATCTCGCGGCCCTCGAGGGTGGTGACCGGGAGAGCTCCGGTAGCAACGACTCGATCCACGGCGTGCAGCGCATCTCGCCTCCGCCCTCGGCGGCGCGGGTGCTGCCGCTGGTGGACCTGGAAGACCTCGGCGGCGGCCGCCGGGGAGAGGGAGCGGCGGCGTTGGCGGCGCAGGCTCTGGAGCGGCGAGAGGCCCGTCGTCCCTTCGATCTGGAGCTCGGCCCGCCGCTGCGAGCGGTGCTGCTGCGCCTCCATCCGCGGCGCCACCGGCTGCTGTTGACGGTGCACCATGGCGTCGCCGACGGCTGGTCCCTGCGACTGCTGCTGGCGGATATCGCCGCCCATTACGGCGCCCGTCTGAGGGGGCTAACGCCCTCCCTGCCGCCGCTGGCGGTGAGCTACGGAGATTACGCCTCGTGGCAGCGGCAGCAGCTGGGCGGCGAGGCGCTGGAACAGCAGCTGGACTGGTGGCGCGAGCGCCTGGAGACCATCCCCCGCCAGCTGGAGCTGCCGACGGATCGTCCCCGCCCGACGCTGCCGGTGGGAGAGGCCCCGCCGGCGGCGCTGAGTCATGTCTCTCTCTCCCGGTCGGCGTTGACGGGGCTGGAGCAGCTGGCCCGCGCCCACCGCACCACCCTCTTCGGCGTGCTCACCGCCACTTTCGGCCTCGCCCTCTGCCGCCTCAGCGGGCAGTCCTCGGCGCTGCTGGGCTTCCCGGTGGCTCACCGCACCCACCCTCAGGTGGAGCCGCTGGTGGGCTATTTCGCCAACACCCTCGCCCTGCCGGTGGAGGTGCTGCGCCACGGTGGTGAAGAGTCGAGGGGTGGAGAACCGAGCTTCGGGGAGCTGCTGACGGCGGTGCGGGACACCCTGCGGGGAGCCTTAGAGCATCAGGATCTACCCTTCGAGCGGCTCTCGGAGGAGCTCGATGCTGGGGCCTCCGGCGCCCGGGGGGCGGAAGCGCCGCCGCTGGTTTCTGTCGCCCTGGCCCTTCAGGAAGCCGCCCCGGCGCAGTCTCCGGAGCTTCCGGGCCTCAGCGTCGAGCTGCGGCCTCTGTCCAGCGGAGCGAGCAAATTCGACTGGACTTTCTCTCTCTGGCGGCCGGCACTGGTCAGCTCGGCGTCGACAGGCTCGGCATCGGCAGGTACGGGCGGCCTGGACGGCAGCCTGGAGTACCGCAGCGATCTGTGGGACGCCACCACCATTCACCGGGTGCTGGAGCTCTGGCGGCGCCTGGCGACGGCGGCGGCGCAATCCCCCGAGCTGGCGGTGGGGCAACTGCCCTGGATGAGCGCCGCCCAGCGGCATCAGATCCTGCGGGAATGGAACGCCGGGGCCCAGCAGCAGCCGGCGGCGCCCCACGTCGCCGCCGCCTTCCTGCTCCAGGTGCGCCGCAACCCTGGAGCCACGGCGCTGCGGCAGGGAGAGCTGAGCTGGAGCTACGAGGAGCTCTATCGGCGTGCCCGGGAAGCGGCGGCGAGGCTGCAGCGGGAGCTGGCGCCTTCGCTGGAGCGCGAGCAGCCGGTGGCGGTGCAGCTGCCCCGGGGTCCGTCGGCGGTGGCGGCGCTGGTGGCGCTGGCCCTCGCCGGGGCTCCGGCGGTGCCTCTGGATCCGGCCCACCCGCCCCGCCGCCGAGCCCAGGTGCTGGCCCTCTCCGGAGCCGAGGTGGTGATCGCCGACGCCGCGGCGGCGGCGGAGCTGGGGAGCGCCTGCGCCGAGCTGGGGCACCCCTCGCCCCGCTTCTTCTTGCCTTCGTCGCTGGTGCCTTCAGTGCCGGAAGGGGGAGCGCCGGATCGGGATAAGGAACCCTCGGTGATCGCTTCGTCGCTGAGCCCGCACCGCGCCCTCTACCTGCACTTCACCTCCGGCTCCACCGGGGAGCCGAAGGGCGTGGTGGTGAGCCACGGGGCGGTGCTCGCCCTGTTCAGCGATCCCGAGTTTGCGCCGCTGGAGCCGCGGGACGTGGTCTTCGGCTTTGCGTCTCTGGCCTTCGACGCCTCGATTCTGGAGCTTTGGGGGCCGCTGCTGGCGGGAGCCTGCATCGCCCTGGCGCCGGCCGGTCCCCTGGGGGCGCAAGAGGTGGTGGGCGCCCTGGAGTCCGAAGGCGCCACCGTCGCCTGGCTCACCGCCGGCCTCTTCCACCAGATTCCGGCGCCGAGCTTCCAGCGCCTGCCGCAGCTGCGGCGCCTGCTGGCGGGGGGCGACGTGCTCTCGCCCCAGCAGGTCCAGGCGGTGCGGCAGCAGCGTCCGGATCTGGTTTTGGTCAACGGCTACGGGCCGACGGAGAACACCACCTTCACCGCCTGTGAGGTGATCGCGCCGCTGGCGACGGCGGTCTCTGGATCGACCTCTGGGCCGCTTGCTTCGTTGGCGCCGGTGCCCGTGGGGCGTCCGGTGGCGGGGGGCGCGGCGTGGGTGGCGGATGCCGCCCTGCGGCCGCTGCCGGCGGGAGCGCGAGGGGAGCTGGTGGCCAGCGGTGGCGGCCTGGCTCGAGGCTATGCCGGAGATCCTCGACTCACCGCAGATCGATTCCGCCCGAATTCCAAGGGAGGCCTCGGATCCCGCCTTTACCGCACCGGTGATTTCGCCGCCTGGCGCGGCGACGGTCGATTGGACTTCTTCGGTCGCGGCGACGCTCAGCTCAAGATTCGCGGCTTCCGGGTGGAGCCGGGCGAGGTGGAGAGCCATCTGCGGGGCTTCCAGGAGGTCGCCGAGGCCCTGGTGGGGCGGCACCGGGACGCCGCCGGAGACGCCGTGCTGGCGGCCTGGATCGTGCCGGCGCAGCAGGGCAGCGTCGATCCAGCGGCCCTCGCGCCCCAGCTGGCGGCGCAGCTGCGATTCCTGCTGCCGGCGGCGATGATCCCCGCCGCCTGGGCGGTGCTGGAGGTTCTGCCGCTAACCCCCAACGGCAAGGTCGATCGCCGCGGGCTGCCCCAGCCTCGGGCGCTGGACGCCCTCGGCTCCGGCAGCGCCATGGAAGGTGGCGAGGCCGTTGCTGGTGCTGAGACGGAGCTGTCGGCGACGCCCCTGGAGCTCTCTTTGGCGCAGCTGTGGAGCGAGGCCCTGGGCCGCGAAGGCGATGCCCCGCTGGGGCCGGAGGCGGATTTCTTCGCCCTCGGTGGCCATTCGCTGCTGGCCACCGGCCTGATCGCGCGAATCCGTCAGCGCTTCTCCGTCGACCTGCCCCTGGCGCGGCTCTTCGAGAACCCCACTCCCCGGGCTCTGGCCCCCTGGATCGAAGCAGAGGGGGGCGAGGCGGAGAGGGGCGAGTCGGCGGCTGCGGTGGTGGCTCAGCTGCCGCCGATCCAGCGGCGGCCCCGGGAGAGCGGGGAAGCTCTGGAGTCAGCGCCCTTGACGCTGGCGCCCTCGATGCTGGCTCCACTGTCCTACGCCCAGGAGCGCCTGTGGGTGCTAGATCGCTTCGATCCCGGCAACCCGGCCTACAACGTGCCGGTGGCCCTGGAGCTCGCCGGCGCGCTGCGCCCCGACCTGCTGGCGGCGGCGCTGGAGCGGGTGGAGGCGCGCCACGAGGGGCTGCGGGTGGTGCTGGAAGAGGTGGAGGAGGGGCCGCGGCAGCGGGTGCTGCCTTCCCGCTGCCGCGCTCTGCCGACGGTGGATCTCTCCGGCCTTGCCGCCGACGGCGATGGGGATTCAGTGGTGCATCGGGAGGTGGAATCGCTGCTGGCCCGCCGCGCCCTGCACCGATTCTCCCTGGCCGAGGGGCCGCTGCTGGAGGCCGCCCTGCTGCGCCTCGCGCCGCGGCGCCACCTGCTCTCCATCGTCATGCACCACGCCGTCTCCGACGGCTGGTCCCTGGGAGTGCTGCAGCGGGACGTGGCCACCGCCTACTCGCTGCTGGTGGAGGAAGAGTCCCCGAGTGCCGCCGCTGATGCACCGCCATCGCCCCGCTGGGAGCCGCTGGCGGTGCAATATCCGGACTTCGCCCGCTGGCAGCGGCAGCATCTTCAGGGAGAGGTGCTGGACCTGCTGCTGGAGTGGTGGAAGGAGCGGCTGGCGGCGGTGCCGCCGGTGCTTTCGCTGCCCACCGATCGTCCCCGACCGGCGGTGCAGAGCTTCACCGGCGATCATTTCCGTCGCCCGGTGCCGGCGGCCACCGCCGAGGCGCTGACGGCCTTCGCCCGCCGCCATCGCTGCACTCCCTTCGCGGTGCTGGCGGCGGTCCTCGGCCGCCTGCTGGGCACCCTGGCGGGGGCGACCCATGGCCCGGTGGGCATGCCGGTGGCGGGTCGCCGCCGGGTGGAGCTGGAGCCGCTGGTGGGCTTCTTCGCCAACACCCTGGTGCTGCCGCTGAAGGCCGACGGCGAGAGCTCCCTGGCGGCCGCCGCGGCGGATAGTCAGGAGCTGCTGCTGGGGGCTTTGGAACACCAGGATCTGCCCTTCGAGACTCTGGTGGACGCCCTCTCGCCGCAGCGCAATCTGGCGGTCTCCCCTCTCTTCCAGGTGATGCTCAATTCCCTGGACCTGCCCACCGCCCCTCAGCCCTCGGGCGTTGCTGGTTCCCTCAAGGGAGAGGCCGGTAGTGAGGCCGACAGTGGTGAGGCCGACAGTGGTGAGGAAGGCAGTGGTGAGGAAGGCTCGGGACGCTCCTCGGGCGAGGAGCTCACCGTCAACGTCCATCCCACCACCCTGGGCCTGTCGAAATTCGACCTCGGCCTCACCGTGGCGCCGGGCCCTCAGGCGGGGGACTACCGCTTCCACTGGGAGCTCTCCACGGCCCTCTTCGATCGCACCACCGTGGAGCGCTGGAGCCGGACCTATCTCCATCTGCTGGAGGCCGCTCTGGCGGCTCCCGAGACTCCCTTCCAGGCGCTGCCGTGGCTGCCGCCGTCGCAGCGTCACCAGGCGCTGGTGGAGTGGGGCACGGCGGTTTCCGCGGTGGGGCCGCGGCGATCTAGCTCCCTGCCCTGGGAGCGCACCGGCGAGCTCGCCCGGAGGGAGCCGACGGCGGCGGCGTTGCGCTGGTTCAGCGAGTCCGGGGAGCTGCAGAGCTGGAGCCGACAGCAGCTGGAGGACCGGCGCCGTCAGCTGGCCAGCGCCCTGGAGGGCTCCCTGGAGGAGCTGGGGTCCGCCGCTCTCGGAGATCCGACGCGGCGCGCCCTCGGCCCGCTGGTGGTGATCTCCCTGCCCCGGGGACCGGAGCTGGTGGCGACCATCCTGGCGGCCCTGGATCTCGGGATCGCCTATCTGCCGCTGGATCCCACCTATCCCCTGAGCCGTCGAGCCACCACCGTGGCGGACGCGGCGACGCTGGGGGCGACGGCGATGGTGATCGTCGCTCCGGCGGCTTCGGCGCAGGAGCTCGTCGCCGCCGTCGAGGCGGAAGCCTCCGAGAGCGAATCTCGTCTCGCGCCCCTCGGGGTGCTGGACCCGGCGCAGGTTCCCACCCTGGGGCCGGCCATCGCGGCGCGAGCTCTCAGTGCGCCGGCTCTCAGTGCGCCGACTCCCTCTATGCCGGCCTACGTGCTCTACACCTCCGGCTCCACCGGCCGTCCCAAGGGGGTGGTGGTGAGCCGCGCCAATCTGGAGTGGTTCTGTGCCGCGATGGACGATCCCCTCGGCGCCGCGGCGCCGGAGGGATCGGAGGAGCCCTGGCTGGCGGTGACCAGCGTCGCCTTCGATATCTCGGTGCTGGAGATCCTGTGGACCCTCTCCCGCGGTCGCACGGTGGCCCTCAATACCGCCGCCATCACCCCGGGCATGGTGCCCGCCGACAGCCTGGCGCCGCGCTCAGAGACGGCGCGGCGACCGATCTGCTTCAGCCTGCTCTACTTCGCCAGCGCCACTACCGGCGGGAGCGATGAGGACGATCCCTACCGCCTGCTGCTGGAGGGGGCGCGCTTCGCCGACCGCCACGGCTTCGAGGCGGTGTGGACCCCGGAGCGCCACTTCCACGCCTTCGGCGGCCTCTACCCCAATCCCTCGGTGGTCTCCGCCGCCATCGCCGCCACCACCGAGCGGGTGGGTCTGCGGGCCGGCAGCGTGGTGGCGCCCCTCCACGATCCGATCCGCACCGCCGAGGAATGGAGCGTGGTGGACAACCTCTCCGGCGGCCGGGTGGGGGTCTCCTTCGCCTCCGGCTGGCACGCCGACGACTTCATCTTCCAGCCGGACGCCTTCGGCCAGCGCAAAGAGGTGATGCTGGAGCGGGTGGAGACGGTGCGTCAGCTGTGGCGAGGGGAGTCGGTGGAGCGGCTCAACGGCGTCGGCGGCACCGTGGAGCTCTCGATTCTGCCGCCGCCGGTGCAGCGAGATCTGCCGGTGTGGCTCACCGCCGCCGGCAACCCGGAGACCTTCCGCCTCGCCGGCTCCGCCGGCTCCGGCGTGCTCACCCATTTGCTGGGGCAGGGGGTGAGGGAGCTGGGGGAGAAGATCACCGTCTACCGCGAGGCTTATCAAGAGGCCTACGCCGCCGCCGAGGCCGCCCACGGCGGCCCGCCGCCGAGCTTCCCCCACGGCCCGGAAGGTCGGGTGACGCTGATGCTCCACACCTTCGTCGGCGAGGACCTGGAGGAGGTCAAGGCGACGGTGCGGGATCCCTTCCTCGGCTATCTCGCTTCCTCCACCGGGCTGCTGCGCAATCTCGCCACCAGCCTCGGCATGGACGTCGGCGAGGGGCAGCTCTCGGCGCAAGAGCTGGCGGCGGTGCAGCAGCCGGCCTTCGAGCGCTACTTCTCCACCGCCGGCCTGATGGGCACCCCCCGCAGCGTCGGCGAGACGGTGGAGAAGCTGCGCGCCCTGGGGGTGGACGAGATCGCCTGCCTGATCGATTTCGGCGTGGCGACGGATCAGGTGCTGGAAAGCCTGACCCTGCTGGACGAGGTGCGCCGAGGCGCGCTGCTGCCGCAGGAGCGGGTCGAGCGGGGTGCGGGCTTGGCGGATGAGTCTGAGATTGGCCTGGACTCCGAGAGCGCTCCCGCTGCTGCTGCTAGAGCCGCTGCCGGTCCTTCCGCCCTGGCCTTGGCCACCGGCGCCAGCGGGCTGCAATGCGTGCCCTCCCTGGTGCCCCTGCTGCGGGGAGAGGAGCAGGGGCCGGAGGCCCTCGCCGGGCTGCGGGAGCTGGTGCTCGGCGGCGAGGCATTGCCGCCGGCGCTGCTGGAGTCGCTGCGGCAGGAGCATCCGGAGCTGCGGGTGACCAACGTCTACGGACCCACCGAGGCGACGGTGTGGGCCACTTCCCGCTCCCTCGGCGCCGGCTCGAGGCCGGTGCTGGCGGCTTCCGGGGTGAGCCTCGGTCGCCCGCTGGCGGGGGCCAGCGCCCACGTGCTGGACGCCGCCCTGCGGCCGCTGCCGCCGGGGGTGCGGGGGGAGCTGTGGATCGGCGGCGACGGCATCGCCATGGGCTATCTGGGCCAGCCTCGGCGCACCGCCGAGCGCTTCCGGCCGGATCCCTTCGCCTCGCTTCAGGGCGGCGGCGGCCGGATCTACGGCACCGGCGACGGCGCTCGCTTCCTTCCCGACGGTGATTTGGACTTCCTCGGCCGCCTGGATGATCAGGTGAAGATCCGCGGCCACCGCATCGAGCCGGGGGAGATCGCCGCCACCCTGGAGCGCCACCCGGCGGTGGGGGCGGCGGCGGTGGACGTGCGCCCTGGACCCGGTGGAGAAGCCCGCCTGGTGGCCTACGTGGTGGCTCCCCAGGGGGCCGCGACGGCGCCGGTGCTGCAGGTCTCGCCCCAGGAGCGGGAGCAGCTGCTGGCCTCCCACCGGCGCTACACCCTGCCCAACGGCATGACCGTGGCGCACCACGACGGGCGCCAGGTGCGGGCGATCTACCGCGAGATCTTCGAGGAGAACACCTACCGCCGCCAGGGCATCCGCTTCGAGGACGATGCGGTGATCCTGGATATCGGCGCCAACACCGGCTTCTTCGCCCTGCTGGCGAGCCAGCTGTGCCGCCCGGAGCGCATTCTGTGCTTCGAGCCGCTGCCGCCCAATTACGCCATTCTCGACGTCAATACCCGGCTCTACGGCCGCGGGGTGACGGCCTTCCAGCAGGGCGTCGGCGCGGAGGAAGCGGAGGTGGAGTTCACCTTCTTCCCGCGGGCGGCGGGTCTGTCTGGCCGCTACGGTGCTTCCGGCGCCGACCGCCGGGAGATCCTGGCGATGATCCAGCAGGGCATGGCGGAAGGCTCTCTGGAGGGCGTCGGCGACGCCGGGGCCCTGCCTTCCCAGGAGGAGATCGACGCCGTCGTCGAGAGCTATCTGGAGACCGAGACCTTCCGCTGCCCGGTGACCACCGTCTCCAGCATTCTGCGGCGGGAGGGGCTGGAGCGGGTGGACCTGCTGAAGATCGATGTCGAGCGGGCGGAGCTGGAGGTGCTGGACGGCATCGGCGACGAGGACTGGCCGAAGATCCGTCAGCTGGTGCTGGAGGTCCACGGCCCGGAGCTGCTGGCGGCGGTGCGCCAGCGCCTGGAGGCTCGGTCCTTCCAGCTGGTGGTGGACGAGGACATCGCCGTCCCCGCCGCCGGAGACGCCCCGGCGGTCTTCGTCTACGGCGTCTACGCCTACCGCCCGGAGGATCCGCCGGCGGCGGAAATCGACGAATCTGCGCCGTCGTCCGCCAGCCTCGATTCCCCTCTGCTGGATCCCACCGTCCTCAAGCTGTGGCTCGGCGAGCGGCTGCCGGCACCGATGGTGCCGGAGGCCTTCGTCCCGCTGGATGCCCTGCCTCGCACTCCCAACGGTAAGCTGGATCGTCGCGCTCTACCGGAGCCTGGCGCCAGTCTCTCGGACGCTCCCTTCGTTGCCCCCCGTAGCGCTCTCGAAGCGGACATCGCGGAAGTTTGGCGGGAAATTCTGGAGCTGGAAACCGTGGGTATTGACGACAATTTCTTCGAGGTGGGCGGCAATTCTCTCTCCCTGGCGCGGGTTGCCGGGCGATTGCGGGAAGTGCTGCAGCGGCGGGTCTCCATCGTCGAGCTGTTCCGCTTCCCGACGGTGCGCACCCTCGCCGCCCACTGGCTGGAGGCGGGGGAGTCCCCGGCCGCCGGAGCCCTGTCAGCTGGTGCAGCATCCGCCGCCACCGGTGGGGCCGCAGCGGAAATTCCTTCCGAGGCCGCCCGGGGGGCGCTCCCGACGAGCTCCCCGACGCCGGCTTCGTCGCCCTCTACCGCGTCGCAGACCGATGATCCAGAAGAACACGCCCGTCGTCGCCGCGAGGCGATGACCAGCCGCCGCAGTCGCCGTCGTCGGCGTCGCGGGGAGGAATAAGGGATGAGCACGGACCCCCGAGACCCCACGCACCTCGATGCCGTGGGGGAGGTCCCCGCGGAGGCCGATGCCTTCGTTTCCGAAGAGGGCCGTGTTTCTGAAGAAGGCCGTGTTTCTGAAGAGAGCCGTGGTTTCGACGAGGGCCGCGATGGCGCCGAGAGCATCGCCGTGATCGGCTACGCCGGCCGCTTCCCCGGCTCGCCGGATGTGGAGACCTATTGGCAGCATCTGGTCGCCGGGCGGGAGCAGATCTCCTTCTTCGACGAAGAGCAGCTGGTGGCCTCCGGGGTACCCCTGGAGATCGCGAGGGACCCGCGCTACGTGCCGGCCCGCGGGGTGATGCCGGATCCGGAGCTCTTCGACGCCGCCTTCTTCGGCCTGCCGCCGCGGGAAGCGGAGGTGATGGATCCCCAATACCGCAACTTCCTGGAGACCTGCTGGCACGCGCTGGAGAACGCCGGCCATGACCCCCGCGGCAATCATCGCCGCTGCGGGGTCTACGGCGGCTCCTCCGGCTCCGCCTACCTGCTGCGCAACCTGATCACCCGCCCGGACGTCACCGAGCGGGCCGGCGGCCTGCAGGTGCGGATCACCAACGATTCGGATTTCCTCACCACCTGGGTGTCCTACAAGCTGGACCTCGGGGGCCCCTCGATGGCGGTGCGCACCGCCTGCTCCACCTCCCTGGTGGCGGTGCATCTGGCCTGCCAGGGGCTGCTGGACGGCGAGTGCGACCTCGCCATGGCGGGGGGCGTTTGCGTCTCCTTCCCCCAGGAGGTGGGCTACCTCTACGCCGAGGGGGGCATCCACTCCCCGGACGGTCATTGCCGCACCTTCGACGCCGGCGCCCGGGGCTCGGTGGAGGGCGCAGGGGTGGGGGTGGTGGTGCTCAAGCGCCTGGAGGACGCCCTCGCCGACGGCGACCGGGTGCGGGCGGTGATCCGCGGCACCGCGGTGAACAACGACGGTTCCCTGAAGGCCGGCTACACGGCGCCCAGCGTCGACAGCCAGAGCCGGGTGATCGCCGAGGCTCTCTCCCTGGCCCAGGTGGATCCCGGCACCGTCGGCTTCGTGGAATGCCACGGCAGCGGTACCGCCCTGGGAGACCCCATCGAGGTGGAGGCCCTGACCCGGGCCTTCCGCCGCGGCACCGAGACGGTGGGCACCTGCGCTCTGGGCTCGGCGAAGTCCGCCATCGGCCATCTGGACGCCGCCGCCGGCGTCGCCAGCCTGATCAAGGCGGTGCGGGCGGTGGAGACCGGCATCGTGCCGCCGAGCCTCAATTACGAGACTCCGAACCCGGCCATCGACTTCTCTGACAGCCCCTTCTTCGTGCCCACCGCGGCGCAGGCCTGGCCGGTGGAGGGGGTGCCCCGCCGCGCCGGCGTGTCCTCCTTCGGCATCGGCGGCACCAACGTCCACGTGGTGCTGGAAGAGGCGCCGCCGTCGCCGCCGTCGCCGCCGTCGCGCCGCTGGCAGCCGCTGGTGCTCTCGGCGCGGGACGGACAGGCCCTGGAGGCCGGCGGCGAGGCCTGGTCGACGGCTCTGGAAGCGGTGGCGGCGGAGCCCGATGGGGAGCTCTCCGCCACCGCCTTCGCCGACCTCGCCTTCACCGCCGCCGCCGGCCGCCACGGCTTCCGGCAGCGCTGGGGCCTGGTGGCCTCGGAGGCCGCGGAGGCGCTCCAGATCCTGCGCCACGGCGGCCCCCGACGGCTGATGGGGCGGGCGCCGGAGGACGGCGCCGAGCGCCCCGTCGCCCTGCTGCTGCCGGGCCTCGGGGATCAGCACGTGGAGATGGGGCGACGGCTGCTGCGGGACGAGCCGATCTTCGCCGCCGCGGTGGAGCGCTGCCTGGAGATCCTGCGGCCGCTGCTGGCGGATACCGGCCTCGACCCCCGGGAGGTGCTCTTCCCCGGGGCGGAGCCGAAGGCGGAGGAAGACCTGGCGCCGGGGGAGGAGGGAGCCGGCGGCCGCGACGCCTTCCGCGCCCTGGTAGACGCCGGAGCGGACAAGGAAGACGCCGCCGCCCGTCGCCTTCACGAGACCCTGTGGGCCCATCCGCTGACCTTCACCATCGAGTGGGCCGTGGCCCAGACCCTCGCCGCCCGCGGGCTGCGGCCGGCGGCGATGATCGGCTACAGCCTGGGGGAATACGTCGCCGCCACCCTCGCCGGGGTGTTTTCCCTGGAGGATGCCCTGGCGCTGGTGGTGGACCGCGCCCGCCGGGTGGAGGCCCTGGCCCCGGGAGCGCTGCTGGCGGTGCCCCTGGCGGAGGAAGAGCTGCGGCCGGTGCTCGCCGAAGCCAGCGCCGCCACCCAGGCGGCGGGGCACGGATCCCTCGCCCTCTCGGCCATCAACGGCCGCTCCCTGGCGGTGGTGGGAGGCTCCTCGGCGGCGGTGGATGCCCTCGCCCAGCGCCTCGCCTCGGTGGGGGTGGCGGCCCGCAAGCTGCGCGCCTCCCACGCCTTCCACACCCCGCGGCTGGAGCCGATGGTGGACGGCTTTCGCCAGCGGGTGGCGGCGGTGCGGCGCCAGCCGCCGCAGATTCCCTTCGTCTCCAACGCCACCGGCACCTGGATCACCGATCAGGAGGCTACCGATCCAGACTATTGGGCCCGCCACCTCACCCTCACGGTGCGCTTCGCCGAGGGCGTCCAGCGCCTCTTCGGCGGCGATCAGCCGGCGCTGGTGGAATGCGGCCCGGGGCAGGGTTTGTCGGCGCTGGTGCGTCAGCACGGCGAGCGTCCGGCAACCCAGCCGGTGGTGCCCCTGCTGCCGGATCGCCGCCGCGGGGTCTCCGACGCGGCGCATTTCGAAGAGGCCCTGGTGCGCCTGTGGGTCAACGGCTGCGGGGTGAGCTGGCAGCACAGCTGGCCCGGTGAAGATCGCCATCGCCTGCCGCTGCCGGGCTACGCCTTCCAGCGTCGGCGCTTCTTTGTCGATCGCGATGCCTCCGCCGCCCCCGGAGCTCCCCGCCGGGAGCCGGTCTCCGAGGCGGTGGCGGCGCCGACTCCGGCGCTGGCCGCTGGCTCCGACGCTTCCGGCGAAGCGCCGCTGGCGGCCCCTCAGCCGGCATCCCAGGTGGCCCTGGAGGATTGGTTCCAGCTCCCCGGCTGGCGCCTGGCGCCGCCCCTCGGTCGCGCTGGCGGAGGGCAAGATCTGCGGGCCGCCGGGCCCTGGCTGCTGGTGGTTCCGGAGACGCCGTCGCGGCCGGCGGCGTCCGGATCCGGCGAGTCGGCGCCGGGCGGCATCTCCGCGGGCACGGCTGTGGGTATCGAGGTGGGCATCGCCCGAGCCCGGGCCCTGGCCCGAGCCTTGGCGAAGCAGCTGGCGGAGGCCGACGCGGAGGTGGTCACCGTGGTGCTGTCGGCGGAGTCGGCATCCGCTGGCGAAGCCGGAGCGGGACTCTCCCTCGCTGCGCCGGCCTCGCTGCTGGCGGCGCTGGAGCACGGCGGGGTCGGCGGACCGCCGCGACAGGTGCTCTTCCTCGGGCCGGTGGCGGCCAGCGCCGGCCTGACGGGGCCTGCCGCGCCGCCGAACCTGCAGAGCGCCCTGGGAGCGCTGCGGCGGCAGCTGGACGACGAGCTCCAGAGCTCCGTGGAGTCGCTGCTGCGGCTCGGCCGCGGGCTGGCGGAAGTGCCTCGTCGCGGCGTTGGCGGGGAGCTCCAGGAGGCTCGTCTGAGCGTCGTTGCCCTGTCCGCGGCCCGGGTCACCGGAGCGGAAGATCCGCTGCCGGCCTCGGCGGCGGCCCTCGGCGCGCTAAGGGTGCTGGGGCAGGAGATCCCCGGCGTCCACGGCCAGGGCATCGATCTCGAGGCGCCGACAGGGGAGAGCCTGGAGCTCTGGGCCCAGGGCATGGCGGCTCGGGTGCTGGCGGAAGCCGCCCGCTCGACGCCGGATCCCCTGGTGGCCTGGCGCGGTGGCCGCCGCTGGCTGCCGAGCTACGAGCCCTGCCCCCTCCTGCCAGTAGAGGCTTCGGCTGCGGAAGCGGAATCCACCGCCCCCCGAGCCTGCCTGGTGATCGGCGGCCATACCGCCACCGGCGCCGCCTTCGCCCGTCAGCTGGGGCAGCGCTTCGGCGCCCGACTGGCGCTGGTGGTGCCCCCGGGGCTGCCGCCGCGGTCTCGGTGGGATCTGGCGGCGCCGGCGGAGATGGGCCCCTGGGGCCCGGCGGTGGAGCGCCTGCGCTCGGTGGAGGCGAGCTGCCCGGAGCTGCTGCTGATTCCCGCGGCGCTGGCGGAGGAGGAGGCTCTGGAGCGGGCCCTGGCCACCGCCCGCCGCAGCTTCTCCGGCCTGGACCTGGTAGCCCACTGCCTCGCGTCCCCGACCTCCGGGCTGGCGCAGCTCAAGGAATTGGCGGACCTGCGCTATCGCTGGGCGCCGAAGATGGCCGGCGCGGTGGCGCTGGTGGCGGCCCTGGCGCGGGAGGCGGCGGCCGCCGCGGCGCCCCTGCCGCAGCTGCTGCTGTGCACCTCCACCACCGCCCACGCCGGCGGCATCGGCCAGCTGGAGACGGCGGTGGGGGATCGCTTCCTGGAGGCCCTGGCGGCGGCCCTCCACGGCATTCCGGCGCGCCGAGGCGCGCCGCCGGTGCGCTGCGTGTCCTGGGGTACCTTCCGCTGGGAAGGGGCTGAAGGGGCCGGGACGGATGGTGCCGGAACGTTGGCCACCGTGGCCCAGGGGCAGCGCCAGAATCTGGAGGCCTTCGGCATCGACGAAGAGGCCCTGGGGGAGTGCCTGCATCGGGTGCTGGCCCACGAGGTGGAGCACCTCGCCATCTCCCCGCGGCCGTTGGCGTCCCTCATCGCCTCCTTTGACGCCCTCGATGCCCAGGCTCTGCTGGGGGCCCTGGCGGGGGGTGCCTCCGCCGCCTCGGCGGCGGGCGACGACGAGGTGCCGGAAGGCTACGGTCGCCCGGATCTCTCCACCGACTTCCGGGCTCCCGAGAGCGACACCGAGCGTCGCCTGACGGCGCTGTGGGAGGGGGCCTTCGGAATCCAGGGCCTCGGCGTCGACGACGATTTCTTCGAGCTCGCCGGCAACAGCCTGCTGGCGCTGCAGATCATCAACCGCCTGCAGACCGAGGAGGGGGTGGAGCTGCCTCTCTCGGCGCTCTTCGAGACCCCCTCCATCGCCGGCCTGGCGGAGCGGGTCGAGGCGGCCCGAGAGCGCGGCGATGCGGCTCCGTCGATGATCTCCGGGCGCATCCCTCGCCGTCCGCAGGAGGAGAGCTCGATCCTGTCCACCGACCAGGAGCGAATCTACTTCCTGCAGAACCTGGCGCCGGACAGCCCCTTCTACAACATCTATCAATCGGAGCGCATCTTCGGCCCCCTCAACCTGCGGGTCTTCGAGGCCGCCTTCGATGAGGTGGTCAAGCGCCACGAGATCCTGCGCACCACCTTCCACTCGGTGGACGGCACGGTGCGCCAGCGGGTGCGGGAGCCCTATCGGGTGCAGCTGCCGGTCTTCGACCTCTCGGCGCTGCCGCGGGAGCTGCGGGAGCGGGAGGCCAAGCGCATGGTCACCGCCTGCTTCCAGACCGTCTTCCTCCTCGACCGCCTGCCCCTCTTCCAGCCCTTCCTGCTGCGGATGGCGGCGGAAGAACACATCGCGGCGGAGCTGCTGCACCACATCGTCATCGACTGGATCTCCTTTCACGCCTTCCAGAGCGAGATCTCCCGCCTCTACAGCGCTCTGCTGAAGGGGGGCGACGGCGCCTCGGCGCTGGAGCCGCTGCCGCTGCAATACGCCGATTACGCGGTGTGGCAGCGGGAGCAGATCGACTCCGGCGCCTGGGACCATCACCTGGAGTTCTGGCAGCAGCACCTGCGGGACGCGCCGCCGGTGACGGAGCTGCCGGTGGACCACCCGCGGCCGGCGGAGATGGGGGGCAACGGTGCGCGGGTGAACCTGCGGCTGGAGAAGGACATCTCCGACTCCATGCGGCAGCTGATGACCGAGACCCACACCACGGCCTTCATGGCGGCGGTGGCGATCTTCAAGGTGCTGGTGCTGCGGCTCTCCCACCACAGCGGCATGTGCGTCGGCTCGCCCATCGCCAACAACGATCGGGAAGAGCTGCTGCCGCTGCTGGGCTTCTTCATCAACCACCTGGTGTTCTATTCCGATTACGGCGGGGATCCCGGCTTCCGCGACGCCCTGGGCCGCGAGCGAGACAGCATGGTGGCCTCCTTCGCCCATCGCGAGACTCCCTTCGCTCAGCTGGTGGAGGCGGTGAGCCCGCCTCGGGATCTGAGCCGGGTTCCTCTCACCCAGCTGTGCTTCCTGATGCTCAAGCCCCAGGACCTGGACGTCCCCCTGATGCCGGGGCTGGACGTGCGGGCCAACCCTTCCGACGGCCACAGCGCGAAATTCGACTTCAACGTCTCGCTGTGGGACGCCCCCCAGGGCTTCTACGGCTGGATGGAATACGACACCGATCTCTTCGATTCCACCACGGTGCAGCGCTTCGGAGCCTGGTACCGCAACCTCTGGGCGGCGGCGGTGGCACAGCCCGATCGGCCCCTGTCGAGCCTCTCCATGCTGTCTCCGGCGCAGCATCACCAGGCGCTGGTGGAGTGGTCCTCGCCGCGCCGCCGTCACCCGGAATCGTTGGACCTCGGCCGCGTGCTGGAGTCGGTGGCCCTCGCCGCCCCGCAGCGCACGGCGCTGGTGTGGGATGCGCCGCAGGAATCGGATTCAGAAGCTGCCGCCGGCTCCCCGCGGACGGTGGAGTGGAGCTACGGCGAGCTGATGCAGCAGGTGGACGCCCTGGCGGGGCGCCTGGTGGCCCTCGGCGTGGCGCCGGAAGAGCCGGTGGGGGTGTGCTGTGAGCGCGGCCCCGAGCTGGTGGTGGCCCTCCTCGCGGTGCTGCGGGCCGGCGGAGCCTACGTGCCCCTGGATCCCTCCTACCCTCAGGATCGCCTGGCCTTCATCGCTTCTGACGCCGGCTGTGCCCTGGTGCTGGCGCAGCAGCAGTACGCCGACCAAATTCCCCCCAGCGCCGGCCGCGTCGTGGCTCTGGAGCGACTGGCCCAGGCGCCGCTGCGGCAGGCCTTCCGTCCGCCGCCGATAGACCCGCAGCGCCTGGCGTATCTGATCTATACCTCCGGCACCACCGGCAAGCCCAAGGGGGTGGCGATACGTCATGGATCGGTGATCCGGATGATGGAGAGCCTGGGGGAGAGATATAGCGGTTCGCGCCCCGGGCATCCGGCGGCGGAGCCGACGGTGTGGAGCCTCTTCCACTCCTACGCCTTCGACTTCTCGGTCTTCGAGATGTGGGGCGCCCTGGGCCACGGCGGCACCCTGGTGGTGGTGCCCTTCGAGATCAGTCGCTCCCCGGAAGCCTTCCGGGAGCTGGTGCAGCGGCGGCGGGTGAGCGTGCTGTGCCAAACCCCCACCGCCTTCTCCCAGCTGCTGGCGGCGGATCTCGCCTCGGCGACGCCGGCGCTGTCCTCAGTGCGCCAGATCGTCTTCGGCGGCGAGGCGCTGGAGGTCGGGGCCCTGCGGCCCTTCTTCGATCGCTATGCTGGCCCTGATGCCGGCCCTGATGCCGGCCCTGATGGCGACGCTGGTGCCGGTGCCGGCGGAGTCGATGGGGAAGCACCAACCGTGGCGGTGGGCAACCTCTGGGGCGTGACCGAGGCCACCGTGCACCAGAGCGCCCACGGCGTCGACGCCGCTGAGGCGGCGACCCGCGGCGGCGCTCCGAGCCTCATCGGGCGACCCCACGACGACTGCTCCCTGGTGCTGCTGGACCCCCACGGTGGGCTCAGCGCTCCGGGCTCCCCGGGAGAGATTTTCCTCGGCGGCGAATCTCTGGCCCGCGGCTATTGGCGCCGGCCGGCGCTCTCCGCTGAGCGCTTCGTCCCCGCCATCCACCCATTGCTGCACCACGGCGATGGCGGCGGCCGCCTCTACCGCACCGGTGACCTCGCCCGCTGGCGCTCCGACGGCACGCTGGAATTCCTCGGCCGCAACGATCGCCAGGTGCAGATCAAGGGCTTCCGAGTGGAGCTGGGGGAAGTGGAGGCGCGGCTGCGCTCCCACCCCGCGGTGGGATCGGCGGTGGTGGTGGCGGTGGACGAGGGCAGCCCGCGGGCGCGCCTGGCGGCCTATTGGGTGCCGGCGTCGGTGGCTCCTTCGGAGGGGGAAGAAGAGGGAGAGACGCTGGATTCCGCCGCGCCGGCGGCCTCCCGGGAGCCGGTCACCGCCGCTGAGCTTCGGGCCTACCTTCTCGAGGCGCTGCCGGAGTACATGGCGCCGGCGACCTTCCAAACCCTCGAGGCGCTGCCGGTCACCGGCCAGGGGAAGCTGGATCTCGCCGCCCTGCCGGCGCCGCGGGTGGAGCGCGACGAGAGCGAGGAGCTGAGCGACGAGGACGCTCCCCAGACGGACGTGGAGGAGCGCCTGGCGCGGCTCTGGGCCCAGGTGCTGGGAGTGCCGAGGGTGGGGCGCCACGACAACTTCTTCGAGATCGGCGGCGACTCGATTCTCTCCATGCAGCTCACCTTCCGGGCTCGGGATGAGGGGCTGCTGCTGGAGCCCGGCGACGTCTTCGCCCAGCAGACGGTGGCGGGCCTGGCGCAGGTCACCCGTCAAAGCGGCGAGGGAGAAGATGGTGCCCGGGGCGCGACCGCTGCCCTCGCCGCCGCCCCCTCGGCGCCGAGCCCGGGGCCGGTGCCGCTGCCGCCGGTGGCCCGCTGGACCTTCGGCCTGCGCCCGCCGCAGCCGGCATGGCTCAACCAGAGCGTGCTCTTCGAGCCGACGGAAGCCCTGGACGAGGACCTGCTGCGCCGGGCTCTGGAGATTCTGGAACAGCGGCACGAGGCGCTGCGGCTGCGCTGGTCGCCGGTGGACGGGGCCCGGGTGGTGGAGGCCGGCGGCGGGGTGGCGGTGGAGCGACTCTCCCTGGCGTCGCGACCGCCGGAGGCCCGGGCGGAGGCTCTGGAACGGGCCTGCGCTCAGCAGCAGGGCAGTCTCGATCTGGAGCAGGGCCCGGTGGCCCGGGCGCTGCTGGTGGAGGGCGGTCCCGCCGAATCCTGGCGCCGGCTGCTGCTGGTGGTGCACCATCTGTGCATCGATGCGGTGAGCTGGGGCCCGCTGCTGGATGACCTCGCCCGCACCTACGGCGCGCTTCGGGAGGGCGCTCCGGCGGCTGCCCTGGCGGCCGCTCCGGCGGCTTCCCTGAGCGCCTGGTGGCGCAGCGTCGACGCCGAAGCGGGCTCCGCGGCGACCCTCGCCGAGATTCCCTACTGGCTGCGCCAGGTGCCCGCCGAGACGGCGCCGTGGCCGGTGGACTTCCAGCCGCTGGATCCGCGACGTCCCTTCGCCGATGTCGGCACCACCGCTCGGGTTTCCGTAGAGCTGGAGGGGGAGACCACCGGAAGGCTGCTGCGGGAGGTGCCGGGGGCCAGCGGCCTGCGGGTGCAGGAGGTGCTGCTGGCGGCCCTCGGTCGCGCCCTCGCCGGATGGCGCGGATCGTCGCCGGTGATGGTGCACGTGGAGGGCCACGGCCGCGACGCCGCGGCGCTGACCTCGCCGGCTCCGGGGCTCGACCCGGCGGCGGTGGTGGGCTGGCTGACCTCGATCTACCCGCTGCTGCTGGAGCCCACCGCGGCGGACCCCAAGGCCACCCTGGCGGACGCCCGGGACGCGCTGCGGGCGGTGCCCCGGGGCGGCCTCGGCTGGGGTCTGCTGCGCTATCAGCTGGCGCCCGCCCTGGCGTCGGCTCGCCGCGCCGAGGAGTCGCCGGTGTCGGATCCCCTCGCCGCGGCGGCGGTGGAGACCCTCGCCCGTCGGCCGCAGCCGGAGGTGGCCTTCAACTACCTCGGTCGCCTCGACCGCACCCTGGCGCAAGACTCGCCGCTGCGGCCGGCGATGGAGAATCCCGGCCCGCCGGAGGCCGCCGCCAACCCCCGTCGCCACCTGCTGGAGATCGACGCCGCGGTGACCGCCGCCGGTCTGCGCTTGACCCTCTCCTACAGCGACGAGCGCCATCGCCGGGAGACGGTGGAGAGCCTGGCCCAGAACATCCTCGGCGGCCTGCGGCTGCTGGTGGAGGCCGCCCTCTCCGGAGATCTGCCGCCGGAGCCGGGCTCCACCGACGGCGGCGGCCCGTCGCCCTCGGGACCTTCGGGACGGCCCGGTAGCCCAGGCTTTGGGGGTCCAGGGCCCGGTGGCTCAGGATCCGTCGGCCCGGGTTTCGCCGGCCCGGGGCCGGACGCCTTCTCCCTCGACGGCCTGACCCCGGAGGCCCGCCGCCGGGTGCTGGCGGGGGTGGAGGACGGGGAGGATCTCTATCCCCTCTCGCCGATGCAGGAGGGGATGCTCTTCCACGACCTCTACGATCGCGGCAGCGGGGTGTACGTCGAGCAGGTGGTGGGGGCGCTGGAAGGGGCGCTGGATCTGGCGCGCTTCCTCGCCGCCTGGAATCAGGTGGCTCAGCGCCACGGCGTGCTCCGCACCTCCTTCCGCTGGCGCCGGCTGGAGCGCCCGCTGCAGCTGCTCCACGGTCGCTCCCAGGTGCCCCTGACGCTGCTGGACCTGCGCGCCGCCAGCGATGGTGAGGAGCGCTTCGACGAGCTGGTGGCGGCGGAGCGCCACCGCGGCTTCGACCTCGATCAGGCGCCCCTCTTTCGCTTCCTGCTGGGGCGGGTGGGGGAGCAGCGCCACCGCTTCTGCTGGACCCACCATCACCTGCTGGTGGACGGCTGGTCTCTCTCCCAGGTGCTGGCGGAGGTGTTCACCGCCTATGCCGCTCCGCCGCTGCTCGCCGCTCAGCCCTCGCCGCCGCCCTTCCGCCGCTACATCCAGTGGCTGGAGGAGCGCTCCGCGGAGCGCTCCCGGGAGTATTGGCGCCAGCGCCTGGAGGGCTTTGCGGAGCCCTCGCCGCTGCCCTTCGATCGCGAGCCGGGAAGCGCGCCGACGGGGAGCGTAGACGAGGGCCAGCTGGGGCTCCACGAGCTGGTGGATCTGCCGCGGCGAGAAGCGGTAGAGGCTCTGGCTCGCGGCCATCGGGTGACCCTCAACACCTTCTTCCAGGCGGTGTGGTCGATGCTGCTGTCGCGCTATGGCGCCGGCAGCGACGAGGTGCTCTTCGGGGTCACCGTCTCCGGCCGCCCGTCGGAGCTGGAGGGGGCGGAGTCGATGGTGGGGCTGTTCATCAACACCCTGCCGGCGCGGGTGGCGGTGCCCGCCTTCGGCGAAGACCAGCTGGGACCCTGGCTGCAGCGGCTGCAGGCGGAACAGGCGGAGATGCGGCGCCACGAGCAGGTGCCCCTGGTGGAGGTCCAGGGGGCCAGCTCGGTGCCCCGGGGTCGGCCCCTCTTCGACTCCATCCTGGTGTTCGAGAACTATCCGGTGGCCCGCGCACTGGGTTTAGAAGACGAGGTGAGCTTAGAAGATGAAGCAGGCCTAGGAGACGAGGCAGCTCTGGAAGAGGGCGCGGCCCCGTCGTCGGCCGCCCAGCAGCTGGCGGTGGTGGACGCTCGCACCCTGGAGGTGCCCCACTACCCCCTCTCCCTGTCCATCGTTCCGGCTCTGTGGCGAATCGATGCGGCCTACGACGGCGCTCTCTTCGACGCCGCCACGGTGCGCCGCCTGCTCGGCCACTGGACCACCTGGATTACGGCGCTGCTGGAGGCTCCGGACACTCCCCTCCACCGCCTGCCGGTGCTCAGCGCCGGGGAGCGCTCCCAGGTGCTGACCCAGTGGAGCGAGGGCGGCGGCCGCCCCTGGCCCCAGGAGGTCCCGCTGCATCACCTGGTGCTGCGGCGGGCGGCTTTCCAGCCTCAGCGCCCGGCGCTGTCCTGGAGCGGTGAAGACGGCGAGCTGGAGGGCTGGAGCTACGGTGAGCTGGCGCTGCGGGCGGTGGCCTTGGCCCGCCGGCTGGAGGCTCGGCACCTGGTGGCCAGCGGTCACGGCATGCGGCAGCCGCGAGTGGCGATCTACGCTCCCCGCTCGCCGCAGTGGATCGTGGCGATGCTGGCGGTGCTCTGCGCCGGCGGCGCCTACGTACCGCTGGATCCCCAGCAGCCGCCGGCCCGTCGGCGGGCGCTGCTGGATGGCGCCGGCGTCAGCGCGCTGCTGGTGGGGGCCGGCTGGAAGGGGGGAGGGGAGGAAACCACCGGGCTGGAGCATTGGAAGGGGGAGATCCTCGATCTCCAGGCGCTGCTGGATCAGGACGCCGGGCGGGTGGCGAAGACCGCCGCCGACCCCATTGCCGAGAGCGCCACCCTGACGGCGGCTCTCGACGGCGGCTCCGCTTCCCCCAGCGCCGCCCTCGGCGCCGGCGGGCTGCCGGTGGTGAGGGGAGACGCCCTGGCCTACGTGCTCTTCACCTCCGGCAGCACCGGCTTGCCGAAGGCGGTGGCGATGCCCCACCGCGCCGTGGTGCGCCTGGCGGTGGGGGGGACCTTCTCCACCGTCGACGCCACGGCGGCGGTGGCCCACTACGCGCCCACCGCCTTCGACGCTTCGGTGTTCGAGATCTGGGGCGCCCTGGCCCAGGGGGCGAGGCTGGCCCTGATGCCGCCGGGGGAGCTCTCGGTGGAGGCCCTCGGCCGCCATCTGCTGCGGCAGCGGGTCACCCACGCCTGGCTGACCGCCAACCTCTTCACCCAGGTGGTGGCGGCGGCGCCGGAAGCGCTGCGCAGCCTGCGTCAGGTGGTGGCCGGCGGCGACGTGCTGTCCCCCACCGCGGTGGATCGAGCCCTCGCCCTGGGCACCCCGGTGGTCAACGGCTACGGGCCCACGGAGACCTGCGTCTTCGCCCTCTGCCGGCCGATGGAATTCCCCCGCCGGGAGCGCGGCGCGGTGCCCGTCGGGCGCCCCATTGTCGGCACCCGCACCTACGTGGTGGATCGCCACCTGCGGCTTCAGCCGGTGGGCGCCGCCGGGGAGTTGATGATCGGCGGCGACGGCCTGGCGTGGGGCTATTGGGGGGATCCCGCCCGCACCGCCGCGGTGTTCCTGCCGGATCCCTTCGGCGCCGACGGAGCCCGCCTCTATCGCACCGGAGACCGAGTAAGCTACCTGGCCAACGGCGAGGTGGCCTTCCTCGGCCGCCTCGATCATCAGGTGAAAATTCGGGGCTTCCGGGTGGAGCCGGGGGAGGTGGAGTCGGCGCTGCTGGAGCATCCGGGAGTGCTGGCGGGGGCGGTGGGAGCGAGGAAGGATCCCGGCGGCGGCCAGCGCCTGGTGGCCTGGGTAGTGGCGAGGAGCGCCGAGGACGGGGAGAGTCCGCTGCCGGCGCTGACCTCCGAAGGCCTGTTGCGGGACCTGGCGGATCGCCTCCCTCCCTTCGCCCTGCCCTCCTCGGTGGTCTTCGTCGAGGCTCTCACCCATACCGCTCCCGGCAAGATCGATCGCCGGGCGCTGCCGGATCCGGGAGCGCCGGAGCGGGAGCCCTATCGCGCCCCCACCAGCACTCGGCAGCGGGTGCTGGCGGATCTCTTCGGCGAGATCCTCGGGGTCGATCGAGTGGGCCTGGACGACGACTTCTTCGCTCTCGGCGGCCACTCCCTGCTGGCCACCCGGCTGGTGTCGGCGATCTACGACGCCTACGGCGTGGAGCTTCCCTTGCGCACCCTCTTCGAAGGCCGCACCCTCGAGTCCGTAGACCTCGCCGTCGCCCAGGCGCTGGAGGAGGCCAGTGAGAAGACTAGTGAGAGAGGCAGTGAGAGAGCCCGTGGGAAAGGTGATGAGAAAGCCAGCGAAGAGGCGGCAGCCTCCCCGCCGCCGACCGGGCTTTCGAGCTCGTCCGCTCCAGAATCAGCTTCAGTAGGGTCGGCCCCGCAGGAGGCTCGAGGGTCGGCGCCCTCGGCGGATTCCGGTACGGCGCTTCGTGATCTGGCGCTGCGGGCGGTGGACCGGAATCGCTTCCCCGAGGGGCTTCCCCTCTCCTCCGCCCAGCGTCGACTGTGGTTCCTGGAGCGCTTCCAGCCGGAAGCGAAGATCTACAACCTCTTCGGCGCCATGCGTCTCGTCGGTGCTTTGCGGCTGGAGGTGGCGTCGGCGGCGGTGGCGGACGTGGTGCGCCATCAGGAATCCCTGCGCACCACCTTCGTGGAGATCGACGGCACGCCCCGGCAGCGGGTCGGCCCGGCGGCCTCTTCCCGGCGGAGCTGGACCCTGCCGTTGGTGGATCTCTCGGGGATTCCGTCCGCTTCTCGTCGGGAGGCCGTCGGCCAGAGCCTGCTGGATCGGGCGTCCCAGCGCCCCTACGATCTCGAGTCGGGGCCGCTGGTGAGGATCTTCGTGCTGCGCTATGTCCCTCCAGATGTCTCTCCAGATATCGCTCCGGATGTCCCTCCAGATGTCGCCCCCGATGTTGCTCCCGGGGGCCGCGCTGAGGGCCGCGCTAGGGGAATCGCCTCGGGAGGGCTGGCGGCGGAGCACGTGATCACCTTCTTCATGCATCACATCATTTCCGATGCCTGGTCCCTGGGGGTGCTCTTCGGCGACTTCGCCACCGCCTACGCCGCCCGCAGCGGCGGCAGCGCGCCCCGCTGGGCCCCGCTGCCGCTGCATTACGGGGATTACGCCGTGTGGCAGCAGCGCCGCCTGGAGGCCGGCGAGGAGGCCGCCCACCTGGCCTTCTGGCGCCACCGACTGGCCGGAGCGCCGCTGGAGCTGGCGCTGCCGACGGATCGCCCCCGCGGCGCCCAGCAGCAGCTCGCCGCCGCTTCCTGCCGGCGGGTGCTGCCGTGGACCGCGGTGCGCTCCCTGGAGCGTCTCGTCGCCCGCCGCGGCGGGAGCCTGTTCCACGGCCTGCTGGCGGTGGTGGGCCTGCTCTTGCGAGAGCTTTCGGGATCCCCGGATCTGGTGCTCGGCACCACCCAGGCGGGGCGCCAGCGCCGGGAGCTGGAGCCCCTGGTGGGTTTCTTCGTGCACACTCTGCCGCTGCGCCTGCAGCCGGGGCCGCTGGATTCCTTCGAGGAGTGGGTGGCAGCCGTCGCCTCCGAGGTGCTCACCGCCTTCGAGCATCAGGGGGCTCCCTTCGAGCAGCTGGTGGAGCATCTGGCGCCGCAGCGGGACCTCAGCCGCCATCCTCTCTTCCAGGTGATGGTGCAGCTACAGAACACCCCCGCTGCCTCCGGTCGACTGCCGGGGCTGGAGGTGCGGCCGGTGCCGGCGCGCACGACGGAGAGTCAATTCGACCTCACCTTCGATTTCTCCCCGGTGGACGAGGGCCTGGCCCTCACTCTGACCTACGCCATAGCCCTGTTCGACGGCGAGACGGTGGAGCGCTGGGGCAAGTGGGCTCAGCAGCTGCTGCTGGCGGCCGTCGAGCCCGGGGCCCGCGTCGGCCAGCTCTCGGTGCTGAGCGCCACCGAGCGCCGCGAGCTGGTGGAGGATACGGGGGTCGGCTCCGAGGCCCTTCCGCCGCGGCAGACGGTGGTGGAAAGTATTCTGCAGCGGGCTCGGCGGCAGCCGGAGTCCCCGGCTCTCGAGGAGGCCCACGCCGACGGCTCGACGACGGTGATGTCCTACGGCGAGCTGGCCCGGGAGATCGAGCGCCTGACCCAGCGCCTCGCCCGCCGCTTCCGGGCCCTGGGTCTGGAGCCCCGCAACAGCCCGGTGGCGGTGCGCCTGCCCCCGGGGGCCCTGCGGGCCTCCAGCCTGCTCTCGGTGCTGGCGGCGGCGGCGCCGGTGCTGCCGGTGGATCCCGCCCAGCCTCCCCAGCGCTTGGTCACCATGGTGAGGGATTGCGGTGCCCGAGTGCTGATCACTTCCTCTGCGCTGGTGGCCGCCGGCGGTGGGGAGCTGGCGTCGGCGGTGGAGCTCGCCGGCTTGACCCTCCTGGTGGCGGATGGCGTCGGTGAAGAGCATTTGGAGGAGGAGGTGGATCTCACCCCGGAGCTGGTTCCCGACGGCGATGGCGAGCTGACCCCCCAGCGGCCGCGAGTCAACCCGCGGCCGAATCTAGAGGATTTGGCCTACCTGCTCTACACCTCCGGCTCCACCGGGGTGCCCAACGGCGTCGAGGTGACCCACGAGGGCCTTGCCCGCTACGCTCAGGGAGCCATCGCCGCGACCGCCTACAGCTCCCATGATCGGGTGCTGCAGGTGGTGTCCTTCTCCTTCGATCCCACCTTCCACGAGCTGATTCCGCCGCTGGTGGCGGGGGCGACGGTGGTGATTCCGCCCCCCGAGGGGGTGGAGCCGCGGGAGCTCACCACCCTGGTGAGCAAGCTGCGCATCACCCTATTGATGGCCCTGTCGGCGCTGCTGCGCCAGTGGATGGACGAAGAAATGGTGAGCGGCGGCTCCGAGCCCCTGCCTCGGCTGCGGCTGGTGGAGACCGGCGGCGAGGCGATGGCGGTGGAGATTCCCGGTCGCTGGTCTCGCTCTAGCCTGCGGGGCGCGGTGCTCAACAATCTCTATGGTCCCACCGAGGCGGTGATCGCCGCCACCGGATGGGTGCTGACGCCGGATCGCGCCCGCCAGCATCAGGGGGAGGCGGCGGTGACGGCGCCCATCGGGCGGCCCCTCGCCGGGCGCCGGGTGGCGGTGGTGTCGAGGGGCGTCTCCCTGAGCCCTCCGGGGGTTGGTGGCGAGCTGTGGATTCGGGACCCGGGCCTGGCCCGGGGCTACCATCGGCGCCCCCGGCTCACCGCCCTGCGCTTCGTGCCGGATCCCTGGTCGACGGTGGCCGGAGGTCGGGTTTATCGCACCGGCGATCGGGTGCGCTGGCGCCGGGACGGGCAGCTGGAATTCCTCGGTCGCCGCGATGATCAGGTGAAGATCCGCGGCGTGCGGGTGGAGGTCGGCGAGGTGGAGAAGGCCCTCAACGCCCTCGAGGCGGTAGAGAAGGCGGCGGTAGTGGTGCGGCCGGATCCCGCCGGCGGATCACGGCTGGTGGCCTATTGCGTGCCCGCAGGCGGGGCCGAGAGCTTGGACGAAGCCGCCTGTCGCCGCGCCCTGGCTTCCCGGCTGCCGGCGGCGATGATCCCTTCCCTGCTGCTTCCCCTAGAGAGCCTGCCCTTCACCGCCCACGACAAGATCGATCGCAAGGCGCTGGCGCAGCTGGCTTCTGAGACTCAGGCCAGCGAGCATTACGTCGCTCCGGAAGGGGAGCTGGAGACCCAGCTGGCGGAGCTCTGGCAGCGGGTGCTGGGGGTGGAGAAGGTCGGCCGGAGGGACGATTTCTTCACCCTCGGGGGCCATTCTCTGCTGGCGACTCGCCTACTTTCCCGGGTGCGCTCCGAGCTGGGGGTCGATCTCCCGGTGCGCCAGCTCTTCGAAGAGCCGACGGTGGAGCGGATGGCGCGGGCGGTGGAGGAGGCCCGAAGGGCTGGAAGCTCCGGGGCCGCGGAAGGCACGGCGGATGCGGCAGAGGGCGCCGCGGCGCCGGGGCCCGGGGCTGGATTGCCGACCCTCGGCCGGGTCTCCCGAGAGCAGCGCAAAATGAGCCTCGACGAGCTGCGCCGACGCCGGGATTCCCCGGGTGCCTCCGAATCTCCCGGTTCTCCCCGGTCGCCGGAGGATCGAGCCTAGGCCCCGGTCGCGGCTCGTCACGATGAAGCAGGAAGACGAATCCCGGCCGACGGATCCCTCGCCCCAGAGCGAGGAGGTTGGGGAGGTCTTCGTCTTTCCGGCCTCCTTCTCCCAGGAGCGGATGTGGTTCCTGGACCGGCTGCAGCCGGGGGATCCGGCCTACAACATTCCCCACGGCGTGGTGCTGCGGGGAGAGCTCTATCCTCCGGCTTTGGAAGCAGCGCTGCGGGCGGTGCTGGAGCGCCACGAGAGCCTGCGCACCACCTTCGCGGTGCTCGACGAAGAGCAGGGCGGGGCCCCGGTGCAGGTGATCCACGCCGCCGCCGAGGCGCCGCTGCGATGGATCGACCTCAGCTCCCTGCTGCCGTCCCGGGCGCGGCAGGAAGCCCGCCGCCTGTGGCAGCGGCTGGCTCTGCGGGGCTTCGACCTCCAATCCCTGCCGCTGCTGCGCTGGGTGATGCTGCGCTGGAGCCCGCGGGAGCACGGTCTGCTGGTGGTGATGCACCACATCATCACCGACGGCTGGTCGATGGAGGTCTTGGTGCGGGAGGTGGGGGCGCTCTATCGGGCGATGGTGCTGGCCGTCGGCCAGGAAGCGCAGCAGGCTCTTCAGCCACACGCTCTTCAACTAGATACTCTGCCGCCGCTACCGATTCAATACGCCGATTTTGCCGAATGGCAGCGGCAGGTGCTGGAGAGCGAGGTCGCCCAGCAGCAGGAACAGTGGTGGCTGGAGCATCTGGCGGATCCCCCGGATCCCCTGGAGCTGCCGGTGGACGCTCCCCGCGGCCGCCGCCCCTCGCCGGCCGGCGCCTTCCTCCATCGCCAGCTCGATGGCGAGGTGGCGGAAGCCCTGCAGGCGGCGGCGGGGCAGCGCGGAGCCTCGGTCTTTCACGCCCTCCTGGCCCTCTTCATGGCCTTCCTGCAGCGCCTCAGCGGCCGCGGCGACGTGGTGGTGGGAGTGCCGGTGGCGGGGCGCCAGACCCAGGAGCTGGAGGGCCTCATCGGCTTCTTCCTCAACACTCTGGCGCTGCGGGCGGACCTCGGCGACGACCCTGCCTTCAGCACCGCCCTGGAGCGGGTGCGGGACGTCGCCCTGGAGTCCACCGCGAGGCAGGATCTGCCCTTCGAGCGCATCCTCGCCGCCCTCAAGCTCCGCCGCAGCCTGAGTCACGCACCCCTCTTCCAGGTGATGCTCAACATGCTGAACCTGCGGTCGGCGGAGAGCCTCGGCGCCCCCTCGGCCCGCACGGTGGGCGGACAGGGCTCTCGACCGCTGGGGCCCGGCGAGCTGGAGGTCGCTCCCTTTCTCACCGAGAGCGCCCCGGCCCGCTTCGACCTCGAGATCTACGCCGCCCAGGGGGATCAGGGCCTCGCCCTCACCTGGCTCTACCGCGCCGAGCTCTTCGACGCCACCACCGTCCAGCGCTGGGCCCAGCACTTCGAAGACGCCCTCCGCGGCGCCCTCGCTGGCCTCTCCCGCCCCCTCTCCCAGCTGCCCTGGCTCTCCGCCGCTCAGCGCCATCAGCTGATCGCCGAATTCGGCCAGGGAGCCTCTCAGGGACCAACGCCTTCCCTCGCCGCCAGCATCCTGGCCCGCTGCGCCGAGCAGCCCGAGGCGGTGGCCCTGGAGTGGCTGGACGGGGGGGGCAAGGGGCATCAGCTGACCTACGGCGAGCTAGGTTCGAAGGTCTTAGAGCTGGCGCCTATCCTCGGTTCTCCAGGCACCCTGGTGGCTCTGGAGCTTCCCTCCGGTCCCGACCTGGCGGTCGCCATGGTGGCCTGCCTGGCGGCGGCAACTCCCTTCGTGGTGCTGGATCCCGCGCTGCCGGGAGGGCGTCGGGAGTGGATGGAGGAGGAGTTGGGGGATGGGGTGGTGCGCCTTACGCTTGATCAGGGAGAAGAAAATCCCCCTCTTTCCCCCTTTTTCAAAGTGGGACGCCTCCCGCCCACGCTCTCCTCTGTGGCGGATCAAGCCTCTGAAGAGCTCTCCATCGACCAGGGGGAAGAAAATCCCCCTCTTTCCCCCTTTGTTAAAGGGGGACGCCTCCCTCCCGCCCTCTTCTCTGCGGCGGACCAAGATTCAGTGGATCAAGCCCCTGACGAACCTTCCAGCTACCAGGGGGCCTGGGGACCGACGAGCGAAGGTGAGGTTGGGGGTGCGGGGGACGGAGCGAGCGGCCCCCAGGGCACCCCAGACGAGCTGCGGTCGCTCTCCGAAGCTTCATCGACACCGCCGCAATTCCCGTCTGAGAAGAAGGTACCCAACCCCCAGACCGAGCGTGGAGCCGCTCCCGGGGCGGTTGGCGGCGTCCCCCACTTTGAAAAAGGGGGGGATCGAGGGGGGGATTTCGGGCGGGGGAATCGGCGGAACCTCCCTGGCACCTTCCCCGATGGCACCCTCCCCGGGACTTTGGCCGAATGGTCAGACATCCCCGCCTACGTCACCTACACCTCCGGCTCCACAGGCCGTCCGAAAGGCGTCGTGGCTCGACAGTCGGCGGTAGCGGGGCATCTTGCTTTCCTAGGAGAGCGCTGGAGCCTGGGCCCCCGGGACGTCGCCCTACAGCTAGCGAGCCCGTCCTTCGATGCGGTCTCCCGCGACCTGCTGGGGCCGCTGTCCTGGGGCAGCCGGGTGGTGCTGTCGCCGCCGGCGGTGCAGAAGAATGGCGCGGCGCTGGTGGCGCGGGCGCGGGATCGGGGGGTGACGGCGCTGCCCTCGGTGGTGCCGACGAAGCTGCGAGAGCTGGTGGCGGCGGCGGAGGAGGAGGGAGCTTCGGTGCAGACTCCGGCGCTCGAATCCCTGCGCCTGGTGCTGTGCTCCGGCGAGGTGCTCTCCCCGGAGCTGGCGGCCCGAGCGGCGGTCCTCGGTCCGGCCCAGGTAGTGAATCAATTCGGCCCCACCGAGGCGACCCTGACCTCGACCTACGCCGCGGTGAGGGAGAGCTCCCCGGACGCCTTCGGAGCGCTGCCGGTGGGCCGCCCGGCGGCGGGGGTGAGCCTGCGGGTGGTGGGGCCGTGGGGGGAGAGCGTGCCGGAGGGAGCTCCCGGCGAGCTGTGGATCGGCGGCCTGGGGCTGAGCCACGGCTACCGCCACCAGCCCGCCGAGACCGCCCTTCGCTTCGTGCCGGATCCGGCAGCTCAGCTGCCCGGCGCGCGGGCCTACCGCAGCGGCGATCGGGTGCGCTGGGGCAGCGATGGTCAGCTTCGATTCCAGGGCCGCGGCGACCGCCAGCTGAAGATCCGCGGCGTGCGGGTAGAGCCGGCGGAGCTGGAGAGCGCTCTGTCGAGCCTGCCGGGGCTGCGAGAGGCGGCGGTGGTCGCCAGAGCTGTGGGTTCCGGCTCGGGCTCCGACTCCGGAAGATGGAGCCTGGTGGCGGTGGGCGTACCGGCGGCAGGGGAAGACTCCGAAGCGTGGGCCGCGGAGACTTTGCGCCAAGCCCTCGAAGGCCGCCTGCCGGCGGAGCTGCTGCCCTCCGCCTGGGTGGCCCACAAAGGCCCCCTGCCCCGCACCCACACCGGCAAGCTCGACCGCCGCGCCCTCAGCGACTTCGTCGAAAGTCAGCTGACGGCCGCCGACGGACGCCGGGCGGAGAGCGAGAGTCAGAAGCGGGTGGCGGCGGTGTTCCAGGAAGTGCTGGAGCTGGATCAGGAGCCGCGGCTGGAGGACGACTTCTTCGCCCTCGGCGGCCACTCTCTGCTGGCGACCCGGCTGGTGGCGAGGCTGCGGGACGGCGGTCCCGAGATTCCCCTGCGGCAGCTCTTCGACACCCCCACCGTCGCTGGCCTAGCGGAGTTTTTGGAGACTTCTCGAGGCCTGCCGCCGAGCCTGCCGCCGATCACCCGGCAGCGGCCGGAAGATCAGCGCTACGGCGACCAGCACTCCTGGCCCCTGTCCTACGGTCAGCAGCGCCTGTGGCTGGTCCACCAGCTGGCTCCCCACGATCCCCTTTACAACATGCCTTCCGCCGTCCAGCTGGTGGGCCAGCTGGACGTCCACCGCCTGGCGACTTCCTTGGGGCTGCTGAGGCAGCGCCACGAGAGCCTGCGGACCCGCCTGCCGGCGGTGGACGGCGAGCCTCGCCAGGTGGTCGACGCCCCGAATCGCTCCCCTCTGCCGCTTCCGGTGATCGACCTCAGCGCGCTGACGGGTGCTTCGGCTCAGAAGCTGGCGGAGGAATTGGCGAGGCGGGAAGCTCGGCGCCCCTTCGATCTCGGGCAGGGCCCCCTGCTGCGGGCGCTGCTGTTGCGCCTTCAGGAGAGACCCGCCTCGCGGGATGGGGGGGCTGCGACCCCCCGCCACGGCCTGGTGGTGACCCTCCACCACGTGATCAGCGACGCCTGGTCTCAAGGGCTGCTGCTCTCTGACTGGGCGGCCCTCTATCGGCAGGCGGATCTCTCCGATGCCCTCGAGGGCCCTGGGCTCGCGCCGCTGGCGGTGCAATACGCCGACTACGCCCTGTGGCAGCAGCGCCACCTCGATGTCGAGAGCCTCGCCCCCCGGCTGGAGGCCTGGGTGGAGCGCCTCGCCGACGCTCCGGAGGCCATGGACCTGCCCGTCGATCGCCCCCGCCCGGTGCTGCGCAGCGGCCGCGGCGCCTCGGTGCCGGTGCGCTTCGACCCGGAGGCCACGGCGCGGCTGGAGGAGCTCGCCCAGGGGGGCGGGGCCACCCTCTTCATGGTGCTGCTGGCGGGCTGGGCCGCTCAGCTCAGCCGTCTGAGCCAGCAGCGGGATCTGGTGCTCGGCTCCCCGGTAGCGGGCAGAGATCGCCGCGAGCTGGAGGGGCTGGTGGGCTTCTTCGTCAACACCCTGGCGCTGCGCTTCCGCACCGCCCTGGGCCTCAGCCTGCGCCAGCTCCTGGCCCAGGTGCGGGAGCGCACTCTCGAAGCCTTCAGCCTGGCGGACGTCCCCTTCGAGCAGGTGGTGGAGGCGGTAGCGCCGCAGCGCTCCCTCTCCGTCACTCCCCTCTTCCAGGTGCTCATCACCTACCAGAACGCGCCCCTGGAGCCGGCGGACTTCGGAAGTCTCGACCTGGCTCCCCTCAGCGGGGACTCCGGCACCGAGCTGGCGGCGACGGCGAAATTCGACCTCAGCCTCACCCTGACTCGCTTCGCGCCGGCGGCAGGAGCTTCGTCCAGCGAGCAGCCGGCCCTTCGGCCCTGGGTGGGGGGGCTGCTGGAATACGCCGAAGACCTCTTCGACGCCACCACCGCCGGGCGCCTGGCGCAGCAGCTGGAGACCTTCCTGGGCAGCGCCGCGGCGGCGCCGGACCAGCCCTTCGAGGCGGTTTCCTGGCTGACCGCGGCGCAGCGTCATCAGGCCCTGGTGGAGCACGGCTGGGGATCTCGGTATACCCCCGGTGAGCCGCTGGAGACCGCTCTCGTTCCCCTTCTCGAGGAGGGCAGCTTCCTTTCCCTGGCCCAGCAGGTGGAGAGGGTGGCCCTCGCCCACCCGGAAGCCATCGCGGTGGACGAGCCGGAATCCCTGGGGGGGCGCCGCTGGACCTTCGCTGAGCTCAACGCCGCCGCCCGCCACCTCTCGGCGGATTTGCGTCGTGGGGGCTTACGAAGAGAAAGCTCGGATCAGGAAGGTCTCGTCGAGGAGGAAGCGGTGGTGCTGCTGGGCCATCGCGGTGCCGCCTGGCTGGCGGGCTGCGTGGGCATTCTGGGCTCCGGCGGCAGCCTGGTGCCGGTAGACGCCTCCGAGGCGCCCCAGCGCCGCCGTCGCCTGGTGGAGCTCAGCGGAGCCCGCCGGGTGCTCACCGCCGGCCTCGGCGAGGCGGAGATCGCGGAGCTCGATCTGCCGGCGGGCTGCGAGGCGCAGCCGGTATCTCTCGACGGCGTATCTCTTGATTCGCGCGAGTCGCTAGCGGTCCTCGAGCCTTATCCGACCCTGAAGCCGCAGCAGCGGGCCTACATTCTCTTCACCTCCGGCTCCACCGGCGTGCCCAAGGGAGTGGAGGTCAGCCACGGCGCCTTCGCCCTCCACGGCCGCTGGCAGGCCGAAGCCTTCGGCTGGGAGGTGGGCCGTCGGGCCCTCTTCTTCGGCCGTCTGGGCTTCGACGCCGTGCTGGGCAATTCCCTCCAGCCTCTCTCCCGAGGCACCACCCTGGTGGTGGCGGAGAAGGGGGTAGAGCAAGATCCCCGCCGCCTGGTGCAGGAGGTGGTGCAGCGCCCGGCGGATACGCTGATGGCGGTGCCCTCGCTGTGGGAGGTGATGGTGGAGTCGCCGGAGCTCTCGGCGGCGCGACTGCAGCGGGCGGTGAGCGGAGGCGAGGCGCTTCCCGGAGCGCTGGCGGCGAGGCTGCTGGAGCGGGGCGTGCCGCTGCGGAACCACTACGGCCCCACCGAGGCGACGGTGGAGGTGCTCTCCCACGTCTGTCGTGCCAATGACCGGCACCCCAGCGACCGGCACCCCAGCGGTGGGCGGCCGATGGTGCCCCTGGGCTGGCCGGTGGATCACGGCGGGGTCTGGGTGGTGGACGCCGGTCTGCGGCCGCTGCCGCCGGGGGTGGCGGGAGAGCTGGTGCTCGCCGGGCCTCACCTCGCCCGCGGCTACCTCGGAGATCCCCGCGCCACCGCCGAGGCCTTCCTGCCGAATCCCTTCGGCGGCAGCTTCGGAGATCGTCTCTACCGCACCGGGGATCGAGTCCGTCGCCTGGCAAATGGCGAGATGGACTTCGTCGGCCGCATCGGCCTTCAGGTCAAGGTGCGGGGGGTTCGTCTCGAGCTCGGGGAGGTGGAGTCCGCGGCGCAGCAGGTGCCGGGAGTCGCCGAGGCCGCCGCCGGCATCGTCGGTGAGGGGGCGGCGACTCAGCTGGTGCTGTGGTGGGTGGCGAAGGAGTCCGAGCCCGGCGCCGTCACCGTAGATGGCCTCATGGACGAGGTCGGGGAACGCCTGGAGGAAGACGCTCTGCGGCAGCAGCTCGCCCAGCGCCTCGGAGGGCCGGCCCTGCCGAGCCTCTACCTCCAGCTCGACAGGCTGCCGCGCACCGCCGTCGGCAAGGTCGATCGCCGAGCCCTGCCGCAGCCGGAGGGCTGGCTCTCGTCCCGAGAGGCGGTGGCGCCGCGAAGCGAGACCGAAGCTCAAGTGCTGGAGATCCTCTCCGACGTGCTGCAGCGGGACGATGCCCAGAGCTTCGGGGTGGAGGCAGATTTCTTCCAGCTCGGCGGCCACTCCCTGGCGGCAGCTCGGCTAGCGGCTCGGCTGGAGGCCGCCTTTGAGGTGCCGGTGCCGCTGCGCCAGGTGTTTGAATTCCCCACCGCCGCCGGCCTCGCCGCCGCCGTAGAGTCGGCGCGGGCGGATCTCGACGGCAGGGCCGAGACCGCCGCCGACCCGGGGCTCCCTCTGGAGGTCGTCGACGGCGAGCTCTTCCGGCAGCTCGGCGGCGCCCCGGCCTCTCCCGCCCAGCGCCGACTGTGGCTGCTGGACCAGCTCCAGCCGGGGGACCCGGCCTACCACCTCACGGTGGCGCTGCGCCTGACCGGAGACTTTCTCCCCGCCGCCTTCGCCGCCGCCCTGAGCGCCGTCGCCGCCCGTCACGGCAGCCTGCGCACCCACTTCCGCACCGGGCCCGAGGGCACTCCCCTGGCCGGCGAGGCGGTGCAGGTGGTGGCCCCGCCGACGGCCTTCCCGCTGCCCGTCATCGATCTCTCGGCGCTGCCGAAGCCGCGGGCAGAGCAGACTCTCGAGGCCCTCGCCGCCGCCGCCGTCTCTCGACCCTTCCATCTCCACCGCGGCCCCCTCGCCCGGGGCCTGCTGATTCGGATCCACTCCGAGAGTGCCCCTGAGCATGGCCTTCTCCTCACCCTGCACCACATCGTCACCGACGGCGCCTCCATGGAGCTGCTCACCCGGGAAGTGGTGCAGGCCTACGGAATCCTGGCGGCGGGGCTGCAGCAGGGCAAAGCTATCGAAGCCGACCCTCACCAGCTGGCGAGGCGAGTAGAAGAGGCCGCCGGCCTGCCGCCGCTGCCGGTGCAATATGTCGACTACGCCCACTGGCAGCGCCAGCGCCTGGAGCAGGGCGGCCTGCTGGAAGACCAGCTGGCGTGGTGGCGAGGACAGCTGGCGGACCTCGGCGAGCCCCTGGCGCTGCCCGCCGATCGCCCCCGCAGCCCGCAGCGTCACCGCCTCGGGGGCGGCGAGATCCTGCGCCTGCCGGCGCAGCTCGCCCCCTGGGCCCGCCGCCACGGCGCCACCCCCTTCATGGCCTACGGCGCCCTGCTCACCGCCCTCGCCTCCCGCCTCAGCGGCCGCGGCGATCTCACCCTCGGCACTCCCGTCTCCGGTCGCGGTCGCCCGGAGCTGGACCCCCTGGTGGGCTTCTTCCTCAACACCCTGGTGCTGCGATCCTCCACCGCCGACGACCCGAGCTTCATCACCCTGGTGCAGCGCAGCCGGGACGCCGCCCTCGGCGCCTTCGAGCACGCCGACGTGCCCTTCGAGGCCCTGGTGGAAGCCCTCTCCCCGCCGCGGGATCGCTCTACCACGCCGCTGTTCCAGATCTTCCTCGTCCACCAGGCTCCGGAAGCCGCTCCCCCGGCCCTCGGCGACCTCGAAGTGCGCCCCCTCGCCGCCGGCTCCGGAGTGCCGAAGTACGAGCTCACTCTTTACGTCGAAGACCGCAACGTCGAAGGCTATGACGTCGCAGACTATGACGCCGAAGAGCAAGAAGTCCCCGTCAGCAGCACCGTCCACGGCGCCTTCTCCTACGACGCCAGCCTCTTCGACTCGACCACCATCGCCCGCTGGGCCCGCTCCCTAGAGCGCGCCGCCGAGGCCGCTCTCCAGAACCCCGAGCTCCCTCTCTCCCAGCTGCCCTGGCTCTCCCCCGCCCAGCGCCACCAGCTCCTCGCCGAATTCGGCCAGGGAGCCTCCCAGCCGCCGCCCCCCTCCCTCGCCGCCAGCATCCTGGCCCGCTGCGCCGAGCAGTCCGAAGCCCTCGCCCTGAATTGGCTGGACGACGAGGGCCTCGAGCATCAGCTGAGCTACGGCGAGCTGGGATCGAAGGCCTCGCAGCTGGCGCCCACCCTCGGCCCTCCAGGCACCCTGGTGGCCCTCGAGCTACCCTCCGGCCCCGATCTGGCGATCGCCATGGTGGCCTGCCTAGCGGCGGCGACTCCCTTCGTGGTGCTCGATCCCTCACTGCTCCAAGGGCGGCGGGCGTGGATGGAAGGGGAGCTGGGGGATGGGGTGTTGCGCCTTGCGCCGACAGACTCCTCGGTGTTGGATCAAGCCCCTGACGAACTCCTCAATGAACAGGGGGCCTGGGGACCGACGAGCGATGAGGGTGGGGGCGCGGCGGCCGGAGCGAGCGGCCCCCAGGGCACCCCAGACAGGTTGCGGTCGCCCTCCGATGCTTCAGCTGAGGCGCCCCAGTCCGCGAGCGAGCAGGGAGAAGAAAATCCCCCTCGATCCCCCACCCCTATTCAAGAACAGGGCAAAGTGGGACGCCACCGCCCGCACCTCTTGTCAGCATCGCGGTCGCAGGACTCGTCATTTGCGCAGGAGGCAAGGAGAGCGGATCAAGCCTCTGACGACCTTCTCAGTGAACAGGGTGCCTGGGGACCGACGAGCGAAGGTGAGGTTGGGGGCGTGGGGGACGGAGCGAGCGGCCCCCAGGGCACCCCAGACAGGTTGCGGTCGCTCTCTGATGCTTCAGCTAAGTCGCTACAACTCCCGTCGGAGAGCAAGGTGCCCAACCCCGAGAGCGTGCGAGGAGCGGGTTCCGGAGTGGGCGGCGGCGTCCCCCACTTTGAAAAAGGGGGGGATCGAGGGGGGGATTTCGGGCGGGGGAATCAAGGCACCCTCCCCGGTACTTTGGCCGAGTGGGCCGACATCCCCGCCTACATCACCTACACCTCCGGCTCCACAGGCCGCCCGAAAGGCGTAGTAGCCCGGCAGTCGGCGGTAGCGGAGCATCTTGCCTTCCTCGGAGAACGCTGGAGCTTCGGCCCCCAGGACGTCGCCCTTCAGCTAGCCAGCCCGTCCTTCGATGCGATATCCCGAGACCTGCTGGGCCCGCTCTCCTGGGGCAGCCGGGTGGTGCTGTCGCCGCCGGCGGTGCAGAAGGACGGTGCGGCATTGGTGTCGCGGGCCCGAGATCACGGGGTGACGGCGCTGCCCTCGGTAGTGCCGACGAAGCTGCGGGAGCTGGTGGCAGCGGCGGAAGGTTCCGGCGCTTCGGCAGAGGCTCCGGCCCTTCTTTCTCTGCGGCTGGTGCTGTGCTCCGGCGAGGTTCTCTCCCCGCAGCTGGCGGCCCGCACGGCGGCCCTCGGTCCGGCCCAGGTGGTGAACCAATTCGGCCCCACCGAGGCGACCCTGACCTCGACCTACGCCCCGGTGGGGCAGAGCTTCGCCGACGCCTTCGGCGCCCTGCCGGTGGGCCGCCCGGCAGCGGGCGTGAGTCTGCGGGTGGCGGGATCCCGTGGCGAGAGCGTGCTGCCGGGGTCCCCCGGCGAGCTGTGGATCGGCGGCCAGGGCCTGAGTCACGGCTACCGCGCCCAGCCCGCCGAGACCGCCCTACGCTTCGTGCCCGACCCGGCAGGCCAGCTGCCCGGCGCCCGGGCCTATCGCAGCGGCGATCAGGTGCTCTGGAGCCGGGACGGTCAGCTTCGATTCGAGGGCCGCGGCGACCGTCAGCTGAAGATCCGCGGCGTGCGGGTGGAGCCGGCGGAGCTGGAGAGCGCGCTGTCGAGCCTGCCGGGGCTGCGAGAGGCGGCGGTGGTGGCAAGAACTGTGGGATCCGGCTCTTGGAGCCTCGCGGCGGTGGGCGTGCTGGCTCAGGACGAAGATTCCGGCGTGTGGACCACCGAGTCGTTACGCGACGCCCTCGAAGGCCGTCTGCCGGCGGAGCTGCTGCCCTCCGCCTGGGTGGCCCACGAGGGCCCCCTGCCCCGCACCCACACCGGCAAGCTCGATCGCCGCGCTCTCAGCGACTTCGTCGAGAGCCAGCTGACGGCGGCTGTCGGTCGCCGGGCGGAAAGCGAGAGCCAGAAGCGGGTGGCGGCGGTGTTCCAGGAGGTGCTGGAGCTAGATCAGGAGCCCCGTCTGGAGGACGACTTCTTCGCCCTCGGCGGCCACTCCCTGCTGGCCACCCGGCTGGTAGCGAGGCTGCGGGACGGCGGCCCCGAGGTTCCCCTGCGGCAGCTCTTCGATACCCCCACCGTAGAAGGTCTGGCGAATTTCCTCGAAGGCGCCCACGGCCTGCCGCCGAGCCTGCCGCCCATCACCCGCCAGCGGCCGGATGGGGAGCGCTACGGCGCCGCGCATTCCTGGCCCCTGTCCTACGGCCAGCAGCGCCTGTGGCTGCTGCATCAGCTGGCGCCGGAAGACCCCGCCTACAACATGCCCGCCGCCCTGGAGCTGGAGGGGGAGCTGGAGGTGCGTCACCTCGCTCGCTCTCTAGGGCAGCTGCGCCAGCGCCACGCCATTCTGCGCACCCGCCTGCCGGCGGTGGACGGCGAGGCCCGTCAGGTGGTGGAGGCGCCGCGGGAGGGCGCCCTACCGCTGCCGGTGATCGACCTGCGGGCGGTGCCGCATTCCGCAACCCTGCTGGCGCAAGAGCTGGCCCAGCGGGAAGCCCGCCGCCCCTTTGATCTAGAGCAGGGCCCTCTCTTCCGCGCCCTGCTGCTGCGCCTGCCTGCCGGGCTGAGCTCCGGGCCGTCCTCGGAGGCTGAATCGCCGCCGCGCCACGGCCTGGTGGTGACCCTGCACCACGTCATCAGCGACGCCTGGTCCCAGGCCATCCTGGTGGGGGATTGGGCCAGTCTGTACCGTCAGCAGACAGGTTCTTTTCAGAAAAGCGGTGACGAGGCAGACGGCGGAGCGCTAGCGCCTCTACCGGTGCAATACCCGGACTATGCCGCCTGGCAGCAGCGGGTCCTCGACGAGGCGACCCTGGCGCCGCGGCTGGAGCTCTGGCGCCAGCGCCTGACGGGAGCCCCGGAAGCCCTGGAGCTGCCGGTGGACCGGCCTCGCTCGGCCCTGCGCAGCGGCCGCGGCGGCGCCGTGCCGCTGCGGGTCGGCGGCGCCACCGCTGACGCCCTCGAAGCCCTCGCCCAGGACGGCGGCGCCACCCTCTTCATGACCCTGCTGGCGGCCTGGGGAGCGCAGCTGGCCCACAGCGCCGGCCAGCGGGAAGTGGTCATCGGCTCCCCCGTCGCCGGGCGGGATCGCCGCGAGATCGAAGGCCTCGTCGGCTTCTTCGTCAACACCCTGGCGCTGCGCCTCGAGGTAGACGAACAGCAGAGCCTGCGGCAGCTGCTGGAGCACGCCCGGGAGCGCTCCCTGGAGGCCTACTCCCTGGCGGACGTGCCCTTCGAGCGAGTGGTGGAAGCCGTCGCCCCGAGGCGCTCCCTCGCCCTGACGCCGGTCTTCCAGGTGCTCTTCACCTACCAGAACGCCCCCACCGGCGGCGCCGACTTCGGCCCCCTCGTCCTGAAGCCCCTGGGGGAGGCATCCAGCACCGAGCTGGCGGCGACGGCGAAATTCGACCTCAGCCTGACTCTCACCCGCTATCTTTCGAGCGCTCCCCTAGGGGGGCCTTCTGGCGCTCCCCTGGGAGGGTCCTCCGGCTCTTCCCTGGGAGGGCTGGTGGGCAGCCTGGAATACGCCGAAGATCTCTTCGACGCCACTACCGCCCTGCGGTTGGCGAAGCAGCTGGAGGGTTTGCTAGAAGCTGCCGCGGCGGCTCCCGACCGTCGCCTGAGAGACCAGCCCTGGCTCTCCCCGGCGCAGGCTCACCAGGCGATTTACGAGCAGGGCCAGGGAGTCGGTGCGTCGCCGCCCTGGCCCTCCTTTGCGGCGGCGGTCTGGCGGGTCGCTCGCCGGGCGCCGGACTCCCTGGCGGTGGAGGAGTGGACCGAGGACGGAGGGGTGCTGCGCTGGAGCTACGGGGCCCTGGTGCTCGGCGCCGGGTCCCTCGCCGCCGAGCTGCGGCGGGAGGGAATCGAGCCGGAAGAAGCCGTGCTGCTGGTGGGCCACCGCGGCGGCGCGTGGCTGATGGGCTGCCTGGCGATCCTCGCCGCCGGCGCCTCGATGGTGCCGGTGGACGGCTCCGAGGCCCCGGAGCGGCGGCGCAAGATCCTCGCCGCCAGCGGCGCCCGCCGGTTGTGGACGGCGGGATTGATGGAGCCCCTGGAGGTCCCCGAGAGCATTTCGGTGCGAGTTCTTCCGGAACGTCCGTCGTCCGAAGACTCCTCCGCCGCGGAGCCTGGAGCCCGCTCCGGTAGCGATCTGCCTTCTTCTCTGCCCTCCTCTCTGCCTTCTCTGGCGGTATCCGACCCTCACCCCCAGCGCCGCGCCTACGTGCTCTTCACCTCCGGCTCTACCGGCGAGCCCAAGGGGGTGGAGGTCTCCCACGGCTCCCTGGCGACCCACGCCCGCTGGCTGACGGAGATCTTCCAGCTCGATGCCGCCACCCGGGTGCTCTTCTACGGGCGCCTGAGCTTCGACGCCACCATGGCGGAATCCCTGGAGACCCTGGCCGGCGGAAGCCAGGTGGTGATTCCCCCGGCGCCGGTGGTGCAGGATCCGCGGCGTCTGGCGAGCTGGGCCCTGGAGCGGGGCATCACCTACATCCAGGGCGTGCCCTCGGTGCTGGAGCTGCTGGCGGAGGCGCCGGCGCTGGAGCATCTGCCCCTCTCGGCGGTGGTCAGCGGCGGCGAAGCTCTCTCCGGCACGCTGGAGGCGAAGCTGATTCATCGCGGCGTGCCGCTGTGGAATATCTACGGCCCCACCGAGGCCACCGTCGACTCCCTGATTCGCCGCTGCCACCAGCCCAGCGGGCGGGCGGTGACCCCCCTCGGCTATCCGCTGCCCTACGGCGGCGCCTGGGTGGTGGGCTCCCACCAGCGAGTTCAAGCCCTGGGAGTGCCGGGGGAGCTGGTGCTCGGCGGCCCTCACCTCGCCCGGGGCTACCTCGGCGATGCGAAGCGCACCGCCCTGGCCTTTGTGCCCGACGGCCTCAGCGGAGCCCGCGGTGAGCGTCTCTACCGCACCGGCGACCGCGCCCGCCGCCTGACGGACGGCCAGATCGACTTCCTCGGGCGCCTGGATCAGCAGGTCAAGGTGCGGGGAGTACGGCTGGAGCTCGGTGAGGTGGAAGCCGCCGCTCGCTCCCTGCCGGGGGTGGCGGAGGCCGCCGCCGGAGTCGCGGGCCAGGGAGCCGCCGCGCAGCTGGTGCTGTGGTGGGCTGCCTCGTCTTCGAGACCGGACGTAGCGAGCGATGAAGATGTAGTGAGCGACGAGGACAAAGTCACCGAAGCGCAGCTGAGAGAGCATCTCCAGCGCCGCCTCGCCGGACCCGCGGTGCCGGGCACCTTCGTCGAGCTGGAGGCCCTGCCGAAGACCCCGGTGGGCAAGATCGATCGCCGCGCCCTGCCGGCGCCGACGGAGCTGCAGCAGGACTCGGGGATTCCTCCCCGCACCCCCGCCGAGGCCCGGGTGGTGGCGATCATGGCGGCGGTGCTGGGCCGCGGCGAGGAATCCCTGCCGGGGGTCGACCAGGATTTCTTCGCCCTCGGCGGCCACTCCCTCGCCGCCGCCCGACTGGCGGCGCGCCTGGAAGAAGACTTCGGGGTCAGCGTCAGCCTGCGCCAGGTCTTCGAAACCCCCACCGCCGAAGCCCTGGCGCGGGATCTGGAGCGCGCCTCGACGGATGACGCAGCCGAGGTGCGGGATTCTCTGCCGCTCCTCGTCATCCCTCGTGATCTCAGCGAGGCCGCAGACGAGCCCAGCTGGCCCGTCTCTCCCGCCCAGCGCCGCCTGTGGCTGCTGGATCAGCTGCAGCCCGGCGATCCCGCCTACCACCTGGTGGTCGCCCTGCGTCTGCGGGGACCTTTCGCTCCCGAGATCTTCGCCCGCGCCCTGAGCGCCGTTGCCGCCCGCCACGAGAGCCTGCGCACCACCTTCCTCGTCGACGGGGACGGCGAGCCAAGGCAGCGCATCGCGCCTCCGGGCCCCTTCCCGCTGCCCCGCATCGACCTTAACGCCCTGCCGCCGGCCGTCGGGGAAGAGGAGCTCCTGCGCCTCGCCGCCGCCGAGGTCGCCCGACCCTTCGACCTAGAGACGGGGCCCCTCGCCCGCGGCCTGTTGGTTCGAGGTCATTCTGGGGACAGCGGTTCCGGGCACGACCCAGAGCATGCCCTGGTGCTCACCCTGCACCACATCATCACCGACGGCGCCTCCATGGAGCTGCTCACCCGGGAAGTGGTGCAGGCCTACGGCGTGCTGCTGCGGCCACCGAAGGGGCTTGCGGAGACTGAAGATCCGGCGCTGCTGGCCGGGTGGGTAGAGGAGTCCGCCGACCTGCCGCCGCTGCCGGTGCAATACGTCGACTACGCCCACTGGCAGCGCCAGCGCCTGGAGCAGGGCGGCCTGCTGGACCACCAGCTGGCGTGGTGGCGAGGGCAGCTGGCGGATCTCGGCGAGCCCCTAGCGCTGCCCGCCGATCGACCCCGCAGCCCGCAGCGCCAGCGCCTCGGCGGCGGCGAGATCCTGCGCCTGCCGGCGCAGCTCGCCCCCTGGGCCCGCCGCCACGGCGCCACCCCCTTCATGGCCTACGGCGCCCTGCTCACCGCCCTCGCCTCCCGTCTGAGCGGCCGCGGCGATCTCACCCTCGGCACTCCCGTCTCCGGTCGCGGTCGCCGGGAGCTGGACCCCCTGGTGGGCTTCTTCCTCAACACCCTGGTGCTGCGGACCTCCACCGCCGACGACCCGAGCTTCAGCACCCTGGTGCAGCGCAGCCGCGACGCCGCCCTCGGCGCCTTCGAACACGCCGACGTGCCCTTCGAGGCGCTGGTAGAGGCCCTCTCCCCGCCGCGGGACCGCTCCACCACGCCGCTGTTCCAGATCTTCCTCGTCCACCAGGCCCCGGAAGCCGCTCCCCCGGCCCTCGGCGACCTCGAAGTGCGCCCCCTCGCCGCCGGCTCCGGAGTGCCGAAATACGAGCTGACCCTCTACGTCGAAGACCACGACGTCGCAGACTATGACGTCGAAGAGCAAGAAGCCCCCGCCGGCAGCACCGTCCACGGCAAGGTCCACGGCGCCTTCTCCTACGACGCCAGCCTCTTCGATCCGACCACCGTCTCCCGCTGGGCCCGCTCCCTCGAGCGCGCCGCCGAAGCCGTCCTCCAGTACCCCGAGCTTCCCCTTTCCCAGCTGCCCTGGCTCTCCCATGCCCAGCGCCACCAGCTCCTCGCCGAATTCGGCCAGGGAGCCTCCCAGAGACCCACTCCTTCCCTCGCCGCCAGCATCCTGGCCCGCTGCGCCGAGCAGCCCGAAGCCCTCGCCCTGAATTGGCTGGACGACGAGGGCCTCGAGCACCAGCTGAGCTACGGCGAGCTGGGATCGAAGGCCTCGCAGCTGGCACCTACCCTCGGCCCACCGGGAACCCTGGTGGCCCTCGAGCTACCCTCCGGCCCCGAGCTGGCGGTGGCCATGGTGGCCTGCCTGGCGGCGGCGAATCCCTTCGTGGTGCTCGATCCCTCGCTGCCGGAAGGGCGGCGGGGGTGGATGGAAGGGGAGCTGGGGGATGGGGTGTTGCGCCTTGCGCCCACAGACTCCTCTGCGTTGGATCAAGCCCCTGACGCACTCCCCAACGATCAGGGGGCCTGGGGACCGACGAGCGATGAGGGTGGTGGCGTGATGGCTGGAGCGAGCGGACCCCAGGGCACCCCAGACAGGTTGCGGTCGCTCTCTGATGCTTCAGCTACACCGCCGCAGTCTGCGAGCGACCAGGGAGAAGAAAATCCCCCTCTTTCCCCCACCCCTATTCAAGAACAGGGCAAAGTGGGATGTCTCCCTCCCTCCCTCTCTTCTGCGGCGGATCAAGCCTCTGACGACCTTCTCAGTGAACAGGGGGCCTGGGGACCGACGAGCGATGAGGGTGGGGGCATGGTGGCCGGAGCGAGCGGCCCCCAGGGCACCCCAGACAGGTTGCAGTCGCTCTCTGATGCTTCAGCTACACCGCCGCAATTCCCGCTTGAGAAGAACGGGCCGAACCCCCAGAGCCAGCACGGAGCAGGTTCCGGGGCGGGCGGCGGCGTCCCCCACTTTGAAAAAGGGGGGGATCGAGGGGGGGATTTCGGGCGGGGGAATCAAGGCACCCTCCCCGGCACCTCCCCCGAGTGGGCCGACATCCCCGCCTACATCACCTACACCTCCGGCTCCACAGGCCGCCCGAAAGGCGTAGTAGCCCGGCAGTCGGCGGTAGCGGAGCATCTTGCCTTCCTCAGAGAACGCTGGAGCTTCGGCCCCCAGGACGTCGCCCTTCAGGTGGCCAGCCCGTCCTTCGATGCGGTATCCCGAGACCTGCTGGGCCCGCTCTCCTGGGGCAGCCGGGTGGTGCTGTCGCCGCCGGCGGTGCAGAAGGACGGTGCGGCACTGGTGTCGCGGGCCCGAGATCACGGGGTGACGGCGCTGCCCTCGGTAGTGCCGACGAAGCTGCGGGAGCTGGTGGCGGCGGCGGAGGGTTCCGGCGCTTCGGCAGAAGCTCCGGCACTTCTGTCTCTGCGCCTGGTGCTGTGCTCCGGCGAGGTGCTCTCTCCGGAACTGGCAGCGCGCACGGCGGCTCTCGGCCCGGCCCAGGTGGTGAACCAATTCGGCCCCACCGAGGCGACCCTGACCTCGACCTACGCCCCGGTGGGGCAGAGCTTCGCCGACGCCTTCGGCGCGCTGCCGGTGGGCCGACCGGCGGCCGGGGTGATGCTGCGGGTGGCGGGACCCCACGGCGAGAGCGTGCCGCCGGGATCCCCCGGCGAGCTGTGGATCGGTGGCCAGGGCCTGAGCCACGGCTACCGCGCCCAGCCCGCCGAGACTGCCCTGCGCTTCGTGCCGGATCCGGCAGCCCCGCAGCCCGGCGCCCGGGCCTACCGCAGCGGCGACCAGGTGCTGTGGGGCCGGGACGGCCAGCTTCGATTCCAGGGCCGCAGCGACCGCCAGCTGAAGATCCGCGGCGTGCGGGTGGAGCCGGCGGAGCTGGAGAGCGCGCTTTCGAGCCTGCCGGGGCTGCGAGAGGCGGCGGTGGTTCCAAGAGCGGTGGGTTCCGGCGGCTGGAGCCTGGCGGCGGTGGGCGTGCTGGCGCCGGAGGAAGAATCCGAAGCCTGGACCGCCGAGTCGTTGCGCGACGCCCTCGAAGACCGTCTGCCGGCGGAGCTGCTGCCCTCCGCCTGGGTGGCCCATGAAGGCCCCCTGCCCCGCACCCACACCGGCAAGCTCGATCGCCGCGCTCTCAGCGACTTCATCGAAAGCCGGCTGACGTCGGCCACTGGTCGCCGGGCGGAAAGCGAGAGCCAGAAGCATGTGGCGGCGGTCTTCCAGCAGGTGCTGGAGCTGGATCAGGAGCCCCGTCTGGAGGACGACTTCTTCGCCCTCGGCGGCCATTCCCTGCTGGCGACGAGGCTGATGGCTCAGCTCAGCGACGAAGAGCAGGCGCCGCTGCCGCTGGCCCTGCTCTTCGAGTCCTCCACCGTGGAGGCCCTCGCCCAGCGTCTCGACGAGCATCGAGCATCCGCCGGCGAAGAACAGGCCCTCGGCGGCCTGCCGACCCTCGTCGCCCTGGACGCCGCCGACTACCCCGAAGGCTATCCCCTCTCCTACGCCCAGCAGCGGCTGTGGTTCCTCGACCAGCTGCAGCCGGACGACACCTCCTATCTGATGACCGAGGCGGTGCTGCTGCGGGGCGAGCTAGATCTCGGGCAGCTGCAGCGGGCCCTGACGGCGGTGCTCGCCCGCCATGAGGCCCTGCGCACCCGTTTCCCCACCATGATCGGGGACGACGGCACTCCGACGCCGAGGCAGGTGGTGGATCCCCCGGGGCCGGCGCCGCTGCGCTGCATCGATTTGCGAAGCCTGGATTCGGCCACCGCCGAGGCTCAATGCCAGCAGCTCGCCGCCGGTCTCGGCGAGCTGCCGATGGACCTGGTGGACGGCCCGCTGCTGCGGCTGGTGCTGCTGCGCCGTTGGGCGGCTGTGGAGGGCGTCGAAGAGTTCCTGCTCCTTGCCTCCGTCCACCACATCGTCTTCGACGACTGGTCCCTGGGCCTCTTCCTCCAGGATCTTGCGACGGCCTATGGAGCGCAGGCGGTAACTCGGGAGACGGCAGCCTCGGAGGCGGCTCCAGATGCTGCCCCGGAGTTGCTGCCTCCGGCTGCGCTGCAATACCGCGACTACGCCCTGTGGCAGCGGCGCTGGCTCGACGGCGAGGAGATGGAGCGTCAAGTGCGGTGGTGGCGCGAGCGGCTGGAGGGCCTCGAACCACTGCTCGAGCTGCCCACCGACCGCCCCCGCCCGGCGGTCCAGGGGCAGGCCGGCGGCCGCGTGCCTCAGCCCTTCCCGCTGGCCCTCACCGAAGCCCTGGAAGAGCGGGCGAGGCAGGCCGGCGGCACCCTGTACTCCACCGTCCTGGCGGCCTTCCTGCTGCTGCTGGGCCGCGCCAGCGGACGCCGAGATCTCGCCGTCGGCTCGCCGGTGGCGGGGCGGCCGCTGCCGCCGCTGGAATCGGTGATGGGCTTCTTCGTCAACACCCTGGTGCTGCGGCTCCAGCTGCCGCAAGAGGCCTCCTTCCGGCAGCTTGCCGACCTCGGTGCCGAAGCTTCCCGCGCCGCTCTTAGCCATCAGGACGTTCCCTTCGAGCGCCTGGTGGAAGAGCTCTCTCCCCAGCGCTCCCTGGCCCACGGACCCCTCTTCCAGGTGCTGCTGGTGCTGCAGAACGCCGACCGCTCCAACCTCGAGCTGCCGGGGCTGGAGGTGCTGCCGGCGGGCATCGAGCGCAGCACCGCGAGGCTCGATCTGGGGCTCAACCTGGTGCGCACCCCGGTGGGCCTGGTGGGCTTCTGGGAGTACAGCAGCGATCTCTTCGACGCCACCACCGTGGTGCGCCTGGGGCAGAGCTTCGAGGCTCTGCTGGAGGCCGCCGTCGCCGATCCCGAAGCCCCCGCCTTCTCCCTCCCCTGGCTTTCTTCGGTGGCGCGTCATCAGCTGCTGGTGGAGTGGCGCGGGGAGGGCTCGGAGCTGGCGGTAGACGAATCCCGGGGCATTCACCGGGCGGTGGAGCGCTGGGCCCAGGAGCGCCCGCGGGAGGTGGCGGTGGTAGGGGTCGACGGGGAGGAGATCACCTGGGGCGAGCTGCACCTCTCCGCCCGCCGTCTGGCCCTTGCCCTGGTGGAGCTGGGGGTCGAAGCGGAGACCCCGGTGGCCCTGCTGCTGCCGCCGGCGCCGCGCTTTGTGGTGGCCCTGCTGGCGGTGCTGCACGCCGGAGGTGCCTATCTGCCGCTGGACCGCCGCCAGCCGGCGGCGCGATTGGCGATGGTGCTGGAGGACAGCGGCGCCCCGCTGCTGATCTCCGAGAGCGCTTCCCTGACGGCTCTCGACGGAGAGCTGGAGGCCCGGAAAGCGGCGGGGCTGACGGTGCTGCCGCTGGATCGCAGCGTGCCTCAGCTGCTGCGGGCGGCCACCGTCGAGGTGGGGGTGCTGGATCGGGAGCTGCCCGCCACCCGCGGCGGCGATGCCCTGGCCTATCTGCTCTTCACCTCCGGCTCCACCGGGCGGCCGAAGGGGGTCGCGGTGCCCCACGGACCCCTGGAGCGAGTGATTCGAGTCACCGGAGAGCGCTTCGGATTGGCCCCGGGGCAGGCGTTGACGCAGAACCTTTCCCCCGCCTTCGATGCCTCCGGCCTGGAGATCTGGGGCGCTCTGGTGCACGGCGCCGCCCTGCACCTGGTGCCGGAGGACGCCCGTCAGGAGCCGGAGCTGCTGGGGCGCTTCCTGGAGGAGCGGGCAGCACAGCGGGGCCGCCCCCTGGATGTGCTCGCCACCGTGCCGCTGGTGGCGGAGGCGCTGTGGCGCCGGGGCGAGGAAGAGGGCGGCGGCGAGGGCTGGCTGCCGCGGGTGATGCTCACCGGCGGCGACGCCCTGGAGCGCCGCCCCGCCGCCGACGCCCCCTTCACCCTCTACAACTGCTACGGCCCCACCGAGACGGTGATCACCGTCACCGCTTCCCGAGTGCGGCCGCGGGGTAGCGTCCGTCATTCCCCCAGCATCGGCCGCGAGCTCGCCGGATCCCGCGGCGTGGTGGCGGATGCCCAGCTGCGAGCCCTGCCGCTGGGAGTCTCCGGCGAGCTGCTCCTGGGAGGATCCCAGGTGGCCCGGGGCTACGTCGGCGACCCCCGCCAGAGCGCCGACCGCTTCCGCCCGGACCCCTGGAGCCCCCGCCCCGGCGGCCGCCTCTACCGCACCGGCGACCTGGTGCGGCGCTGGGCCGACGGACGCCTCGACTTCCTCGGCCGCATCGACCAGCAGGTCAAGGTGCGGGGCTTCCGGATCGAGCTGGGGGAGATCGAGAGCGCGCTGCGGACCTCGCCCGAGGTGCGCTCCGCGGCGGTGGTGCGCCAGGAGCAGGACGGGGTCGCCTATTTGGCGGCCTTCGTCACCCCCGCCACGGTGGACTCCGTCGCCCTGCGTCAGCGCCTCACCGAGCTATTGCCGGAATACATGGTGCCGGAGGTCTTAACCCCCCTCGAGGAGCTGCCCCGGGGGGCCACCGGCAAGATCGACCGCCGCGCCCTCGCGGCGATGGCCAGCCGCCCCATCGCCCGCGGCACCACTGCCCCCCGCAGCGCCGAGGAGGAGGTCCTGGCCCAGATCTGGCGGGAAGTGCTGGATCTTCCCCAGGTGGCGATGGAGGATGATTTCTTCGCCCTCGGCGGCCATTCCCTGCTGGCCACCCGCTGCGTCTCCCGAGTGCGAGACCTCTTCGCCGTCGAGCTGCCGCTGCGGGCGATCTTCGAGCACTCCACCCTGGAGGAGCTGGCGCGGGTGCTCTCCGCCCTGCGCCGCGGAGACGACGGCGGCTCGGTGGAGCCGATCCAGCCCCGCTGGGAGCTGTGGGCGCGGGAGGCTGGTGCTGCAGCGGATGGTGACTTTGAGAGATCTGGGGAAAGCCTGAGACAGCGCGACGAAGAGAGGGATCTGCCCCTCTCCTTCGCCCAGAGCCGGCTGTGGTTCCTCGACAGCCTGGTGCCGGACAACCCCTTCTACAACATCGCCAACGCCCTGCGGCTGCTGGGGCCGCTGGAGCCGCGGGCGGTGGCGGGGGCCTTCGCCGCCCTGCTGGAGCGCCACGAGAGCCTGCGCACCGCCTTTGTGGAGGTGGACGGTAAGCCCCGCCAGCGGGTGGTGGAGTCGGTGGCGCCGGAGGTTCCGGTGGTGGATCTGACGGCCCTGGAGGAGGAGCAGCAGAGCGCTCAGCTGCGCTGGCTGGCGGGGCGCGAGGCGCTACGGCCCTTCAACCTCCAGCGGCCTCCGCTAGCGCGGCTGGTGGTGGCGCGGCTCTCGCCGCGGCAGCTGCCTCCTTCCGCCGACGCCCCCGTGGCCCCGACGGTCTCCCAGCACGCTCTCTTCTTCACCCTGCACCACATCGCCGCCGACGGCTGGTCCATGGGTATCGTGTTCCGGGAATGGCTGAGCCTCTACCAGGGCCTGCGCACCGCGTCGACGATGGGGCAGCCGATGGCGGGCGAGGTTCCGGGGAAGTCGGTTTCGGGGGAGGTCGCGGGGGAGCATCCGTCGGGAGCCCAGGCCCTAGGAGCGCCGCCGCTAGCACCGCTGCCGGTGCAATATCCGGACTTCTCCCTGTGGCAGCGCCGCTGGCTCCAGGGGGAGCGGCTGGAGCAGCAGCTGAGCTATTGGCGTCGCCAGCTGGAGAGCGCTCCCCGGGCCCTGGACCTGCCCACCGATCGCCCCCGCCCTCAGGTGGAGCGTTTCCGCGGCTCCCGCTGGCCGCTGCGCCTCTCGCCGCCGGTGGTGGCGGGGCTCCAGCGCCTCGCCCGGCGCCGCGGCGCCACCCTGTCGATGGTGCTGCTGGCGCTGTTAAAGACCCTGCTGTGGCGCTATTGCCGCCAGGACCGCATTCCCGTGGGCACCGCGGTGGCGGGGCGCGATCGAAGCGAGATCGAGGGCCTGGTGGGCTTCTTCGTCAACACCCTGGTGCTGGCCACCGAGAGCGCCGACGATCCCTCCTTCGAGGATTTCCTGGAGCGGGTGCGGGAGACCGCCCTGGGGGCCTACACCCACCAGGATCTGCCCTTCGACAAGCTGGTGGAGGAGCTGCGCCTGCCGCGGGATCTGTCCCGCAATCCCCTCGCCCAGGTGATGTACGGCTACCAGAATTTCCGTCTCGCCACCGGCTCCGAAGAGGGCCTGGCGGCCCTCGCCTCAGAGCTGCGGGCGGAGCCCCTGGGAGAGGAGCTGCTGGATACCGGCACGGCGAAATTCGACCTCACTCTCTTCCTGTGGGAGACGGCGGCCCCGGCGGCGGGATCGTCTGAAGGTGCCAGTGCCGGAGCCGAGGCTCCGCCCTCCGCCCCCCAGGCCGCCGTCGGCGGCGTGCTGGAGTACAGTACCGACCTCTTCGACGCCACCACCGCCCTGCGCATCGTCGGCCATTGGCAGCGCCTGGCGGAATCGGCGGCGCAGGATCCCCGCCTCCTCCTCGGGCGACTCTCCCTGCTCTCGGCGGCGGAGGCCCACGAGCATCGAGTAGAGGCCAACGACAGCTTCGGCGCCTACCCGCGGCAGCATCTGGCGCGACTCTTCGTCGACGCCGCCCGCCGCCGTCCCGGCGCCGAGGCCCTGGTTTACGCTGCCTCGGCCGCCGGGGAGAGCGAGGAGCCGGCCGACGAGCGCTGGACCTACGGCGAGCTGGAGGAGCGCTCCCGGCGTCTCGCTCTGGCCCTCGCCCGCCGTCTGCCGACTCCCCGCCGCGGCCGCCTGGTGGCCCTGGCGATGCCCCGATCCCCGCGCCTGGTGCTGGCGATGCTTGCGGTGGTGCGGGCCGGCGCCGCCTACCTGCCGCTGGACCTGGAGCACCCCCCGTCGCGGCTGCGCTTCATGCTCGAAGACGCCGGCGCCGGCCTGCTGCTCACCGCCGACGGCATCGATGCCGAGGAGCTCTTGGGGCTTGATTCCGGTGAGGGAGGGGAGACCGAGAGTAAAGCTGGATTGGGACCCGAGGTGGCGACGGTGGAGTCGCTGCTGGCGGAAGGGACGGAAGACAAGCTAGCGGGGGATCTCTCAGGGAGTCTCCCAGGGGCTAGCTTCTCAGGGGATAGTGAGTCCGACTGGAAGCTGCCGGAAGAGCGGGCCTCGGCGGCCACCGGCTCCCACCTCGACGACCTGACGTACGTCATCTACACCTCCGGCTCCACCGGGCGGCCGAAGGGAGTGGCGATTCCCCAGCGCGGCGTGCTGCGCCTGGTGCACGGCACCGATTACGCTCGACTGCGGGGCGGTCGTCGCATCGGCCAGCTGTCCAACACCGCTTTCGATGCCGCCACCTTCGAAGTCTGGGGGGCGCTGCTCCACGGCGGCGTGGTGGTGGGCATCGACCGCGATACCGCCCTGAGCCCCCGGCGGCTGGGGCAGCGGCTGACGACGGAGTCGGTGGACACCCTCTTCTTGACCACCGCCCTCTTCAATCAGGTGGTGCGGGAGGCGCCGGAGGCCTTCGCCAGCCTCAGCCAGCTCTACTTCGGCGGCGAGGCCACCGATCCGGCGGCGGTGCAGCGGCTGCTGGCGGCGGGAGCGCCGAAGCGCTTCGCCAACGTCTACGGCCCCACCGAGAGCACCACCTTCGCCGCCTGGTACCCCATCCCGGCGCCGACCTCGACGCTAGAGACAAAAGATTCGGCGGAGGGCTCCTCCGGCAGCCTGCCCCTGGTGCCCATCGGCGGGCCCATTCGCCACACCTCCCTCTCGGTGCAGGGGCTGGGGGATCTGCCGGCCCCCCGCGGCGTCGCCGGAGAGCTGGTGGTGGGCGGCGACGGGCTGGCCTGGGGCTACCTCGGTCGCCCGCGGCTGACCGCCCTGCGCTTCGTGCCGGACGCCGATTCCGGCCGTCGATGGGGAGTTCCCCGCGGCGCCCGGGTATATCGCAGCGGCGATCTGGTGCGACTCCAGTCGCCGGGGCGCCTGGAATTCGTCGGCCGTCTGGATCACCAGGTGAAGATCCGCGGCTTCCGGGTGGAGCTGGGGGAGATCGAGAGCGCGCTGCTGGATCACCCCGGCGTCGGCGAGGCGGTGGTGCTCAGCCGGCGCCAGCCCCAGCGGGGGGAGGACGGGGTGGAGGACCATCGCCTGGTGGCCTACCTGGTGAGGGATCCCGCCTGGCAGCCGCCGCCGGAGGAGTCGGAGGAGCTCGCGAAGACAGAGACGGCGGAGATCGCTGAGGGCAGCTCCGCCGCCGGCTATTGGAGCACTATCTTCGACGACATCTACCGCCAGCAGGCGGTGGACGCCGAGGACGTCACCTTCGACACCATCGGCTGGATCAGCCACTACACCGGCGACCCGCTGCCGCGGGAAGAGATGCGCCAATGGCTGGAAGACACCATCGCCCGGCTCGCTCCCCTGGCCTCGCCGAATCCCTGGGATGGGGAAGGCAAGGAGGTGCTGGAGATCGGCTGCGGCACCGGCATGATTCTCTTCCGGCTGGCGCCGGAGGCGCGGCGCTACGTCGGCGCCGACATCTCCGCCCGGGCCCTGGCGGATCTGGGACGGCGGCTGGAGGAGCGCGGCGAGGAGCGGGGGGTGGAGCTGATCCAGACCGCCGGCGACGCCGTGCCGGAGCTCGGCCGCTTCGACCTGGTGATCCTCAACTCGGTGGTGCAGTATTTCCCCAGCCTGGCCTACCTGGCCTCGGTGCTGGAGGACGCCGCCGATCGGCTGCGCCCCGGCGGCGCCCTCTTCGTCGGCGACGTGCGCAGCCTGCCGCTGCTGGGGGCCTTCCACGCCTCGGTGGAGCTCTTCCAGGCGGGGGACGACGAGAGCCTGGCCCAGCTGGAGCCCCGATGGCGCTCGCGGCAGCTGGAGGACAACGAGCTCTCCGTCGACCCGGCCTTCTTCTTCGCCCTCGCCGAGCGCCACCCGGCCCTGGCCCGGGCGGAGATCCACTTGAAGGACGGCGAGGCCCACAACGAGCTCAGCGCCTTCCGCTACCAGGTCACCCTGCACGCCGCCGGGCCGGACGGTGATCCGCCGCCGCCGGGGCCGTGGCGTCCGTGGTCCGGGGAGCCGTCGTCCAGAGAGCCTTCGTTCGGCGGGGGCGGCGACGCCTGGAGCCTGGCGCGCCTGGAGCAGGCCCTCGACCAGGGGGTGGAGCATCTGGCTCTAGCGGCGGTGCCCAACGCCCGCACCGTCGCCGCGGTGGCGGCCCGGGAGCTGCTGGAGGGGGCCGTCGCGGCGGATCCGAGCGTCGCCGGTTCCATCGCCGAGGTGACTTCTGAGATGCCGGCTGCTGAAATGACCGTGCTGGAAGCCCGGCGGCGGCTCCAGGCGGTAAGCAAGGGGAGCCTCGATCCTCACCAGCTGCGGGCCCTGGCGGCGCGCTTCCCGGGATACCAGCTGGAGATCGGCTGGAGTCAGCCGGGATCGACGGGAGCTTTCGACATGGTGTGGCGGCGAGTCGAGGCCGGCGCCCCCCTCGAGCCAGGCGTTCTCCTCGAGTCCATATCCATCTCCCGTCCTCCGAGCCTCCCTGATTCTGCTGAGCCTTCCGCCCTCTGGCCGGACCCCGCCTGGGCCTCCGACCCCGGTCGCGGGCAGGCCGCCCGCCGGCTGGTGCCGGATCTGCGACGAGATCTCGGAGAGCGCCTGCCGGAGGTGATGGTGCCCTCCGCCTTCGTGCTGCTGGAGCGCCTGCCGCTGACCCCCAACGGCAAGATCGACCGCCGCGCTCTGCCGGAGCCGGAGGCCCTCGGCAGCGCCCAGGACGGCGATTGGGTCGCCCCTCAGGGAGAGCTGGAGGAGGCCCTGGCGGCCCTCTTCGGCGAGGTCTTGGGGGTCGAGGAGGTGGGCGCCGAGGACGACTTCTTCGCCCTCGGCGGCCATTCCCTGCTGGCCACCCAGGTGGTCTCCCGAGTGCGCCGCCGCCTCGGCCGGGAGGTCGCCCTGCGGACCCTCTTCGAGGCGCCCTCGGTGGCCGCCCTGGCCCGCGCTCTGGAGGCGGAAGAAGGCGGCGCCCCCATCCTCGAAGCGGGGGAGGGCCTCGTCGGCGCCGGGCGGGAGGGCCGCCGACTGGGGATCATCGAGGCCCATCCCCGGCAGCCCGGAGAGCTGCTGCCGACCTCCTTCGCCCAGGAGCGCCTGTGGTTCTTAGAGCGCCTCACCCCGGCCTCCGGGGTGTACAACGTACCCTTCGTGCTGGACCTCGAAGGGCCTCTCGATCGCGCTGCCCTGGCGCGGGCCCTGGACGACCTGCGCCAGCGCCACGAGACCCTGCGCACCACCTTCCACGAGGTGGACGGCCAGCCGGTGCAGCGGGTCCACGAGGCCGAGCCTCAGCCCCTGCCGCTGGTGGATTGGAGCGCCCTGCCGCCGCAGGTGCAGGCCACGCGGCTGCCGCCGCTGGTGTTGGCGGAAGGCCGCCGGCCCTTCGACCTGGAGCGCGGCCCCCTGCTGCGCACCGCCCTGCTGCGGCTGGTGGAGTCGGAGTCGGATTCAGCGGTGGAGACGTCCCGCCACGCCCTGCTGCTCTTCATGCATCACGTGGTCACCGATGGCTGGTCCCTGGGGGTGCTCTTCCGCGAGCTGACGGAGCTTTACCACGCTCGTCTCGAGGCTCGACCTCCGCGCCTGCCGGAGCTGCCGGTGCAATACGCCGACTTCGCCACCTGGCAGCGGCGGGTTTTGGAAGGGGAGGAGCTGGAGCGTCAGCTGGGCTTCTGGCGCGGCGCCCTGGACGGCGCCCCCCACAGCCTGGAGCTGCCGGCGGATCGGCCTCGCCAGCCTCAGGAGCGCTACACCAGCGGCAGCTTCGACGCCCAGCTCGGCAGGGAGCTGGCGGCGGCGGCGGACGCCTTCTCCCGGCGCCGCGGGGTGACCCTCTTCCACACCGCCCTGGCGGTCTTCCAGCTGCTCCTCGGCCGCCTCGGTGGGGTCTCCGACGTGGTGGTCGGCACCCCCATCTCCAACCGCACCCGGCAGGAGATCGAGGGCCTGGTGGGCTTCTTCGTCAACACCCTGGCGCTGCGGGGCACGATGGCTCCGGGGGAGAGCTTCAGCGAGCTGCTGAGGCGCACCGCGGCGGGGGCCATCGACGCCTACGACCACCAGGATCTGCCCTTCGAGCGGCTGGTGGACGAGCTGGAGATCCGCCGCGATCTGGCCCGTCATCCGCTGGTGCAGGTGGTCTTCCAGCTGCAGAACACCCCCTCCGCGCCGCCGGCTCTGGAAGGCCTGGTGGTGCGCCGCTGGCAGCTGCCGGCGGGGGCCTCCCAATTCGACTTCAGCCTGTTCCTCGGTCAGGGGGAAGACGGCGATCTCGGGGCGCGGTTGGAATATGCCGTGGAGCGCTTCGACGACACCACCGCCCGGCGCTGGCTGGCGGCCTACCGCACGCTGCTGGCGGCGGCGGTAGCGGCGCCGGAGACGGCGGTGGAGGCGCTGCCGCTGCTGCCGGCGGCGCAGCGCCACCAGCTGCTGGCGGAGTGGGGGCAGGGGCCGGAAGCCTGGGCCTTGCCGCGGCACGCGGGCCGCGAGGCGAGCTACTCGCTGCCGGATCTCTTCGCCCGCCAGGCCCTGCTGCGGCCGCGGGCGGTGGCGGTGGAGGCCGCGGCCCCCGGCGTCGACGCGCAGGGGGAAGCCTGGACCTACGCCGAGGTGTGGCGCCGCGCCCGCCTGCTGGCCCGCCGCCTGCGCCGCCTCGGCGCCGGCCCGGAGGTCGCCGTCGGCGTGCTGGCGGAGCGCTCCCCGGCCACCCTCGTCGCCCTGCTGGGCATCCTCGAGGCCGGGGCCCACTACGTGCCCCTGGATCCGGAGTACCCGCTGGAGCGCCTGCGGCACATGCTGCGGCTGGCCCGGCCGCCGGTGCTGGTGGTCTCTAGAGCGCAGGAGCAGCACCCGCTGCTCGGGGCAGAGGCCGCTACCAGGGAGAGCTCGACTGAGGAAGGTGCCGCCGCTGAAGGGGCGAAGGTCGCGCCGCGCCGGCTGCGCCTGGAGCGCGCTCTGGAGGCCGACCGCTCCCAGGCCCCGCCGCCGCGGCTGGCGTCGGCGCCGAGGGGAGACCAGCTGGCTTACGTGCTCTTCACCTCCGGCTCCACCGGCGAGCCCAAGGGCATCGGCATTCCCCATCGCGCGGTGGTGCGCCTGGTGCTGGGGGCCGGCGGCTATGCTCGCTTCGGCCCGGAGGAGCGCTTCCTGCAGCTGGCGCCGCTGGCCTTCGACGCCTCTACCTTCGAGATCTGGGGCCCCTGGCTCAGCGGCGGGCGCCTGGTGGTGGCGGAGCCCGGAGGGCTCTCCCTGAGGCGCCTGGGGGAGCTGCTGGAGCAGCATCGCATCACCACCCTGTGGCTCACCGCCGGCCTCTTCCACCCGATGGTGGAGGAGGAGTTGCCGGCTCTGGGAGGGCTGCGCCAGCTCCTCGCCGGCGGCGACGTGATCTCCCCGGCGGCGGTGCGGGCGGTGCTGGAGGCCCATCCCGGCACTCGGGTGATCGACGGCTACGGCCCCACCGAGAGCACCACCTTCGCCGTCACCCACGGCATGGGGGATGCGCGGCAGGTGCGGGATCCGGTGCCCATTGGCCGGCCCCTGGGGCATACCTCCCTGCTGGTGGTGGACGGCGAGAGTCGCCCGCTGCCGCCGGGAGTGCCGGGAGAGCTGTGGATCGCCGGCCTCGGCCTGGCCCGGGGCTACGTCGGTCGCCCGGCTCTGACCGCCGAGCGCTTTGTCCCCCATCCGGCCTCGGAGCGGCCCGGAGAGCGGGCCTATCGCAGCGGCGATCGGGTGCGCTGGCTGGCCAGCGGCGAGATGGAATTCCTCGGCCGGGTGGATCGCCAGGTCAAGGTGCGGGGCTACCGAATCGAGCCCGGAGAGGTGGAGGCCGCCCTCGCCGCGCTGCCGGCGGTGACCCAGGCGGCGGTCACCGTGCACCGCGGCGCCGACGGCGAGATCCGCCTGGCGGGCTGGTATTCCTCGGCGGTGGTTGAGGGGGATAGCGCCGCCGAGGCTGGATCCCAAGACGGCAGCGAGGCGTCGGTGCGCGCCGAGCTGCGACAGAGCCTGCCGGCCTTCATGGTGCCCGCCGCCCTGCGCCGCCTGGAAGAGCTGCCCCTCTCTCCCACCGGCAAGGTGGACCGCCGCGCCATTCAGGATCTCTGGCCGGATCCCTGGGCTGCTGCTTCGGAAGCGCCGGGAAGCACCGACGGTCTCTCCCGCGATCTTTCTAGTGGTCTTCCCAGCGTCGAAGACCTGCCCATTTCAGCTCTGGAGGCCCCTCTGGCGGAGCTCTTCCAGGAGGTGCTGGAGATCCCGACGCCGGATCGCTCCGCCGACTTCTTTGAGCTCGGCGGCCACTCCCTGCTGGCCACCCGGTTGATCGCCCGGATCCGTCGCCGCTTCGAGGTGGAGCTGCCGCTGCGGGCGGTGTTCGAGACGCCCACCCTCGCCGCCCTCGCCGCCCGGCTGGAGTCAGAGATCAGTAGGGAATTGGGAGAAGGCGCAGCCCAGGATGCCGCGGGCTGGTCTCCGCCGCCCCTCACTTCCCGGGAGGACGAGGGCCCGGCGCCCCTCTCCTTCGCCCAGCAGCGCCTGTGGGTGCTGGATCGGCTGAGCCCCGGCTCCCCCGCCTACAACATGGCGGCGGCTGAGCCCCTGCCGAGGGCGGTGGACGCCGCCGCCCTGCAGCGGGCGCTGGGCGCCCTGGTGGCCCGCCACCAGGCCTTGCGCACCCGCTTCTGGCTGCCGGAGGGGGCTGAAGAGCCGGTGCAGGGAGTGGATTCGGCGCCGACGAGCGTCGAGGCGGCGCGGTCGTCCTCCCCGGCCTTCCTGGCGGTGGTGGATCTCAGCGGCCTCGATGCGCTGCCGCGGGCCGCGGAGGCGGAGCGCCTCTCCCGCCTTGAGGCCCTGCGTCCCTTCGATCTCCAGTCGGGTCCGCTGCTGCGCACCCTGCTGCTCCGTCTACAGCCGGGTCTAGAGCCGTCCGCCGTCGAGACCAAGATCAGCTCCGGCCCCGGCCACCGCCTGCTTCTGACCCAGCATCACATCGTCTCCGACGGCTGGTCGTTGGGCATCCTGCGCCGGGAGCTGATGCTCCTCTACCGTGCTGAAGTCTCTTCTTCGTCGACCCTTGGGCTGCCGCCTCTCCCGGTGCACTACCCGGACTTTGCCGTATGGCAGCGCCGCTGGCTGCAGGGTCCGGTGCTGGAGGCCCAGGTGGAGCATTGGCGACAGACTCTCGCCGGGGCCCCGGCGGTGCTGGAGCTGCCGGTGGACCGCCCGCGCCGCCCACAGGCCTCCACCGCCGGCCGACTGCGCCCCTTGAGCTTCGGCGGTGAGCGCTCCCGTCGTCTCGCGGAGCTGGCCCAGGCTCGCGGCGCCACCCCCTTCATGGTGCTGCTGGCGGCCTTCGCCGCGGCACTGGGTCGCTGGACCGGGGCGACTGACATCGTCATCGGCTCGCCGGTGGCCAATCGCCGCCAGGAAGAGCTGGAGGGGCTCATCGGCTTCTTCGTCAACACCCTGGCTCTGCGCCTGAGGGTAGACCCCTCCACCAGCTTCGAGAGCCTGGTGGAGCAGACCCGGGAGGTGGTGCTGGAGGCTTCCGCCCACCAGGACCTGCCCTTCGAGAAGCTGGTGGAGGAGCTCTCCCCCCGCCGGGTTCTCGGTCGCACCCCTCTCTTCCAGGTGGTGCTCGCCCTGGATACGGCGACGGAGGGGCCGGGAGCGATCCCGCCCGAGTCGTTGGCCACCGAGGGTGGTCTCGACACGGTGGAAGCTCGCGATCTCGGCCTTCTGAGCTCCGCTCGTCACGAGCGTCCGGCGGCGGCGAAATTCGAGTGGACCCTATCGCTGCACCGCGGTGAGATGGGGGAGGTGCGGGGCGCCCTGGAATATCGCGCCGACCTCTTCGATCCCACCACCGTCACCCGCTCCCTGTCTCAGCTGCTGAGCCTGCTGGACTCGGCCCTGGAGCGCCCTGAAGCTCCCCTGCGCCAGCTCCTCTGGCTGCGGGCGGCGGAGCGCCATCAGCTGGCGGTGGAGTGGGCGGTGGAGCTCTCCGTGCTGGAGCTGGCGGAGGGACCGGTGGCGGGTCGGCGGGCGTGGGTTCTGCCGGCAGATCTCTCGTCTCTCCAGGAGACTCAGCTTTCGGCGGCTCAGCTTGCGGAGGCTCAGCCCGAGGCCCATCAGGTACAGCCCCTGGGGGTGAGCGGCGAGCTGTGGCTGGAGTCTTCTTCCGAGGAGGGCTTCGTCTGGCAGCGCAGCTCTCATCGAGTCCGCCGCCGCCGGGATGGCGGTCTGGAGACGGTGGCGGAGCCTCGGCTGGAGCTGGCGCTGGGTGAGGTAACAGGAGCTGAGCTAACGGGGGCTGACTCCGCAGGGCCGGACGTGGAGTTGGGAGCCGCCGAAGGGGAGCCCGCCTCCACCTTCAGCGCCACCGAGCGCCTCCTCGCCGAGCTGTGGGAAGAGCTGCTGGGGCACCCGCCGGCCTCGGCGGAAGCGAATTTCTTCGAGCTTGGCGGCCACTCTCTGCTGGCCACCCGGCTGGTGGCGCGAATTCGCCGCCGCCTCGGCGTCGAGCTGCCGCTGTCGACGGTCTTCGAGGCGGAATCCCTGGCGTCGCTGGCGGAGCGCCTGGAACTGGCCTCGGCTCAGGTGGGGCAGCTCGGGGAGGCTGGCCAGCTGGGAGAGGCTGGCGGTTCTGAGCTGGCGGTGCAAGCCGGGATCGTCCCTGCGCCGCCGCTGCGCCGCCGCGAGTCCTCCACGCCGCCGCCCCTCTCCTTCGCCCAGCTGAGGCTGTGGCTGCTGGATCGACTGGAGCCCGGCTCTCCGGCCTATAACGTCGCTCTCGCCGAGCCGCTGCCGAGCGCGCCGGAGAATCCCCTGAGCCCCTGCGCCCTAGCCCTCGCCCTGGAGGATCTGCGCCGCCGCCACGAGCCGCTGCGCACTCGCTTCGTGCTGCCGGAGGCCGCTGCGGAAGACGGCGGCGAAGGGGAGGAAGAGCCCGTGCAGCTCATCGCTCCGCCCTCCGCCGCGGGCACCGCGGCGCCGCTGCCGGTGGTGGATCTGCGGGGCCTCAGGGACGCCGATCGCGGGGTCGAGGCCCGCCGCCTCTCCCAGCGGGAGGCTCTGCGTCCCTTCGATCTCGAGTCCGGGCCCCTGCTGCGGGCCACCCTGGTGCTGCGGGGGGCGCACGATCCTCTGCTGCTGCTGAACCAGCACCACATTGTTTCCGACGGCTGGTCGGTGGCTCTGCTGCGGCGGGAGCTGACTCATTTCTATCGGCTCCACGTCGAAAGGGAGGGCGTGGTCGCAGAGGAGTCCAGCAGCGCGCTGCCGCCGCTGGCGGTGCAATACGCCGACTTTTCTGCCTGGCAGCGCCGCTGGCTCCAGGGGGAGACTCTGGAACGCCAGGTGAGCTTCTGGCGCCGCCGCCTGGCGGACGCTCCGGCGGCCCTGGAGCTGCCGACGGATCGCCCCCGCGCTCAAAACCTGGATTCCGCCCGCGGCCGGATTCGGCCGGTTGCCCTGGCACCCCCGCTGGCCCAGGCGGTGGAGGGGCTGGCGGCCCGCGGCGGCGCAACTCCCTTCATGGTGCTGCTGGCGGCCTTCGCGGCGCTGCTCTCCCGCTGGAGCGGGCAGGGAGATCTGGTGCTCGGATCTCCCATCGCCAACCGCCGACAGGAGGAGCTGGAGGCCCTCCTCGGCTTCTTCGTCAACACCCTGGCGCTGCGCCTGCGGGTGGCCGGGAACGAGAGCTTCGACGATCTGCTGGCCCAGGCGCGGGCCACCACCCTGGAGGCCTACGCCCACCAGGACCTGCCCTTCGAGAAGCTGGTGGAGGAGCTCTCCCCGCGCCGGGTGCTGGGCCGCTCGCCGATCTTCCAGGCGATGCTGGCGCTGCAGACCGCCGGGGAGGCGGTGTCCCCCATCGCCCCCGTCCCCCTGGACGGTGCCGGCTTGGACGGTGCTGATCTGAACGGGGTCGGCCTCGCGCCGCAGCCTGATCCCCGCTCCTCGGCCGCCCGTTTCTCGGCAGCTCGGCGGGAAGTAGATTCGGTGCCGAAATTCGAGTGGACCCTCTCCTTAGAGCCCCTCGGGGCCGCCGGCGACGCCGGCTACGGCGGCTTCCTGGAATACCGCGCCGATCTCTACGATGCCAGCACCGTGACCCGCTGGCTCGGTCATTGGCAGACCCTGCTGCGGGGGCTGGCAACGAAGCCCTCGGCGCCGCTGGCTTCGCTGCCCCTGATGGACGCCGCCGAGCGGCACCAGGTTGCGGTGGAGCTGCCGGCGACGGGCGGTGGACGGGTGGAGGAGACCTCCGGCGCTCCGGCTCCCCTCGGCGTCTTTGGGTGCTGGGTCACTCCGTCGTCGTCGAGCGAGATGGCTCCTGAAAGCAGCGCTCCGGCAGAGCTGGAGGCTCGCTGGCGGAGCGACGGCAACCTGGAGCACCGGGAGCGGCGGGCGGTGGAATCGCTGATGGAGCAGGCCGCGACTTCGGTAACGGCTTCGGCCGCTGCGGAAGATCTGCCGGCGGAGGCCGAAGATCCGGCCCTGGCGGAGCTCCGCGACTCCCTGGCGGAGCTGTGGACGGAGCTCCTCGGCCGTCCGCCGGCTTCCCCCCGGGAGGATTTCTTCGAGGCCGGCGGCCACTCCCTGCTGGCCACCCGACTGGTGGCCCGCATTCGCCGCCGCTTCGGCGTGGAGCTGCCGCTGCGGGCGGTCTTCGAGGCGCCCTCCGTCGCCGCCCTGGCAGCCGTTGTAGCGACAGAGGTGGCCCCGGAGCAGGGGGCCGCGGCGCGGACCAAGCCGAGCAGCGCCGGGGCGCTAGCGGAATCTTCCTCCGCCCTAACCTCTGATGCCGGCCCGGAGGGTGCCCCGCTCCTGGCGCCTTCCGCCGAGGCCGGCCCCGCTCCTCTCTCTTTCGCCCAGCAGCGTCTATGGCTGCTGGATCGCCTCGCCCCCGGCTCCCCGGCCTACAACATGGCGGCGGAAGAGCCGCTGCCGGCAGGGCTGAGGGTTGCGGCATTGGCCCGCGCCCTCGCCGCTCTGGCGGCCCGCCACGGCAGCCTGCGCACCCATTTTGGCCTCGACGAGAAGAGCGGCGAGCCGGTGCAGCGGATCGCTCCGCCGGCCGCCGGCGAGGCTTATCCCCTGCCGGTGGTGGACTTCGGGGCCCTCCCGCTGACCCTGGCGGCGGCGGCGGCCCGTCAGCTGGCGACCCGGGAATCGCTGCGACCCTTCGATCTCGCCACCGGCCCGCTGCTGCGCTGCACCCTGCTGCGTTTGCCATCGGCGGAGGCCGCGCCGCCGGCCGCGGGCCGCGCCGCCGGGGAGCATCGTCTGCTTCTCACCCAGCACCACATCGTCTCCGACGGCTGGTCTATGGGCATCCTGCGCCGCGAGCTGCTGCACCTCTACCGCCGCCAGCTGGCGCCGGCGGCGATCCCGCCGCTGCCGCTGCTGCCGGTGACCTACGCCGACTTCGCCCGCTGGCAGCGCCGCTGGCTGCGGGGAGAGGTGCTGGAGCAGCAGCTGGCCTTCTGGCGCCGCACCCTGGAGGGAGCCCCGGCGGCCCTGGAGCTGCCGGCGGATCACCCCCGACCGCCGCGGGAATCCGTCGCCGGCCGACTGCGTCCCCTCGCCCTGGAGCCGGACCTCGGCCACCAGCTTCGGGTGCTGGCGCGGCTGCTGGAGGCCACTCCCTTCATGGTGCTGCTGGCGGCCTTCGCCGCCGCCCTGGCGCGGTGGAGCGGGGAGCCCGACGTGGTCCTCGGCACGCCGATAGCCAACCGTCACCGGGAGGAGCTAGAGGGGCTGCTGGGCTTCTTCGTCAACACCCTGGCGCTGCGCCTGCGGGTGGATGAGGGGGCGAGCTTCGAGAGCCTGGTGCTCCAGGCCAAGGAGGTCACCCTGGAGGCTTCCGCCCATCAGGACCTGCCCTTCGAGAAGCTGGTGGAAGAGCTCTCCCCCCAGCGCGCCCTGGGCCGCTCGCCGATCTTCCAGGTGATGCTGGCGGTGGATACGGCCTCCGACGGCGACCCGCCGGTGGCCGGCTCTGGATCTGCCGGCGAGTCTGGCGAGATGTTGGAAGCACCGGCTCCGTCGTCTCCCGGCAGTCTCCTGGCGGCGACGCGGCGAGAGCGCCCCAGCGCCAGTAAATACGATTGGACCCTCTCCCTGGCGCCGGCCGCCGCCGGGGATTCCTGGCAGGGCACGCTGGAATACCGCAGCGACCTCTTCGAGGGCACCACTATTAGCCGCTCCCTGGGCCAGCTCACCGCCCTGCTGCGGGCGGCGGTGGAGCGGCCGGCGGCGCCCCTCGCCAGCCTCCACTGGCTGAGCCCGGCGGAGCGTCACCAGGCGCGGGTGGAGCACAGCCTGGAGCCGCGGCCGGTATCTCGGCCGGTATCTCGGCCTGCAGTGGCGCTGGGGAGTGGTGAAACGAGCACTGATTCCAGGAGCCAGGCTGCCGGCGAGCCCCTGTTGACCTACGGCCTCCACGGCCTGGTGCTGGCCCAGGCGGCCCGCACTCCCCACGCCCCAGCGATCCTCTGCGGCGATTCCGTCGGCGGCAGTCGCTGGTCCTACGGCCAATTGGCCCAGGCGGCGCGGGCGGTGGCGGCGGCGGTGCGCCACGAGCTGACGCGGCGGGGCCGGCGACCGGAGGAGGCGCGCATCGCCGTCTGCCTGGATCGCCGCCCGGGCATGGTGGCTACGCTGCTGGGAGTGCTCGCCGCCGGGGCCGCCTACGTGGCGGTGGATCCCGCCTATCCCGCCGCCCGCCGCCGGCTGCTGCTGCAGGACAGCGCCGCGGACCTGCTGCTCACCAGCCGCAGCCTGGAAGAGAGGGCGCGGGAGAGCCTGCCGCCCACCGGCGCCCCGGTGGCCCTCTGCCTGCTGGAGGAGCTGGCGCCGGTGGGGGAGGCCGGCCTGCCGCCGCTGGGGATCCCGGTGGATCCCGATCGCCTCGCCTATCTGATCTACACCTCCGGCTCCACCGGTCGTCCGAAGGGCGTGGCGCTGACCCACGGCGGCGCCCGGCGGCTGCTGTCCTGGGCGCAGCAGGCCTTCCGGCCGCGGGAGCTGACGGCGGTGCTGGCGTCCACCTCCGTGAGCTTCGATCTTTCGGTCTTCGAGCTCTTCGCGCCGCTGAGCGTTGGCGGCACCACGGTTCTGGTGCGGGACGCCCTGGCCCTGCTGGAGGAGCCGGAGAGCTCGCCGGCGCGCTGGGTGAGCCTGGTGAACACCGTGCCCTCGGCGCTGCGCCAGCTGCTGGCCGCCGACGCCCTGCCCCCGGCTGCCACCACCCTCGCCCTCGCAGGAGAGGCGCTGCCGGCAGCGCTGGTGGAGCAGGCCGCCGGCAGCGGCGCGGTGGAGAAGATCTGGAACCTCTACGGCCCCTCGGAGGACACCACCTATTCCACCGGCGCGGTGGTCTACCCGGTGTCGATCCCCGCAGAATCTTCGGCTGGATTGAGCATCGACCCGTCACCGAGCATCGGTCGTCCCCTGGCGGGAGCCCGGGCCTACGTGGTGAAGCCTCGCCTCGACGTCGAGGCGGAGAGCTGGCTCACCGCCGTCGGGGTGGAGGGGGAGCTTTGGCTCGGCGGTGCCGTATCTGGTGGTGGAGCCTCTGGTGGCGGCCTGGCCCGCGGCTATTGGCGCCGACCCGCCGCCACCGCCGAGGCCTTCGTGCCGGATCCCTTCGGCGAGGTGCCCGGCGCTCGCCTCTACCGCACCGGAGACCGGGTGCGCCGTCGCGCCGACGGCCAGCTGGACTTCCTCGGCCGCGGCGATGGCCAGGTCAAGCTGCGCGGCTTCCGGGTGGAGCTAGGAGAGGTGGAGGCCGCTCTGGCCGCTCTGCCGGGAGTGCGGGGCGCGGTGGCGGGGGTCAGCTCCCCGGAGGCCGGCGGCGCTTCGCTGCTGGCCTGGGTGGAGGGCGGCGGGGCTTCTGGCGCCGCCGAAACGCGCGACTCCCGGGCCCTCGACTCCCAGGCCCTCGACTCCCAGGCCTTACGGGCCGCCCTCGGCCAGCGTCTGCCGGCGGCCCTGGTGCCGTCTCGGATCATAGTGCTAGAGCGCCTGCCGCGACTGCCCAACGGCAAGATCGATCGCCGCTCGCTGCGGGAAGCGCCCGTCGCCGATGCCGCCGAGCCCAAGGCTCAGGCCGCCCCAGAGTGGCGGAGCGAGACCGAGGTGCTGATCGCCGAGGCCTTCGCCGAGGTGCTCGGCGCCGCCGTTCCCCATCGCGACGCCGCCTTCTTCGAACTCGGGGGACACTCCCTCCTCGCCGCCCAGCTGGTGGAGCGACTGGCCCGGCGCACCGGCCACCGTCTGCCCCTGGCTGCCCTCTTCGAGGCTGATACGGTGCCGGCCCTGGCGCGTCAGCTGACGGCCCGCGGAGCGAAGCAGGAGCCTGCGGCGGAAACTGGGCCTGCAGCGGGCCCCTCGGCCGCGGATCTGCCCGTCGTCCACCGCCTGGCCGCCGCGGGGTCTTCGGAGACCGGCGAGGGCCTCGCCCCCTGGATCTTCTTCCACGCCGTCGGTGGCTCCGTCTTCCCCTACGTCGAGCTGGCTCGCCGCCTCGGGCCGGCGGCGGTCTACGGAGTAGAGGCCCCTCGGGAGCTGCCGGAGGGAGCCTCGATGGAGGAGCTCGCCGCCCTCTACGCTCCGGCGGTGCTGGCCGCGGTGGCACAGCAGGACGGAATGGAGGATGCCGCAGCAGACGAGCTTCCGCTACGACTCGCCGGCTGGTCCTTCGGTGGCGCTCTGGCCTTCGAGGTGGCGCGGGTGCTGGAGCGCAGTGACGAGCTGCGAGGGAGGGTGGAGGTCCTCGTCCTGCTGGATTCGGCGGAGCCCGGCGATCCGCGCCTGCGCCTCGAGGACGACGGCGCCCTGCTCCAGGGCTTCGTCGCCGATCTTGCCGGCTCCGGCGCGGTGCGCTCCGCCGGACCGCTGCAGCGAGACGTGATGGAGCAGCTGATGGGCCGTGCCGCCAGCGGCGACCTCGGCCTAGTGGTGCGCGGTGCCCTCGCCGCCGGGCTGGATCTCTCGTCCCTGGAGCTGGCGGAGGGCGCCGAGCTCTCGGGGCAGAGCGACTCTCGGGAAGAGCGCTTGGCGACCGCCCTCGGGCGCCGCTATGCCCGCTACCGCACGGCCATGAGCGCCCTAGCTCGCTGGCGCCCCTCCGGCGTACACTCCGCTCCCGCGAGGCTGCTGCGGGCCGCCGAAGGGCCCCAGTCGAGCCTCGGCGAGTCCACGGAGTGGAGCCGGGCTCTGCCACAGCTCGTCGTCGAGCGACTGCCGGGAACTCATTACTCCCTGCTGCAGTCCCCTCAGGTGGAGGCGGTGGCCGACTCGCTGAAGGCTGGAGAGGTAGATGAGGATCAGGACTGAATTTCTTGAAACCCTAAAGGAAAGCGGCGAGTATCAGTAGCATGAAAAGCTGGAAGCAGGCATGAAGAGCTGGACCGACGATCTCCGCTTCGCCCTGCGGGGCTTTGCCCGCAGCCCCGGCTCCGCCGTGGTGGCGGTGCTCACCCTGGGCCTCGGCATCGGCGCCGTGGCCGCTGTGGCCAGCGTGGTCAACGCCGTGCTGCTGGCGGGCCTGCCCTACGACGACGGCGACCGCCTGATGGTCATCGAGGGCATCCAGCGCCAGGCCGACGGCAGCGTCAAGGATTGGCCCCTGGGCTATCAGGACCTGCAGGACTTGAAGGCCGAGATTTCCGCCTTCGACCGCCTGGTGCCCCATTCCGGCAGCCGCTCCTACAACCTCGAGCAGGACGGCGAGGTGGAGCGGGTGAGCGGCGAGATGATCGGCGAGGGCTATCTCGAGACCCTCGGCCAGCGGCCGGCTGCGGGGCGCTTCTTCACCGCCGCGGAGCACGCCTATCCCGGCCCCGGGCTGGTGACGGTGCTGACCTATGACTTCTGGCGCACCCGCTTCGGTGCCGACGAGGGGATCCTCGGCTCCACCCTTCCCCTGGACGGCCAGCGGCTGACCATCGTCGGGGTGAGCCCGCCGGGCTTCACCGGCACCAGCGACGAGGCTCAGCTCTTTCTGCCGGTGGAGACCGCCGCCATCTTCCACGCCCCGGGCTTCTTGGAGCAGCGCCCGCTGCGCTGGCTCGGCGCCCTCGGCCGCCTCGCTCCGGGGACGGGGGTAGAGGCCGCCCGCGCCCAGATGGACGCCGCCACCGCTGCTCTAGAGGAGCGATTTCCCGCCGCCAACGCCAACATCGGCGCCCGGGTGCGGCCGCTGGAGGAGAGCTTCAACGGCGAGTACCGCCGCGCCCTCTGGGTGCTCTTGGCGGGCGCCCTGGCGGTGCTGCTGATCGCCTGGACCAACGTCGCCAACCTGCTCATCGCCCGCACCGTAGCGCGGCGCCACGAGATCGCCATCCGCGCCGCCCTCGGCGCCGGTCGCCGTCGCCTGGTGCGCCAGCTGGTCACCGAGAGCGCCCTGCTGGCCCTCTTCGGCTGCGCCCTCGGCCTGCTGGTGGCCCACCTCGGCACCGACGCCCTGGTGGCCGCCAGCTCGGTGGACTTCCGCTCCCACGTCGACCCGGCGGTGACCGGCGGCGTGCTGCTGGGGATCACCGCTCTCTCCCTGGTGCTGGGGGTGCTCTTCGGCCTGCTGCCGGGGTGGACCTCCGCCCGCACTCAGCCCTCCCACGCCCTGCGGGAAGGGCCCCGCAGCGGCGACGCCGGCCGCGGCGCCGCCCTGCGCCGGGGGCTGGTGGTGGCTCAGGTAGCCCTCGCCCTGGTGCTCACCGTCGCCGCCGCCATGCTCGCCCAGGGCTTCTCCGCCCTGCGCACCGCCGACCTCGGCTTCGAGCCGCGAGAGGTGTTGAGCCTGCGCCTGGACCTCAAGGCGCCGCGCTACCAGGGCCTCGCCGCCAAGGCGGAGGTGGCCCGCCAGCTGGCGGAGGAGCTGCCCTCGGTGCCCGGGGTGGGAGAACTGGCGCTGGTGGGGGCCGGAGTGCCCTCGGACCCCTGGAGCGGCTTTCATTTCTCCATCCAGCAGGCCGCCGAGGCGCAGCCCCAGGAGCCGGTGATTCTGCCCTTCCTGGCGGTGAGCCCGAGCTACTTCCAGCTGCTGCAGATCCCCGTGCTCCAGGGCCGGGCTTTCGCCACCACCGACGCCGTGGGGGCGCCGCCGGTGGTGGTAGTGAGCGAATCCCTCGGCCGCCAGCTGTGGGGCGGTGAAGACCCCATCGGCCAGCGCATCACCTTCGGCTACGCCACCCCCGACAGCATCTGGCTGGAGGTGGTGGGCATCGTCGCCGACGCCCGCCACGACGGCCTGCGACGCACCAACCTGCGGCCGGCGCCGGACCTCTACCTCAGCACCCTGCAATTCCCCTCGGCGACGCCTCCTCTGCTCAACGTCATCGCCCGCCCCCAGGGGGCGCTCTCCAGCGGCGGTGCCGGCGCCGACACCCTCGCCCAGCCCCTGATCGCCCGCATCCAGGAGCTGCTGCCGGACCTCGCCCCCTTCGACCCCAAGACCCTGGAACAGCGCCTCGACGAGCAGGTGGGGATCCAGCGCTTCCTGGCCTTTTTGATCGCCCTCTTCGCCGTCCTCGCCCTGCTCCTCGCCGCCCTCGGCCTCTACGGCATCCTCTCCTATTCCGTCGCCCGCTCCCGCCGCGAGCTGGGCGTGAGGCTGGCCCTCGGCAGCGGTCGTCAGCGAGTGCTCTCCCACGTCGTTGGCCGCTCCCTGAAGCTCGCCGCCCTGGGATTAGCGGTGGGGATCGTCGGCGTGCTGGTGGGCGGCCCCTGGCTGCAGCGGGTGGTGGAAGACGCCGCCCCGGCTTCCCCGCCGCTGGTGGCGGGGACTTCGGCGATCCTGCTGCTGGTGGCGTTGCTCTCCGGCCTGCTGCCGGCGTGGCGAGCGACCCGAATCGATCCGGTGACGGTGCTGCGGGAGGAGTAGGGCTGGGAGAGTCGGGACGAGCCGAAGCAGAAGCTGAAGCAGGGGCCCGAGGGGCGCGATATCCTCGCCGTCTCGGTGCCCCCGCCTGCAAGCCTTCGCAGCGTTTCGCGGGCTCTCGCTGACGGCGCTAAACCTCGCTCTTCCTGGATCTTTCGTGCCTGCCCTAAAGCTCTGCTTCTCCTGGTTCTCCCTCCTTCCGGCTCCGCCGCGACGCGCTCCGGCGGCGGCTCGATCTCCTCTGGTGAGTCTGTCTCTTTCCGGTTTCGGCCTGCTTCTCATCGTCTGCCTAGTCGCCTGCGCTCCGACCGCGACGGAGGACGGTGAAGCTCCATCGTCGGAATCCTCTCCGTCCATTGCTCCCTCGGAAGACACCTCCGAAGCAGACACCGTCTCCGATGATGTCCTTTCAGGTGAAGCCGACGCCCCCCGCCCCGGCAAGTGGCGGCGCGCTCGGGAGCCACTGCCGGTGCCCGGTTCGCCCGACTCGCCGGAAGCGATCGCCGAGGCGGAGAAGCGCGCCGAGCTTTCGGTGCTGCCCTATCTCCAGGGCTATCGCGAGGCCGGCGACCAGCCGGTGATCACCGCCCACGACCGGAAAGCCACCGCCCCGGGCCTCAATCTCTACACCTCCGGCCACGCCGCCGAGGCGGTGCTGATGACCTCTTCTGGCCAGGTATTACACCGCTGGCGCTATCCCCTGCGCCGAGTGTGGCCGGAGCTCTACGAGGAGCGCCCGGAAGTCCATCAGCTGGAGTATTGGCGCCGCGCCTACCTCTATCCCGACGGCCGTCTGCTGGCCATCTTCGAGGGCCTCGGCCTGATCCAGCTGGACGCCGAATCCCGCCTGCTGTGGGCCTTCCGCAGCGGCGCCCACCACGATCTCTTCGTGCGCTTTCCCGGCGATTCGGAGCGGGAAGAGATCTGGGTGCTGGATCGCCGCGGGCAGCTGATTCCCCGGCTCCACTCCACCGAGGGCATTCTCGAAGACTTGGTCACGGTGCTCGATGCTCAAGGTCAGGTGAAGCGGCAGATCTCCCTGCTAGAGGCCTTCGAGAGCTCTCCCTACGCCTCCTGGGTAGACGAGCGCCTGGTGGCTACCGGCGACATTTTCCACACCAATACCGTAAAGCGCCTCGAAGGCCCCGCTGCCCGCCGGCTCGCGCAGGAGATCCCCGCCTTCACCGAGGGCAACCTGCTGCTCTCGGTGCTGCAATTCTCCGCCCTCGCTATCCTCGATCCGCAGACCGAATCCATCGTCTGGGCCCAGCGGGGCCCCTGGCGCAAGCAGCACGAGCCCACCCTGACGCCTCGGGGGGGCGTCCTGCTCTTCGATAACGTCGGTCCCGGCCGAGTGGCCGGCGCTCCCCGCTCCCGGGTGCTGGAATTCGATCCCCGCCAGCCGCTCCCCGGTGAAGGCGAGGCTACTTCCCAGCTCCTCTTTTCTTATGGCGGCACCGCCGACGTGCCCCTCTTCTCCCGCACCCTCTCCACCGCCACCCGCTTGCCCAACGGCAACACCCTGATCACCGAATCAGAAAATGGCCGCGCCTTCGAGCTCACCCCCGAAAAGCGCATCGTGTGGGAGATGTACAACCCCCACCGCGCCGGAGAGCAAAACGAGCTCGTCGCCACCCTCTTTCATGTCGAGCGACTGCCGGGAGATTTTTCCTTCGGCTTTAAATTTCGCTACAGCGACTACCGAGGCGACGAGCCCTGATGGTCAAAAGGGCCGCGGATCTCGGGGCTCGTGGTCCTCTCGAGCTTAGGAGCCAGCTGCCTCTTCGAGCTTCGTTACCCGCCCGTGGAGGTCGAGGACAACGGCCTTGGTTTCGGCGCTGGAGGCGTTGAGAGGAACGATGTGGTTCTCGAAGAGTCGGTTGATGTATTCCCAATTCTTGCTGGCCTGCTCGCTCAGTCGGGCGGTTGTCACTTCCAAATTCTCCAACCGTCGCTCCACCGATGTGAGCCGCTGCTCTACGGTGACGAAGCGTTCTTCCATCGCATCGAAGCGCCCCTCCATCGCATCGAAGCGCCCCTCCATCGCGTCGAAGCGCTCCTCCAGAGTCGTAAAGCGCCCCTCCAGGGTCGTGAGTCGCTGCTCCACCGTGACGAAGCGCTCTTCCACGGCCGTGAGTCGCTCTTCGATGGATACGAAGCGCTCTTCCACGGCCGTGAGTCGCTCTTCGATGGATACGAAGCGCTCTTCCACAGCCGAAAGGCGCTCCTCCACTTTTGTGAAGCGCCGCTCTAACGAAGCCTGTCCAGAGATCAGGAGGTCTAACTTGCTGAGGATTTCTTCGGACATGCGCTTCTCCTTCACTCGATTCCGCCGATCCTGCTTCACCAGCCTTTCGGCTGAGACCCTCGCCCGCTCATCGTAGGGGCCGCTCCGGCGGATGATCGATTCACTGCTGGATTCTGGGGAGCATTATCGATCAGATTTTTTCTTATTGCAAGGAGATCTTGATCATCCTTTTGAAATGCTGGTTCAAGATATTTTTTAACCTTTATCAATGAGGCATTCTGGCGCTCTCATCTTTTCGTTTGCCCAGACTTTTTTGCGAAGAACTCAAGATTCCTTCTTCTCGAGCCTTCCGGCGGCCTGATGTGGGTAGTGGGCCAGAGCTCCTGGAGCCTGAGCCGAAACCGCCGCCAGCGCGCTGCGTGGTCGCTCTCAGCCACTCCGAGCGCTGTCGTTCTGTGCTCCCGCTGGGGTCTCCCGTCCTGCCTCCGGGCGGCTAGAATCGAGCCCATGCCCCTCCGCTACCAGGATGTCTACCCTTCACCGCCGCTGCTGGCGAGCCAGCAGCAGGCGCGGCCGTCGGCGGCGCAGCTGCTCTCGCTGGAGTATTTCGAGGCGGAGCCGGGGGAGATGCCGGAGGAGGTCTTCGCCCAGCATCATCTGCTGCTCAATCTGCGGGAGGAGCCCCACCGAGTAGAGAATTGGCGGGACGGCGAGCACCGGGATTTCGAGTTCCTGCCGGGGGAGATCGTCCTCACCCCCGCCGGAGTGCGCTCCGGCTGGCGCTGGCATGCCCGCTCCAAGGTGATCGTCATCACCCTCGAGCCCGAAGCCTTCGCCCGCTTCGCCGAGAGCGAGGTGGGGGTCTTGCTCACCGCCGAGCAGCTCAAAGACCTGCCCCAATTTCACGACCCCGACCTCTGCGCCGCCGGAGAGATGCTGCGGGATGCCCTGGCGGGGCAGGAGGTGGGCTCGGCGGTGCTCTTCGAGGCTCTGGCGCGAGTCTTTCTGGTGAAGCTCATTCGCCGCTACAGCCGGCAGGTGGACGACGCTCCAGAATTCTCCGCCAGCTTCACCTCCCAGCAGCATCAGCGGGTGCTGGACTTCGTCGCCCGCCGCTACGCCGAGGCCATCGGCGTCGAGGATCTGGCCCGGGAGGCGGGCCTGAGCCCCTCCCACTTCTCCCGAGTTTTCAAGCGCCACCTGCGCCAGAGCCCCCATCAATTTCTGCTGCGCTATCGGGTGGAGCGGGGGGCCGAGAGGCTGCTGCAGGATCCTCACCGTCCCCTGGCCCAAATCGCCCACGCCTGCGGCTTTGCCGACCAGGCCCACTTTTCCCGCACCTTCAAGCGCTTCCTCGGCAGCACCCCCGCCGCCTACCGCGCCGCCGGCGGCGAGGCGGGGGCCTCAGAGTAGACGAGGGCTCGGCCGTCGGTTGACCAGAGGGGGCAAAGAGGGAAGGTCGATTCCTTCAAAAGCACCGCAGGAAGATACAAGCGGCGGCGGGCGAAGCTGTCTATCCTTCTCTTCAGATTGAGGTCGTCGCCCCGCGAGCCCAGCCTGCGACGAGAAGTCAGTCTTCCTCAACGAGTACCGCCTCCGAACGCACCACCGGAAAGACGCCATGAGCTCGACCATGAATCATCCTGCCCGCACCGCCCTCGTCACCGGCTCCAACCGCGGCATTGGCCTCGCCATCGCCCAGGCCCTCGCCGCCCTGCCGGGCTACCGGGTCCTTGCCGCCGCCCGTACCGAGGCCACCGCCCGGCAGGCGGCGGCGGAGATCGGAAACGGCGCTCAGGGGGTGGAACTCGATCTCTCCCAGCCCGCCGCCGCCGCGGCCGCCGCCCGGGCGGTGGAAGAGCAGCACGGCCCCATCGACGTGCTGGTGAACAACGCCGCGATCCTGGTGCCGGGCAAGGGGCTGGAGGCCTCTCTGGAAGGCCTCGAAGAATCCCTGGCGGTGAACGTCGCCGCCCCCTTCGCCCTGATCCACGCCCTCGCCCCGGGCATGCAGGCCCGAGGCTACGGCCGCATCGTCAACCTCTCTTCCGGCTGGGGCTCCTTCGACGAAGGCCTCGCCGGCCCCCTGGCCTACTCTGTCTCCAAGGCCGCCCTGAACGCCCTGACCTTAAGCCTCGCCGCTTCCCTCGCCCCGGCGGTGAAGATCAACGCCGTCTGCCCCGGCTGGGTGCGCACCCGCATGGGCGGCGAGGCCGCCGACCGCTCGCCCCAGGAAGGGGCCGAGACTCCGGTGTGGCTGGCCACCCTGCCGGAAGACGGCCCCACCGGCGGCTTCTTCCGCGACCGCCGGCTGATCGAGTGGTGAGCTAGCCCACGGCTTATCGCCCCTAGCAGGCCCACGCCTCTCGCCAAATCAGATCCCGACCCATTCTCTGGGTCCTCCCGCAGCGCGACCTACCGGCTCGCGAAGGGGAGAGCTGTACCCACAGAACCTCATCCCTCAAATAGCTCATCCCGCAAACTCTCTCTCAGGAGATTGATCATGACCACCTCCGCCAACTCTGCTAACCCCGCCACCCCCGAGCGTCTCCGCCTTCAGGATTCCCCCGAGCTCCCCGGCGTCGTCGCCACTGACCTCTCCTTCGAAAGCGCTGGCGTCCGCCTCGCCGCCACCCTCTACACGCCTGCCCCCGGTGGCGAACACGGTGAAGGCCCCTGGCCTGGTGTGCTGGTCACCGGCGCCTGGACCACCGTCAAAGAGCAGATGCCCGGCACCTACGCCCGGGAGCTCGCCGCCCGCGGCCTCGCCGCCCTGACCTTCGATTTCCGAGGCTGGGGCGCCTCCGAAGGCACGCCCCGCTACGTTGAAGACCCCATCACCAAGACCGAAGACCTCCACGCCGCCGCCGACTTCCTCGCCACCCTGCCCCAGGTGGACGCCTCCCGGCTCTCCGGCCTCGGCATCTGCGCCTCCAGCGGCTACATGGCCGCCGCCGTCGCCGATCACCCGGCCCTCGGCCGTCTCGCCCTCGTCGCCCCCTGGCTCCACGATCCGGCAATGGCGGAAGCGGTCTACGGCGGCCCGGAGAGCGTCGCCGCCTTGATCGCCGCCAGCCGCCAGGCAGAAAAAGAAGAAGCCATCCTCACCGCCGCCAGCCTCACGGACGAGACGGCGCCGATGTACCAGGCCCCCTACTACACCGAAGAAGGCCGCGGCCTGATTCCCGCCTACGACAACCGCTTCAACGTCCGCACCTGGGAGCCTTGGCTGACCTACGACGCCCAGGCCTTCGCCGACCGATTGAGCGCCCCCACCCTGATCCTCTGCTCCGAAGCCGCCGCCCTGCCGGCGGGCGCCCACGCCTACGTCGAGCGTCTCACCGCTGGTCCCGGGGCTCCGGTGACCGAGATCTGGCTGGACGAAGTGAGCCAATTCGACTTCTACGACCGCCGCGACGTCGTCCACCGCTGCGCCGACGCCCTCGCCGAGCACTTCACCGCCTGACTCGCATCGCCTGACTAGTCACCGCCTGACTCGCCACCCCCGACTCTCATCTCGTCCTCCGGAGATCCCTATGACCGCACCCACACCTGCCGAAACCCAGGCCCTCGCCGCCCGCAACCGCGAGACCGTCCGCACCTTTTTCCGCCACCTGGAAAACGAAGACATCGACGCCTTCCTGAGCCTCTTCGCCCCCGACGGCCGCCAGATCAACCCTTACGCCTCCGGCCTCTTCCCCGACGGCGCCGAGGGCCTCGACGCCCTGCGGGCCTATTGGGAGTCGGTACCCGCCAACTTCGACGGCATGCGCTTTCCCATCGACGAGATCCACTCGATGGAGGACCCCCATCTGGTCTTCGTGCGCTATCGAGGTGAGATTACGTTGAAGCAAGGCGCCGGGGTGTACGCCAACCAGTATTACTCCACCTTCCGCTTCAACGACGCCGGCCAGATCACCGAATACGTCGAGATCTTCAACCCCCTCGTCGCCGCCCGCGGCTTCGGCCTGCTGCACCAGCTCCTGGAGGATTGACCCATGACCGCAACCCCCGATCCCCTCGCCGCCGCCAACGCCATCGCCCGCTTCTTTGCCGCCGTCGACGATCGCCGGTGGAGCGATGCGGAGGCGGTGATGAGCGATCCTTTCCACCTCGACTACTCGAGCTTTGGCGCGGGCCCCGGTGCGGACCGGGCTCCGAAGGACATCCTTCAGGGCTGGAGTCAGTTCCTACCGGGTTTCGAGCACACCCACCACCAGCTGGGGAATCTCGACCTCGCGATCGACGGCGACTCGGCTCGGGCTCAGTGCTACGGCACCGCCACCCACGTGATTGGGGATCGGGTGTGGACGGTGGTGGGGGTATATCACCTGACGCTGAGAAGAGCGGAGCAGGGGTGGAAGCTGACGGGGAATCGCTTTGCCTTCAAATACCAGAGCGGGGATACCGACCTGCCGGCGGAGGCGCAGAAGAGGATGGTGGGGGAGGGGTGATTCGGGGGACTACGGCCCCTTTTCCTATATCGCCTTAGATTTCCTCGCCTCACTCTCCAGACTTTCCCGGCTTGTTCGCCTCCGTTGCGCTTTGCCGCCTGATCGTTGATTAGGGTTACGGTGAGGCGCGTTCTCTATTGGCTGATCTTTTCACTGGTCGTCGCCGCTGCCACCAGCTGCCCGCCCCGAGCCCTAGCGCAAAGCCGGCTGCGTCTGCCGCCACAGCGCCCCACAGCTTCGCCGAGGTCAGCAGCATTAGCGTCACTCGCCGCAGCTCCGCTCCGGCGCTGAGAGTGCTGGTGGAGACGGTCTGGCTCAGGATTCCTAGTAGCAGCTCGTGGGCGATGAGGGCTAGGAAGACGAAGAGAACGAACGGGCCAAATAGCGGGCGGTGCCTCGCCAGATGGCCGCTGGCTGCAAGCTCCAGGGCAAAGAGGAAGACGAGGGCGGTGGTGATCGTCTTCGGCGCGAGGAAGTCCAGAGGGACCTGAATCAGAAAAGCCCCTGTGCCGATGGCGAAGGGGATGATCAGGCCTCGCCAGAGAGGGCCGGGGCGCTCTCTGGAGGCGAGGAGCGAGACGGCTAGGGCGAGGAGCAGGAGGGGGAAGAGAATGAAGAGCATATTGGGGCAGGGTAGCGCTTTGGAATCTTGAGGTGGAAGGCGGTTGTTTAGCGTGAGCGTTGGTATGATTGGGGGACTACTCAACAATACATTTTGGGAGATTCGGGATGTCTGATGCGGTGGCCTTTGATTTGGATGGCGGCGGGACGGTGATTATTGAGGTGTTGGGGCATCAGGTGGTGGAGCAGCCTGCCAGTGGCGGTATGAAGCCAGCCGGCACGCTGGGCAGGAAGGAATCGAAGGCGGTCGAGAAAGCTGGTCACACCTTGAAGAAGGCGCTCGGCGCCGTCAAGGACACCGCGCAGTCGGTGATCGAGACGTTTGATGAGGTGGAGGGGCCAGACACGATTGGGCTGGAATTCCAGGTGGGATTCACCCTGACGGGCGATGCGGTGATTGTGAAAGGTGAGTCCAACGCGAGTTTCAAAGTCTCGCTTTCTTGGACGAAGCCGACTGCGAAGAACGGTAGCAGCGAGTAAGCGTCTGGTGGGTGATCAACTCGACCGCTGCTCGCTGGTAGTGCGCGAGGTGGGGGGAAAGCAATCGAAGGGAACCTGTGTTCTTGTTGGGCCTCACCATGCTCTGACTTGCAGACATGTTGTTGGAGATCTTGATGAGGTGGAAGTAGCCAGTCTCCCAACAACCGAGGTTCTTTCGCTGGCAACCGTTATTGAGCCAAAGGGAGACCCTGATGGTCCCGGTGACATCGCGATTCTGTACTTACAGACTGGTATTCAGGGCCGAGGATTTATTGCCTTCGGTGACCCAGATCGTGCTGAAGAGTGGCATTCGGTTGGGTTCCCGGTTTCAGAGGAGTACCCAGCTGGTAGCAAGGAGCAGTCTTACGGAACGGTGCAGGGCCCTCGGGGAGAGCATGATTGGATAGCGGCGGATGCGAGAAGTAACGTAAAGATTCAGCCAGGTTTTAGCGGTGGCGCGGCTTGGATCCCAGAAAGAAAGATTGCAATTGGTATCGTGGCTCGTTACCGGGATGATGGCGTTGCTGAGGTGATTCCAACGGATCAGCTGATTAACTTCTGGCCTGAACTCGCCAAGTTCAAAGATCAAGCTCCCGCTCCGGCCAACCATCTAGGCAATGCTGGTGGCTACCGAAAGCTAGAAGGTCAAGCCCGTCCCTCCATTGATCATCTCCGAAATATCGGTCGCTATCGTTTCTACGCGCTTTTCGAGCCAAGATCGCAAGAGATCTTTGGTCAGGCCGTTGTTCCAATCAGTGGAACCATGATGACTACTGCGCAGGTGGCTAGGCGTATTGCAGGAAGTAGTGCAGAAGCTGTTTCCATTCTTGAGGAGAATCGGCCAAGGATTAGCGTAGAAAATTCCAAGGTCAGGTTCTCCGATGAGCTAACGCTTCATGCCTTTCAAATACCCGGCGCTGGGTTATTAGATCTTCCGACTCCGGACGATTTGGCGGGTCTTCAAGGTCGAACGTGTGCTGCTGTTGTGATTGAGCCCTCGACCTTAGGGGAGGGCAAAGGATTCGAGCCTGAGGAGCATGTTGTCCATTGCAAGATAGGTCAAAAGAACAGTTCGGCGCCCAGCGCCTTTGAGCTGCAAATTGAGGGTGGAGCACCGCCATTACCTAAGAAAGCTTGGGACGGTGCACCAGTTCTTTCTCTTTTGGCACCCGAACATTCAACCTCAAGCCTTGTGGGTTTTCTCCGACTTGTGGAGGACGACGCGCAAACCGAGTGTTTTGAGCTGCTCGCCGTGAGTTGTCTTAGATCCTGTGTGGAGCGGGAAGTTCCCAGCCTGTTGCCCCAACCTACGGAGGGTTACCGGAAAAACCTGCAAGACACTGAGGATTTCATCGATGAGCTGCAGAAGCCTACTAAACAAAAGGGATGGAAGAAGCTGCGCCAGCTGCAGCGGCTACCGGTTGATTCGGACGAGGCGGCTCTCTATCTGATTCAAAAGCTTCCGATGAACAGATTGGCGAAGCTTCTCGCCGCGACGTACGAGTATTTGGTCGAGAGGCTGAAGAGCTTCGCTGAAGCTGATCTCATTTTTCAAATTGCGATGGCCGCAATCCCGGCTTCTATTCGCCATTCCGAGCGTGTCGCGTTACCCGACCGTTTTTCCTCAAAGGTCTGGACCGCAGCACGGCGAGAGATTTACATCGAGTTGATTCTCGCTGCGGCTGAAGATCAGATGGCGAAATTCGAGAAGTTGGGAAGCATCCCCAAAGAGGGGGAACTGCCTGTTCGTTCTGCTTTTCACGTGCCCTTGATAGGAGATGTGGGGCTTGATTATCACGCTACGGATGGCGCCACCGAAATGGCAATGACGATTCAGGACCAGTTGGCGCGTCACATGGTAAGCCAGTCGAAGGTGGATCAAGCGTCGATGAAACAGGCTCTGGATTTCCTTTCGACAAACCGCGCATCAGAGAAGATTCACTGGATTTTTGGTGGACTTCCTACAGATCAGCGGAGGGTCGATTCCTTGAGCGCTCAGGAGTTGGAGAAGATCTGCCGTGCCATGAATCGGCATCTTCAGGATCCATTCACCCGCTCGTATTACACGATCGCCAATCGGAAGAACTCGCGCGTGCTGGATGTACTGTCTCGACACCTCTCCAATTTTGTCATTGTTGAGCAGTCCACCGTGGATCAGATGGAGATGGAATCCGAGGTTTCCGCATCGGTAGAAAAGATGCTCAAACTTCGAGCTTCCACATTGCAGGCAACAGAGAGCAAGAGGAGCTGAAGGTGGCGGACGAAGAAAAGTACTTGGAGAAACCTTCTGAACCTCTTTCCCTGGGCGACACCAAAGGCCGCTGGCGCCGCCATCACGTGTTCGAAGATGCCGACGTCCGCGCCGTCAACGCCGCCCTCGCCGCGCAGCGGCCCCTACTGCTTCGTGGCAAGCCCGGAACCGGCAAGAGCCAGCTGGCGCTAGCGGCGGCTGTGGGGCTAGGACGCGCCTTCGTCTCGGTGGTGGTGGACGCCCGAACGGAGTCTCGCGACCTGCTTTGGAACTTCGACGCCGTGGGACGCCTGGCAGACGCCCAGATCGGCTCCTTCAAGCAGCTGGTGAAGCAGAATTCCGAGGGGCAGGAGGAGGTGGTGGAGGAGAGCGAGCAAGAGAAGAATCCCACCATTCGCGAGCTATTGCGTCGCGAGCGCTATACCTCACCCGGCCCGCTATGGTGGGCTTTTGACTGGGTTGGAGCGGTAGGCCAGGCGAAGCTCACCGAAACGGATTCTCCGCCCCAGCGCGAAGGAGCGAATCCGGGCAAGGGCGTGGTGGTACTGCTCGACGAGATCGACAAGGCTGATAGCTCGGTGCCCAACGGCTTACTGGGGGTGCTTGGGGACGGTGAGTTTTCAGTCCCCCAAGTCGGCACGGTGAGCTGCACCGGAGTGGAGCCGCTGGTGGTGATCACCACCAACGAAGAGCGAGCCCTGCCGGACGCCTTCCTCCGCCGCTGCGTGGTGCACGAGCTGAAGCTGCCGAAGGATCAGAAGATCCTGACCCACCGACTGGTGCGTTTGGGAGAGGCTCACTTCGTAGGAGTAAAGGGCGCCGACTGGCCGGAGCCCACTCCAGGCTCGCTGAGGCTCGCCGCGAAGATGCTCCACGACGACCGCCAGCTCTGCCTTCAAGAGAGTCTGAGCCCGCCGGGCGTGGCGGAGTACCTCGATCTGCTGCGAGTGGCGGTGGCGCGAGCGAAGACTCCGAAGGACATCGACGGACGCCTCGGGAAGGCACGGCAATTCCTGCTGCGCAAGCATCCTGGCCTACCGCCGGTATCGCCTGAGGACAATGCGGACTCGTCATCGGTCGCCGCGCTGTCGGAATCTTCCGACTAGGCTGCGCGCGTGTCGTCCTCTCTTCGCTTTGGCAAGCTGGGTCGGGCGGATCTTCTTCGTCTGGAGGACGCCCTCGGCGAGGATCGCGCCCGGCAGCTGGCGGTAGCGCTGGGGTATGAGTGGAGGGAGTCTCGAAACAAGCAAAAGCCGGAGCCGTCGCGAAGGGTAGAGGGAGGCCTCGCTGAAAGGGAGGCCCGGTTGACGCCTTCGCCCTCAATCCCCTCCGCCCGCCCCGCTGAGTTCACTCCCTTCTGGAGACCGGTTCATCGCGACTACGTCCAGAGTGACGAAGAGAAGCAGCGCGCCAAAGAGCAAGGCACTATCAATCCCTTCGACCGCCCCGAAGCTAAGCGACCCCTCGAAGGGCAAGACCTTGGCGCCGTCCACCTCCCCCCGCCCGCTCCGCCCATCGCTCCGCCGGCTCAGCTGCGCAGCCGGCTAGATTCAGAGCTGCTTCTCGATCGTCCCAGTCGAGAGCTCGATGTCGACGCCTTGACCGACCGAATCTCCCGCGGCGACTCTCTCCATAACCTTCCTTTCCGCTCCCAGTCTCACCTCTCCCGGCTGGTGTTGATTCTCGACGCCCCCCATCGGCTCATGGCGGTGTGGCGGGATCAGCTGGAGCTGGTGGAGGAGCTGGGGCGCCGTCTGGGGGCGGATCGAATCCGGCTGATGCCGCCGCCGGGGGAGGGCAGTGCCCGCTCCGAGCGTCCGCCGGATATCGCGCCGGATGAGACCCTTCTCGCCTTGACGGACCTTGGCTTTTACGGTGGCGAGCTCCTCCAGCAGCCCTGGCTTCGACTCGGCCGCCGGCTGCGCTCCGCCGGGGCTCGTTTTCTCGCTCTCGTGCCCTGCCCCGCCTATCGCTGGAATCCCGAAGTCGCCAGGTTGTGGCGGGCCATCGACTGGTCGTCGCCCCAGGGTTCCGGTCAGCGTCGCCGGCCAGAGGCGTTGGCAGGACGAGTGCCGGAGGGGGTCTCCGCTGCCGAAGCCCTGTTGCGGCTACTGGCCCCGGCGGTGCGCATTGAACCGGGTCTGCTGCGGGCGGTGCGTCGGCTGCTGGGCGTAGGGGCGGATCTCGGGACCGAGATCGACGCTTGGCATCACCCAGCGGTGGCGGGGGTTTCGACCCAATGCCTGGAGTTAGATCCCGTGCAGAAGGCGAAGTGGCAGTCGGAACGTTTAGACGAAGGCTGGGATCCGGAGCTGGTGCGGCAGGTGACGAGCACGGTCATCGATTGGCATAAGGGCTGGTCTAACGTGCTTTGGGCGAGTGAGGTGGCCCACTACCGGGCGCTTGGTGTTCCGGACAAAGCCTTCGACGAAGGCCGGGTGGAGGCCGCCGCGGTGGCCTATGCCCGGGCAACGCACGCTTTCTCCGGGAGCGAGGGGGATTCCCGCCTTGGCGATGCCCTGGACGGCTGGTGGTCCCGGGAAACTCCGCGAAGTCCCGAGGGGCTCGCTCATGACGCCCAATTCGGCGAGGCTCTTATTGCTGCCGTTCGCGCCCGGTTAGAGCGGGATCCCAATGCCCCCCTCCCGCCGGGCGTGACGCCCGACATGTTGGGTAAGCCCAAAGACGACCGCCCTTTCCGCCGCTACGAGCTGCGACAGCACGGCCAGAAGCTATTGATCTCGCCCAAGGGGTCGGAGGGGCCGGGTTCCCTGGTGGTGGAGTTCGATACTCGCGAGAAGGTTTACCTCGGTGACGGCTGGCGATCGCCTCAGCCGGTGGAGCTGATCGATGGCCGTGCCGAGATTGAAGCACCACTGATTTGGGGCAAGCTCCAGCTCTCCACTGACTACGAGACCATCACCCTCCAGCCTTTCCAGCGCCCCTCCTGGGCCACTCGTGCCGGGCGTGACGGCTACGGTGCTTGGGCCAGTTTTGAAGTTGAAGGCGTTGAGCAGCGTATGCGTTGGATTCCTCCGGGGCGCTTTGTGATGGGTTCGCCGGAAGGCGAGGAGGGTCGATTCATGTGGGAGCAGCAACAGCATGAGGTGATTCTCAGCGAGGGTTTCTGGATGGCGGAGACGCCTTGCATCCAGGCACTGTGGGAGGTCGTAATGGGCTCGAACCCCAGCGAGTTTGAAACCCCTGATCGTCCAGTCGAAAACGTCTCGTGGGAAGACTGCCAGGTCTTTATCGACCGGTTGAACTTCCGAGTGCGCGACCTGGAGTTCGATCTGCCAAGCGAGGCGGAGTGGGAATACGCGTGCCGCTCCGGGACGGCCACAGCAACCTGGAAGGGCGATCTGGAGATCCTCGGTGAAGCGAATTCACCAACGCTGGAGAGGATTGCCTGGTATCGAGGCAATAGCGGAGTCGACTTCGACTTGGCGAACGGACGGGATGCCTCTGGATGGGACGAGAAGGCCCATGACTTCGATCAGGCGGGAACTCGCCGAGTAGGCCAGAAGCTGGCAAATCCATGGGGACTTCGTGATGCCTTGGGTAACGTGTGGGAGTGGTGCTGGGACTGGCGTGGTGGCTATGCATCCCAGCTGCAGCGAGATCCAGAAGGCCCTGATAGCGGCGAGGCCCGCGTGCTGCGGGGCGGCTCGTGGTTCAACGGTGCCCGCAACCTGCGGGCGGCGTCTCGCCTCGGCAACCCCCCGTCGAACCGCGACTCCAGCTTTGGCTTCCGCCTTTCTCGAGGTCCAAAAGAGCGCGGAGCGCCAGGGGGGGCGCGAGGGGGAGGCGAGACCGGGAAGGCAGCGCGCGGGACGCGCGCCAGCCCCCGGGCCCGCCGTACCCGAGCGTGGGTGGCTCGGCTCGGCTGGGCGGTGGACGGTGGGCTGGACGAATACGGGCGCTGGGCGGTTTTGGAGGTTAAGGGCGTGCGCCATAAGTTGCGCTGGATGTATCCGGGCACCTTCCAGATGGGGTCACCGAGCAGCGAAGCGGGACGATTCTCTTGGGAGGGCCCAAGGCATGAGGTCACCCTCACCAATGGCTTCTGGCTGGGGGAGGTCCCCTGCACCCAGGAGCTTTGGACGGCGGTGACTGGTGAGAAGCCCAGCGAGTTCGTTTCCGAGCTACGACCGGTGGAGAACGTCAGCTGGGAAGACTGTCAGGAGTTCTTCTCCGAGCTTCGCCGCCTTGTTCCGGGCTTCCTCGGGCGCTTGCCGACTGAGGCGCAATGGGAGTATGCCTGCCGGGCGGGAACCGATACGGCGGCCTGGGTGGGAGATCTTGAGCTTCTAGGCGAGAGGAATGCCCCAGTTCTTGATGACATCGCCTGGTACGGAGGGAATAGTGGCGTGGGCTTCGACCTGACTGATGGACGGGATTCGAGTGAGTGGAAAGAGAAACAATACGACTTCGATCGAGCCGGTACTCGGCTAGTGGGTGAGAAACAGTGCAACCCCTGGGGGCTCCACGACATGTTGGGCAACGTCTGGGAATGGTGTGAAGATGCTTGGAGCTATGGCGATCCGTATCCAGGCGGCAGTCGGGTAGATCCCTCAATGACAGACGGCGAGATCCGCGTGCTGCGGGGCGGCTCGTGGTTCAACGATGCCCGCCGCCTGCGGGCGGCGTATCGCAACGGCTCCCACCCGTCGTACCGCTACTCCATCTTTGGCTTCCGCCTTTCTCGAGGTCCCCAAGAGCTACCGGAGGCGGAGCCCCAGGGGTGGGAGGCGGCCGGGGCTGGCGGGGGCGCCGACCGAGGGACGAGGGAGGGGAGAGCCCCCGACGAGAGCCGGCGGCCGAGGGGGGACGATTTGTGAGGGTGAAGTTCTTTAGCGTGCCGGTGCTGTATCCGGAAGAGGCGGAGAAAGAGCTGAACGAGTTCTTGGCTACCCATCGAGTCTCGAACGTGATTCCGCAGCTGGTGAGCTCGGGTTCGGGTGCGCATTGGGCGGTGGCGGTGATGTGGCTGGCGGAGGTGGAGGAGCCGAAGTCCCGCAGCCGCCGGCGGGAAGCGGTGGACTATAGAGAGGTGCTGCCGCCGGAAGAGTTCGCCGTCTACGCTCAGCTGCGGGAGCTGCGCAAGACCATCGCCCAGCGCGAGAACGTGCCCGCCTACATCGTGTTCACCAACGCTCAGCTGGCGGCGATGGTGCAAGGGCAGGTGCGCACCCTGGAGGCCCTGGCGGCGATTGCCGGCGTTGGCGAGGCGCGCCTGGAACAGCACGGCAAGATCTTTCTCGAGCTGCTCCGCTCCCTCGAGCCAGGGGAGGCCGCCGAGTGAAGCGCACCACGGTGCATCTCGAGGCCGTGGCCCACTGGGATCACCTCACCTGGGCTTTCTGGCGGGCGGCCCGCGGCAAGCGCCACCGGCGCGAGGTGCAGCGCTACGAGCAGGATCTCTTTCAGCAGCTGGCGACGCTGCAGGCGGATCTGCTGGCGGAGAGGGTGCCGGTCGGTGAGTTTCGCCGCTTCGAAATTCACGACCCCAAGCGCCGCACCATTCACGCTCCGGTATTTCGCGAGCGGGTGCTGCACCACGCGCTGATGGCTCACCTGGAGCCGGCCTTCGAGCGCTATCTGGTGGACGATACCTTCGCCTGCCGCTTGGGCAAGGGCAGCTGGCGGGCGGTGCAGCGGGCACAGCAGCACAGCCAGCGCTTCCCGTGGTTTTTGAAGATGGACGTGCGGGCTTACTTCGCCTCCATCGATCACCAGGTGCTGAAGGCGGCGATTCGCCGCCGCATTCGCGGGGCGCCGGTGCTGCGGCTGGTGGACCGGATCATCGACAGCCACGGCAGCATTCCCGGGTCGGCTCGAGGCATCGGCCTGCCGATCGGGGCGCTGACCTCCCAACACTTCGCCAATCTCTACCTCGCGGCTCTCGATCGCTACCTGCTGGAAACGGCGCGAGTCGGGGGCCCACGAGTTGGGGGGATAGTGCGCTACATGGACGACTTCGTCGTCTGGGGTCACCGCCGGGAGCAGTTGAAGGAGCTGGCCGAAGAGATTCGCGCCTTCGCCGCGAGCTCGCTGCGGCTCGAAGTGAAAGAGAGCTGGCAGCTGCAGCGCAGCGAGCGCGGCCTCTCCCTCTGCGGCTTTCGAGTGTGGCCCGGCCGAATCGGCCTCACCGCCCGCCGCCGCCGACGCTACCGGATAGCCCGGCGCCGCTGGGAAGAGGCCTATCTCGCCGGCCGCGCCAGCGACCGTCAGCTCCAGGCGGGCTACTCCGCCGCCCTGGCCATGACCCTCGGCGCCGACGCCCATCACTGGCGCGGCCGGGAGCTCCAGGAACGTCCGCCGGTGGACGCCTGAGGCGATAGCATGCGCGAAAGGACACGATCGAGATGGCGAGAACCGCGTGCTGCGGGGCGGCTCGTGGATCAACAATGCCCGCAACCTGCGGGCGGCGTATCGCAACGGCAACCACCCGTCGAACCGCAACTCCAACATTGGCTTCCGCCTTTCTCGAGCTCGAGGGCAGCCGGAGGCGCCCTGGACCCGATCGTGCGCCGGTCCGCTGGTCCCTTTGGCCGGTGGCAAATGGTCTCCGGGCGCCGGTGCGCTAGTAGGGCGGTGGATTCCGCGGCGAAGGTTTGCCGGTGCTCGCTTCTTTCTTTCTTCGTGGCGAGGGTGCCATGACCGCTGATCACCCTTTCCCGTCTGGCTACGCTCCCAGCTGGGCCTGGGGCTGGGGGGAAGATCAATACGGCTTCTTTACCGAGATCAAGATCGGTAAGGTTGTGCAGCGCATGCGCTGGATTCCGGAGGGGACTTTTTGGATGGGGTCGCCGAAAGAGGAGAAAGGGAGGGATTCTAACGAGGGCCCACGGCACGAAGTCACGCTGACGGAAGGCTATTGGTTAGCGGATACGCCCTGTACTCAGGCGCTGTGGCTGGAAGTGACGGGGAAGAATCCCAGCGGGTTCCAGGATCCAGAGCGTCCGGTCGAGAACGTGAGTTGGGAGGCCGCCAAGGCCTTCATCGATCAGATCAACGAGCGGCAGCTGGGTCTATCGCTCGGGTTACCCACCGAGGCTCAGTGGGAGCGGGCGTGCCGCGCTGGCACGGAGGGGGCAACTTGGCTGGGTGATTTCGACCCGGGCAGCGAAGAAGGACGTGCTTTGCTCGACCGCATTGGCTGGTATGACGAAAATTCGTCGGTCGAGATAGTGAGATACCGCTTCAAGACTTCGCCGAGTCTTTGGCAGCGCGTGAAGCGCTCGGTGGGTCTGGGGGAGATACCGGAGGGGGAGGAGGGGCCAGATAGTCACTGGCAGAGCTGGCCCGTAGGGCTGAAAGAAGCAAACCCCTGGGGTCTCTACGACATGCTGGGGAACGTCAGAGAGTGGTGCGAGGATGCATGGGATTATGGCGAACGCTATCCAGGTGGCAGTCGGGTTGACCCCTTAGTGACAGACGGCGGGCACCGCGTGCTGCGGGGCGGCTCGTGGTTCTACAATGCCCGCCGCCTGCGGGCGGCGTTTCGCCGCGGCACCCTCCCCCCGTCGGGCCGCAACTCCAGCATTGGCGTCCGCCTTTCTCGAGGTCCCCACGAGCCCGGTGAGGCGGAGCCTCAGAAGGAGGGGCGGAGCCCCTAGGGGTGGGAGGCGGCCCGGCGCGGCGGGGGCGCCGACCGAGGGGCTAGGGAGTAGGCAGCCCCCGTCGGGGCTGAAGCAGCCGAGGGGGCGGTTCAGCGCTGGATTAGCGTGGATGGCTTGCGGTCAGCCTGCCTCTGTCAGCTTCAGTCAGCTCGCGCGAGCTCCTGGGCGAGGTTGGAGGTAAGGACCCAGAAGATCCTCCTCCGCATCGGGTCGAAGCTCAGATCGCGGAGGTAAGGGTAAAGGAGTTTGGAGAGCTCGTCCGTCGAGAGCTCATTCGATTGGGGTGGCGTAGCCCCGGCGGGCAGCCTTTGGGAGAGCGTTTCATTGTCCATGCGCTGAACCTGAACGGCCTGAGCCAGGTCGAAGAGATCAGCGCCCAAGGCGTGCAACAAAGCCTCGAGGGAGGTCAACGAGGGGTGGTGGACGCCACGCTCGTAGTTGCTGATCATCGGCGGCGTCAGCCCGCAGCGTTCCGCCAGCGCCGCCTGGCTGAGATCGCGGCGCTGGCGCAGGGTGCGCAGGGCCTGCCCGAGGTGAAGGAGGAAGCCGGGGTTTTGGGGCATAGGGGCTCGTCCGCCAGGTGCGCGGTACGGGGTATTGACTCCATGGCGCCGAGGGGGAAGGGGCGCGGAGGAAGAGTGGGTCGGTTGGGAACGATGGAGGGAGAGGGTACCGGCTGGGGCTAGTCGGTGTCTGAACGCAAGAAAAAGCGCCGGGGCCGTGTTCAGGAAGCTGTTCAAAGAAGCTGGAATCGGGGTCGGCGAATCACCAGTCTTCTTGACCGTACGCCTTCGAAAGAGGGCCTTCTGAAGAGCCTCTTCGGATAAGCATGGCCCCTTCTGGGTTCTCGCCGCAGCCGGGAGCCTCTTCTCCTTTTTCGCCATGAACTTCCGCTGAGACACAAATCTTTTGATCCTGTCACTGTGAGCAAAGGCCCTCTCCCAGCCGAGAAGCCAACGACAAGCCTCTGCCTTCCAGCACCGCCCCCCGAGAAGGTCACCCCGCGAGAAGGTCGCCCCCCAAGAGGGCTATTCAGCAGGAAGGCCGCTCAGCGAAAGGACCCACCATGCAGCAGACGCCCCTCGTCCCCGAATCCCCGCCCACCCCAAAGCGCTGGACCGTCGAGTTGCCCCAGAGCATCCTTCCCGAATCCCTCCAGGGCAGCTGCGAGCGCGTGCTCCACAACATCTATCAGCAGGCCGACCCCGGCCTCACCCTCAACATCCGCTGGGCCCCGCGCATGTCCGTCGGCATCCTCGACGCCGAACCGCCCCTCAGTCGCCGCCAGCTCCACAGAGCCCAAAGCGAGCTCGCCGCCTCCTTCGCCATGTTTGGCCTCACCGCCGGGATGCTCTACTACCGCGCCGGTGAGCCGCTCTACGATTTCGAAGAAGAGCCGCTAGACGAAGAGCTTCAACAGGCCGAAGTATTCGACCCCGCGGGGGCCGAAGCCACGCCGCGGGATCGGGGGAAGAGGAGTTAGAAGCGGCCGTTGAGGTCGATGACCGGTGCAGCAATAACTCCAGAGACCAGTCCATCAGGATCAAAACCAGGGCCGTGAAGGAAGGCTCGGATTAGCCCATTGGGATCAGCTCCAGGACCATGCAGGAAGGCTCGGATTAGCCCATTGGGATCAGCTCCAGGACCGTGCAGGAAGGCTCGGATTAGCCCATTGGGATCAGCTCCAGGACCGTGCAGGAAGGCTCGGATTAGCCCATTGGGATCAAAGCCAGGTCCGTGCAGGAGGGCCGAGATGATTCCGTTGGGGTCGAATCCAGGTCCGTGTAATAGAGCATTGGCCAGCCCATCGGGATCAGCGCCAGGCCCGTGGAGGAAGACTGGAATTAATCCGTTGGGGTCAGCCCCGGGGCCGTGCAGGAAGGCGCGGGTCAATCCATCGGGATCGATGGCAGGTCCTTTAGACCAGCTTCCAATCGCGGCAATAAGGCCATCGGGGTCGATGGCGGGACCGTGCAAGATACCCGCGAAGGAAATGAGGGTAAGAATTACTAAGAGAACGTTTCGGATGGGCATACTTTGGCACCTCAGTCATGGTGAATTTCAGAGAGTCATTGTAGGCCGATGATAACTAGGCTTCGGGCAAGGTGGTGCTAGCGAAAGAAAAGGCCCAGCCCTGCGGGAACCAGGGCATCACCGCAGGGCTGGGAAGATGGGTTAGAAGTGGCCGTTGGGATCGATGGCTGGGCCCTTTAGAAGAAGGGTTAGGAGTGTCGGGAGGGCATTAAGTAGGCCACTCAGGGCCGAAGGCTGGGGAAAGAACATATTGTGCTCCTCAAAGCACGGCGCAGCCACGAGGCAGAATGCCCCGTAGGCCCGAGCTTTGAGTGCAGCTTCGAAGAATTTAGAGCCTAGGGCAAGAAGGCAAAGGCTCAGAACAGAGTCGGGGGGCGGAAGCGCTGGTGGTTACGATGCGCTCTAAGGTCCCGAACGGCCCGCACAATAGCCTTGGCGGTGAGCACTTCTTCGGCTAACGCATCGTTGAGCAGCTGTGTGGTCTCTTTCGCCTCAGTATCTAGACTTTGGCTCTTGAGGAGTGCCAGGGCTTCTCTGGCACACCGATAGAAGTCTGCTGAGTGTTCGCCTTTTGCTCGGTATAGCCTCGAAAGGTCGAGCATGACTAGGGCTTTGTTGAAGGGATCCTGCTTTGCTTCAAAGCACTGGATTGCGCGGTCGAATTGCGCTCGCGCTTCTCCAAACTGCTGAAGGGCGAGATGAGCACGCCCGATCTCCCAATCTCGGTAAGCACAGAGGATGGAGTCGGTGGATACGCCGAGCTCTTGAAAGGTGGGGATTAAGGCAAAGCTCTGCAGCGCGGTGGCTGGGTCGCCTAGTTCGGTGAGAAAGAGAGCGCGATTACAGCTGGCGATAGCGAGGAGGGTTTTCTGTCGCCTCTCATCGATGTGGTCCATCGCGGCTTCATTGGCTTTCATCGCATCGTCAAATCGTTCGCACTGGTAGTGGACCGTTCCAATATTTACCAAAACATGAGCCAGCTCCTGCTTTCTCTCCCTCCCCATCCCCTCATAAAGCTCCCTCGCCGTCCGCAGATCCAGCAAGGCCTCCTCATACCAGCGACTGTCTTTGTAGAGCGAAGCCCGTAACGAACAAAGCTGAGCCACCACCCGCGGCGCCCCAGTCCCCAGAAGCTGCAGCCGAAACGCCCGCTCCATATTTTCGTGAGCCGAACCCCACCAGCAGCCAATCCGGCAAGCGTTGGCCATCTGGGCAGAGGCCAGAGCCTGGTAATCCCAGGTGAGCTGATGACAACCCACCCGATCGTCATAGCCGCTGATACGAGTCGCCACGGTGAAGGCGGTTTTTGCGAGGCTGTAGGACTCATCACTATCCAGAAAGCCCTGCTCATGAGCCCGCTTCAGCAACACCTCCACGATCACCGGCGTTCGCAGGCCAATATGAGAAAGCTGCAGCCGACGGGACTGCTTCTCCGGGGTTAGACGGAGCAGCGCATCCACCTTCTTCTCGGCGTCGGTCCATTGTTCCTGAATCTGCCGCAGCAGCTCCTGCTGCGTTTGGGTGCTGTCCACCAACATGAGCACGCATCCTCGTGAGTCGAGACGGTGAGATCCCGGCGAATCTTGGGGCGGGAGGGGCGCCGAGGGACGACGGTTTGTTAGAGCATGGCAGCTGGCGCTGCTTTGTGCCTCAGCGGAAGTCGCGTTGCGTGGCTTCTGAGTTGAGAGAATTCTGACGCTGCAGGGCTTGATTTCGGAGGGATAACTCCTCAAGAAACTCAACCAGGATCAGGACTCTGCCTCTACGGTGCCAGAGTAAGGCATGGTGCACAAACTTCAAGAATCCAATCTGAGACTCTTGAATCTTTCTCTCGGTGGACTAATCAGAGCGATCCGAGTAGCGAAGGTACATCTCGATATAGCCCTTCACCGTCTCCGGGTACTCCGTCAGTTCGACACCCTTGCTCTTGGCATCGAGGTAGAGGTCGTCGTAGAGATCAGAGATTCCCAGGTCGCCCAAGGTCACAGGGGAGTACCTCGTCTGAATCGCTCTGATGTCATGTTTCGGATGAAGCTTATCCTTAGGGAAATAAATTTCCTTAGAGATGAGTTCTCTGGCCTTAAGAATCTCCTGCTCGTCTTCTGCTGTGTCGAACTCGGCCAGAAAGTCCGAATCGCTGATTGATGGAAGGCTCTTCCGTCGGCGCCTCTTGACCCAAGAGTCAAAGAGAAGCAGCGGAGACAGGAGCACTGTCAACAGGAGGATTTCGAGAATCGTATTCATCAGATTACATCTGAGAGTGCTTGGGAGCTAAGAGGTTGAGGGCTGTTTCAGGACCTAGTGTTCCAGCGAAGCGCTTGTAAGCTCTCTGTCAATTCTCAAGGGTCGCTGTCCGAATCGGTTGCGGAAGCGGTCTCTAGATTCCGGGATTATGTTTAGCGTTCGGATCTTCTTGACCCGACCCAGTAACCGCCAAAGGAGATCCCGAAGATGATGAGGATGGGACCAGCGTAGGAGAGCAGCATGGCGGCAGATGGTTCCAAGCCCAGAAGAAATTCCCTAAAGCCATCTAACGTCAAAGGTTCTTGCCTGGGAAGTCCTAGAGACCAATCGAATACCGTGAGCAAGCCCAATAGCAGGACTGTCGATACTGCTGATCCGGCGAGAAAAGAGCCCAGATAACGCCCGTCGAGATACCGCGCCCAGGTGATACCCAGCGCTGCTGTGAGCAAGAGTCCTGCAGAAGCTGCCAAGGCAATTGCTTCGAGTTGAGAAAGATAGAGAATCCCAAGAGGGATTAGCCAAATGGCTAGATGCAGCACAAGAGATGCAATGAAGTAGAGAATGCGGTTCATGAACTGATTTACGCTTCGCTTCGCTTTGCCCTTAGCCTCTGGTTGAGTTCATAGGGATAGAGCTGGGCGCAAATCCTCGCTAGTGATTGACAGCCGTTGCTCACCTGCATCGTTGGCGTCGAGTACCAAACGCCTGGTAATCGGCTGGTAGCCGTCGTGCTCAACTCGAATCTCGACCTTTCCGCCAGGGACTTCGTACGGTGCGCCCCAGGGGAACTCCGTCACTTCAGTTCCGTTAACGCTCACTCGTGCGCCTTCTAGTCCATGAGGTCTCGAGAGCCTTAGCAGGAATGTCAAGTCGCCCGTACAGAGGTTGGTACGGGGTGAAACGTACACGCCTTTATAACCCTGTAGTTTGGTGAGCAAATACGATTGGAGCTGTCCCTTCTCAAAGCGAAGCCAGATATCGACATTGTCACCGCGGATAACGTGCGTACCCAGCTCAGCCATTGCGGAGTTAGGGGCAAGCTCGTGCCCGCTGTTCTCCTCGAACGTATTGAGCGGCATGTTGCAGGACAAAAGCTCAAAGACTTCATTGGCCCAGTGAGGCCATTCGACCGAGACGCAGTAGGTAGCCCCGAACAAGCCGAGGGCCACTGCGATGACTGCGGATCTTGTGGCAACTTGCACTTTCTTAGATACCTAGTTGCAGGTAGTGCCGATTGTGAGAAGAAATCTTTATTGAGGCCTTGGGGGCTAATTTTACTGAGAGTTGTGGTCCAGAATTGCAATGTCGTGAAAGAGGATGTCTGTCGCGATTTGGCGGCCTAGATTTCGATTCGTCGTTTGAAGAGCTCTCTTTCTAAGCTCCCGCAAAGTCTCTTCAGTGACGAGCAGTAGGTTAGAACACTCTTCTGGGCTTATAAACTCTCTCTTGAGTGACTCTATCTCCTCCTGGGTCACAGCTCTCAAATCTTCCAAGCAACCGATCAAGGCGACCTTAAAGAGGATCTCCCATGAGCCAACCTCCGCTCGAATAGGCTCCGAAGGTGAGATTTCGATGAATGAAGGGGTACAACCGGGTGCCTGAGTCTCATTAGCTTCCACTTGAGAAGCAAATGCGAGTACTCCAAAAACGAGCAGGGTGATTGCTAGCCTTGTAGGCGGACTTGCTAATTTATTAGTGATCACCCGGTGGTCCACTGAGTTGGTGGAAACGGTTAGGTCGATACAGCTGTGGAGTTTCATTCATACCCTGCTGTTCCAGGGCAGAGATCCATTGATTTTCACTAAGCCCCCAGTTTCCAATCCCTGTCTCCGTATTGAAGATAAAGTAGCCAAGATTTTTCCCGGGCTGAGGGAATGTAGGTTCTTCCGTTACCCGCCCTACGACTAATACACCTATCTTGGAGTAGCGATCAACGCTAGGGCCGGCCAGCAGGAAACCCTCTCGATCTGCTAGGACGAAAGTGCCGCCACTTGCTAGCCGGACAAGGGAACATTCATTCCCAACTGGAATAGTGTAGTCGGAGCAGCCAGCTATAAACAGTAGGGTGAGGCATGCGAGAGTGATGTTTGGTAGGGAGTGCATTGTCAGGCTTGAGGGCACAAGTCTTCCGATAAACCAGTGGTCTCGAGTGCCCAAGGTAGTAGAAGGGGGGCGTAAGGGATGTGGGTCACTCGTATTGGGATGGTCTAGGTTTCAGGCGCTCGGGCGTTGAAATTGAGGCGAAATGCGGCTGCGGGAATGATGAAAGAGGTGAACCGATTGTTGGTGTAAGCGGAAGCCTCTTGAGTAATCAGCGGATTTAAGTTGTCCGCTTGACCTGCCTTCACTCTAGGTTCAAATGGCAAATCGCTCCAGCCTTCGAGGCCCTATAGCCGTCTACTGATAAGGCTGGGCGATACAGCCATTGTCGAACGGCAGCTAAACAACGCTCGTCGATTTCGGTAAGGCCACTACTCACTCTGACCTCTGGCGTCACCACATGTCCCCGTTTGTCGACACTAGCGCTAATCACGATAATTGAAGACTGGGGCTTCTCTGTAGCGGTTGTGTCGACGTTGGAGTAGTCGGGTTGTTCTGATACGACTAGTCTCGGAGACTGAAGATCTTGATCGCCAGGCGGTATGTCCCACTCTTCAAGCAGTACTGCTGCGAGGGCCTGTGCTCTAGGTGCAGTATTTTCATTCGCAGTGGATCGAGTGATGTAGAGGCCACCGTCGTCTCGTTTTTCGAATGACAGCAGAAGGCTATCCCAGAGGATCTCTTGGGTTGAGAGATTGCACCCGGAGTCCTTTCCTGCTGAAAGGTTAGCGCTGAGGGACAGCCCTAGGGCCAAGCATAGTAAGCAGAGTCTCATTGGACCGAGAGTAGACAATCGGTTTTCGACCATTGATGGCTGCTGGGTTGGCATGAACTCTCTAGAGAACTGGGGCGGTTAAGTGGTTCGTTTCTGGGTTCAGGTAAGAGTTGCGACCGTCGAAGTCTAAAGCTTTAGTTGTTTATCGGAGCTCGCTAAGGCCTAAGGGCCATGACCGAGAACCTAATCTGGAATCTCAAAGTTAACCCATTCACTCACAACCTGATGATTGGCCGTTGGGCACGAGAGTCGCTGGGTAGTACCCGGTGCATCATAGACAGCTCGAACTTGGTACTTCCCAGGCCCAAGCCAGTAGCCGAAGTATGGCGCGTCTTCTTCGTTGTCAGTGTCGTCGCCGCCCACGATATAAGTCCAGTGACCAAGGTCAACGGAAAGACTGACGTTCTCTCCAGGGTCGATGCACCGGTACTCTGGAGCTGAGAATAGCTCAGCTGTTGCCTCAACTGGATACTCAACTTCTTGGCTACTGTCTAGGCGGTTGATCTCGAGATAAAGGTAAATCTCTTTGAAGCCAAAGGTCTTCGTGAAGCCGACGGGGTTGATTCCCTCGTTGACTGCTCTGATCTCGATGATTGGTGTGCCCCAGGATGGTCCCGAGTAGGGTTCTACGGTGACGTACAGAGATAGAGGCTCGCCGCTAGGAGTTGCCGTTCGAGCGGAGGTGCAGGCAATCTGAGTCAAGGCTATGAGAGCCAAGAAGAGGTACCTCATCGTGATAGACACTCTGTCTTTTGATACTCCTCTTTTATCAATAAGTTCGGGTGGCGAACTCGACTTAAGGCCACATGTTGAGCCGCTGAGGAAGCCTTTGGCTCGGATGATGTGAACGCCAGTATTGATACGAAGGTCGACATCTCTCTTATGCTGTCGGATAGTTTGAGTTTGTTTCTTAGAGACGGCAGGCAGGCTTTGTTAATGGCTCTTCATCTTGAAGCGGATTTTTCTACAGAGGACTTCTCCATCCGGGCTCAGAAAAAAGTCGAAATCAAGGTCATTGTCTCTGCTGAAAGTGAGAACAGTCGTAGCCGTGATTCTGCATTGTTCGTCCTCAGGCGAATCCTGAGCACTCATGCTTCTGACGCTCTGTGGTTCACCCAAGTGCTGGATCACCTGATCCTTTGTCCATCCATTCTCGACTGTGAATGCGGGATCCTGCTACTCAGGGAAAAGTAGATTGCAGCTAATGCCTGCAGTCGCAAAGATGAGGAGTGCCAGTAAGGTACCAAGTGATATGCGTTTGGGCATGGGGGCGCGGAGGATAGGCGGTAACTCTGAAGGGTGATTTAGGTCAAGAATCTATACGCCTTCATCAGTGGGCTCGTAGGCTTCTGTTAATCACCTTTTACTGGTGGTGCCGTTGTCAATGGAGCTGAGATAGCCCAATGTTCAGGTTGTATTCAATCTCCTCGGGCCGTGCTTTGAATCTGATGCTCTTCGCTGCTTTGCAGAGTTTTGCTTCTTCTAGATCTGTGAGCTCGTGGGGCTGGTGGCCTTCGCAACTCCTAACTGTGTCGTCTGTTGAGATGATTAGCTTTAGGGCGATTGAGGCATTGTTCCCGGAGGCTGCTCGAAGCTCAGTGACGGCTTTGTCAAGTTGGTCTAAGCCAATGGCATCTCGAAGTAGAGATGCTCCTCTGCGAGCGGGCTCTTTCTTAGCGTTTTCTACACCAGGCTCGCTATCTATGTGGCAGCCGCAGATGGCTAGGGTCACGATCAGGATCGCCTGTGGAAGTGCATTTTTCATGTTTTAGTAAAGTTTTGCGCCAGGGTACTTCTTAGCTTGCGGAGTCTGGGGCAAGCTCTTGCCCGCTGAGCTCCTCAAACGTACTAAGTGGCATATTGCAGGACAAATCCTCAACGAATTCATTGGCTCAGCGGGGCCATTCGATGGAGGCGCAGCAAGTAGCGCCGAATAGACCGAGGGCCACAGCGATGACTGTGGGTCTCGTGGAAGTTTGTACTCTCTTCGATGCCAAACTGTAGATAGTGTTTGTCTTCAGGAGTAGCCTTAGGTTAAGTTCTGAAGCTGAGTCTCACTGAGAGTTATGATCCAGAATTTCAATGTCGTGAAAGAGGATGTCTGTCGCGACTTGGCGACCTAGAATTCGATTCGTCACTTGAAGAGCTCTCTTTCTAAGCTCCTGCAAAGTCTCTTCAGTGACGAGCACTAGGTTAGACCATTCTTCTGGGCTTATAAATTCTCTCTTGAGTGACTCTATCTCCTTCTGGGTCACAGCTCTCAAATCTTCCGAGCAGCCGATCAAGGCAACCTTGAAGAGGATCTCCCATGAGCCGACCTCCGCTCGAATAGGCTCCAAAGGTGAAACTTCGATGAATGAAGGGGTGCAGCCGGGCGCCTGAGCCTCATCAGCTTCCACTCGAGAAGCAAATGCGAGTACCCCCAAAAACGAGCAGGGTGATTGCTAGCCTCGTAGACGGCCCTACTAGGGCCTGTTAACACTTATGGCGTCAATTCCTGTAGAATTGAGCCATGGAACTCACACAATCCCAGTTCGACCGGATCGCTGATTGCTTGCCGGTCCAGAGAGGTAACGTCAAGCTTTCGAACCTCCAGGTTCTTAATGCGATCCTCTATGTAGCTGAGAATGGTTGCAAATGGCGTCGCCTTCCTCCGCGCTTTGGAAATTGGCACACGGTCTACACTCGAATGAATCGCTGGGCGAAGGGAGGAGTCCTGGAGAGGGTGTTTGCACGACTTCAACAGGAGCAGATCATTCGAATCAAGGTCGAAGCCGTCTCCCTCGACAGTACGAGCGTGAGGGTTCATCCGGACGGTACTGGGGCTTTAAAAAAAACGGTCCTCAATCCATCGGAAAATCCCGCGGAGGCTGGACCACCAAAGTTCATTTGGTTGCCGCAGATGACCGCACGGCCGTGACGTTTGCCTTGTCTCCTGGGAATGCTCACGATGCTCCGGAGGGACGCAAGCTGCTGAAGGCATCAGGGCCATTGCTCGGTCCTTGGAGTTTGATCATGGATCGAGCGTACGAAGGGAACGAGACTCGGCAACTGGCACTGGATCTGGGCTTAACCCCGGTCGTGCCACCGAAGAAGAGTCGACTGGACCCTTGGGAGTACGATCGGGAGATGTATAAGCGCCGCAACGAAGTGGAGCGCTTGATTCGCCGGCTCAAGGGGTTTCGACGGGTCTTCTCCCGATTCGAGAAGCTTGATGTGATGTACCTGGCTTTCATCAATTTCGCCCTAATCGCTGATATTTTGATTAGCGTTAACAGGCCCTAGTCGACTCAGCGGGGTGACGGCTCTCGGGGAGAGACCGCTTCGTCGGAGGGTCCGCCACAGAGGTCCACCTCCGGCAGGAGGGTCACGTGCTTGACCGTATCGACCCAAGAAATGCGATAACGATGTAGTCCCTCAGAATCGAGCCCCATTCTGATTCTGGTGTTTCCTTTCACCGCAATCAGCGCCCATTTGTTGCTGCCATTTTCCGGCGCGTGAAGCTGTAGATCACGATATTCGCTCACCACCTGGCCGATGGCCTCCTCAGACATACCGCACTGAAGCTGAGCCACGAATTCATCAGCTCCCAGCCATCGGGTTTGGTGCCAGCACCCTGCTCCAAGCAATAGTGCGCTGGCAAGAAAAGCGCCGCCTATACGGCGCCAGGCCAACTTATTGAATTCCATAGTCATAGTGCCTCGCTAGCACTCTAACGTCGATCCGGACAGGTCTTGCCTGCCGCCGCCGGAGCGGGAGAGTCGTTCCAGCCAGGCGTCCGGCCTGTGCCGGCAACACTTGGTGGGGTTAAGCCGCAGGCTCGCGTCACCGTGCCCGCGAAGGTATTGCTATTGGGGCCAAGGAGTCGATAGGTGCTGGCCTGTGGATACTGACGGAATTGTTCCGCCACGCAGGCATCTACATCGCAGCTCTGGTTCCAATCACCGCACTCCGTAGAAGGCACACCAATGGCATCTTCGTCGAAGCTGTCATTGGTGAAGGTACAACCCAACGGCCCGCCCCAGGAGCGCCAGCGGCCTCCCATCCCGTGTAGGGAATACACCGTGTCCTCACCGGTCGTATCGTTCTGTACTTGGATGAAACAGTGCTTGAAAGCTCTCAGGGCTCCGCTAGCGATCGGTGCACAGCACGTTCTTGACTTCTCCCCCAGTGGGTCCAAGTAATGCAGCGGATTCGCCGCCGCGTAGATGTACGGATGGAGGTCACCGTTGCGGCCCAAAGGATCGCTCTTAGTGTACTGCCCTGTACCTGGCTGATACCAACGGTGAACGTTATAAGCAATTCGTCCACCTTCGCTAGCCTCCCGCCACATCTCATCACGCCATTGTCCAGGGAAGCGCAGAGCTACCCCGGCCACGCTCGCCCCAGAATGGTCCGCCCCAAACGGTTCGAAACCTCCTTGCCAGAACACGGCTCCGGTCGCGTCGGCTGCCAGGATTGGTGTGCTCAGATGATCGACACTCAGCGAGGTGGTGATGGCCACTCCGCTCAGCGGTACATCTAGCTGTGCTACGGGCCTGTCGGCGAAGTAGAAATAGTAGCGAGTGTTGTCTTCGGCGGAGCCGGTGAAGTGTGTGATGGCGTGGAGGACGCCCTCGGAGCTGTAGACGCTAGCTAGGGAGGGCTCGATGGAGCAGTCGGCTGTGCCGGCGCCAATGTCGGAGCCGGTGGAGCGGGTCCAGCAGGAGCCGTCGCCGGCTTCAAAGCAGTCGGCGAAAATCTCACTGAGAGAGTCTGCAGCGATGGAGGTCAAGAAGCTACGACCGTCGTAACGGAAGTCGCTAGAGACATCGCCCGCCGGGCGCTCGATCCGGGTGAGGCGACCGGCGGCGTCGTTTTGGAAGTCGATGGGGTTGGCGGGGAGGTCGACGGCTTCGAGGTGGCCGGCGGGGCCGTAGGTGTAGGTGCGGAGGCCGCCGGCGGCGGGGGTGATGGTGTGGAGGATGGCGGTGTGACCGCCGGTGGGGTTGGGGAGGTAGGCGTAGGTGTCGGTGGCGCCGTCTCGGGTTTCGGTGAGTCGGTTGCCGATGGAGTCGTAGGTCCAGGAGAGGTCGCCCCAGGGGCCGTTGCCGAGGGTGAGGAAGTATTGGTAGGGCTGGTAGGTGTAGGTCTTGTGGTTGGCGGGGTCGAGCTGGTCGGTGATGGTGAGGGGGTTGCCGAGGGCGTCGGTGGTGTAGGTCCAGTGGAAGAGGTCGGTGCCTTCGGTAGAGGCTGGGGAGACTCGGATGCTCTCGGGGGAGTAGCGGGGGGTGTAGGTGCGGGTTTCGGTCAGGCCGTTGCCGAGCTCGAGGTGGGTGAGGGGGCCGGAGGGCTCGTAGCGGGCGCCGGAGGCGATGGGCTGGTCGGGCTGGCCGGGGCGCTGGAGCAGGAGGCTGAGGTGGCGGTCGGCGTGATCGAAGGTGTAGACGGCGGTCATGGGGCCAGAATAGCTGACGCCTGAGTCGCTGGTCTCCAGGTCGGCGGTATCCAGCTCGCTGAGCGTCGGAGAGCTGATCTCTGGATAAGTGATCGTGCGGCGGTTGCCGTTGAGGTCGTAGGTGTAGGTGAGGTCGCCGTCCTGGGTGAGTCGGCCGAAGCGGTCGTAGGCGTATTGGACGGGAATGCCGGGGCGGTGGATGGCGGTGAGGCGGCCCTGGGAGAAGGGGACGGCGGGGTCGTCGTAGACGAAGGTGGTGGTGAGGGGAGCGGGGTCGGGGAGGTCGGAGGGGTCGGGGAGGGTGTAGCTGATCTCGGTGACTCGATCGAGGGCGTCGACGATTCGGTCGGTGCGCACGCCTCGGGCGTCGGTGGAGGTGAGGAGCTCGCCGTGCTCGTTGTAGGCGTGGGTGGTGGTGCCGGAGACGGGGCTCTCTTCGCGGGTCAGGAGGTCGCGGTCGCTGGTGGTGTACGTGGTGACGTTGCCCTCAGCGTCGGTGACGCTGGCGAGGTGGTCCTGGACGTCGTAGGTGTAGCGGGTGGTGCTGAAGCCGCTTCCGGCGCCGCCCCAAGGCTGGGTGACGGCGGTGAGGCGGTCGAGGTCGTCGTAGGTGTATTCGGTGGTGGGCGGGCCGGACCCTGCGGCGGAAAGGCCAGCGGCAGAAGGATCAGCGGCGGAAGGATCAACGCGGGAGCCGGCGGGGACGCAGTGGTTGGCGTCCCAGATCTTCTCTAGCTGCCCCTCGCAATCGTAGGCGTAGGCGGTGCAGCTGCCGTCGGCGTGGTGAACGGATTCGCGATGGCAGCGGCTCTGCCACACAGTGTCGGTCCAGGAGCGGGCTTCCCAGGTGCCGGTGTCGGCGTCCCAGCGCTGATGCTCTTCTCGGGTTCGGTTGCCGACGGCGTCGAGGGTGTAGGCGACTCTCTCGCCGGGGGTGGCGGCACCGGCCTTGCGCTCGACGTGGATCAGCCGGCCGGCGCTGTCGTAGGCGTACTCGATGACGTTGCCTCGGGGCAGGAGGGTTTGGTGGAGCTGGCCGAATTCGTCGTAGCGGTGTTCGGTGATCAGATCCTCGGCGGCGGTGGCGCCTTCTTGGGTAGAGAAGGTCATGCGGTCGCCGAGGTCGTAGGCCACGGCGGAGGTGACGCCGTTGACGTCGGTGGTGGCGGTGCGGCGGTTGAAGGGGTCGTAGGCGAAGGTGGTGGTGCCGATGAGGGGATCGGTGCGGGTGGCGGGGAGCAGGCCGCCGCGGGCGGGGTCGTAGACGGTGAGGCTTTGGTCGTCGCTGCCGTAGCCGGGAGGGTCGATGACGGCGCTCATGCCTTCGGGGGTGGGGGTGTAGATCGTGGTGAGGTCGAAGGCGCCGGTGGCCTCGGCTCCCTGAATGCGCCGGGCGACGAGGGCGCCGCTGGCGTTGTAGCTCCAGGTGGTTTCGCGGCCACCGGGGCTGCCGGAGGTGGAGGGCTGCTGGAGTCCGGTGACGAGGGCGGGGTAGTCGCCGCTATAGGTCCAGGTGGTGGTGCGCTGTAGGGCCGTGCCGTCGGCTTCGGTGTGGCTTTCCAGCTGGCCGTCGGCGGTGTATTCGTAGACCGTGGCGACGCCGCGACCGTCGAGCTCTCGGGTCGGCCGCAGGGGGTGATCGGGGTCGTCGTAGGAGAGCTGGGCGTTGGGATCGAGGCCGCAGGTGGCGCAGGATCCGGAGAGGCTCTCGAGGCGCGGCTTGGTGCTGACGGAGTCGCGGCCGAAGCTGTAGGTGGCGATGTCGCCGAGGGGATCCGTGACGGTGGTGACTTCCGGCAGGGCGGGAGAGTCGAAGCTCAGCTGCCAGCGATCGACGGCGCTGGGGCCGGTAGAGCTGGCGTCGCCGCGCCAGAGGTCGATCACGTTGCCGCGGGCGTCGTAGGCCCAGGCGGCCTCCACCCGCCGTCCGCCGTCGATACCCACCAGCTCGACTCGGGTGAGGTAGCCGGGGTGCAGCGGGTCGCCGTAGGTGAAGTCGTAGGCGCGGCCGTCGGGGAGGTCGATGGCGACGAGATCGCCGTCCACCCAGGTGTAGGTCCAGGTGCGGGAGGTGGTGCCGTCGACGCCGACTTCGGTGATGGTGGCGAGCTTGCCAGTGTTTCCACTGAGGCTGTCGCCGGGCTCGTAGGTGAAGAGCTCGTGGCGGCCGTCGGGGAAGTCCACTCGCTCCAGCTCTCCATTGGCGCCGTAGGTGGCGGTCTTGGCGTTACCGAAGCGATCCGCGGCGCTGGTCCAGCGACCGGCGGCGTCGAAGGTGGTGACGGTGCCGTCGAGGTCGGTGAGGGTCCAGCCGGCGCCCTGCAAGCTGGGGCTCTGGCCCGAGCGCTCACCGGAGGTGCGGCGCAGGGTGCGGTATTCGTCGCTGGGGGAGACGGCGGTGTAGACGTCTCCCGAGAGGCCGCTGAACAGGCGATAGGTAGCCCAAGGGGTGATGAGCCAGACTCGGCCGGTGTCGCCACCGGGAATCACCCGCTGGGCGTAGTCGTGGGACCAGCCTGTGCCCAGCACCGAGCGCCAGGCGTCGCTTCCGGGCCAGCTGCCGTGGCCGGCGCCGCCGGCTTTGTAGGCTAGCCGGGCGCCGGGACCGGTGGGGGCTCCGGGGCTGCCGGAAAAGCCTCCTCCACCGCCTCCCGCCGGGGCTCCGGCGCCGCCGATAGAGAGGCAGGAGCGGCAATCCCCCGCTCCTCCGGGGCATTCCTCCTTCGGCGGTTCTGGGCACAGGCCGGAGTCCTCCAGGTCCACCATCACGGTCTCTGCTTCTGGGCACAGAGGGCAGGGGACGAAGGGGCAGGGGCAGGTCTCGACCCTCACCTCGAAGCGCCCGGCGGCGTCTCCGCAGCTCGCCGTCAGGCCCCAGGAGAGGGTGCCCTGGCTTGCGGTGACCGCCTGTCCGGCGTTGCCGCAGGAGCCCGCCAGGGCGCCGCTACCGTTTTCCACCCGCAACTGGGCGAAGGAATAGCCGAATCCCACCGTTGACGGGTCATTTTGGTGATTGCCCGGTAGCTCCACCGGCAGCTCCACGGTGATGCCGCAGGGGCCGGCGGAGGGATCGCAGTCGGCGGCGACGGTCCATTGGGGCTGCCCTACGACCGGCGGATAGCAGCGGAAGAGAGACGCGCAGTTGGCGCCGCGGTTGGGGCCGGGGGCGTCAGGAGCCCAGGAGACCGAGCCGGTGCAGGCGGTGCCTGTGGCTGTGGAGGCTAAGGCTGATTTCGTTGGCAGGATGCAGAGGAGGCTGAGCACCAGGAGCGAAAGGCAAAGGTGCTGGCGAAGAAGGCAGGATAGGGAAGAGAGATTCCTGCTGGACATCGGGGCCTCCGGGTGGGGGAGCGAGTTCTAGGAATGAGGGCAGCGCTTTGCGAGAACGGTATGATTTGTTCTTCATAAAAACTGAGCTCGCTTGAGTTAGGTTCAAGTAAATTGTAGTCTTAAGTAGATTTGATATTGCACTTCCTTTCCATTACCACCTATCAACTACTCCTCTTACGCAGGTTCCCGAGTTCTCGTGGATCGGATGCCTGATGCTTTCGAAAAGGTCGCTTTGGCGATCTCTTCGGCGGGTAGGTGAGTTTGAAGCTCTTGCATGGGTTGCGATGAATGCCGCTCGAAGATAGCCGTACTTTGTTCGACTTGCTCCGGAGTCGAGCTGAGCTACACCCCGATCGTTGCGCATACCGCTTCTTGCTGAATGGCGAGACGGTCGAGGAGAGTCTGACCTTTGGCTCCCTGGCGCGACAGGCTCAGGGTTTGGCGGCGCGCTTGCAAAATCAGGCGGCGCCTGGGGAGCGGGTGCTGCTCTCGCTGGGTTCCGGAGCTCGCTTCGTGGTGGGCTTTCTCGCCTGTCTCGGCGCGGGGCTGGTGGCGGTACCGACCTATCCGCCGAGGGGGCGGCGGGGGCGAGAAAGGTTTCGCTCGATCCTCGCCAGCGCCGGGCCGAGGCTGATCCTCGCGGATGGGGAGGAGGCGGAGGGGCTGAGGGCTCTGGTGGGAGAGAGCGGGGTGTCGGTGTTGTCGGGGGTACGGGATGGGGATCGCGAGGCCGAAGAGTGGGCGGCGAAGTGGCGGCCGCCGGAGGGGGTGGGGGCGGATTCCCTCGCCTTTCTGCAATACACCTCCGGGTCGACCTCGACCCCCAAGGGGGTTTGCGTCACCCACGGCAATCTGCTCCACAACGAGGAGCTGATCCGCCGCGCCTTTCGGATGTCCCCCGGCGAGACGTCTTCTAGAGAAGCGCCGTCTGGGGAGGTGCCGTCCGGGAAGGTGCCGTCAACGTCCCGGGTGTTGGGCTGGCTTCCGCTCTACCACGACATGGGCCTGATCGGGAACGCACTGCAGCCGCTTTACGTCGGCTGCGAGGCGGTGCTGATGAGCCCGGTGGACTTCGTCCGCCGCCCGGCGCGCTGGCTGCGGGCGGTGAGCGAGTTCGCCGCGGATACCAGCGGTGGGCCGAATTTCGCCTACGACCTCTGCACCGAGAAGATTGCTGACGAGGAGATGGAGGGGGTGGACCTCTCCCATTGGCGAGTGGCCTTCAACGGTTCCGAGCCGATTCGGGCGAGCACTCTCGAAGCCTTTTCCCGGCGCTTTGGGCGCTGGGGCTTTACGCGTCGGGCCTTCGTGCCCTGCTACGGCCTGGCGGAGGCGACTCTGCTGGTCTCGGCGACCCCCGATGATTGGCAGCCTACGACCCTGAAGGTCTCCGCGGCGAGCCTGCAGCGCGGCAGCGTTTCCCCGCCGACGGACGACTCGGAACGTACGCTGGTGAGCTCCGGAGCGGTGCCTGCCGGGGTGGAGGTGGCGATCGTCGATCCCGAGACCCGGCGTCGCCGGCAGCGGGCAGCGGTGGGGGAGATTTGGCTCCGTAGCGCCAGCAACGCGGTGGGGTATTGGGAGCTGCCGGAACTCAGCGTAGAGGTCTTCGGAGCGCGGCTGGCGCCCAACGGCGACGGAGGATATCTGCGTACCGGAGATCTCGGCTTCCTCGAGGAGGGCCAGCTCTACGTCACCGGCCGCCTCAAGGAGCTGATCATTCTGCGGGGACGTAATCTCTATCCACAGGACATCGAGGCGAGCGCCCAGAAGAGTACTCAGTGGAGTGCCCCATCGAGCACTCAGCCGGGCTCCGAGGTCGAGGTCGAGGGGGCGACGGCGGCGCTGCGCCGAGGGGCCGCGGCGGCTTTCTCTGTGGAGAACGACGGCGGTGAGTGCCTGGTGCTGGTGGCGGAGGTGGAGCGCCACGGGGCGGTGGATGCAGAGGCGCTGGGTCGGGCCATTCGCCGCGTGGTGGCGGAGGAGCACGAGGTGCCGCTGGACGAGCTGGTGCTGATTCGAGCCCACAGCCTGCCGAAAACGACCAGCGGCAAGATCCGCCGCCGGGAGACTCGCCGCCGCTTCTTGGCGGGAGAGCTGTGGGTGGTGGGGCGCAGCCTGCGCCGCAGCGAGGGGCGGGCGGTGCCGGAGCCGATGGAGGGGCTCGGTGAAGAGGCTTCGGCGGAGGAGCGGCTGCGGCGGGAGGTGGCGCGGGTGCTGGAGATCTCGCCCCAGCAGGTGGACGCCTCGGTGCCCCTCACCGCCCTGGGCCTGGATTCCCTGACGGCGATGGAGCTGGCGGCGGCGGTGGAAGGGGAGGCGAGACAGCTACCCCTGAGTCGGCTGCTGGATGGCTGGAACCTGAAGGACGTGGCGGCGTGGCTTGCAGAGGCGATAGAGGAGCAGAGCGGCGAAGGGGAGAGCGACCTCGGGGCGGCGGCCTTGGCGGCGCATCGAGAGCCAGAGCTGCAGCCAGAAGCGGAGCGAGGGGCGGCGGCGATGACCTCGGCCCAGCGCTCGCTGTGGTTTCTTCACCGCCTGGACCCGAAGAGCTCGGCCTACCACCTGACGGCGGCGGGGAGCCTGAGAGCTGGCTCCGATCGCTCCGCCGGGTCTACAGATTCTTCGAATTTCCCCAGCGTCGGCCCCGCGGTAGATGCCGCGGCCCTGGAGCGAGCGGTGGAGGCGCTGGTGCGGCGGCATCCGGCTCTGCGCTGCGCGTTCCCGCTGGCGACCTCGGTGGATCCGGTGCGCCGAGTGACGCCGCCGGAGGCGGTGACGGCGGGGGAGGTCTTTCAGCGGGTGGAGGTCGGCGGAGAGAGCGACGAGGCTTTGCGATGGCGGCTGCAGCAGGAGGCCCGCCGCCCCTTCGATATGCAGCGCGGTCCGCTGCTGCGGATTCGCCTCTACCGCCGCTCCGGCGGGGAGTCCGTGCTGCTGTGGGTGCTCCATCACATCGTCGGTGATCTGCGCTCGCTGGCGGTGATGGCGCGGGAGCTGGGGGTGGCCTACGAGCAGGAGGTGCGGCGACAGGGGACGGCGCTGGAGGCCCTGGGAGGGCAGCAGCCGGACCTCGCCGCGGCGGGAGACGAGGCGCGCCGCGGTAGGGCGCTGGATTATTGGCGGCGGCGATTGACGACCCCGCTGCCGGTACTGCGCCTGCCCAGCGAAGGCGCCCGGCCGCGCCGTGGCGGGCGCCTTCGTCGGCGCCTTGGAGGCGCTCTGAAGGAAGCCTTCCTCGAGCGGGCGGCGGCCACTGGGGCGACCCCCTTCGTCGCTTTTCTGAGCCTCTATGGCACCTGGCTGCTGCGGCTCACGGACAGCGAGGAGGTGATGGTGGGAGTGCCCTCCGCCGGGCGAGATCTGCCGGCGCTGCGGGAGGCGGTGGACTATTTGGTGCGTCCGCTGCCGCTGCGGCTCCAGGGGCGCCGCCAGGCACCCTGGGAGGAGACCCTGGAGCGCTGGCGGCGGGAGGTGCTGGACGCCCTGGATCACCGCGAGCTGGATTTGGTGGCCTTGGCCCGGGAGCTCGGCGGCGATCGCCACGAAGCGCCCCTCTTCCAGACCTTCTTCGCCTACCAGGCGCCGCCGCCGGGGGCGCCCCGGGGGCTCGCGGCGGTGGCCGCCGGTGAGGGAGAGGAAGCTCTGGAGATGGGCCCCCTGAAGCTGCGCAGCTGGGATCTGCCGCCGGCGGATCCGCGCTTTGACCTCGCTCTGGATGTCGTACCGACCCCCGCGGGAGCAGCGGTGCTGGCGCTGGAATTCGACGCCGGTCAGCTGGAGGCGGTAACGGTGGAGCGCTTCCTGCGCCAGCTGGAGTCGCTGGCCCGGGCGGTGGTGGAGGATCCCCGGCGCAGCCTCGGCTCTCTTCCGCTGTTGGGGCGCGGTGAGCGGCACCAGCTGCTGACGGCCTGGAACGACACCGCTGCGTCGGCGGTCAATTCCTGGGGCCGCGGCGGCTTCGAGCCCGTTCACCACAAGATTTTCGCCCGCGCCGCGATGCACCCGCTGCGGCCGGCGGTGGTCGCCGCCGAGGGCTCTGGGCTGAGTTTTGCTGAGAGCTCTGGGTTGACCTACGGCGAGCTCGCTCGACAGGCGCGGGCCCTGGCTCGCGGGCTCTCCCGGCAGCGGCTGGGTGCCGAGACGCCGGTGGCCCTGAGGCTAGAGCCAGGCCCCCATCTCTTCGTCGTGCTGCTGGGCATCCTGGAGTCGGGGCTGAGCTTCCTGCCGCTGGATTCGAGGCTGCCTCCGGCGCGGGCGGCGCTGATGATGGCGGATGCCGGGGTGCCGCTGCTGATCGTCGACGACGGCGGGGACGCCGCGGTGGAGGAATTGAAAGGGGCGTGGGGCGAGCGTCCTGGGCCCTGGCCTCGGGTATTGTCTTGGGGCAAGCTAGTGAGTGCCGAGGGCGCCGAGACGGATCCGGAGATCGAGGCGCCGCAGAGCGAGACCTTGGCCCCTCAGCGCCTGGCCTATCTGCTCTACACCTCGGGATCCACCGGCCGGCCGAAGGGGGTGGCGATTCCTCACGGCGCGCTGGCGAATTTCCTCCAGTCCATGGCTCGCCGCCCGGGGGTCGGCGCTGAGGACGTGGTGCTGGCCCACACCAGCCTCTCCTTCGATATCTCGCTGCTGGAGGTGCTGCTGCCGCTTACCGTGGGGGCCCGCGTCGCCTGGGTGGATTCCGCCACCGCCGCCGACGGACAACGGCTCTCGGCGGCCCTGGCGGCGGCGTCGGTGACGGTGATGCAGGCCACGCCCTCGAGCTGGCGAATGCTGCTCTTCGCCGGCTGGAAGGCGCCGTCGGGGCTGCGCATTTTCAGCGGCGGGGAACCGCTGGATCCGGCGCTGGCGGAGCGCCTGACGGCGGAGGCCAGCGAGTTGTGGAACCTCTACGGCCCGACGGAGACCACGGTGTGGTCGACGGTGGCGCCGCTGGATAAGGACATCGGCGACGCGGCGCAGATCACCCTCGGGCGGCCCATCGACAACACCCGAGTGGAGATCGTGGATCGCTGCGGCGCCGCGGTGGCGTTGGGGGCTCGGGGCGAGATTACCCTGGGCGGTTCGGGGTTGGCGCGAGGCTACATGGGGCTGCCGGCGCGTACCGCGGAGCGCTTTCGGCCGGATCCGCGAACGGCGGGGGGACGGCGCTATTGGACCGGCGATCGCGGGCGCTGGAGCGCCGACGGGCGTCTTCGCTTCGAGGGTCGCATCGATCACCAGGTGAAGGTGCGGGGCCACCGACTGGAGCTTGGAGAGATCGAGACGGCGTTGACCAGCGCCCGGGAGATCGACCAGGCGGCGGTGCTGCTGCGTACGGACGTTGCGGCCGAGCCGACCCTGGTGGCCTATTTACGGGCCTCGGCATCGACCCGGAGGGAGGCCACCGCCGCGGCCCGCTGGGCGGTCTTCGATCGCCTGCCGGCGCCGGCTCATCCGGGCCTCTATGTGCTGCTGGACGAGATGCCCCTGACCGCCAGCGGTAAGGTCGATCGCCACCGGCTGCCGGCTCCCGGAGCGGGCACCGAGACGGCCGAACCGACGGCGGAAACCACGCCGGTGGCGGCGTTGACGGCGGAGGTGTGGCGAGAGGTGCTGGGCTCGCCGCCGCGGCGCGGGGCGGGCTTCTTCGATAGCGGCGGGCACTCCCTCGCCGCCGCCCGCATGGCCTCGCGGCTCAGCGAGGCTCTCGCCGTGGAGGTGCCGGTGCGTATCCTCTTCGAGGCGCCGACGGTGGAGGCGCTGGCGCGGCGGCTGGAGAGCCTGCGGCAGCAGGGGGCCGGGCCGGATCTCGACCTGGAAGATTTCTTCCCGCTGACGGCGACCTCCGGAGCTGCCGGCGACGAGATCTCGCCGGTGTCCCCGGGGCAGGAGGAGCTGTGGCGCCGGCAGCTGCTGCACCCCTCGTCCCCCGCCTTCAATCTGCCGATGACTCTGGAGCTGAGCGGCGCGCTGCAGCCCCGGGCCCTCGCCGCGGCTCTTCACGGCCTCGAGGAACGCCACGATCTGCTGCGGGCCTGCTTTGCCGATCACGACGGCCGCCCCCGGTGGACCCTCGCCGAGCCTCGGCCGCTGCCGGCGGTGGACCTCTCCGCCCTCGACTCAGAGGCCGCTGCGGAGGCCCGGCGACTCGCGGTGCGGGAGGCGCGCCGGCCCTTCGAGGTGCGGGGGCAGGCGCCGCTGTGGCGCACGGTGCTGGTTCGGCTGACGCCGGAACGTCATCAGCTGCTGCTCTGCGCCCACCACATGGTGGCGGATGGTCCGTCGGCGGCGATCCTGCTGCGGGATTGGGCGCAGCTCTACCAGCGGTATCAGCTACAGCGGCGGGGAGAGGGGCGTGACGAGGCGGGGATCGCCGCCGCGCCGGCCCTGGATTGGGCCGCTGTCGCCGCCTGGCAGCGGGTGCTGGTGGATGGCCAGGGAGACGAGTGGGTGGCGGAGATTCGCGGGCGCCTGGGGAAGGCTCAGACGGCGGCGCTGAACCAGCGCCTGCCCCACGATCGTCCCGTTGGGGAGGGCGAGGCGAGCGGCATATTGCGCCGCCGGCTCCCGCCGAACTTCGTGGCGGCGATGGAGAGCCTGGGACGGCGCCACCAGGTCAGCCCCTTAATGATCTGTCTCGCCGCCCTCGCGGTGCTGCTGGCGCGCTACGGGGGAAACGCCTCGGTGGCGGTGATGACGCCGGTAGGGCAGCGGGATCGCGAGGAGCTGGAGGGGGTGCTGGGCTATTTGGTGAACCTCCTGCCGGCGCACCTGGAGCTGCGCTGGGATCGCCCGGTGGAGGAGCTGCTGGCCGCCGCCCGGACCACGATCCTGGATCTTTGGGATTGCCGCTGGCTGCCGCCCTCGAGCCTCGGCTCGGCGTCGGCGGGGCCCGCCATCACCCTGGCGGAGGAGCGCTGGCCGGCGCCGCTGCGGCTCGACGATCTAGAGATCCTGGCGACGGCCCGGGAGACCGCCACCGCGAAGGCCGATCTGGACTGGACGCTCCACCATCGCGGATCGAGCTCAGCGCAGCGGTGGGAGATTTCCCTGGCCTTCCGGCGGGCTCGCTTCGACACCACCACGGCGGAGCGCTTGCTGCGGCAGTGGATTCAGCTGACTCAGCAGATAGTCGCCGATCCGGGGCGGCCGACGGGGGAGCTCTCGCCCTGGAGCTGCGCCCAGCGTCATCAATGTTGGGTGGAGTGGAACGCCGGGCGCCGGGTGGATTCCGCGCCGCCGCGGCGCGGGGTGCTGGCGGAGATCCACCACTGGGCGCAGCTCCACCCTCAGACCCTGGCGTTGAGCTGGGACCAAGCTCCCGGGGAGGAGCCCGACCGCCGCGCCGCCGGCACCCTCACCTACGGCGAGCTGGTGCGCCGCGCTGGAAGCATCGCCCGGAGCCTGGAGCGCCGCGGGGTGGGAGCGGAGCACCGGGTTGCGGTGGTGATGGAGAGCAGCTCGGAGCTGATTCTGACCTGGATGGCGGTGATGGCGGCCGGTGCCGCCTACGTCGCCATCGATCCCGCTCAGCCCCGCGGCCGAATCGCCTCCATTCTCGAGAGCAGCGGCACCCGCTGGCTGGTCACCGATGGGACTTTGGCGGCGGCCCTGTCGCTGGAGCAAGACTTCCCGGTTCCGCCGGACCTGGAGGTGTTGACCCCGCAGCAGCTGGAGAGCGATGCGGGGTCCTGCGCTGTGGGGCCCTCTTCTGTCCAGGATGATTCTGCCGGTATCGGTTTTCGCGATACGGGAGCGCCGACGGCGGAAGCCCTGGCCTACGTCATCTTCACCTCCGGCTCCTCCGGCCGTCCGAAGGGGGTAGGGGTGAGCCACCGGGGCCTGTGGAACCTGGTTCGCTGGCATCGTCGGCGCTATCCCCTGGGCCCGGGACACCGCGCGACGCAGCTGGCGGGATTGGGCTTCGACGCCTCGGTGTGGGAGGTGTGGCCCTGTCTGGCGGCCGGCGGCTGCCTGCATCTCGGTCCGACCCAGGTGCGCACCTCGCCGGAGCAGCTGGCCCGCTGGCTGGTGGAGCGCCGCATCGCCCTGACCTTCGTCCCCACGCCGATGGCGGAGGAGCTGATGGGGGCGGCGGGAGAGGGGCTTCGGGACGGTTCCTTGAGCTTCGTTCTCACCGGCGGTGATCGACTCCACGGCGCTCCTCCGGAGGGTTTCGGCGTCACCGTAGTGAATCATTACGGCCCGACGGAGAACGCCGTGGTGGCCACCGCTGGCGTGGTGTATCGGGACTCGGCGCGGCATCGGCCGCCGTCCATCGGTAGCCCCATCCAGGGCGTCGAAGCGCTGGTTTGTGGCGTCGACGGTCGTCCCCTGGGGCCGGGGGCGGTGGGGGAACTCTGCATTGCCGGCGAGAGCCTGGCTCGCGGCTATCTGGACTCTCCAGCGGCCACCGCCGGGGTCTTCCGGCCTCACCCTCTAGCGGTGGGGGAGCGCATTTACCACAGCGGCGACGCGGTGCGCTGGGATGCCGCTGGAGAGCTGCACTTCCTCGAGCGCCTCGACGATCAGGTGCAGCTGCGTGGGGCGCGCATCGAGCTGGGGGAGGTGGAGGCGGCGCTGAGCTCCCATCCCGGCGTGCAGCGCACGGCGGTTCGCCTCATCGGCGAGGGGGCGTCGTCTTTCCTGGTGGGCTACGCGGTGGCGGTGCCCGCCGTCGAGAGCAGCGAGCAGGAGCTGCGGGATTGGCTGTCTCAGCGCCTGCCCCGGGCGATGGTGCCGACCCGCATTCTCTTCCTGCACAGCCTGCCGCTGACCTCGAACGGCAAGATCGATCGTCGCCGGCTGCCGGTTCCGCAGCCCCGCAGCGAGCCAGTGGCGCCGCGCAGCGATCTCGAGGTCGCCCTGTTGGCGATGTGGGAGGAGCTGCTGGAGCCGGAACAGCCGCTGGGGGTGCTGGATGATTTCTTTGCTCTCGGAGGGCATTCGCTGCAGGTCACCCGACTCTTGGCGCGGGTGCGGGACACCTTCGGTGCCGAGGTGACGCCGGCTCGCTTCGTCGCTTCCCCCACCGTGGCGGCCCTCTCGGTGGCGGTCGCCGAAGGGCTGATGGCGGCGCTGTCGGCGGAGGAGCTCAACGCCGCCCTGACGGAGATCGACGAGTCATGAGTGATCGCCCGGTAACCCTGGAGAACCTCTCCCCGGAACAGCTCGCCGCTCTGGTGTCGAAGCTCCAGCGGCGCCCGGGCGGGGAGTCGGAAGCCCCGCGCCGGGGGCCGTCGGCGCGCCCCCGGGACCGCGAGCTTTGGCCCCTGTCGCCGGCCCAGGAGAGGCTGTGGTTCCTGGATCGACTGGAGCCGGGGCTAGCGACTTATAACATCGCCGTGGCCTTCGAGATTCAGGGGGTTCTGGATCGCCGGGCGTTGAGCGCCGCCTGGATAGAGATCCAGCGCCGCCACGAAATACTTCGTACCACCTTTGAGGTGCGGGATGGCAAGCCTCGGCAGCGACCGGAGGGCTGCTTCCCGTCGGCGCCGGCCTGGGGTCAAGGCGCCGCGCCGGATCTCACCGCCGGTCTGCAGCGGGCCACCGAAGAGAGTCGTCGACCCTTCGATCTCGCCACCGGCCCGCTGCTGCGCTGCTGCGTGATCCCGGTGGTCGACGGGAGCCACGTGCTGGTGTTGGTGCTGCACCATATCCTGGGAGACGGCTGGTCGGCGGGGATCCTGCTGCGGGAGCTGGGGGCGCTCTACGGCGCCGCTCTCGAGGGCAGCTCTCAGGACGGGGTCGCTTCCGGTGCGGGCGATCCCGCGGTCTTCGAGGGCGTGCTGCCGCCGCTGCCGCTGCACTATGTCGACTTCGCCGCCTGGCAGATGGGTCAGCTGGAATCGGGGGCCTGGGGAGATCAGCTGGAGGGCTGGCGGAATGCCCTGGACGGCGCGCCGGAGACTCTCGAGCTGGCGGTGGATCGAACTCCGGGAAGCGGCTCTTCGGGTCGCGGAATGCAGGTGAGGCGGCGCCTCGGCGGCGGGGTTCATAGCGCCGTAGAGGCCCTCGCCCGGGAGCTTCGATGCAGCACCTTCTCGCTGCTGGTGGCGGCCTGGGGTGCGCTGCTAGGGCGCCTGACGGGAAGCGCGGATCTGCTGTTGGCGACCCCCGTGGCGGGGCGCCGGTACCAGACGCTGGAGCCCCTGGTGGGCTGCTTTGTCAACACCCTGCTGCTGCGCCTTCGCCAGCCCGTGGCGGGCACCTTCGCCGAACTGGTGCGGCAGGCCCACGGTGAGGTGGCGCAGGCCACGGCGCGACAGGAGCTGCCCTTCGCTCATCTGGTGCGGGAACTCAACCCCCAGCGCAGCCTCGGCCACGCGCCGCTGGCGCAGGTGATGGTGGTGTACGACGAGGCGACGCCGACCCTGGAGCTGCCGGGGGCGCGCTGCGCTCTTCGTCCCCTGGATACCGGCATGGCGAAATACCACTGGCTGCTGGCCTTTCGGGGCCGTGGGGATGACTTCGAGGTCGCCCTGGAGCTGGACCTCGATCGCTTCGACGAGGAGACCGGGCGGCGTCATTTGGAGCACCTCGGGGACTGGTTGGAGTCGACCCTCGCGGCGCCCCACCAGCCCCTCGGCGCTCTGCCTTGGCTCAGCCCGGGGGAGCGTCATCAGCTGCTTGCCGAATGGGGCGCCGGGGACCTCCCGTCGCCGCCGGGGGCCACCCTCCACCAGGCGGTGATGGCGCAGGCGCTGGGCCGCGCTTCGCAGCCGGCGTCGTGGTGTGGCGGCGAGGCGCTGAGCTACGGCGAGCTCGAATCCCGCTCTCGGCGGCTGGCGCTGCGCCTGCTGGAGCTCGGCATCGGCGCTGAGGAGGTGGTGGCGGTGCGCATGGAGCGCAGCCTCGACCTGCTGCCGACGCTGCTGGGGGTGCTGCGGGCCGGCGCCGCCTATGTGCCCATCGATCCCGCCTATCCTCCGGCGCGGCAGGCGCTGATGATGGAAGATTCGGCAGCCCGCTGGTGCCTCACCGACGCCGGGTCGACGGGCCCCGGCGCCGGGGCACCCGCGGATCTTGCGGTGGCGGATCTGCTCTACGGCCCGGAGCCAGTGGCGGCGCAGCTGCCTCGGGTGCGGCCGCAGCAGCTGGCCTACGTGATCTACACCTCCGGCTCTACCGGCCGTCCGAAGGGGGTGGAGCTGACTCACCGCGCCGCCGCGGAGCTGGTGCGCTGGGCCGGGCAAAGCTATTCCCCGCGGGAGCTGGCGGGGGTGTTGGCGGCGACCTCGGTGTGCTTCGATCTTTCGATCTTCGAGCTCTTCGCCCCGTTGGCCCACGGCGGGGGAGTAATCCTGGTGGACGATGCCCTGGCCTTCGTCGATCTGCCGCCGCGGGAGGCGGAGCGAGTGACGCTGATCAACACTGTGCCGTCGGCGATCACCGAGCTGCTGCGGGGCGGCGCTCTGCCGACTTCTCTGCTCACCGTCAATCTGGCCGGTGAGGCGCTGCCGCGGGAGCTGGTGCGGCGTCTCTACGAATCCGGCGTCGGTCGGGTGTGGAATCTCTACGGCCCTTCCGAGGACACCACCTATTCCACCGCGGCGCTGGTGTCCCGGGGCGGAGAGGCCGCGCCGAGCATCGGTCGACCCCTGCCGGGAAGTTTCGCCGTGGTGACCGACGGCGGCGGCGCCCCGCAGCCCGTGGGGGTACCCGGCGAGCTCCGCCTCGGCGGGGTACAGCTGGCTCGGGGCTATCGCCAGCGTCCGGCTCTCACCGCCGAGCGCTTCGTGCCGGATCCCTGGAGCGCCGGGCCCGGCGGGCGCCTCTACCGGACCGGGGATCGGGTGCGCTGGCGCCGCGACGGCAGGCTGAGCTTCCTGGGGCGCCTGGATCAGCAGGTCAAGGTGCGGGGATTCCGAATCGAGATCGGCGAGGTGGAGTCGGCGCTGCGCGCGCTGCCGCTCCTCGCGGACGCGGCGGTGGCGGTGGTGGGGCAGGGGGCGGCCCGTCGCCTCGGGGCGCTGGTGACGCTCGCCGCTGGGGCTGGCGAGGGCGCCGGGACTGGCGAGGGCGCCGGCGTGCTCTCCGCCGTCGTCGCCGAAGATCTCGGCCGACGGCTGCCGGCGCATATGGTGCCGGCGGTCATCTTCGAGGCACAGCGTTTGCCCCGCCTGCCCAACGGCAAGGTGGATCGCAGGGCCGTCCTCCGGCAGCTCGAAGGAGGCGAGGCGGGGGCTTCCCGGCAGCCCCCGGAGGGCGATGAGGAGCGCCTGGTGGCGGGGCTTTTCCAGCGCCTGCTGGAGATCTCCGAGATCGGCCGGGACGATGATTTCTTCGCCCTCGGCGGGCATTCCCTGTTGGCATTCCGCGCCGTCAACGATCTGCGGCAGATCACCGGGGTGGAGCTGCCGGTCCGGGCCCTCTTCGAGCAGCCGACGGTGCGGGCTCTGGCCCTCATCCTGACCCAGCTGGGGGCAGCGGAAGCCGGCGAGGCGCTGCGTCGAAGCCCGCAGGACGGCCCGGCACCGCTCTCCTTCGAGCAGGAGAGATTGTGGTTCCTGGAGCGCCTGGGAGAGCCTTCGGCGGTCTACAACCTGCCGCTGGAGCTGCGCCTCGAAGGGCCGCTGCAGGTGGCGGCGCTGCACCGGGCGCTGCGGCTGCTGGTGGTTCGCCAGCAGGTCTTTCTCACCCGCTTCGAGGAGCGCGGCGGCGTGCCTCTGCAGGCGATGGACGGCGATCCCCGGGGAGCGGCGCAGCTGCCGTTGGTGGACCTCGGCGCCCTGGCCCCCGGGCGGCGGCGGGAGCTCGCCGACGAGCTCGCGCGGCGGGTGGCGATGGGCCCCTTCCGACTCGCCGGTGGCCCTCTCCATCGCCTGCTGCTGGTGCGCACCGAGCCCGGCGCCCACCGCCTGCTGGCCTGCGTTCACCACATCCTGGCGGACGGCGCTTCGGTGGCCGTGCTGCTGCGGGAGCTGGCCTGGATCTACGGCGCCTGCTGTGCCGGCGCTTCTCGGAAGGTCGAGGTGCAGGGGCTGCCGCCGCTGCCGGTGAGCTACGGCGACTACGCCCGCTGGCAGTGTCGCCGCCTGGACCCGCGGGCTTTGGAGCGGCGAATCGAGGGGTGGCGGCAGCGCCTGGAGGGGGCGTCGGCCCTGGAGCTGCCGACGGATCGGCCGCGACCGGCGCTGCGCTCCACCGCCGGGGAGCATCTGGCCTTCCGACTGCCGGCGGGGCGTTCAGAAGCGGTGGAGAGCTACGCCCGCCGCAGCGGCATGACCCCCTTCATGGTGTACGCCGCGGCGACGGGCTGGTTCCTGGGGCGCCTGGCCGGTCAGCGACGGGTGCAGATCGGCAGTCCGGTGGCGAATCGCCAGCGCTCCGAGGTCGAGCACCTGGTGGGATTCTTCGCCAACACGGTGGTGATCCCGCTGGATCTGGGCCCGGCGACCGCCGAATCGGGCTCCGGGAGTCCGGGGCGTCGCGCCCTGAGTTTCGATGATTTGGCGCGGCGCGGCCGCGCCTCCAGCCGTCGGGCCTTCGCCGATCAGGACCTCCCCCTGGCGGTGCTGGTGGAGGCCCTGAGGCCGGAGCGGGATCTCAGCCGCACGCCCCTCTTCCAGGCGATGGTGGCGCTGCGCCAGGAGGTACCGTCGCCTTCCTTCGCGGGCCTCTCCAGCGAGCTGCGGGAGCTGGTGACGGCGACGGCTAAATTCGATTGGACGATCTTTCTCACCCCTCGCCGGGGAGGCGACGGCGACGGTCTGGTGGAATTCGCCACGGACCTCTTCGATACCGTCACCATCGAGCGCTGGGTGGAGTGGTGGGGCCGGGCTCTGGATCGCGCTCTGGAATTCCCCCAGCGCCCGCTTCAGGACCTCTCGTGGCTCTCGGATTCGGAGCAGCGCCAGCTGCAGTCGATCGCCGAATCCGCCGCGGTGCGCCTGGATGCCGACCAGCCGGGACCGGGGCTCCACGGATTCTTCTTCCACCACAGCCGCCGGCAGCCGCAGGCGGCGGCGCTGGTGACGGCGCAGCAGCGCTACAGCTATGGCGAGCTGGCGTCCTGGGCACTGGCCATCGGCGAGCTGCTGGCGCAGCGCGGCGTCGGCCCCGGGGATCTGGTGGCGGTGGCTCTGGAGCGGCGCCCGCAGCTGCTCGCGGCGCTGCTCGCCGTGCTCTCCCGCGGGGCCGCCTACGTGCCTCTGGACCCGGCTCATCCGGCGCGGCGCAACGCCATGATCGTGGAGGGTTGCGCCCCGGTGCTGGCGCTGGTGGAGGCGGGCGGTGGCGTTCTGGAGCTCGATTCGGTGCCGACGATGGAGATCGAGGGCTTCACCAGCGCAGCCGGCATCGACGCCGCTCCGGCGGAAGCTCCTCGGCTCGAGGTGGTAGACCCGCGGCAGCTGGCGTACGTCATCTACACCTCCGGATCCACCGGCCGACCGAAGGGAGTCGCGCTGACCCACGGCGGAGCCCTGGAGCTGGCGGCGTGGTCCCAGGCGACCTTCCACGGCGAAGAGGCCGCCGCGGTGCTGGCGTCGACCTCGGTGTGCTTCGATCTTTCGGTGTTCGAGATCTTCGTCACCCTCGCCCGGGGGGCGACGGTGGTGCTGGTGGAGGACGCGGTGAGCCTGGCGCAGTCGCCACCGCCGGCAGCGGTGACGCTGATCAACACCGTACCTTCGGCGATGGCGGAGCTGGTGCGGCTCGGAGCCGTGCCCGATTCGGTGCACACCGTATGTCTCGCCGGTGAAGCGCTGCGGGGTGATCTGGTGCGCGCGATCTATCGCGATACCTCGGTGCAGAGGGTGCTGAACCTCTATGGCCCCTCCGAAGACACCACCTATTCCACCCTCGCGGTGATGCCCCGCGAGGGGGATCTCGGCGGCTTCGGCGGCGAGCCCAGCATCGGCCTGCCCATCGACGGCACCCGCGCGGAGGTGCTGGATCAGGACGGTCACCGGGTCCCGCCGGGGGCGGTGGGAGAGCTCTCTCTCGGCGGCCGCGGCCTGGCCCGGGGCTACTACCGCCGCCCCGCCTTGACGGCGGCCTCCTTCGTGCCGGATCCCTTCTCTTCGCGCCCCGGCGCCCGCCTTTACCGCACCGGGGACCGGGTGCGCTGGATCGGCGGCGGAGGACTGCATTTCCTCGGCCGCCGGGACCAGCAGGTCAAGCTGCGGGGATTCCGAGTGGAGCTGGGGGAGATCGAGGCCGTCCTCCAGGGGCTGGATGCGGTGGCGGAGAGCGCCGTGGTGGTGGTGGGCGAGGGCTCCGCCGCCCGTCTGGCGGCCTATTACGTCCTCGCCGAGGGCGGTGAGGAGCAGCCTCAGGAGACACAGCCCCAGGAGGTGCAGCCCCGGGAGCTACAGCGGGCCCTGGCGGCGCATCTGCCGGAGCACATGGTGCCCCGGGTGTGGACCCGCCTCGGGGAGCTGCCCCGTACCCCCACCGGAAAGATCCAGCGCCGCGCTCTGCCGCCGCCGGGGGCGGCGTCGGCAAGCTCCTCTCCAGGCCTTTCGGGGCGGCCGGCGGAAGCCCCGCGGCGGGGGCCCCGCGGGCAAACCGAGGAGCGCCTCTCGACGATCTGGAGCGAGCTGCTGCAGTCGGCGTCGTCGGTGGGGTCCGGGGACGACTTCTTCGCCCTCGGCGGGCATTCCCTGCTGGTGATGCAGCTGGCGGCGAGGCTGCGGGACAGCTTCGGTATCGAGGTGCCCCTGCAGGAACTCTTTCAGGCCACCACCCTGGAGGAGCAGGCGCGGCTGCTGGAGGCGGAGACCCCGGAGCACGCCCCAGAGCCGGCCGCGGAGCTGCCGGCGGTCGAGGTGGACGGTGGTCAGCCGCTGCCTCTGTCCCCGGCTCAGGAGCGCCTATGGATTCTCCAGCAGCTGGATCCGGGCACCTCCGCCTTCGTCATTCCCCTGGTGCTGGAGCTGCGGGGCCCGCTGCGTATCGGCGCCCTGGAGACCGCCCTGGCGGCGGTGATGCAGCGGCACGAGATCCTTCGCACCGCTTTTTCCCAGGGCGACGAAGGCCCTCTGCAGCAGGCTCTGCCGGCGAGGCCCGCGCCGCTGCGGCGGGTGGACCTGACGGGGCTCTCCCTCCATCAGCGCCTGACCACCGCCACCTGGCTGCAGCGCCGGGAAGCCTCCCTGGGCTTCGACCTCGGTCGCCCGCCCCTGCTGCGGGCGCTGTGCATCGCCCTCGATGGGGCGCGGCACGAGCTGCAGCTGACGGTGCACCACATCGTCGCCGACGGCTGGTCCCTGCGGGTGCTGCTGCGGGAGGTGGCGAGCCTATACCGACGGCCGCTGGATCCGGCGGCGGGCGGTCGAGCCGAAGATTCTGAGCCGCTGGATCCGGCGGCCCTGGCGGCTACCCTGGAGCCTCTGCCGCTGCAGTTTGCCGGCGCCGCGGCGCTGCAGCGGCGCTGGCTGCAGAGCGCCGAGGCGGAGGTCGATCGGGAGTATTGGCGGGCGCGGCTGGGTTCCGGCATCACGCCCCTGGACCTGCCCTTCGACCGCCCCCGCCCGGCCTTCCAGAGCTTCACGCCGGCGCGCCTCGAGCAGCGGCTGGACGCGGCCCTCACGGATTCCGTCGACGCCCTCGGCGGTCTCGTCGGCGCCACCCGCTTCATGGTGGTGCTGGCGGCCTTCCAGGAACTCCTGGGGCGCCTCGCCGGCCGCGATGACGTGGTGGTGGGCGCTCCCCTGGCGGGGCGCCATGATCGCCGGCTGGAGCCTCTGGTGGGGCTCTTCCTCAACACCCTAGCGCTGCGCCTGGACCGCGCCGGCGAGCCGACCTTCCGCCAGCTGGTGGAGAGGGTTCGCCAGCGGGCGACGGAGGCCTACAGCCACGGCCGGCTGCCCTTCGAGGTGGTGTTGGAGACGGTGCAGCCGGAGCGGGATCCCAGTCGGACGTCGCTGCTGCAGGTCTTCCTCAATCAGCTGACCTTCCCGGTGGAGACTCTCTCCCTGCCGGGGGTGGAAGTGCGGGAGCGTCCGGCGCCGGATCTGGCGTCGAAATTCGATCTCACCCTCTACCTGCGGGAGCTGGAGGGCGTGATTCAGCTGGATTGGGTGTACAACGCGGATCTTTTCGACGCCCCGCGGGTGCTAGAGATGAGCCGGCAGCTGCGATGCCTGCTGGAAGCCGCCGCCGAAGAACCGGATGCGGTGGCGCGGCGGGCGAGCCTGCTGACGCCGGAGGCCCGCCAGATCCTGCCGGACTTGGCGGCCCCGCTCGACCTCCAGGCCCGCGACAGAGCCGGCGGCGAGCTGTCCCTGCGGGTGCGGCGCTGGGCCCGGGAGCGCCCCGAGGCGCCGGCGGTACTGGAGGATGGCGGGGCGTTGTCTTATCGCCAGCTGGATCAGCACGCCGACGCCGTGGCCTATCGATTGGGATCTCAGTGGCGGGCTCCTCGGCGGGCCCATCGGCCGGAGCGCGGGGGCTCCGTCGTGAGCCATGAGGTAGTGGCGGTGCTGACGGAGCGCCAGCGGGGACTGCCGGCGGTGCTGCTGGGGATTTTGCGCAGCGATTCGGCATGGCTGATCCTCGATGCCGACTACCCGGCCCCGGTGCTGGCCCAGCGCTTGCGCCGGGCGGGGGCGACGGCGCTGGTGACGCTGGCGGGGGAGGGGCCGCGGCGGCGCGGCGAAGAGCTGCGAGAGCTCGGGGCGCTGACCGCCGCCGAGGTCTTCGCGGTAGACGAAGACGGAGCTCCGGTGGCGGCCTCCGGGGCCGCCGCGAGGATTCCCGCATCCAGTCCCGAGGCGGCCCCGGAGCCGTCCGGCGCCCTCGCCTACATCGCCTTTACCTCCGGATCCAGCGGCGAGCCGCGGGCGGTGATGGGAACCCTGGAGCCGGTGGAACACTTCCTCCACTGGCACGTCGAGGGCCACGGCTTCAGTGCCGAAGATCGCTTCGCCCTGCTCTCCGGCCTAGGGCACGACCCCCTGCTGCGGGATGTCTTCACTCCCCTGTGGTGCGGCGCCACGCTGGCGGTGCCGGCGGGGGACGCCCTCTCGGAACCGGGTTGGCTGGCGCGCTGGATGGAGCGCCACGGCGTTACCGTGCTGCACCTGACGCCCTCCCTCGGCGACCTGCTGCTGGAGGGGTCGGAGGTGCAGCTCCCGGCGCTGCGCTACGCCTTCTTCGGCGGTGAGGCGCTGAGCCCCGGCTCGGTGGCGCAGCTGCGGCGCCGAGCCCCCTGGGTGCGCTGCTTCAACGTCTACGGCGCCACCGAGACCCCGCAGGTGATGGCCGCCTACGAGGTGCCGGACACCCTGCCGCCGACGGAACACTGCCTGCCTCTGGGTCGGGGCATCGAGGGCGTCCAGCTGCTGGTGCTCGGCGCGGCGGGCCTCGCCGCGCCCGGTGAGCTGGGGGAGATCGTGATTCGCAGCCCGTATCTCAGTCTCGGGTATCGCGCCGCCGCGGCGGCCACCACCGCCCGCTTCCGCCCGGATCCCTTCGCCTCGGCGGCGGCCCCCGGGGGTCGCGTCTACCACAGCGGAGATCTGGGCCGATACGAGCTGGACGGGGCGGTGAGTTTCGCCGGACGGTGGGACCGGCAGCTCTCGATCCGCGGGTTCCGGGTGGAGCCGGCGGCCATCGAGGGCGTCTTGGAGCGGCGGCCGGAGGTGCGTGGCGCGGCGGTGTTGGCGGTGACCGGCGCCCAGGGAGATCCCGCGCTGGCGGCCTTCGTCACCGCCGATGTGGAGGATTACGGCTCCGCCGCCGAGGCCCTGCGGCGCGAGCTGATGGCTCGTCTCCCGGCCTACGCGGTGCCGGAATCGGTGGAGGTGCTGGAGCGATTGCCGCGCACCCCCAACGGCAAGATCGACGCCGCGGCGCTGCGCCAGCGGGTGGTGCAGCAGCGGGCCGCCAAGGGCTCCCGCCGCACCCCCCGCAGCGCCGCCGAGGCGGCCATCGCGGAGATCTGGAGCGAGGTATTGGGAGTGGCGGATCCGGCGCTGGACGTCAGCTTCTTCTCCCTGGGCGGTCATTCCCTCCTCGCCACCCGCCTGGTGGCGCGCCTGCAGCGGGAGCTGGGCCTGAACATCTCCCTGCGGGCCCTTTTCGAGGAGCCCACCGTCGAGGGGCTGGCGGCTAGCGCCGCGGCGACCGTCGAGGCAGCCACCCTGCCGGCGGCGCAGCCCGATCCCCGAGGGCGCCACGAGCCCTTCCCCCTCACCGAGATCCAGCAGGCCTACTGGGTCGGCCGCAGCGGCGGCCTGGAGCTCGGCGGCGTGGCCTCTCACCGCTATTTGGAGATCGAGAGCGACCATCTGGATCTGCCTCGCCTCACCGCCGCGTGGCGTCGACTGGTGGAGCGCCACGACATGCTGCGGGCGGTGGTGGGCTCCAACGGCGAGCAGCGGGTGCTGGCCACGGTGGAGCCCTACGACATCGCGCTGACGGATCTCTCGGCGGCGTCCGCCGAAAAGGCGCAGCAGCATCTGGCGCAGCTGCGGGAGGCCAAATCCCATCAGGTGCTCAGCCTGGACCGCTGGCCCCTCTTCGAGCTCGAGGCGGTGCGCCTGCTCGGCGGCGGGCTGCGGCTGCTGCTCAGCTTCGACTACCTCATCGCCGACGCCTGGAGCTTCCGGCTGCTGTTGCAGGAGCTGCTGCAGCTCTATGAATCCGGCTCCGCGGTGCGCTTCGAACCCCTGGAGCTGACCTTCCGCGATTATGTTCTCGCCGTCGCTGCGGTGCGCCGCTCAGCCCTCTACGAGAGCAGCCGGAGCTATTGGCTGGAGCGCATTCCGGAGCTGCCGCCGGGGCCCGACCTGCCTTTCCACAAGGATCCCGCAACGCTCCGCGAACAGCGCTTCCGACGCCGTAGCGCCACCGTTCCGACTCCGCTCTGGCAGCGCCTTCAGCAGCGCGGTCGGGCCTTTGGAGTCACCGCTTCGGGGCTGCTGCTGGCGGCCTTCGGCGAGGTGCTGGGCACCTGGAGCCGCAGCCCTTCCTTCAGCCTGGTCTTGACCCTCTTCAACCGCCTGCCGGTGCACCCGGAGGTCCACCAGCTGGTGGGAGATTTCACCACCACCACTCTGCTGGCTCTCCACCGGCATCCCGGGGAGAGCTTCGAGCAGCGGGTGCGGCGCTGTCAGCGTCAGCTGTGGAGCGATCTGGATCACCGCTACTTCAGCGGCGTCGAGGTGGTGCGGGAGATGGGCAAGGCTCGGGGGCATCAGATGCGGGCGGCGACCCCCATCGTCTTCACCTCCACCCTGGACCTCGCGGCGGTGGACGAGAGCGGCCCCACCCCCGAGCTGCCGGGGGAGGTGGTGTACAGCGTCAGCCAGACGCCCCAGGTGCTGCTGGACCACCAGGTTTCGGAGGTGGACGGAGCGCTGCACCTCAACTGGGACGCGGTGGAGGAAGCCTTCCCGGCGGGGATGGTGGACTCGATGTTCGACTTCTATCTCCAGCTCCTGGAGGACCTGGGGCGGGAGGATCGATCGTGGTCTGATTCTTTGATCGGCGCGCTGCCGCGGCGGCAGCTGGAGGCGCGGATCCAGGCCAACGCCACGCAGGGGGAGATCGACGCCGGCCTGCTCCAGGACGGCTTTCTGCGCTGGGCCCGCCGCGAGCCGGAGCGCATCGCGGTGGTGGCCGGCGATCGCGAGCTGAGCTACGGCGAGCTGCGATGGCGCGCCGCGGCGGTGGCGGAGAGCCTGCTGAAGGCCACCGCGGATCATCCGCCGGTGGCCCCGGGGGAGCTGGTGGCGGTGGTGATGGAGAAAGGGTGGGAGCAGGTGGTGGCGACCTTCGGCATCCTCGCCGCCGGGGGGGCCTATCTGCCCGCCGACCCGCAGTGGCCCAGCAGTCGCCTCAACGGCATTCTCGAGGCGGGAGGGGTGCGCCGGGTGCTCACCCAACCGGCGTGGCGCGAGTCGCTGCCCTGGCCCCCGGCCCTGGAGGTCGCCGGCCTCGCCGCCGAGGGGGTGCATACCGCGCTCGGGATCGCAGAGGTCGAGAGGGAAGATGGAGAGAGGATCGAGCCGGCGTGGCGCCCGCGGGCCCAGAACACGGATCTCGCCTACGTCATCTTCACCTCTGGCTCCACCGGACGCCCCAAGGGGGTGGCGATGGAGCACGGCGCCGCCCTCAATACCTGCTTGGACATCAACCGGCGTTTCCAGGTGGGGCCGCAGGACGCGGTGCTCTCGCTGTCGGCGCTGACCTTCGACCTCTCGGTCTATGACCTCTTCGGGGTGCTGGGAGCCGGCGGGCGAGTGGTGCTGCCGCCGCCGCGGGACGATCGAGAGCCGGCCCGCTGGCTGCACTGGATCGAGACCGGCGGAGTGACGCTGTGGAATACGGTCCCGGCGCTGCTGGAGATGTTAGTGCGTTACATCGCGCCGCGACTCACTCTAGGGAGCGGGGAAGAGGCGGTGCTGGAGACGGTGGAGGCGGATCCCCGGTTGACGGGCCTGCGCCTGGCGCTGCTCTCCGGCGACTGGATTCCCCTCGACCTGCCGGATCGCTTCCGCGCGCTGGCGCCGTCGGCCCGGATGGTGAGCCTCGGTGGGGCTACCGAGGCGGCGATCTGGTCGATCCTGCATCCCATCGAGGAGGTGCCCGAGGGCTGGACCAGCATCCCCTACGGGCGGCCGATGGCGAACCAGCGCTTCCACGTGCTGGACGGGGATCTGGAGCCCTGCCCGACCTGGGTGCCGGGGGATCTCTACATCGCCGGAACGGGGCTGGCGCGGGGCTATTGGGGAGATCCGAAGCGCACCGCCGCGGCTTTTTTCCATCATCCCCGCAGCGGCGAGCGCTTATACCGCACCGGCGATCTGGGGCGCTACCACCCGGACGGCACGATCGAGTTCCTCGGCCGCGAAGACAGCCAGGTCAAGATTCGCGGTTATCGCATCGAGCTGGGGGAGATCCGGGCCGTCCTGCGGGCCCAGCCGGGGGTGGCGACGGCGGTGGCGGCGGCGGTGGGGCCCGATCGCCATCACCGGCAGCTGGTGGGCTATTACGTTCCGGCGGAGGGCTTCGAGGAGCGCGATGACGAGCTGCGGCGGACGCTCACCGAGGCTCTGGAAGCAGCGCTTCCGGACTACATGGTGCCGGAACACCTGATGCCCATCGACAAGGTGCCGCTGAGTCCCAACGGCAAGGTGGACCGCTCCAGGCTGCCGGTCCCCGGGGGGCTGACCCGCGTCGAGGAGCGGGAATACGTGGCTCCGGAGACGCCGGTGGAGGTGGAGCTGGCGCAGCTTCTGCATTCGGTGCTGGAGACCGAACGAGTGGGGTTGCACGACGGCTTCTTCGACCTCGGAGGCAATTCCGTCTCCGCCATCCTGCTGATTTCCAGAGTGCGAGAGAGCTTCGACGTCGATCTGCCGCTGCGCAGGCTCTTTCAGCAGCCCACCGTCGCCGGCCTGGCGACGGCGATCCTGGAGGCCCAGGCGGAGGCTCTGGAAGCCGAAGAGATGGACGAATACCTGGCGGAGCTGGAAGGCATGTCGGAAGAAGAAGTACGGCGCTTGCTGGAAGAGGAGGCGGGGTAGTCGGAATGAGCGATCTAGCGAAGAAGCTGGAGGGGCTGAGCCCCGAGAAGCGGGCGCTCCTGGAGCGCCGTCTGCGGGAGAAGGCGAAGGGGCGTTCCTCCGCCGCGGCGGAAAAGCCCCGGCGTCCTAGCGAAGAGTCGCCGCCGGCCTCACGCCGTCTACCGGCCCCGGATCCCCTGCGTCCCGGGGCTCAGGGCCGGCTGGAGTTCAGCCTGTTCTATTTCTCCAGCGACGAGAGCCGCCGGGCGACGAACAAGCATCGCCTGCTGCTGGAGGGAGCTCGCTTCGCCGATCGCCACGGCTTCGATGCGGTGTGGACCCCGGAGCGCCACTTTCATCCCTTCGGGGGTCTCTACCCCAATCCCTCCCTGGCCAGCGCTGCGCTGGCGATGGTCACCGAGCGCATCCATCTGCGGGCGGGGAGCGTGGTGATGCCCCTGCACCGGCCGCTGCGGGTGGCGGAGGAATGGGCGCTGGTGGACAACCTCTCCGGCGGCCGCGCGGGGATCGCCTTCGCTTCCGGCTGGCACGCCCACGACTTCGCCTTCTTTCCGCAGCATTACAAGGAGCGGCGGCAGGTCATGGCCCAGGGGGTGGAGCAGGTGCGCCGCCTGTGGCGAGGGGAGTCGGTGCCGGTGCTCGACGGCCGCGGCAACGAGGTAGAGGTGAAGATCTATCCCGAGCCGCTGCAGGCGGAGCTACCCTTCTGGCTCACCGCCGGAGGGTCGGAACACACCTTCCGCAAGGCCGGTGAAGTGGGGGCGAACCTGCTCACCAACCTGCTGGGCCAGAGCGTGGAGGGCGTGGCGCGGCGGGTGGAGATCTATCGCTCCAGCCTCGCCGAGCACGGCCACGATCCGGACCACGGTCGGGTCACCCTGATGCTGCACAGCTTCCTGGGGGAGAGCGTGGAGGAGGTGCGGCGAGTGGTGCGGGACCCCTTCTGCCAATACCTGCGCAGCTTCGGTGGGCTGCTGGACAACCTCGCCCAGAGCATGGGCGTCGGCACCCACGGAGAGGGCCTCTCGGAAGACGACATCGACTCGGTGCTGAGCTTCGCCTTCGATCGCTACTTCAACAACAGCGGTCTCTTCGGCACTCCGGAATCCTGTCTCGAGCTGGCTCAGCGACTGCGGGATATCGGCGTCGATGAAGTCGCCTGTCTGGTGGATTTCGGGGTCGACGACGATCGCGTGTTAGCCAGTCTGGAGCCCCTCGACGCGCTGCGCCGCAAGCTCCAGCCGGAAGCGTTGGCGGCGGCGGAAGGGCGAGGGGCCGGATCATGAGCCAGCGGGGAGGTCGCTTCGACCAACTCTCGCCCGAGAAGCGAGCGCTGCTCAGCCTGAGGCTGAAGAAGAAGCGCGCCGCTGAAGCCGCCCAGCGCCCCCAGCTGACGCGCCGGGAGGATCCGGGCCCGCCCCTCTCGTTCTCGCAGGAGCGATTGTGGTTCCTCGATCAGCTGGAGTCCGGGGCGGCCTACAACGATCACCTCGCGCTGCGCCTGACGGGGGATCTGGACGTCCACCGGCTGGCTGTCAGTCTGTCGGCCATCGCCGAGCGTCACGAGTCGATGCGGGCTCGCTTCCAGGAGGTGGAGGGGGAGCCGAAGGTGAGCTTCGAGGAGCCGGCGAGGGCTCCGCTGCCGGTGGTGGATCTGAGGGCCCGCGGCGAGGCTGATGCCGCCGCCTCGGAGGTGCCAGTCTCAGAGGTACTGGCCTCGGAGGTATTGGCTTCGGAGTTGCTGGCCGCCGCCGCCGCCCGCCCCTTCGATCTCGCCGTCGCGCCGCTGTGGCGATGCCTGCTGATTCGTCTCGCCCCCCGGCGTCACCTATTGATGATGAGCATGCATCACATCATCACCGACGGCTGGTCCTGGGGGGTGATCCTCGGGGAGCTGAGGGCGCACTACGCTGCCGGAGGCCGCTCGCCGCTGCCGCCCCTGGCGGTGCAATACGGCGACTACGCCCGATGGCAGCGGGAGACCTTGACGGGCCGGCCCCTAGAGACCCTGGTGGACCACTGGCGACAGCGACTGGGGGGCCTGCCGCCGACCCTCGATCTGCCCTTCGATCGCCCTCGGCCGGCTCGCCAGAGCCTGCGCGGGGCAAGCCTCTCGCTGGGCCTCGGGGTGGATCTCACGAAGCGTCTGGGGGATCTGGCGCAGGCCCGTGGCGGCACTCTCTTCATGGCCGCCTTGGCGGCCTTTGGAGCGCTGCTGGGCCGCTGGTCGGGGGCCCGGGACCTAGCCCTCGGAACGCCGGTTCTAGGGCGCGATCAGCGAGTTCTGGAGCCCCTGGTGGGGATGTTCATCAACACCCTGGTGATGAGGGTCGACGCCTCTTCGTCGATGACCTTCCATCAGCTCCTGGAGCAAGTGCGGGAGACCGTCCTGGATGCCTTCGAGCACCAGGCGCTGCCCTTCGAGAAGCTGGTGGAAGCCCTCGACCCGGTGCGCAGCCTCAGCCACGCTCCCCTGTTCCAGGTCTTCTTCGAGCTGCAGACGGCGCCGCCCGGCGGGCCGCCGCTGGAGGGGCTGACCATCGAGCCCGCGGCCCTCACCCTGGAGACCACCCGCTTCGACCTCAATCTCTCCATGGAGGACGGCGAGGAAGGCCTGCGGGGGCACCTGCAGTACAGCACCGACCTCTTCGATGCGACCACCGCCCAGCGCCTTGCCCGCAGCCTGGAGCGCTGGATTCATCGGCTGGTGTCCAGCCCCCACGCACCGATCTCCCGACTCTCGCTGCTCTCCGCCGCCGAGCGCTGGCAGGCCCTCGGGGAGCACGCCGCGGGATCCCTGCTCCCCTCTTCGGGGGTCGATCTCGGCGATCGTCTGCTGGCGGCGCTGGAGCGGCGGGGCGACGATGAAGTGCTGTATAGCGGCGACCGGCGATGGAGCGGATTCGAGCTGGCGGGGCGGGTGCGGACCCTGAGCCGGCGGCTGCGTGCCCGCGGAGTGGGGACGGAGAGCCTGGTGGCGGTGTGTCTGCCGCGGGGCGAGGACCTGTGGATCTCGCTGGCGGCGGTGCTGGCCTCCGGGGCCGCCTATCTGCCGCTAGACCCCGCTCATCCGCAGGATCGTCGGCGCAGGATTCTCGGCGATGCCGGGGTCGGCTGGGTGCTCGGCAGCCCCGATCTGCGGCAGCAGACCCTGGATGCGGGGCGTATCTTCCTGGATCCGGCGGCCTTCTCTTCCGCAGGCACATCTTCTGAAGGCGCATCTTTCGAAGCCGGAACTGCCGGCGAGGCCTCCGGGGCCGCCGCCGCGCCGTCCGCGCAGAATCTGGCCTACGTTATCTACACCTCCGGCTCCACCGGCCGTCCGAAGGGGGTGCAGATCTCTCGAGGGGCGCTGGCGAGCTTCCTGGCCGCCGTCGCCGGGCGGCTTCCGCTGACGCCCCAGGACACCCTGGTGGCGGTGACTACCGTGGCCTTCGACATCAGCGGCCTGGAGCTCTTCCTGCCGCTGCTGACGGGGGGGCGCCTGGTGATCGCCGACGCCGCTGCCGCGGCGGACGGCGCCCGCCTCGACGCTCTGCTGACCACCTGCGGCGCCACCGCGCTGCAGGCCACCCCGGCGACCTGGCGCATGCTCTTGCTCTCCGGTTGGCGCGGGGCGAGCTCCGGGCGGGGCGTCGATGGGCCTGCCGACGCTCCCTTCAAGGCCCTGTGCGGCGGTGAGGCGCTGCCCCGGGACCTGGCCCGGGAGCTCCAGCAGCGGGGGGCCGAGGTGTGGAACCTCTACGGGCCGACGGAGACCACCGTGTGGTCTGGGGCGAAGCGGGTTTTCGCGGCCCAAGGGCCGGTATCGATCGGCGGTCCGCTGCCGGGCACCGAGCTGCTGGTGCTGGATCGTGTCGCGGAAGCGACGGCGGTGGGCACGCCGGGAGAGCTGTGGATCGCCGGGCCGAGCCTAGCCCGCGGCTATCGCCGTCGCCCGGCGCAGACCGCCGCCGCCTTTATCCCCCACCCTCACCCCCAGCGTCGTGGGCAGCGGGCGTATCGCACCGGCGATCGGGTCGCCCGCCTGCGGGACGGCCGACTGCGCTTTCTCGGGCGCTTCGACTTTCAGATCAAGCTGCGGGGCTATCGAATCGAGCTCGGGGAGATCGAGGCCTGTCTCTCGCGGCTGGTGGAGGTGGAGCGGGCGGCGGTGCTGCTGCGGGGGGAGGGGGAGCAGGCCCGGCTGGTGGGCTACGTCGTACCTTCTTTCGGCGGCGGCTCCAACGATGGCCTGGAAGAGCGGCTGGCGGAATCCCTGCGGGGAGCTCTGCCCACCTATATGGTGCCCGGAGTCTTCGTACTGCTGGACGAATTGCCCCTCAACGCCAGCGGCAAGCTCGATCGCCGAGCGCTGCCGGATCCGCAGCTCGCGGAACCCGCCTATGTGGCTCCCGGCACCGAGCTGGAGGAGTTGGTGGCGCGAGTTTGGGCCGAGGTCCTCGGCGTTGCGCGGGTTGGTCGGGGGCAGGATTTCTTCCGCCTCGGAGGACATTCCCTCCTCGCTACCCGGGTGGTGGCGAAGCTGCGCAAGGAGCTCGGCGTGGGGCTGAATCTGGTGGATTTCTTCCGCCATCCGACGGTGGAGGGGGTGGCGGACGCCCTGGCTTCGCTCTCGGCGCGGTCGGAGCCGCCGGGGGAGCGGCCCGATGCGGCGGAAGCGCTGGCCGCCCGCCCGCCGGGAGCCGAGGCGGAGCTGTCTTTCGCCCAGCGGCGATTGTGGTTCGTCCACCAACTCGATCCCCAGGGCACGGACTACAACATGCACGTCTCCCTGGACGTGCGCGGCGCCCTCGATCCGCGGGCCCTGGAACTCTCCCTAGAGCGGGTGGTGGCCCGCCACGAAGCCCTGCGCACGGTTTTCACGGCGGTGGATGGGCGCCCCGTAGCGGCGGTGAGGGAGCCCGCCGCCGTCGTCCTGGAGGTATTGGAAGAAGGCTCGGAGGAGGCCGCCCTGCGGGCCGCCAAGGCCTTCGTCGCCAGGCCCTATGACCTTGCCGAGGAGCCGCCCTGGCGCGCTCTGCTGCTGCGCCGCGGGGCGACCCATCACCACCTGGTGGTGGGCTTTCATCACATCGTTTTCGACGGCTGGTCCTCGGACGTTTTCATTCACGAGCTGCTGCTCACCTACGCCGCCCTGGGGCAGGGGACCGGCGCCGGGCTGGAGCCGCTGCCGGTGCAATACGCGGACTACGCTCGCTGGCAGCGGCAGCGCCTGGAGGACGGCGCCATGGAGTCGGCGCTGGGGTGGTGGCAGCGCCATCTGGAGAGCGTCGAAACGGTGCTGGAGCTACCCTGGGACCGCCCCCGGGAACGGCGGCGGCAGCCCGTCGGGCACCGGGTGGAGGTCAATCTGGGTGCCGCCAGTGGTGCTCTGGAGGCGCTGGCGAGATCCGTCTCGGCGACTCCCTTTGTGGTGCTCTCGGCGCTCTACGAGCTGCTGCTGGCGCGGCTTTCGGGGCAGACTCGCTTTACTGTCGGCACCGCCGTAGCGGGGCGCACCCGCACCGAGCTGGAGGGCATGGTGGGGCTCTTCGTCAACACCCTGGTGCTGCCGGTGGAGATCCCCTGGGAGACGGATTTCGCCACCTGGTTGGAGACGGTGCGAGGCACCACCCTGGCCGCCCTGGATCACCAGGAGGTGCCTTTCGAACGGGTGGTGGACGTCGTGCAGCCGGATCGCCACCTCGACCGCAACCCCCTTTTCCAGGCCTTCTTCGTCTATCAGCGGGCGGGGGTCGATCCGCTGGCCGGGCGCGCGGCGCGGGAAGCCCGCGGCGCCGGTCTAGAGGTCGAGGGGTGGCCGCTGGAAGAACCCACCGCTCGCTTCGACCTCAGCCTGTCGCTGCATCGCCAGGAGTCCGCGTCGGCCTCTGGCGGGGTGTTCCGCGGCTTCCTCGATTATGCCGAGGATCTCTTCCAGCACACCACCGCGCTTCGCTGGGCTCGCGCCCTGGAGCGATTGGCGCGAACGCTGGTGGCGCGGCCGCGTCGGCCGCTGGCGCGGATCTCCCTGCTGAGCGCTGCCGAGCGTCATCAGCTGCTGGTGGAATACGGCCATCGCCAGCGCCTCCTCCAGTGCCTCGAAGGCAGCGCCGCCCTGCCCCATCGGCGTTTCGAGGCCGAGGCCCGGCGGCGGCCCCAGGCGCCGGCGGTGACCTACGAGGGGCAGACCCTGACCTATGCCGAGCTGGACGCCGCCAGCAACCGTCTCGCCCGTCGCCTGCGCCGCGACGGCGCGGGACCGGAGCGGGTGACGGCCCTCTGCCTGGAGCGCAACCTGGATTTGGTGGTGGCCATCGTCGCGGTGTGGAAGAGCGGCGGAGCCTACCTGCCGCTGGACCCAACGCTGCCGGATCAGCGCCTGAGCTTCATGGTGGAGGACGGGGGAGCGAGCCTGCTGGTGACGACGCAGCAGCACGCGGGGCGCTGCGGCCGGTTACGGGAGCTGCTGTTGGATCGGGACGAAGCGCAGATCCAGCGGGAAGACCCCGGCGCGTTGAAGGCTCTCGACGAGCCCCAGAACCTCGCCTACGTGCTCTTCACCTCCGGCTCCACCGGTCGCCCCAAGGGCTGCCTGTTGACCCGCGCCAACGTCGCCTCTCTGCTGGCCGGCAGCGATCGCTTCTACCGCTTCGACGACACCGACGTGTGGTCTCTGTTCCACTCCTACGGTTTCGATATCTCGGTGTGGGAGCTCTGGGGGGCGCTGTCCTGGGGCGGGCGCCTGGTGGTGGTGCCGCGTTCCACCATCCGCTCGCCCCGGGATTTCCTGGCGCTGCTGGCGCGGGAGCGGGTGACGGTGCTCAATCTCACCCCTTCGGCCTTCCGGCAGCTGGTGCGGGAGGAGGCGGAGCTGGATGCGGAGCTAGATACCGAGCCGGACGCCGCGGCCCGGGACCTGGCGGTGCGCTGGGTGATTCTCGGTGGAGAGGCGGTGGATCTTGCGGCGACCTCAGCCTGGCTCGCTCGCCACGGGGATCGGTCCACGGTGGTGAACATGTACGGCATCACCGAGAGCACGGTGCACAATACCTTCCGCCCGCTGTCCCGGGGGGACGGAGAGCGCCCGTGGCGCAGCCCCGTCGGCGAAGCGCTGGATCATCTGGCGGTCAGCGTGCGGGATCGCCACGGCAACGCGGTGCCCATGGGAGTGCTGGGAGAGCTGTGGGTTCGCGGCGGAGGCATCGCCCGGGGGTACCTGGGGCGACCGGCCCTCACCGCCCAGCGCTTCGGCCCCGACGACGGCGCCGGTCAGCGGGGGACCCGGGCCTACCGCTCCGGCGATTTGGCGCGCTGGCTCGCCGATGGGGAGCTGGACTACCGAAGCCGCATCGATCATCAGATCAAGATCAGGGGTTTCCGCATCGAGCTGGGAGAGATCCAGGCGGCCTTCGAGGAGCTGCCGGAGATCTCCGCGGCGGTGGTGCTGGCGCGCCCCGGCCCCGGCGGGGAGGATCGTCTGGTGGCCTGGGTGGTGCCGGCGGTGGAGGCCGAGGGCGTGATGGCGGGAGCCTGGCGGGATGAGCTGCGCTCCCGATTGCTGAGTACCCTGCCGGAGTACATGGTGCCTTCGTTCATCGTGCCCCTGGAGGCGATTCCCCTCACCGTCAACGGCAAGGTGGATCGCCGGTCGCTGCCGGCGCCGACGGATGCGGTGGGGGGATCGGTGGTCGCCCCGGAAACGCCGAAGGAGCGCCGATTGGCGAAGATCTGGACCGAGCTGACGGGGGTGGAGTCCATCGGCCGCGGCAGCGAGTTCTTCAGCGTCGGCGGGGACTCCATCCTGGCCATTCAGCTGGTTTCTCGGGCCCGCCGAGAGGGGCTGGAGCTCTCGCCCCGGGACGTCTTCGAGGCGCCGCGGCTGATGGACCTGGCGCTGCGCTGCCGGGAGATCGCCGCCGCCGTCGCTGGCGCCGAGGCCGGCGTGCTGGAAGGAACTCTTCCCCTCGGGCCGATGCCGCGGTGGTTCCTGGGGGCGGACCCGCGGGATGCGCACCACTTCAACCAGGGCCTGATGCTCACCCTGGCGCCGGCGGTGCCCAGCGCCCGCGTCGCCGCGGCGGTGGAGCGCCTGCTGGCCCACCACGATTCGCTGCGTCTGCGCTTCTCGAGATCCGAGGGGCGATGGACCGCCCGCTATGGCGCAGTCTCGCCGCAGGGCGCCGGCGGCGAGTCCTTCATTGTGGTGGATCTCGCGGAGACGGCGGGCGCAGCGGGCGCCGAGAGGGCGCTCTCGAAGGTCACGGCGACGCTGCAGGGAGGCCTGGATCTCGAGTCGGGCCCGATCTTCCGGGCGGCGGAGCTGCGGCTTCCCGGGGGCCAGCGGCGCCTGCTGCTGGTAGCCCACCACCTGGTGGTGGACGGCGTGTCCTGGCGAGTGCTGCTAGAAGACCTATCCACTCTCTTAGCCCCGGGGGCCGCCGCCCCGCTGCCTCCGAAGACCACCTCCTGGCGGCGTTGGGTGGAGGCTCAGCAGGCGTGGTGCGAGTCCGAGGCGGCGCGGGATTCGGCCCGTCGCTGGCGGTTGCTGGCGCCGCGGGAGGAGGTGGTGACCGTGCCGCTGACCTGCGCCGCCGCGACGGTGGCGGAGAGCGAGACGCTGGAGGAGGAGCTGGACCCGGCCACCACGGAGAAGCTGCTGCGGCGGGTGCCGGCTCGGCTCCATGGCCGCATTCAGGAGATCCTCACCGCCGCGCTGGCGCTGGCTCTGGTCAGGACGCTGCGGCGGGGCTCCGCGGTGTGCATGGAGGTGGAGGGCCACGGTCGGCGAGAAGAGCTGTTGGAAGACGTCGCCCCGGGGATGGACGTCTCCCGCACCGTGGGCTGGTTCACGGCGCTTTACCCGGTGACCGTCCCGGGGCTGGGGGAATCTTCCTCCGTCGTCGAGGCGCTGGCGCGCACCAAGGAGGCCCTGCGCTCGCTGCCGGAGAGGGGCTGGAGCTACGGCGTGCTGCGCTATCTCCGCCGGCAGGGGCTCAGCGGGCAGGAGCTCGGTGGGCGGGAGCTCGATGCGGATACCGCGGCGCCGGCGCAGGTGCTCTTCAACTATCTCGGCCGCCTGGACGGCAGTCTCGGGGCCTCCCGGGGGCGCGCCGGCGACTCGGAACCCGGGCCGCTGGCCCCCGCTGCGGAGAGCCCCGGACCGATGCGGGCGGCGAACCAGCGGCGCTCCCACCCGCTGGAAGTCAACAGCGCGATTCAGGGCGGGAAATTGAAAACGCTGTGGAGCTTCGCCCCGGGGCAGCTGCCGCGAGAGATCGTGACGGCGCTGGCGCAGGGCTTCCACCGCTGCCTTGGGGAGCTGGCCGCCGCCGCCGAGGAGCTCTCGCGCGGCGCCGCGGCGCTGGTGCTCTCGGATTTCCCCTCGCTGGCCCAAGATCCCACCGGCGCCGCGGTAGAAGAGCTGCAGCGCCTGGGGTGGGTGGAGGATGCCTACCCCCTGGCCCCGCTTCAGGAGGGGCTGCTGGCGGATGCCCTGAGGCATCGGGGATCGGGTCTGTATATCGAACAGCTGCGCCTCGAGCTTCAGGGAGAGCTGGATCGGGATGTCCTGCGCTGGGCCTTGGGGGAGGTGCAGCGTCGCCACCCCGCCCTGCGCACGATCTTTCTCTGGGACGGGGTCGAGACGCCCTTCCAGGTAGTGATGGAGTCCGCGGAGCTGCGCTGGACCGAGCACGAGCTGCCGAGCTCCTCCTCCGCCTCCTCCGCCGCCGCTAACAACAGCGCCGCGATGGACGCCCTGGGTACTGTGGCGGAACTCGCCGAAGCCCGTCTGCGGGAAGGCTTCGACCTGCATCGAGCCCCGCTCTCGCGCTTCGATCTCTGCCGCAGCTCGCGGCGGCGCTGGACGCTGGTGTGGACTTTCCATCACCTGATTTTGGATGGCTGGTCGCTGCCTCTGCTGCTGCGGGAGATCACCGCCGGCTACCAGGCTCATCGTCAGGGGCGGGCCATGGCCCAGCCGCCGGCCCGGGGTTACGGCGACTACGTCGCCTGGGTACGCCAGCAGCGGGAGGACGAGGCTCGGGCTTTCTTCACCGCTCGCCTCGGCGAGCTCTCCGAGGCGACTCCGCTGGGCATCGATCGAGCCTCCCGGGCTCCGCTGGAGATGGATTCCTACCGCCGGGTAGGGATCCGTCTTCCGCAGGCGTCGGCGCAGGCCGTCGCCGCTGCCGCCGGACGCCTCGGGCTGACCGTCGCGACGCTGATCCACGGCGCCTGGGCGCTGCTGCTGGCCCGCTACGGCGGCAGCCGCCGGGTGGTGGTGGGCTCCACCAGCGCCGGACGCTCGGCCCCCTTGGCGGGCATCGAAGAGCGGGTGGGACTGTTCATCAATACCCTCCCCTTGAGTTTCGAGGTCGCCCCCGATGCCCCCGTCACCGCCTGGCTGCAGGAGCTGCAGCGGGAGTTGGTGGGTCTGCGAGCCTTCGACTTCGTGCCCCTGAGCCGCATCTACGGCTGGAGCGACGTCGCCGCCGGCAGTCCGCTCTTCGAGAGCCTGGTGGTGGTGGAGAACTACCCCATGGAAGAGGTCGGGGGAGTGTTCCAGGATCTAGGCCTGGAGGTGCGCTCCACCGAGCTCTCCGAGCGCACCGGCTATCCCTTGACCCTGGTGGCGGCGGTGGAGGGCGGGCTGACTTTGGCGGCCCTCTACGATCGTCGCCGCCTCAAGGAGCCGGCCGTCGAACGCCTGCTGAGGCATCTGGAGATTCTTCTCGAGGGCATGGCGCGGGAGCTTTCCGCCAGTGCCGATACCGAGGCCGAGGCCGAGGCGAGGGCGGTGGGGGCTGCCGGCGCCAAGCTCGGCTCCCTCCGTCACCTGGCGACGCCGGAGCGTCGCCAGCTGGTAGAGGGCTTAGGCGCCCCCCGTGGGGTTCAGGTACCGCGGCTCAGCCCCATTCGGCGATTCGAGGAGCACGCCCGGCGTCAGCCCGACTCGCCGGCCCTCACCTTTGGGGATTCGACCTTGACCTACGGCGAGCTCCACGCCGCCGCCGAGGGCCTCGCCGGTCAACTGCGCCGGCAGGGGGTGGGGCCGGAGGTCGTGGTGGGGCTCTGCCTGGACAGCGGGATGGAGCAGGTGACGGCGATCCTCGCGGTGTGGAAAAGCGGCGGGGCCTATCTGCCGCTGGATTCGGGCCTGCCGGACGAGCGCCTGGGCTACATGGTGGCGGATGCCGGCGCGCGGGTGGTGGTGACTCAGCGAGAACACGGTGGTCGCTGCGGCGCGCCGTCGGAGATCCTGGTGGACGGTGTCGACGCTCTCTTGGGCGCCGCCGATGTCGTCGTTCCGATTCCGTCGCCGCGATCGGCCGAGGAGGATCCCGATCACCTCGCCTACGTGCTCTTCACTTCTGGCTCCACCGGCCGTCCCAAGGGCTGCCTGGTGACCCGCGGCAACGTCGCCTCGCTGCTGGCCGCCGCCGAAGCCCCCTTCGATTTTGGCCCCGGGGACGTCTGGACCCTCTTCCATTCCTACGCCTTCGACTTCTCGGTGTGGGAGCTGTGGGGGGCCCTGGCCTGGGGCGGGCACCTGGTGGTGGTGCCCGCCGAGGTTCGTCGCTCGCCCCGGACGCTGCTGCGCCTGCTGGTGGAGCGAGGGGTGACGGTGCTCAACCTCACGCCCTCGGCTTTTCGTGAGCTGGTGCGAGAAGAAGACGAGGAGATCTCCTCGCAGCTCACCCTGCGCTGGGTGATCTTCGGCGGCGAAGCCCTCGACGTGCCCTCGGTGGCGACCTGGATGGAGCGCCACGGCGAAGCCTCTCCCACGCTGGTGAATATGTACGGGATCACCGAGACCACGGTCCACGTGACCTTCCGGGCTCTCACCGGCGAGGACGGAGAGCGGCCCTGGAGGAGCCCCGTGGGGCACCCCCTCGACCATCTCTCGGTGACGGTGCGGGATCGCGATCAGTGGCTTTGCGCCCTCGGCGCGCCGGGCGAGCTCTGGGTCGGCGGCGACGGCGTGGCTCGGGGCTACCTGGGGCGTCCGGCGCTGACCGCGGCGCGCTTCGTCCCGGATCCCCTGGCGGGGATCGCCGGGGCCCGCGGCTATCGCTCCGGGGATCTCGGCCGCCGGCTGGAGGACGGCCAACTGGAGCATCGCGGACGGATGGATCATCAGGTGAAGATCCGCGGTTTTCGAATCGAGCTCGGCGAGATCCAGGCGACCCTGGAAGCCCAGGAGGGGGTCGCCGCGGCGGTGGTGGCGGCGCGACCGGTGCCCGGCGGGGACGGCGAGAGATTGGTCGCCTGGTGGGTGCCGCGGGCCGCGGCGTCGGCGGTCGACGGCGAGGCGCTGCGGGAGCGGCTGGCGGCCACCCTGCCGGCCTACATGGTGCCGGCGGTGATGGTGCTCATAGACGGGCTGCCGCTGACCCTTCAGGGCAAGATCGATCATCGCCGCTTGCCGCAGCCGGCGGCGGCGGGGGGCGAGGGGCTGAGCGCCCCGCAGACGCCGGCGGAGGCTCTGCTGGTGGAGGTGTGGAAAGACCTGCTGAGTCTTGCTGAAGCCGGCCGGGAGAGCGATTTCTTCGCCGCCGGGGGCGATTCGATTCTCGCCATTCAGCTGGTGTCGAGGGCGCGGCGGCGGGGCCTGGAGCTCTCGCCCCGGGACGTCTTCGAGGAGCCGCGGTTGATGGACCTGGCCCGCTGCGGGAGAGCCGCCGCGGTCCTGCCGTCGGCGGAGCAGGGAGAGCTGCGGGGGGCGGTGCCCCTCGGGCCGATCCAGCGGTGGTTCCTCGGCGCCGAGGCGGGGTCCGCTCCGGTGGACGTGCACCACTACAATCAGGCGCTGCTGCTGACCCTCTCGGATGCGGTGGAGAGCACCGCCCTGGCGGCGGCGGTGGAGCGGCTGCTGACCCATCACGACGCGCTGCGGCTGCGCTTCGCCGCGACGCCGAACGAAGGGTGGAGCGCCAGCTACGCCACCGTGGCGGAGACCCTGGCCTCGGAGCCTTTCTCCACCGTGGACCTCAGCGCGACGTCGGCCGGCCCGGAAGCGGTTCAGCGCACCGCGGCGGTGGTGCAGGGGAGCCTGAACCTCGAGGGCGGGCCGGTGTTTCGGGCGGTGGAGCTGTGCCTCGCGCCGCAGCACGGGCGGCGTCTGCTGCTGGTGGCTCATCATCTGGTGGTGGATGGCGTGTCCTGGCGCGTGCTGCTGGAGGATTTGGACGCTCTGCTGGGCAGCGAGGAGCCGGCGACGGCGCCGCTGCCGGCGAAGACCAGCTCCTGGCGGCGCTGGGTGCAGGCCCTGGAGGCCTGGGGACAGAGCGCGGAGGCGCAGGATTCTCTGCGTCGCTGGCGGCAGCTCACTGCCCAGGCTGAGGTGGCGCAGCTGCCGCTGGCGGTCGCCACCGCCCCGGTGGAGAGCAGCGAGACCCTGGAGGTGGAGCTAGACGCCGACACCACCGAGGCTCTGCTGCGCCGAGCCCCGGCTCAGCTCCGCGGCCGCATTCAGGAGCTGTTGGTGAGCGCGGTCGCTCTGGCGATGGCCCGAACCCTAGAGGCGGGCTCCGTCGCTCTCGAACTCGAGGGCCACGGCCGACGCGAGGAGCTGGTGTCTGCGGTGGCTCCGGAGGTGGATCTATCCCGCACCGTGGGCTGGTTCACGGCGCTCTTCCCGGTGACGGTCACCGGCCTGGCGCAGGTCCACGCCGTCACCGCCCTGGCGCGGGTCAAGGAGGCCCTGCGGGCGGTGCCCGACGACGGCGTGAGCTACGGCGTGCTGCGCTTCCTGGCCGGAGAATCGCCGGATCCCGGCGGCGCGGCGGCGGGCGCAGTGCTGTTCAACTATCTCGGCCAGATCGATAGCGCCCTCGGCGGCCCGTCTCGCGGTGCTGTCCGTTCGCTGGCGGCGGCGACCGAGGGAGTAGGGCCGTCCCGGGCCGGCGGCCAGCTGCGTCACCACGCGCTGGAGATCAACAGCCGAGTGGAGCAAGGTCGCCTGCGCACCGGCTGGGGCTTCTCGCCAAATCAGCTGTCGCCGTCCACGGTGCAGGCCTTGGCGGACGAATATCTCTCCACCCTGCGGGCGCTGGTGGCGGCGGTCACCGATCCGCGGCTGCGGGGGGAGGCGCTGGTGGCGGCGGACTTCCCGCTGCTGCAGCAGGCCGAAGAAGCGCTGCCGGCGCTGCGCTCCCCGGGCACGGTAGAGGACGCCTATCCCCTGGCGCCGCTGCAGCTGGGAATGCTCTTCCACTCGCTCCAGGACCCGTCCACCGCGGCGTATTTCCAGCAGCTCCAGGGGCGCATCCAGGGCCCTCTTGATCTGCAGCTCTTCCAGCGCTGCTTCCAGGCCCTGGCCCGCCGCCACGAGGTGCTTCGCGCCAGCTTCCTGTGGGAGGGTCTGCGCCAGCCGCTGCAGGTGGTGCATCGCGAGGTGACGATCCCCTGGACGGTGCTGGATCTGCGGGGGCTGCCCTCGCCGGGCCAGCGTTCCGCCCGGTGGCAGGATCTGCTGGCGGCGGATCGCCGCCGCGGCTTCGACCTCACGGCGGCTCCGCTGCTGCGCATCCTCTTGGTGCTGGAGGACGACGGCAGCCGCCTGCTGTGGAGCTACCACCACGGTCTCTTCGACGGCTGGTCCCTGCCGATCCTGCTGGAGGAGCTGCTCACCCTCTATCGCCTCGGGGAGAGCTCCGTCGATCCGGCGGTCGATCTGGCGAGCCAGCTGCCGTCGCCGGTGCCCTTTAGCCGCTACGCTCAATGGCTCGCGAAGCAGGATCTGGAAGCTTCCCGGGAGTATTGGTCCCGGGAGCTGGCGGGCCGCACCGGCCCCACTACCTTGGCGCTGCCGAGGCCGCGGGAAGGAGCTGCCGCCGGGGAACCCGGGGCGCTGGAACCCGGGGTGCTGCGTCGCGGCCAGCTGGATCACGGCCAGCTGGATCACGGCCAGCTGGACCACTTTCTGGAGCCTTCCTCGGACCGGGCTTTGAAGGCCTTCTCCAAGGCCCGCTCCCTCACCCTGGCGACCCTGCTGCAGGGAGCCTGGGGGCTGCTGCTGGCCCGCTACAGCGGCGAGAGAGATGTGGTCTTCGGCGCCGTCACCGCCGGCCGGCCGGCGGATCTCGAGGGCGTTGAGGGCATGGTGGGGCCCTTCATCAACACCCTGCCGCTGCGCCTGGTGGCGGCGCCCGGGGAGAGGGTGGGGCAGTGGCTCGACGCCCTGCAGCTCCACTCCCTGGGCCAGCGCCAGCACGAGCACAGCCCGCTCTTCGAAGTGCAGCGGTGGAGCGGCGTGCCGGCCGGCGCCGCGCTCTTCCAAACCCTGCTGGTGTTCGAGAATTATCCGGTCTCCGAGGCCCTCGCCGACGAGGCCCAGGGCTCATCGGTGGTGATGCGGGACCTCCAGCTGCTGGAGCGCACCAACTACCCCCTGACTCTCTTCGTGCTGCCGGGGGAGCGCCTCTCCCTGCGGCTGGATTTCCACCGTCAGCAATTCGACGAGACTTCCATGGAGCGCATGGCGGGGCATCTGGAACGCCTGTTGGCGGCCATGGCGACTGCCCCCGAGGCGCCCCTGGATTCCCTCTCGATGCTCGCTGAGGCGGAGCGGCGGCAGCTGCTGGAGACGTGGAACGCCACCGCCGTGGAGGGGATCCACCACTCCAGCTCGCTGCGGCGGATCCAGGAGCTGGCGCTGGAAGCCCCCCAGGCTCCGGCGGTGCGCTTCGGCGACGAGACCCGAAGCCGCGGCGAGCTGTTGCAGCGGGCCCAGCGGGTCGCTCGACGGCTGCGGGCGGCGGGGGCGGGCCCTCAAACCCTGGTGGCGGTCTGCCTGCACCGCGGCGCCGATCTGCCGGCGGCGCTGCTGGGAGTATGGATGACCAGCGCCGCCTATCTGCCGCTGGATCCCGCCTATCCCGCGGAGCGCCTGGCCTTCATGCTGGCGGATGCTGCCGCCGGCAGCTCCCTGCCGGTGGTGTTGACCCAGGAGGCGCTGGAAGATTCCCTGCCGCCGACGCCGGGAGCCCGGCTGCTGCGGCTGGAATCTCTGCTGCGGGATGCGGCGCTGGAGCTGGCGTCGACGGCAGCGGCCACGGTCACGACGACGACGGACTTTGGCGCCGCGCCCCGGTGGGCCGACGAGCTGGCCTACGTGATCTACACCTCGGGCTCCACCGGTCGCCCCAAGGGCACCGAGATCTCCCATGGGGCGCTGCTCAACTTCCTCGCCTCGATGGCCGAGGCGCCGGGCTGTAACGCCGCCGATCGCTGGTTGGCGGTGACCTCCCTCTCCTTCGATATCGCCGGTCTGGAGCTCTTCCTGCCCCTGTGGGTGGGGGCGGAAGTGGTGGTGGCGACGGCGCAAGAGGTCACCGACGGCGCGGCCTTGGCGCGGCGTCTGGAGAGTGCCGAGATCAGCATTTTGCAGGCCACCCCGGTGACCTGGGAGCTGCTCCTGGCGGCCGGCTGGAGATCGCCCGGCGCGGGGCGCCGAGGCCTTCGGGCGCTGTGCGGGGGCGAGGCTCTGCCGGCGGACCTCGCTCGGCGGCTGCTGGAGGCCCTCGGCGAGGCGGGGAGCCTGTGGAATCTCTACGGACCCACCGAGACCACCGTGTGGTCCGCCACTCAGCGGGTGCATCGGGAATCCCTCGCCGAGGGCTGGGTGGACCTCGGTGGACCGATCGCCAATACCGAGATTCATCTCCTCGGCGCGGGCCACGAACCGGTACCGGTGGGCGTTCCGGGGGAGCTGTACATCGGCGGCGCCGGTCTCGCCCGGGGGTATGGAGGACGCCCGGCGCTGACCGCCGAGCGCTTCGTCGTCGACCCCTTCTGCGGTCGCCCCGGCGCGCGCCTCTACCGCACCGGAGACCTCGCTCGCCGCCGTGAAGACGGCACCCTGGCCTTCATCGGCCGCCTCGACCACCAGGTCAAGATCCGCGGCCTGCGAATCGAGCTGGGGGAGATCGAGACGACCCTGGAAGACCTTTCGGCGGTGCGCCGCTGCGTCGCCCTGGTGCGGGAGGATCGCCCCGGGGACCGCCGCCTGGTGGCCTACCTAGAGCCGGCACCGGGGGCCTCCGGGGCCGCTGGGAGGGCCGCTGCGGGGGCCGATACCGGGGCCGATATTGGGGTTGCCGTCGGGGCTGAGGAGCGCCTCGAGACCTCGCGGCTGCGAGAGCATTGCGGCCGGCATTTGCCGGAATACATGATCCCCTCCCATTTCGTGGTGGTGGATCGCTGGCCGCTGACCCCCAACGGCAAGATCGACCGCCGGCAGCTGCGTCCGGTGGCGGCGGCGGCGACGTCCGGCAGCTTCGTGGCGCCCCGCAGCGCCCTGGAGCGTCGTCTCGCCGCTCTCTGGCAGGAGGTGCTGGGGGTGGACGAAATCGGCGTCGAAGAGAGCTTCTTCGAGGCGGGAGGGCACTCCCTGCTGCTGCTGACGGTCCATGGTCGGCTGCGTCAGGAGCTGGGGGTCGAGCTGCCGGTGGCGGAGATGTTCCAATTTCCCACCATCTCCCAGCTCGCTCAGCGGCTGAGCCAGGAGCAGCGTCAGGAAGAGCAGCGCCAGGAGCAGGAAGACGAACGAATCCAGCGGCTCAAAGAAGGGCGGCGGAGACTACAGCGGCGCCGAGGGCGCGGCCGCGGTGAGCGAGGGGATTTCCGATGAGTCGAGATGAGCGCCACACCACGGGCCTGGAGATCGCCGTGCTCTCCGCCGCCGGTCGATTCCCCGGCGCCGAAGACGTGGAGACCCTCTGGCAGCGGCTGCGGGAGGGCCGCGAGCTGCTGACCCATTTCCGCCGCGAGGAGATCCAGGCCCGGGGAGCGGATCCCTCGATCCTCGAGGATCCCAGCTTCGTGCCTTCCGCCGGGCAGGTGGAGAACATCGATCTCTTCGACGCTGAGCTCTTCGGCTACACGCCGCGGGAGGCGGAGGTGCTGGATCCCCAGCACCGTCTGCTGCTGGAATGCGCCTGGGAGGCGATGGAGCGGGCCGGATATCGTCCCGGGGATCCGCGACTGGCGGTGGGCGTGTACGCGGGGTCCCGCTTCAACGATTACCTGGTGCAGCTCTTCAGTCGGCAGGACATCGTGCGGGACGTCGGAGCCTACCTGCTGATGCTGGCCAACGATCGCGACTACCTGGCCACGCGGATCTCCTACAAGCTCGATCTCCAGGGCCCCAGCGTGGTGATTCAGACCGCCTGCTCCACCTCTTTGGTGGCGGTGCACATGGCCTGTCAGGGGCTGCTGGCGGGGGAGTGTGACCTCGCCCTGGCGGGAGGGGTCTCCCTGCTGTCGCCTTCCTACGTCGGCCATCGCTACACCGAGGGGGCGATCTTCTCTCCCGACGGCCATTGCCGGCCCTTCGACGAGCAGGCTCGGGGGACGGTGGCCGGCAGCGGTCTCGGCCTGGTGGTGCTGAAGCGCCTCGACGAGGCGCTGGAGGACGGCGATGACGTGCTGGCGGTGATTCGGGGCAGCGCCATCAACAACGATGGTGCCGGCAAGGTGGGGTACACGGCCCCCAGCGTCGCGGGGCAATCGCGGGCCATCCGCGCCGCCCAGGAGCTGGCAGAGGTGGACCCCGCCACCCTGACCTACGTCGAGGCCCACGGCACCGCGACGCCGCTGGGGGATCCCATCGAAATCGCCGCCCTGACCCGCACCTTTCGCCGCAGCACCGACGAGCAGGGCTTTTGCACTATCGGCTCGCTGAAGAGCAACGTCGGGCACCTGGACCCGGCGGCGGGTATCGCCGGCCTGATCAAGACGGTGCTGATGCTGCAGCACGGGGAGATCCCGCCGAGCCTCCACTACCGCTCCCCCAATCCGCGCATCGAGCTCGGCTCCAGTCCCTTTCGAGTGGCCACCGAGCTGCAGCCCTGGGAGGTCCCCGGAGGGGGCCCCCGGCGCGCCGGGGTGAGCTCCTTCGGCATCGGCGGAACCAACGCCCATGCGGTGCTCGAAGAGGCGCCGCGGCGCCCGCCGTCGGGGCCGGCGTCGCCCCAGCAGCTGATTTTGCTATCGGCCCGCTCGGAGGCGGCCCTGGATGCCCAGCAGGATCGGCTCTCGGGTTGGTGGGAGAAGACCTTCCCCGCCGCCGAGGCGAATTCCCCGAATGGATCCTCCAATGGCTTCAGGAATCCCTCGGCGCAGGAGCGCCTGCGACTTCTCGCCGACGCGTCCTTCACCCTGGCGGTAGGGCGCAAAGAGCTGGAATACCGCCGCGCCTTCGTCTGCGAAGGGGTGGAAGAGGGACGCCAGATCCTTCTCGGGCAGCGGCCGGAAGCGCTGATGGGGCGGCGCCGGGACGGCGCGAACCGCCCCCTGGTCTTTCTCTTCTCCGGTCAGGGGTCTCAATATCCGGCGATGGGCCGAGAGCTCTACGAGACGGAAGAATCCTTCCGCCAGGTCGTGGACCGCGCCCACGATCATCTCGGCGAGATCGAGGTGGAAGGGGCGCGCGGCGGGCTCAGGGATTGGCTTTACGGTGAGCGCGCCGACGCTGCGGCGCTGCGGGCTACGGTTCTCGCCCAGCCGGCGCTCTTCACCCTCGAGGTAGCCTTGGCCACCTGGCTGGAGAGTCTCGGCCTGGAGGCCGAGGGCATGGCGGGGCACAGCATCGGCGAGCTGGCGGCGGCCCATCGCGCCGGGGTGATGAGTTTCGACGATGCCCTCACGGTGGTAGCGGCCCGGGGGCGCCTGATGCAGAGCCTGCCGCCGGGGGCGATGATCAGCCTGCCCTGGAGCCCGCAGCGAGCGCAGCGAGAGCTGCCGCAGGAACTCGACTTAGCGGCCATTAACGGCCCCGGTCACGTCGTCGCCGCGGGCGACCTGGACGCCATCGACGGATTCTGCCGCCGCCTCGACGAGGCGGGCCAGAACTACCGCCGGCTGCATACCTCCCACGCCTTCCACTCCCGGGCCATGGAGCCCATTCTCGACGCCTTCGGCGAGGTGGTTTCGGGGATCCCGCTGCGTCCTCCGGAGCGTCCCTTCCTGAGCGCCGTAGACGGCCGGCCGGCGGACGGGCAGCGGGTAACGCGGGCGCAATATTGGGTGCAGCAGCTGCGGCGCCCCGTCGATCTAGCCGCGGTGCTCCAGCGCCTCTTCGAAGAGCCGGATCGGATTCTGGTGGAGATCGGCCCGGGCAGGGCTCTGGCCACCCTGGCGCGGCGCCACGATGCCCGCCCGGCCCAGATGGAGGTCCTCTCCACCCTGCCGTCGGCGCCGGCCTCCGATGGCGCTCCGGCCTCCGACCGGCGCTCCGTGCTGGAGACCCTGGGTCGGCTCTGGCTCGCCGGTGCCGAGGTGCGCTGGAGTTCCCTCTTCTCCTCCCGGCGACAGCGCATCTCGATGCCCACCTACCCCTTCCAGCGCCAGCGCTACTGGATCGAGGGCCGCTCCCTGGAGCATGCTTTGGAGATCTCTGCCGGCGGCCCGGAAGCTCCCGTGGACGCCGCCGACGCCGAGGGGCGAGCCTCCGGGGCCGCGGCGGGGGACGGAGATTCATCGCCCCCAGGACTCGGCAACCGCCCCCCGCTGGCGAGCTCCTTTGCCCCGCCCCGAGGGGAGAGGGAGCGGCAGGTGGCGCAGATCTGGAGCCGACTGCTGGGCATCGATCCCATCGGCCTGCACGACAATTTCTTCGAGCTCGGGGGCAGCTCCCTGGTGGCGACCCAGCTGGCGGCCCGCCTGCGGGAGACCCTGGAGGTGGACCTCGCTCTCTCCGACCTGCTGGAGAACCCCACCGTGGGCGGGCTGACGGCGGTGCTGGAGCGTCAGTTGGAGCGGTCCGAGGGGGCTCCCCGGGAAACCCTGGCGGCCATCGAGCCGGATACCGAGAGGCGCCATCTCCCCTTCCCCCTGACGGACGTGCAGCAGGCCTATTGGATCGGGCGCGGGGATGCCCTGGAGCTGGGGAACGTATCGACCTACGCCTACACCGAGGTTGAGCTCGAGGGCTTCGACCTGGATCGCTTCCAGCGCGCGCTGCGCCGGGTGATCGAGCGCCAGGGGATGCTGCGGGCGGTATTCCTGGAGGACGGCCGCCAGCGCATTCGGCCGGTGGCCGAGGTGCCGCCCTACGAGATCGGCCTACGGGACCTCGACGGGCTGCCGGCGCCGGAAGCGGAGGAGATTCTGCTGGCGGCGCGGGAGCGCATGTCCCACCAGGTCTTGGATAGCGCCGAGGGCCCCCTCTTCGAGGTCTTCGCCCACCGCCTGGGGGCGGGGCATTACCGACTGCATTTTGGCTTCGACTTCCTGCTCGGCGACGCCTGGAGTCTGGAGATTTTGCTGGCGGAGCTGGGGCGCTTCTACGCCGACCCGGAGCGGCCGGTGCCGGAGCTGGAGCTCTCCTTCCGCGACTACGTGCTGGCGGAGGTGGCGCTGGAGGAGAGCGCCCTCCATCGCGCCAGTCTGGAGTATTGGCGCGGGCGCCTGGACACCCTGCCGTCGGGGCCGGAACTGCCCCTGGCGGGCAGCCTGGAGCAGGTGGAGCGCCCCCATTTCTCTCGCCGCCACGGCGTGCTCGACGCCGAGCGCTGGCAGACCCTGCGGCAGCGCGCCGGACGCCACGGGCTGACCCCTTCGGCGCTGCTGGCGACGGTGTTCTCGGAGCTGCTCTCTCGCTGGAGCCAGCGCCCCCGATTCACCCTGAGCCTCACCCTCTTCAACCGCCTGCCGCTGCACCACCAGGTCGACCAGCTGATCGGTGACTTCACCTCGCTGATCCTGCTGGAGGTGGATACGGAAAGCCCGGGGACCTTCGGGGAGCGAGTGCAGCGTCTGCAGCAGCGCCTATGGCGAGACCTGGACCACAGTTACGTCAGCGGTGTGCGGGTGGTGCGGGAGCTCTCTTCCAGCGCCGGGCGGGTGGGGGCGCTACAGCTGCCGGTGGTGTTCACCAGTCTGCTGGGGCTCACCGATGACGAGCGTCGGCAGCAGCGGCAGCGGGTGGAGGAGGGGCTCACCGGACGCACCGTCTACAGCGTCAGTCAGACTCCCCAGGTGATCCTGGATCACCAGGTCGAGGAGCGGGAGGGCCGGCTCTCGTTCAATTGGGATGCGGTGGAGAGCGTCTTCCCGCCGGGGCTGCTGGACGACCTCTTCGTCACCTATCAGCAGCTGCTGGCGCACCTGGCGGACTGCCCGGAGGCGTGGGACGAAGAGCTTTCGGAGCTGCTGCCGCGGGCCCACGGGGAGCTCTATGACGGCGTCAACGACACTGCCCTGGAGCCGTCCAACGCCAGCCTCCACGGCCTTTTCCTCGAGCGCGCCGCGGCGTCACCGCAGGCACCGGCGGTGCTGTGGTCGCAGGGCACCCTGAGCTATGGCGAGCTGGAGCGCCGCAGCGCCGCCCTCGCCGCCGCGCTGCTGACGGCTGGGGTGGAGCCCGGTGAGGTGGTGGCGGTGGTGCTGGAAAAGGGCTGGCGTCAGGCGGTGGCGACCCTCGCCGTGCTGCGCGCCGGAGCGGCCTACCTACCTCTCGATCCGCAGCTGCCGGAAGCCCGCCGCCACAAGGTGCTGGAGCTCGGCGGCGTGCGGGTGGCGCTCACCCGGCAGCCGCTGGGGGACTCTCTGACCTGGCCTTCGGAGGTGCGCTGGCTGGCGGTGCCGACGCAGGATGCGGGCACGGCGGAGCCGGCACCGTCGGTCGCCGTGAAGCCCACGGATCTCGCTTACGTGATCTTCACCTCCGGCTCTACGGGAGTGCCGAAGGGCGTCGAGATCGATCACCGCGGAGCCGTCGGCACCCTCTTGGACATCAACCGTCGCTATGGCGTCGGTGCCGAAGATCGGGTGCTCGCCCTCTCTTCCCTGGGCTTCGATCTTTCGGTGTACGATCTCTTCGGCACCTTCGCCGCGGGCGCCGCGGTGGTGTACCCGGAGCCTTGGAAGGTGCCGGATCCGCAGCATTGGTCGGAGGTCGCCCGGCGCCACGGGGTCACCCTGTGGAATTCCGTGCCGGCGCTGCTGGAGATTCTGGTGGAGCACGCCGGCGAGCGTCGGGAGCTGCTCCCCTCCACGCTGCGCCTGGCGCTGCTCTCCGGGGACTGGATCCCCGTCTCCCTACCGCAGCGGCTGCAGCGGCTGGTGCCGGCGGCGCAGGTGGTGAGCCTGGGGGGCGCCACCGAGGCCTCCATCTGGTCGATCTACCACGAGGTGACCGCCGCGGATCGGGAGCGCGCCAGCATTCCCTATGGCCGCCCGCTGAGCAATCAGACCTTCCAGGTGCTGGATCATCGCCTTCAGCGGCGCCCGCTGTGGGTGGCCGGGGATCTCTACATCGGCGGTCTCGGCGTTGCCCTCGGCTATCGCGGAGACCAGGAGCGTACCGCCGCGGCCTTCCTGCACCACCCCGGGACCGGCGAGCGCCTCTACCGCACCGGCGATCGCGGGCGCTGGCTACCGCAGGGAGAAATCGAATTTCTCGGCCGCCAGGATCAGCAGGTCAAGGTGCTCGGTCACCGCATCGAGCTGGGAGAGATCGAGGCCCACCTGCTGCGCCATCCCGAGGTGGAGTCGGCGGTGGCGGGGGTTTGGGTGGAGGACCGCTCCCGTCAGCGCCTGGTGGCCTGGGTCGTGCTGCGTTCGGAGCGAGAGGGGGTAGAGGCGGTGTCGGCGACGGAGCTGCAGCAGCAGCTGGAGCAGCGTCTGCCTTCTTATATGGTGCCCAAGGATCTGGTGCTGTTGCCGGAGCTTCCCCTCACCGCCAACGGCAAGGTCGATCGGCGGGCTCTGCCGGCACCGGCGGCGCAGGACGCGGCCGGCGCGGCCGGCGCGGCGTATCGCCAGGCCGGGGCGGCACCGACGGTGCAGCTGATCACTTCCCTGGTGGAGGAGGTGCTGGAGCTTCCCCGGGTGCAGGGGGGCGACAACTTCTTCGCCCTCGGCGGCCATTCCCTGCTCGCCACCACCCTGCTTTCCCGGGTGCGCTCGACCTTCGGCGTCGAGCTCCCCCTGCGTTCGGTCTTCGAGAGCGAAGATCTCGCGGCCCTGGCGCGGAAGGTGGAGTCGGAGCGCCGCCGCCTGGCGAAGGTGGTGGTGCCGCCGGTGACGCCACGGCCCGTCGGCGAAGAGCCGGTGCTCTCTTATCCCCAGGCGAGGCTGTGGTTCCTCAAGCGCCTGGTGCCCCAGAGTCCGGTCTACAACGTCAATCTCGGCATGCGCGCCTCGGGTCGCCTCCTGCTGCCCGCGCTGGAGGCCAGCCTCGACACCGTCGTCGCCCGTCACGAGGCGCTGCGCAGCGTTTTCCCCGAGGTCGGTGGCGAGCCGAAGGTACGTATTCTGGAGCCGGCGCCGGTGCCCCTGGCGGTGGTGGATCTCTCGGCCCTCAGCCCGGCGCAGCGAGACCGGGAGCAGCGGCGCCTGGTGGACCGGGAGCTGGTGCGGCCGGTGGATCTGGAGCTGCATCCGATGCTGCGGATCACCCTGCTGCGACTGGAGGCCGAGGACCACGTCTTCCTAGGGATGACCCACCACATCATCTGGGACGATTGGTCCGAGGGCATTTTCTGGTACGAGCTGGGAACCCTCTACCGCGCCCGGGTGGAGGGCCGCGAGGTGCAGCTGCCGGAACTCTCGGTGCAGTATTCCGATTACGCCAGCTGGCAGCAGAGCTGGTTCGAGAGCGAGGTGATGGACCGCCAGCTGGACTATTGGAGCGGCCAGCTCCAGGGCGCCCCGCGGGGCCTGGAACTGCCGGTGGATCGCCCCCGACCGACGGAGCAGACCTTCCACGGCCGCACCGTCGTGATCCCGCTGCCGGCGGACCTGCTGGCGGCGGTGGAGGCTCTCGGCCGCCGCCGCGGGGCGACCGTATTCATGGTCGCTCTGGCCTGCTACAAGACCCTGCTGGCCCGCCTCGCCGGGCAGAAGGACCTCGTGGTGGGCACCCTGGTGGGCAACCGCAATCGGCCAGAGATCGAGCCGGTCATCGGCTTCTTCGTCAACACCCTGGCGCTGCGCACGGAATTCGCCGCGGCGACCACCTTCGGTGAGGTGCTGGAGCGGGTGCGGGCGGGGGCGCTGGGGGCCTACGATCACCAGGATCTGCCGATGGAGCGCCTGCTGGAGGAGCTGAAGCTACCCCGGGATCTCGCCCGCAATCCGCTGATCCAGGTGATCTTCAACCAATTCTCCGCCGGCCGCCGCCGGGTCGAGCTGCCGGATCTGACCTTCGAGGGCGTCGGCGGCGAGGTGGGCTGGGCGCCCTTCGACTTGACCCTGACTCTCCTCGGGGATGAATCGCAGCAGGTGCTCCACCTGCAATACGCCACCGACCTCTACGACTCCACCACCGTGTCCCGCTGGATGGAGGCCCTGCGCCGCCTGATGACGGCGGTGGTGGAATCGCCGGACGCGCCGCTGGAATTGCTGGATTTACTGCGGCCGGCACAGCGCCATCAGCTGCTGGTGGAATGGAACGAGGGGCATCGGCCGCTGCCGCCGCAGGCCTCCGTGGTGGATCTCTTCTCGGCCTGGGCCACCGCCGATCCGCAGGCCCCGGCGGTGTTCGATGGCGAGGGCGTCTTTTCCTACCGCGAGATCGACCAGGCTTCCCGGCAGCTGGCGGGGTATCTGCGCCAGCTCGGGGTCGACGGCGAGCAGCCGGTGGCCGTCGCCCTGGGCCGGTCTCTGCGGCTGGTGACCACCTTCCTCGCCATTCTCCGCGCCGGCGGCGTCTACGTGCCGCTGGATCCCGAGTATCCGGACGAGCGGCTCACCTACATGCTGGAGGACAGCGGCTGCCGCATCCTGATCACCGAAGGGGATTTGCAGGAGCGAATCGACGATTGGCTGGCCACCCTGCCGCCGCAGCGAAGTCCGCTGCGGCTCTGCCTCGACGGGGACGACGCGCGGATCCGAGCCACTCCGGGGAACCTGCCGCTGCCGCCGCAGCACCCCGATCAGCTGGCCTATCTGGTGTATACCTCCGGCTCCACCGGCCGGCCCAAGGGGGTGGCCATTCCGCACCGCGGCATCGTCCGTCTAGTGTGGCGACAGCGCTACTTCACTTTGGGCCCCGGGGATCGCATGGCGATGGTGTCCAGCGCCAGCTTCGACGCCACGACCTTCGAGCTTTGGGCGCCGCTGGCCCACGGGGCGGCGCTGGTGGTGTTGACGCAGCGGGAGCTGCTCTCGCCCCAGAGCTTCGAGGCGGCGCTGCGAAGCTACGGCTTCGACACCCTCTTCCTCACCACCGCCGGATTCAACGGCTTGGCGCGGCAGAATCCCGCCATCTTCCGCACCCTCCGGCAGCTCTACTTCGGCGGCGAAGACGCGGATGCGGCGCTGGTGCGAGAAGTTCTGGAGGGTGCTCCCCCGAAGCGCCTGGTCCACGTCTACGGACCCACCGAGAGCACCACCTTCGCCACCTTTGATCCCCTCCACCGAGTGTCGCCGGGGGCTCGCTCCGTGCCCATCGGCCGACCCCTGGAAAATACCGCGGTCTACGTGACCGATCGCCGAGGCCTGGCGCTGCCGACGGGCTGCCGGGGAGAGGTGCGGCTCGGCGGGGAGGGCCTGGCGCGGGGGTATTGGAATCGCCCCGGGAGGACCGCGGAGGTCTTCGTGCCGGATGAATTCGGCCCCCTTCTCGGCGGCCGCGTCTACCGTACCGGGGATCAGGGGCACCTGCTGGCGGACGGGCGCCTGGTCTTCGCGGGGCGCGAAGATCGCCAGATCAAGCTGCGGGGGTACCGCATCGAGCTGGGGGAGATCGAAGCGGCCCTGCGGGAGCAGCCAGGGGTCCGAGAAGCGGTGGTCGTGGTGCACAGCCCGACGGCCTCCAGTCGTCAGCTGGTGGCCTATTACGAGACCGCCGACGCCGCGGCGGCAGGTGGCGACGAGGGCGCCGGGCAGCTGCGAAACGCTTTGCGCTCGCGCCTGCCGGAGCCGATGGTGCCGCAGATCCTGATCCCCCTGGAGGCCTTTCCGCTCAACGCCAATGGCAAGATCGATCGCGCCGCGCTGCCGGCGCCGGAGCTGCCCTCCAGCGGTCCGTCGGCGACGCTGGATACCCCGCTTCAGCAGCTTCTGGCGCGGCTCTGGCAGGAGGTGCTGCAGGTGCCCGAGGTGGGGCTGCGGGACAACATCTTCGATCTCGGCGCGGACTCCATTCTCACCATTCAGATCGCCGCCCGCGCGCGGGATGCGGGGATCGAGCTCGCCCCCAACGATCTCTTCCACCACCAGACCCTCGAGGCTCTGGCGCAGCACCTCGAGGGCGCCGGCAGCAGCGCGATGGTGGATCAGCGCCCGGCGCAGGGGGAGGGCCCCCCACTGCCGATCCAGCGCTGGTTCCTGGAGCGCCGGCTCCCCGCCCCCCACCACTTCAACCAGGCGCTGGTCTTCGAGGTGCGCCAGCATCTTTCCGGAGCCTGCCTGGCGGATTGCGTGCGTTCCCTGGCGCAGCATCACGATGCCCTTCGCAGCCGCTTCCGGCAGCGGGGCGAGGATTGGCAGCTCACCGTAGCCCCCGTCGACGAAGGTCTGCCGAAGGTGTGGGAAGTCGACTTGAGCGCCCTGCCGGAGACGCTGCGCAGCGGCGCTCTGGAAGAGCTGGGATCGGGGCTGCAGCGCAGCTTCGACCTCGCCCAGGGCTCCCTGCTCTGCGCTCTCTTGGTGCGCTGGTCCGCGGGCTCCGACTCGCCACCGGCGCCCGCCGCGGGCACCGGCGATCGCCTGCTGCTGTGCGCCCATCACCTGGTGGTGGACGGGGTTTCCTGGCGCCTGCTGCTGGAGGATCTCTGGAGCCTGTGGACGCAGTGGGACGAGGCGCGGGGGGCGCGGCAGGCGTTCTCTCCCCTGCTGCCGGCGCGCACCACCTCGGTGCTGCACTGGGGCCTCGCGCTGGAGCACGCCGCCGACTCCATGACCTGGGAGGAACGCTCCTTCTGGCTGGACGCCGCCGCCGAATCTTCGTCAGCCCTCGCTCTGCCTCGGCTGCCGGTGAGCGGGGCCGAGGTCCGGGAGCGGGGCAGTCGCACGATCGTTTCGGAGGTGGACGACGAGGTCACTGCCCAGCTGCTGGGCCCGCTGCGGGGACGCAGCGGACTGACGCCGGACGAGCTATTGATGACCTCGCTGCTGCGGGCTCTGCGGCAGCAGGCCGACGGGGGATCCGTCGCCGGGTTCGGCGCTGATCCCGCAACCCTGCGGCTCACCCTGGAGCGCCACGGCCGGGATGAGTCTCTGGCCCAGGGGATCCGCCTCGGTCGCACCGTCGGCTGGCTCACCAGCGCGTTCCCGGTCACCCTCGAGGGCAGCGCCGAAGGCGGAGCCGAAGAGGATCTGGCCCGCTGCCGGGACGCGCTGCGGCGCATTCCCGGGGAGGGGGTGGGCTACGGGTTGCTGCGCTGGGGCTTCGGTGCGGCGCAGGATCGCGCCACCCTCGCCGCGCGGCCGGAGCCGGAGATCGCCTTCAACTACCTGGGGCAGCTGGATCGCGCCCTGCCGGCGGAGCTCCCTCTGGTGCCCGGCAGCGACCGGATCGGCGAGTCCATCGACCCCGACGCCGAGCGCTGGCCCCGGCTGGCGGTGGACGCGCGGGTGCTGCAGGGCTGCCTGCACGTTTCCTGGACCTACGGCGAGGACCTCGACCCCGCCTGGGTGCAGGGCCTCGCATCGGGCTTCTGCGCCCAAGTTTCGACCCTGGTGACCCTCTGCCTGGATCCCGCGACCCGACTGCCGGATCTCGGGGCTGAAGACGCCGCCGAAGACGCCGCCGCTGCGGTGGATCTCAGCGACGATGAAATTAGCCGGCTCTTCGAACGATTGAGCTGAGCCGAATCGAGAGACCCGAATGAACCGCGAAAAGTTCGAAGACTTCTATGCTCTTTCCCCCCTGCAGCAGGGGATGCTCTTCCATATGCAGCAGCATCCGTCTTCGGGGCATTACCTGGAGCAATTCCACTGCGAGCTGGAGGGGGAGCTGCAGGTCGCTCTCTTCCGCCAGGCCTGGCAGCGGGTGGTGGATCAGCATCCGGTGCTGCGCACGGCCTTCGCCTGGGAGGACCTCAGTCACCCGGTGCAGTTGGTCCATCGCCGTCTCACCATCGAGGTGCGGGTCGAGGATTGGAGCTCGCTGGCGGAGGCTGGAGCGGATCAGCGCTGGAGCGCCTGGCTAGAGGAAGACCTGGCGCGGGGGTTCTCTCTAGATCAGGTGCCGCTGCTGCGGCTGACTCTCTTTCGCCGCGGGCCGCGGCGCCACACCTTCCTGTGGACCTACCCTCACCTGCTGCTGGACGGCTGGTCGGTGCCGATGGTGCTGGAAGAGGTCTTCACGGTCTACCGCGGCCTGGAGTCCGGCGTCTCCGTATCCCTCGCCCAGCGTCGTCCCTACAAGGACTACATCCTGTGGCTGCGACGGCAGCAGAAGGATCGGGCGCTGGAGTATTGGCGCCGCGCGCTGCAGGGCTTCGAGGTCCCCACCCCCTTCCCGCCATCGCCCCCCAGCCCGGAGACGGATTCCGGCAGGATCATCAACCGCGCGCTGGATCGGGACACCACGGTGGCGCTGGGGGAGCTGGCGCGGCGCAGCCGGGCCACCCTGAACGCCACGGTGCAGGCCGCCTGGGCCCTGGCCCTAGCTCTCTACACCGGCAGCCGGGACGTGGTGTTCGGCGCCACGGCTTCCGGCCGGCCGGCGCAGCTGACCGGCGTCGAGGCGATGGTGGGGTTGTTCATCAACACGGTGCCGGTGCGGGTCCAGCTGCCGGCGCAGCTGCCGGTGATGGAGTGGCTGCGGCGTCTCCAGGGAGATCAGAACGAGCGCCTGCGCTACGAGTGGACCCCCCTGGTGGAGGTTCAGGGCCTCGCCGCCACCCCGCCGGGGTGGCCCCTCTTCGAGACTCTGCTGGTGTTCGAGAATTACCCGCTCCCCCAGACCGGCGACGGGGAAGAGGAAGCGGAACGGGTATCGACTCTGACGCTGCGGGCGCCGGATGTGCTGGAGCGCACCAATTACCCGCTGACCCTGGGGGTGGCGCCGCGGGAGCAGCTGCTGCTGCGGGCGGTATTTCTCCACAGCCGGATGACGGAAACCGAGGTCCACGGGCTGCTGGATCGTCTCGAGGACCTGTTTCGGCGCCTGGCCCGGGCCGATGGCGCCACCACCGTGGGTTCCCTCTTCGAAGTCACCGGCGCTGAGCGACGACAGCTGGTAGAAGAATGGAGCCGTTCCCCCAGAGCCCTCGTCGCTGATGAAGCGGTGGCCGGGAAGGAGCCCGCGGGGCGCGGGGCTGGCTTCCTGGAGCGCTTCCGGCAGGTGGTGCAGCAAAGCCCCCAGCGCCCCGCCCTGGTGAAGGGAAGCAAGGGCGGGGACGGCGCGGCGGAACGCACCCTGAGCTACCTCGAACTGAACCTCGCCGCCGCGGCGCTGGGCGATCAGCTCGCCGCCGCCCTGGCCGGAAAGCCCGCGGGGGAACAGCCGCGGGTGGCGCTGTTGATGGGCCGCTGTGGACAGCTGCCGGTGGCGGTGCTGGCGGCCCTGAGGATCGGTGCGGCGTATCTGCCGCTGGATCCGGACTGGCCGCTGCAGCGCCTCGAGTTCATGTTGCAGGATGCCGCGGTGGCGGTGGTGTTGAACACGTCGGAAACCAGGGATCATTCACTCCTAGCCTCTGCCCGGGACGCCGGGATTGCCCATTTCGAAGTGCCGGATCCCTTCGACGCTCCGCCCCCCGGCGGGGCGGCCTCGGAGCCGGCGAGCTGCGACCCTCAGGATCTCGCCTACATCATCTACACCTCCGGATCGACGGGGGTGCCGAAGGGAGTGGGGATTTCGCGGCGAGCGCTGGATCATATGGCCGGGCTCTTCATCGACGATATGGAGATCGTCGCCCCGTCCCGACGGATTCTGCTCTTCGCCTCGCCGAGCTTCGACGCCTCGGTGGCGGAATATGTCTCCGGCCTGGGGGCTGGGGGCACGCTGGTGCTGTCGCAGGAGCAGGATCGACTGCCGGGGGAGCCGCTCAAGGCGCTCATCGAGGGCCTGGGGGTCAACAGCCTGATCGCGCCGCCGTCCACCCTCGCCGTGCTGCCGGCGGTGGATCCCGAGATCCTGAGCTCGATCATCTCCGCTGGCGAAGCCTGCACCGAGGACATCCTGCATCGCTGGGCGCCGAAGCGGCGTTTTCTCAACGCCTACGGCCCGACGGAGGCTTCTGTCTGCGCCAGCTACATTCGCTGCAGCGCGGGGCAGGGCATTCCCTCCATCGGCTATCCGGTGGCGGACAAGCGCGTCTATGTGCTGAGCCCGAAGCTGGAGCTGGTGCCCTCCGGGCTGCCGGGGGAGATCGTCATCGGCGGAGAAGGCCTGGCCCGGGGATATTTGGCCCGTCCCGGCCGCACCGCGGCGAGCTTCGTGCCGGACCCCTTCGGCGCCGCCGGAGCGCGGCTCTACCGTAGCGGCGACCTCGGCCGCCATCGCGACAACGGCGAGATCGAATTTCTCAGCCGGGTGGATCGCCAGGTGAAAGTTCGCGGATACCGCATCGAGCCGGGGGAGGTGGAGAGCGCGCTGCGATCTCATCCGGGGGTTTCGGAGGCGGCGGTGGACGCCCGTCGGGGCGGGGTGCTGATGGGCTGGTGGGCTCCCGATCCGCAGGCGACCTCTCCGGATCATGAGGCGCTGCGGAATCACCTTCTCGACCGACTGCCCCAATACATGGTTCCCAGCCAGCTGATTCGCCTGGAGGAGCTGCCCCGGACTCCCGGAGGCAAGATCGACCGCAACGCCCTGCCGGAGAGCGCTCCCGACGGTGGCGACGCGGCGGCGCCCGTCGGCGAGCTGGAGTCGACCATCGCCGAAACCTGGTGCGAGGTCCTGGGCCTGGAGTCGGTGGGGCGGGACGAAAACTTCTTCGAGGTCGGGGGACATTCCCTACGCCTGATGCAGGTGCAGAGCCTGCTGCGGGATCGTCTCGGCCGTCCGCTGGAGCTGGTGGATCTGCTGTGGCATCCCACCGTGGTGGACCTGGCGCGGCATCTGGCAGAGGGCGGGGAAGAGCCGGCGGCGGCTCAGGATTCGCTGGCGACGGAGGTCGAAGAGGCGAGCCACGGAGCCGAGGCGGGGAGCATCGCGGCCCGCGGCGCTGGGGCGCCGGCCTCCAGGATCAGCGACGGCGTCGCCATCATCGGCCTCGCCGGCCGCTTTCCCGGCGCCGCCGATCTCGAAGAGTTCTGGGAGCTGCTGTATCGCGGCAGGGAAGGTCTGAGCCGCTTCTCGACGGAGGAGATGGTGGCCGCTGGCGTACCTCGAAGCAGCGTTGAGGACGCCCATTTCGTGCCCGTCGCTGGCGTTTTGGGGCGGGCGGAGTGGTTCGACGCCGAGCATTTCGACATGAGCCCGGCGGAGGCCCGGGCGCTGGATCCGCAGCAGCGCCTGTTCCTGGAATGCGCCTGGGAGGCCCTCGAGGACGCCGGCTACGGAGATCCCCGCGGCGACGCCGTAGGCATTTTCGCCGGCACTTCCCTGAGCACCTATGGGCTGCGTCTGGTGACGGACCCCAGGGCGATGGCGGCGGTCGGCGGTTATCAGGCGACGATGGCCAACGATAAAGACTTTCTCACCACCCGGGCGTCCTACAAGCTCGACCTGCGGGGCCCCAGCGTGGATGTACAGACCGCCTGTTCCACCTCGTTGGTGGCGGTCCATCTCGCCTGCCAGAGCCTGATTCAGGGGGAGTGCGAGATCGCCCTGGCGGGCGGCGTCTCGGTGGGGGAACAGCGCAAGCGGGGTTATTCGTATCAGGAAGGGGGCATCAGCTCCCCGGACGGGCATTGTCGGGCCTTCGATCACCGGGCGGCGGGCACGGTGCCCGGCGAGGGGGTGGGCATCGTCGCCCTCAAGCGCCTCGCCGACGCGATCGCCGACGGCGACGACATTCGGGCGGTGATCCGCGGTTCCGCGATCAACAACGACGGCGCCCATAAGGTGGGCTATACGGCTCCCAGCGTCGACGGGCAAGTGCAGGTGATCTCCGCCGCCCTCGCCCAGGCGGGCTGGAGCGCGGATTCCGTCGATTACGTGGAGGCCCACGGCACCGGCACCGCGCTGGGGGATTCCGTGGAGGTGGCGGCGCTGGGCAAGGTCTTTGGCTCTCGCCGGCAGCGGCAGCAGCCCGTGCTGCTGGGGTCGGTGAAGACCAATATCGGCCACGCGGACGCCGCTGCGGGGGTGGCGGGCTTGATCAAGGCGGTGCTCTCCATGGAGCGGGGGGTGCTGCCTCCCAGCGCGCACTTCGAGAGCCCCCATCCCGGTCTCGATCTGGAGTCGGCGAAGCTGCGGGTGCCGTCTCGGGCCAAGCCCTGGCCCCAGGGTGGCGGGCTCCGCCGGGCCGGGGTGTCCTCCTTCGGCATCGGCGGAACCAACTCTCACGTGGTGGTGGAGCAGGCCCCGGCCGCTGCTCCTCGGGCTTCCCAGGGGGCTCCCCGGGAGCATCTCCTGCTGCTCTCGGCGCGCACCGAGAGCGCCCTCGACGAAGCGACGAATCGCCTGATGATCGATCTCCACCGTCATCGCGACAAGGATTTGAGGGATGTCGCCTTCACTCTCCATGCCGGGCGGCGGGCCTTTGGACACCGTTTCGCTCTGCGCTGCTGGGGCCGCGAAGAGGCGTTGAGAACCTTGGCGGTGCGCCGCTCGAAGCGAATTCTTCGCGCTTTTGTGGACGGGGCCTCGGTGCCCTGCGGCCTGCTGATTCCGGGGCAGGGAACCCAGCGCCCCGGTGCCCTCGCCTCGGTTTACCGGCGCGAGGCCGAAGCGCGCCAGCTCATCGACCGCTGCTGCGCCCTGGTGGCGCAGCAGCTGGGTCTCGACTTGCGGGATCTCCTGGTTCACGCCTCACCCGAGGACGAGAATAGCGCCGAGGCTCTGCGCTCCACCCGGGTCGCTCAGCCGGCCCTCTTCATCAGCAGCTATGTGGCCGCTCGCCAGCTTCTCGCTCAGGGGCTGCGTCCGGCGGCGATCCTCGGCCATAGCCTGGGGGAATACGTCGCCGCCTGCTTGGCCGAGGTGCTGACGCTGGAAGATGCCCTGGGCACCGTGGCGATGCGCGCCCGGTGGATGGCCGAGTGTCCGGAGGGCTCGATGCTCGCCGTGGCCCTGGGCCCCGAGGCCCTCGAGAAGCTGAAGCAGGAGCTGCCGGAGGACGTGAATCTGGCGGCGATCAATTCCGACCGCCGCTGCGTGCTTTCCGGCAGCGCGGCGGCGATCGCTGAGGTGCGGCGACTTCTCGAGCAGCAGCGCGGTATTTCCTGCCGCCTGCTGGAGACCTCCCACGCCTTCCATTCGCCACTCATGACATCGGCGGCGAAAGCCCTCGAGGCCCACATGGAGAAGGTCACGCTGAGGGCGCCGCAGATTCCCTATCTCTCGACCCTGAGCGGAGATTGGGCACGACTGGAGGAGATCGAGAATCCCTCCTATTGGCGGCGGCACATGCTCGAGCCGGTGCGCTTCGCCGCCGCCTTGGACACACTGCAGGACGGTCGCCGCTGGGCGCTGGTGGATGTTGGGCCGGGGGAGACGCTGGCGCGTCTCAGCCGGCGTCATCAGTCTCGCCCGGCGGTGATCTCCGCTGGCCGTTCCGGAGACTTCGACGGCACGGAGACTCTGGCCCAGCTGTGGCTGCACGGTGTCGAGCTGCGGACCCGAGACCTGCACCGCAGCCATCGGCGGGTGTCGCTACCGACCTATCCCTTCGAGCGCCGCCGCTTCTGGCTCGACGACCACACGGCGCAATCCGTGGCGCCGCCCGTCGCGAGCCGGGGGCTCACCGCCGTGGTGCCCGGTTGGCGGCCCGCGGCATCGAGGCTTCCGGTAGAGCTGCCGGCGGGGCTGCTGAATGCCGTGCTGCTGATGGACGAGACCCCGTGGGCGGAGCGATTAGCGCAGGCGCTGGAAGCCGCTGGGGGCGCGCCGATTCGGGTACGATGCGCCGCCGACGCCGGGCTGCGGCGAGAGGGCGAGGGACGATTTACCCTGGACCCCAAGATCGCGGCGCAGTGGCGGGAGCTGATGACGGCGCTGGCGGAAGGTGAGACGAAGACCGAGCCTGCCGATTCCGCGGCGGAGGCCGACGCCGGTCCCCGGGAGCGCTTCGCGGTGGATCTGCGCTGGGCTCAGCGGGACCGAGAAGGGGCCGCGGCCACCCTGGAAGATCGTCTAGAGGATCGTTTCTTCGATCCGGTGGATGCCGTGCTTGCCGCCACCACCGGCAGCGGGGCGATTCGCCGCTACTGCCTGGTGGGTAGCGGCCTGCTGGGACCGTGGGAAGAGGACCTCGATCCCGGCGCCAGCGCCGTTGTGGCGGCGCTGCGGTCGCTGACCCAGGAGCTGGCGGATTCCGAGGTGCAGATCGTGGAGATCGGCCCGCGGCGTGCGGTGGAGATTCCCCGGGTGCTGGCGGAGCTGGCGGCCGGCGAGGCGTCGGAAGTGGCCCTAGAGGGGCGCCGACGCTGGCTGCCGGTGTTCCAGCCCCTCGAGCTGCCGCCCCCCGCCTCAGCGCAGACTTCCTCGACCCAGGAGCGCGGCGCGACCGGTGGCGGCGCGCTGATCACTGGTGGTCTCGGCCGGCTGGGATTGGTGCTGGCGAAGCACCTGCTGCAAAACTGGGTGAAGGCCTGCGCGCTGCTTCATCGGGGCCTCTTTCCGGGGCGGTCGGATTGGGACGATTGGCTTGCCATGCGGGGTGAGAACAACGTCGTCAGCCGCCGCATCCTGGCGGTGCGCCGCATCGAAGAGGACACCGGGGGACAGGTCGTGGTGATTCCCGGGGACGTGGCGAGCCTGTCGGCGATGCGCCGCGGGCTGGATTCCGCCCGCCGTGAGCTCGGCTCGATAACGCGCATCTATCATCTTGCCGGCACCACGGATCCGGGCTACTTCCCGCTGATGGAGAGCGCCAGCCGGGAGGTCTTCGAAACCCATTTCCGGGCGAAGGCCCAGGGGATCGAGAACCTCACGGAAATCCTGCGCCACGCGGAGTGGAGTTCCGAGGTGGAGCTGCACGTCGCCTTTTCCTCTCTGTCTTCGGAGCTGGCGGGTCTCGGGTTCGGCCCCTACGCCGCCGCCAATCGCTTTATGGACGCCTTCGCTCAGCGCGAGAGCCTGCGGGACGGCGTGCCCTGGGTCAGCGTCGCCTGGGACGGATGGGATCTGCGGGACGACGTGGAGACTCCGCTGGACGGAGCGCTGCGCCCCGCCGAGGCTCTCGGGCTGCTGGACCGACTCCTCGCCGCCAGCGGAGAGCCTCGGGTGTTGATCGCCGCCCGGGCCTTCGAAGAGCGGCGGCAGCGCAGCCTGGGGCGGGCCGCCGGGGAGCAGCAGCGATCCGAGTCCGGTCGCGATCGCCCGACGCTGCCGACGGCGTTTCGGGCGGTGGAGACTCCCCTGCAGGGCCGCATCGCCGAGATTTGGCGTCAGCATCTGGGGTACGAGGACATCGGCATCGACGACGATTTCTTCGAATTGGGCGGCGATTCGCTGCTGGCCACGGAGCTGATGACCAAATTGCGCCGGGAGCTGGGCGTCGACCTGCCGCTATCGGCGCTGCTCCATGGGCCCACCATCGCTGGCGTCGCGCGGAGCGCCGAGAGCCTGCAGCGGGAGCTGGAAGATCAGGCCTCGGAGCCTACCCCCGATCGACAGGAAGGGCAGGAGCAGCAGGAAGGACAGGAGCAGCGAGAGAGGGAGGCGGCCCGGTGATCAGGTTTCGCGAAGTCGGCTTGAATCTCGGCGGCGGCCGCCGACGGCGACCCGCCGAGGCGCCGACGCTCCGCTGCGGCAATTCGGGGACCGTTGAGCTCTGGGGCGCAGCCGCAGGCATCGCATCGGCGGGAGAGTCAGCATGAGATCGTCGTATCCCATCGACGGCGAGTCGGGCCTGCAGCAAGACCCGCGGCAGGGCCCGCAGGAGTGGAAGAGCTACCCTCTCTCCTTCGCCCAGTCGCGGATTTGGTTCCTGTCGCAGCTGGCGCCGGATTCTCCGGCCTACAACCTGCCGGTGGCGATTCGCCTGGAGGGGCTGCTGAATACCGAGGCGCTGGCCCTCGCCCTGAGAGACATCGCGGGCCGGCATGAGGTGCTGCGCTCCACCTTCCATCGCGACAGCTCGGCCCCCGGAGAGGCGGCTCAGCGGGTGTATCGATCTCCCTCGGCGGCGGATCTCCCGGTGGTGGACCTGCGGGGGCTGAGCGATTCTGCAACCCGGCGGTACGCTCGACAGCTGGCCCGCCGAGAAGCGCAGATCCCCTTTCGGCTTCACCGGGACGCCCCGTGGCGCTGCTGTCTGATCCTGGAAGGACGATGGCGCTACGTACTTCTCGTCACCATGCATCACGTGGCGTCCGACGGCTGGTCCCTGACTCTGTTGATGGATGAGCTGGCGGCTCTGTACCGCACCTACGCCATCGGAGATCGCAGCGCCCTGCCGCGACTCTCGATGCAATACGGCGAATATGCGCTGTGGCAGCGTCAGTGGCTCGCCGGGGGAGAATTGGAGCGCCAGCTGGACTATTGGCTGCCCCGTCTCGAGGGAGCCCCGCAGGTACTGGAGCTGCCCTTCGACCGCCCGCGGCCTGTGGTCCAGAGCTTCCGCGGCGGCAGCGTCGCAGTGCGCCTGGACGAGCCCCTCACGGCGGCCTGTGAGGCGCTGGCGCGGGAGCATAAAACCACTCTCTACGCGGTGCTCCTGAGCGCCTGGGCGGCCCTGCTGCACCGGCTTTCGGGACAGGATGACCTGCTCCTCGGCACTCCCGTAGCGGGGCGGGAGAACGACGATGTGCGCTCCCTCATCGGCGTCTTCGTCAACACCTTGGTGCTGCGCTCCAGCATCGGGGACGGCCCCACCTTCGAGGCATTGGTGCAGCGCCTGAGCCGGGTCGTGCGCGGTGCCCAAACTCATCAGGACATGCCCTTCGAGCATCTGGTGGAGCAGCTGCAGCCGGAGCGCAACCTGGGGTACAACCCGATCTTCCAGGTGCTCTTCACCTTCCAGAACACACCCCAGGCCAAGGGGCTGGCGGGCACCACTCGCTCCCTCGGCGAGCTCACCCTCGCCCCCATCGAGGGGGGAGACGAGGCGGCTCAATTCGATCTCGTGCTGACCCTCGGGCAGGAGGACGCGGAGGTGAGAGGGGAGATGGTGTTCTCCACCGATCTCCTCGACCCCACGACGGCCCGCCGCTGGGCGCGGATCTATCGTCGACTGTTGAGCATCACTACCGCCGAGGAGCAGCGACTCGTGTTGGAGCCCGATCTGTTGTCGCAGGCGCAGCGCCATCAGCTGCTGCTGGAGTGGAACGACGGGGCGGTGGCGGTAGAGCCGGCGGCGGTGCCCCAGCGGGTGCTGCACCAGGCGCGGCGCCGGGCGGCGGATACGGCGGTGATCACCGAGTCGGGGTCGAATCTCACGTACGGCGAGCTGACGGCCCGCGCCGCGGCCCTGGCTCTGCGCCTGGAGAGCGCTGGGGTAGAGCCCGAACAGCCGGTGCTGGTGATCTGCGATCGCGGAGCGGAGTCGCTCATCGCTCTGCTCGGCACCATGATGGCGGGGGCGGCCTACGTGCCGCTGGATCCTTCCCACCCGCTGCATCGACTGCAGCTCATCGTCGGCGACAGCGGCGCCCGGGTGGCGGTGGTGGACGCCGTCGGCGCGCGGCTCGCCGCGGATCAGCTGGAGCTGGATTCGGTGCTGGAGATCCAGCCTGTCGGTGCCGCCGCTGATCCTGGTTCGGTGGCGGATGACTTCGCGCTGCCGGCCGGCGCCGGGAGCCTCGACTCCTGCCGCCTGGCCTACGTGCTCTACACCTCTGGATCCACCGGACGGCCGAAGGGGGTGGAGGTCTCCCACGGCGCCCTGGACGCCTTCCTGCAGGCGATGAGCCATCGCCCCGGGCTGGCCCCTGAGGATCGCATTCTGGCTCTCACCCCGCTCACCTTCGATATCGCCGCCCTCGAGCTGCTGCTGCCCCTGGTGCTGGGGGCCACCGTGGTGATGGCCAGCACCGCCAGCACGCGAGACGGAGAAGCCCTGCTGCGGCTGATGGAGGAGCATCGGGTCACGGCGATGCAGGGAACGCCCGCCAGCTGGCGATTAGTGACGGAGGCCGGGGGGCCGCCCCCCGGGCTGCGCCGTTTCTGCGGTGGGGAAGCCCTGGGGAGCGATCTCGCCCATCTGCTGAGAAAAGGAGACGGCGAACTGTGGAACCTCTACGGCCCCACCGAGACCACCGTGTGGTCTACCCGGCAGCGGGTGGAAGGGGTCGAGGGCAGCGGCTGGATGCCCATCGGCCGCCCCATCGAAGGGACCGCCGTGTACTGTGTCGGACCCTGGCTGCAGCCGCTGCCGCTGGGAGCGGTGGGAGAGCTGGTGATCGCCGGCCGCGGCCTGGCGAGGGGATATCGCGGCCGTCCGGCGCTGACCGCCGATCGCTTCCGCCCGGATCCCTTCTCTGGCCGCGGTGGGGCTCGCCTCTATCGCACCGGAGATCGCTGCCGTCAGCTGGCGGATGGGCGCTTCCACTTCCTCGGCCGCTTCGATCATCAGGTCAAGATTCGCGGTTTCCGAATCGAGCTGGGGGAGATCGAGAGTGCGCTGAGGGAGCTGCCGGGGGTGGCCGATGCGGTGGCGGCGGTACATTCCCTGGGCGGCGGCGACCGGCTTGTGGCCTATCTCTCTCCCGCTCCCGAGAGTTCCGCTAAGCAGCTGCAGGAACGACGGGACGAGCTGCTAGAGCCCTTGCGCCAGCGGCTTCCGGAGGTCATGGTTCCGCAGGAATGGGTGGTGCTCCCCGCCCTGCCCCTCAACGCCAACGGCAAGGTCGATCGCGGGGCGCTGCCGAAGCCGGAGCTGGCGGCGGCGGACGTCGTCACGCCGCGTTCCGAGGTAGAGAGGTGTCTGGCCGAGCTATGGGCCGAGATCCTCGACATCGAAGCGCCGGGGGTGCATCGCTCGTTCTTCGATCTCGGGGGCCACTCGCTGCTGCTGATGCGGCTGCGGCGGAGTATCGAGGAGCGCTTCCAGCAGCGCCTGGAGCTGGTGGATCTATTTCGACATCCGACCATCGCCTCCCTCGCAGAACGGCTGGCGTCAACACAGGGGGACGAAGAGGACGGCGAAGGGGCCGGCGCGGCGGGGCTGGAGCCTTCTCTCGCCCGGCGCCGCCGGCCGCAGGAGAGCTCCGGCGCCATCGCCATCGTCGGTCTCGCCGGGCGCTTCCCCGGTGCCGCGGATCTGGATCAGCTGTGGGCGCTGCTGGTCGCCGGGCAGAGCGGCATTCGCCGCTTTTCGGAGAGCGAGCTGCTGGAAGCGGGGATCCGTGCCGAGCTGGTGGCGGACCCTCGCTACGTGCCGGCCCGGGCGGTGCTCGACGACGTGGAGCGCTTCGACGCCGAGCTCTTCGACGTTCTGCCCCGGGACGCGGAGCTGCTAGACCCCCAGCACCGTCTCTTCCTGGAGACCTCCTGGCAGGCCTTGGAGAGCGCCGGCTACGACCCCAAGAACGCTGGCGCGACGGGGGTCTTCGCGGGATCGAGCGCCAGCAGCTATTGGCTCCACGTGCAGCAGCGCCAGGGCATGGCCGGTGGATTCCAGACCCTGGTGAACAACGACAAGGACTTCCTCGCCACCCGGGTGGCCTTCAAGCTCGGCCTTCGGGGGCCGGCGGTCACCGTACAGACCGCCTGCTCGACCTCCCTGGTGGCGATCCACCTGGCCGCCGAGAGCCTGCGCCGCGGCGAGTGCGGGATGGCCCTCGCCGGGGGCGTCTCGGTGGGCTATCCGCGGGTGACCGGCTACCGATATACCGAGGGCATGATTCTGTCGCCGGACGGCGAGTGCCGGGCTTTCGATGCCGCGGCGAAGGGCACCGTGTCTGGCGAAGGGGTGGGGGTGGTAGTGCTCAAGCGCCTCGTCGATGCGCGCCGTGATGGAGACGTGATTCGCGCGGTGCTGGCGGGCTCGGCGATCAACAACGATGGCTCGGAGAAGATGAGCTTCACCGCGCCCAGCGCCGAGGGCCAGAGCGCGGTGATCTGCGCGGCTCTGGAGATGGCGGGGGTGGCGCCGGAGACCATCTCTTACGTGGAGGCCCACGGCACCGGCACTCCGCTGGGAGACCCCATCGAGGTGGCGGCGCTGACCCAGGCCCTCGGTGTAGCGAGGACTGCTGACGGCTCCGGCTGTGCCCTGGGGTCCATCAAGACCAATATCGGTCACCTGGATGCCGCCGCCGGGGTGGCTGGCCTGATCAAGACGGTGCTCTGCCTGGAGCGAGGAGCGCTGCCGCCGAGCCGCAACTTCCACACTCCCAACCCGGCCATCGACTTCGCCAGCGGGGGCTTTGACGTGGTTCAGCGGGCTACTCCCTGGCCGGCGGGAAAGACCCCCCGGCGGGCGGGGGTGTCCTCCTTCGGTATCGGCGGCACCAACGCCCACGCCATCCTCGAGGAAGCTCCTCAGCCGCCGCCTCGGGAGACGTCCACCGAGGCCCAGCTGCTGCTGCTCTCGGCCCGCACCGAGTCGGCGCTGGAGCGAATGACGGACCGCCTGGCCCAGCATCTGCGGGAATCCACCACGGTGGATCTGCGGGACGTGGCCCATACCCTGCAGCGGGGGCGGCATTCCTTCTCTCATCGCCGGGCCCTGTGGGCCAGCGATGGGGAGGCCGCCGCCGAGATCCTGGAGCGGCGGGATGGCGCTCGTCTGCGCGGCGGCCTGGCCCCCGAGAATGTGCCCACCGTGGCCTTCCTATTCCCCGGCCAAGGGGCTCAGCGCCCGGGCATGGCGGCGGGGCTCTATCGCCACGAGCCGCTGTTCCGAGAGCTCTTCGATCAGGCCCTCGGGGTGCTGCGGGACGACTATCACGGCGATACCGCCAGCGCCCTGGAACGCAGGCTGCTGTGGGCGCCGGAGTCGGCTACGGAGCGAGAGACGGCCGCCGCCCAGGCCGCCATCGAGCGCACTGAGCTGGCGCAGCCGGCTCTCTTCGTGGTCGCCTACGGCCTCGCTCGCTGTCTCGAGGAGCGGGGGCTGAGGCCGGACGCGATGATCGGCCATTCCATCGGCGAGATGGTGGCGGCCTGCCTGGCGGGAGTTTTGAGCTTCGAGGACGCTGTGCGTACCGTAGCCCGGCGGGGTCAGTGGATGGGGGAGCTGCCTCGCGGTGCGATGCTCGCGGCGCCGCTGAGCCGCGAGCAGGCGGAGGCCTTCATCGCGCCGGGTCGCAGCCTAGCGGCGGTCAACGCCCCGTCGCGGGTGGTGTTTTCGGGCACCGAGGAAGCTATGGAGGCGCTACGCCAGAAGCTCGATCAGCTAGGCGTTCGTAGCCGTCCCCTGCGGACCTCCCACGGCTTCCATTCCGAGTGCATGGATCCGATGCTGGAACGCTTTCGGGAATTCCTGCGCAGCCTCGATCTCAAGTCCCCGCGGCGTCCCTATATCTCCACCCTGACGGGCACTTGGATCCGTCCCGAAGAGGCGACGAGCGTGGACTATTGGGTGCGCCATCTGCGCGAGCCGGTGCGCTTCGCCGAGGGGGCCGCGGAAATCCTCTCCTCGCCCCGACGGGTGATGGTGGAGGTCGGCCCGGGGAGAGCGTTGACCAATTTCCTGCGCCAGCTGCCGGAGGCGCGACGGCGTACCGTGGTTCCCGCCCTTGGCAACGGAGATCGGGTGCTGGACGATGCCGTCGCCGATCTCTGGCTGGCGGGCTGCGAGGTGCGGTGGCGGCGCCCGGAGGGTAGCCGGCGCGTCCCTTTGCCGACCTACCCCTTCGAGGGCGGGCGCTTCGGACCCGAAGCGGGGGCCGCGGCTCCCGCTCTGGTGGCGCGGTCGGCGGCGCAGCGCAGCGCCGCGGAGGTGGAAGGGGCGCCGGCGGCCATCTCGGCTGGTGCTGCAACTCCCGCGGCGGGCTCGGCGGCGATCGCCGAGCTGCCGCCAGTGGCGAGCACGGTGCTGGGCATCGTCGAGCGCCTCGCCGGCGTGCCGGCGGAGCAAATCGAATGGGACGTGCCCTTCCCGGAGGCGGGGGTGGACTCCCTGCTCCTGGTGCAATTCTCCCAGGCCCTGGAGGAGGAGATCGGGCGCACGGTACCGCTGGCAAGGCTGATGGATGACCTCTCCACTCTGCGCACTCTGACGGCCCACCTCTTGGGGACCGAGGCTGCTGCTCTGGAGCTTCCCGTTGCTGCCGTTGCTGCCGTCACTGCTCCTGGCGCTGCTTCCGGAGCAGCTTCCGAGGCAGGCCCTGGAGCGATGGCGCGGTCCACCGCCGCCTCCGCGCCGCCCCCCGCTCCTCCGCCGGCCGCCGAGTGCTCTCTCTCCGCGGGCTCAGGATCCGCTCCTGGGCCCTCTTCTGGGCCCCCTACGGCGTCTTCTACTGGGCCTGTTCCCGAGCCGGTGCAGGGAGGCGAGGATGTGGGCCGAGGGCAGGCCCTGGGCCCCTTCCAGCCGCTGGACATCGGCGGCGACGAGGTGCTGACCCCGCGGCAGCAGCGCGCCCTAGAGGCGCTGGTGGCGGGCTACACCGAGCGTACCCGGCGCTCCAAGGCTCTTGCTGACCAGCAGCGCGAAGTGTGGGCGGACAACCGCGCCTCGGTGGACTTCCGAATGCTGTGGAAGGAGCTGGTCTACCAGATCACCGTCGAGCGCTCCCGGGGCTCGCGGCTTTGGGACGTCGACGGCAACGAGTACCTCGACTTCGCCATGGGCTTCGGCGTCAACCTCTTCGGTCACGCTCCGGACTTCATCTTCGACGCCCTGGGGGAGCAGCTGGAGGCCGGTATTCATCTCGGCCCCCAGAGCGATATCGCCGGGGAAGTAGCGGCTTCCATCGCCCGGCTCACCGGGGTCGAGCGGGTGACCTTCGCCAACACCGGCACGGAGGCGGTGATGACCGCCCTGCGGTTGGCCCGGGCGACCACCGGCCGCGACCGAATCGCGATGTTTTCTGGCTCGTACCACGGTACCTCCGATGTCGTCCTAGCCCGCGGCACCCTCACCGGGGCTCCAGGCCCCGGACGGCCGCTGGCGCCGGGGATTCCCATCAACACTGCCAAGGACATCCTCGTCCTGCCCTACGGGGAGGACTCCGCCCTGGACGCCATCGAGGAGCTCGGCGGCGAGCTTGCGGCGGTGTTGGTGGAGCCGGTGCAGAGCCGACGGCCGGACCTTCAGCCGAGGCGCTTCCTCCATCAGCTGCGGAAGATCACCGAAGAATCCGGCAGCGCGCTGATCTTCGACGAGGTGATCACCGGGTTCCGAATTCATCCCGGCGGCGCCCAGGCATGGTTCGGTATCGAGGCGGATTTGGTGACCTACGGCAAGGTGGTGGGCGGCGGCATGCCGGTGGGCGTCGTCGCCGGCAGCGGGCGATACATGGACGCCATCGACGGCGGCGTGTGGCGCTTCGGGGATCGCTCCTATCCGCAGACCGACAAGACCTTCTTCGCCGGCACCTTCTGTAAGCATCCCCTCACCATGGCGGCGGCCCGGGCGGCGCTCCAGCGTATGGAGGAGCGCGGGCCGAAGCTCCAGGACGAGCTCAACCAGCGGACCGCTCGGCTCGCCATTCGGCTCAACGCTTTCTTCCGCGATCAGGACGTGCCTCTGGAGGTGGTGCACTTCGGCTCCCTCTTCCGCATCGTGCCGCCGCCGGGAGCGCTGTGGGCGAACCTCTTCTTCTATTACCTGCTGCTGCGGGGAATCTTCACTTGGGAAGGGCGCACCTGCTTTCTCTCCACCGTCCACTCGGAGGAAGATCTTGAGCGCCTCGGCGAGGCGGTGCAGGGAGCCGTCGTGGACCTGCGCCAAGGCGGCTTCCTGCCGGGAGGGGAGGGCGGTTCTTCGGCGCCCAGCGGCGGCCGTGCCGGCGACGTCGCCGGAGCCTTCGATGGTAACGGCGAGAGCGCTTCCCCCGCAGCGCCGCAGTCAGGATCCTTGCCGCCGACGGATCCGCATCACCGCGCGGACCTGGCTGCGGACTGCGGTGGATCTCAGCGGGCGCCGGAGCCTGCGGCGCTCCAGCGAGTGCCGGCGACCCCGGCGCAGCAGCAGCTGTGGGCCCTCACCCAGCAGGACGAAGACACCGCCCGGGCCTACCACGAGGCGGTGGTCCTCGATCTCCGGGGGACTCTGGATCGACGACTGCTGGAGCTCAGCCTGAGCGCCGTCGCCGCCCGGCACGCCGCCCTGCGTGGGCGCTTCGACCCCAGCGGGGAAGTCCTGGTGATCGCCGCCGCCGCGCCGGTGGAGCTGCCGACGGTGGATCTCAGCGGGCTTGAAGAGCTCGGAGAGCTCGCCGCGGGGGCGCTGAAGGAGCTCACGGCGGAGGCCTCCAGGCGACTCTTTCCCACCGAATCGGCGGCCTTCCGGTTGCATCATCTATGCCTCGGGAACTCGCGCCACCGAGTGGTGCTGACCTGTCAGCACGCGATCCTCGACGGCCGCTCCATCGGCCTTTTGATCAGCGAGATGATGCAGCTCTACGGCGCAGGCCAGGGAACCTCCTCCGCTGCCTTGGCGCAGAGTCGGCCGCTGATGGCGCTGCAAGAGGCGGAGAGCACCCGTCAACTCGACGAGGAGCGCTCCCGCCAGGCCCTGGAGCACTGGACCGAGGAGCTGAGAGGCGTGCTGCCACCGCTCTTTCCCACCGATCGCCCCCGGGGTTCCTTCACTAGTTTCCGAGGTGGCTTCCGCCGCTTCGATGGCGGCCAGACCCTGCATCGGGCGGCACTGGAGCTGGCGGCCCGGCGACGGGTCACGCTGGCGGCGGTCATGCTGGCGGCCTACGGCGCGCTGCTGCATCGCCTGACCGGTTCCCGGGAGCTGGTGATCGGGGTGCCCTCCACGTCGGCCGTCGGGGAGGGGCAGCCGGTGCTGGGTTTCTTTTTGGCGGTGCTCCCCGTCGCCAGTCGACTGGAGTCCCCGTTCCAGAGCTTCAGCGACTTCCTCGCCGGGCTCCAGCGCAAGCTCCTGGTGGGGTACGAGCATCGATACGTGTCCATCAACGAGCTCGCCCAGGCTCTAGGTCTGGAGCGGGCCTTGGGGCGGCATCCGCTGGTGGTGACGGTGTGCAACGTCGACCGGGCGGTGGCGAAGACGCAGCTCGGGGACCTGGAGATGGAGGTTCACAACAACCCCACCGGCGGAACCCGCTTCGAGGTGATTCTCAACGTCACTGACCGCCAGGACACGCTGCTGCTGGAGTCGAAGTACTGCAGTGATCTTTACGACGAGGCTACCGTCGAGCGCTGGTTGAGGGCGCTGGCTCACCTGCTCCAGGCCGCCAGCGAGCGTCCCCGCACTCCGGTGCTGGAACTACCGTGGATCGGTGCCGCCGAGCGTCATCAATGCCTGATGGAATGGAACGATACGGACCGCCGCCGCGGAGAGGGTTCTCGAGAAGTGCTGCAGGAGCTCTTTCTCGCCAACGCCCGACGGCAGCCGGAGGCGTTGGCGGTGCTGGATCGAGAAGGCTCCCAGACCTATCGGCAGCTGGAGCGGGAGTCCGCCCGCCTGGCCGCCCACCTGCGCTCCCTGGGGCTCGGGCGGGGGGATGTGGTGGGCATCCATCTGCGGCGCAGTCGTTGGATGGTGGTGGCGGCTCTCGCCGTCTGCCGCAGCGGCGCCGCCTACGTTCCCCTGGCGGATACCTTCCCCGCGGCCCGGCGCACGCTGATCCTCGAGCGCCTGGGCTGCCGCTGCCTGATTACCGACGCCGCGGTGCTCGAGTCGGAGGGGGTAGCCGCTGCCGCTACCCTGAAGGAAGTGGTGCTCTTCGGCGGTGCCGCAGTGTCCCGAGAGATCCCCGGGGAGGCCCGCGGGGAGAGCACCCAGGAGGGCGCTGACGACGCCTCTTCGCCTCCACCTTGGCGCCGGTGGGATTTCCCGCAGCTCGCTGCCGCCGCTGCCGATTGGGCCGAGGGGGACCCGACCACCGCCGGGGATCTCGCCTACGTCATCTTCACCTCCGGCTCTACCGGTGAGCCGAAGGGGGTGATGGTGCATCACCGCCCGGCGGTGAACCTGGTCCATTGGGTCAATTCTTCCTTCGGCGTCGGCTCCTCGGATCGGGTGCTCTTCGTCACCGCCCTGACCTTCGATCTCTCCGTTTACGACATCTTCGGCCTGCTGGCCGCCGGTGGCTCGATTCGGGTGGCGACGGAGGAGGAGCTGCGGGAACCCCAGCATTTAGTGGACGCTCTGCGGGCGGAGCCGGTGACGATCTGGGATTCTGCCCCGGCGGCCCTGCAGCAACTCACCCCGCTGCTGCCGGAGCCGGGCACCGTCGACTCCGCCGCCCTGCGCCTCGTGCTGTTGTCCGGAGACTGGATCCCGGTGGCGATGCCGGATCGGGTCCGAGGGGCCTTCCCCGGAGCCCGTCTCATTGCCATGGGCGGGGCCACCGAGGCAACGGTGTGGTCCAACGTCTACGAGGTCGGCGAGGTGGATACCGAGTGGAGCAGCATTCCCTACGGGCGGCCGATCTTCAACGCCCAGTACTACGTGCTGGAGGCCGGGCTCCGGCCTTGCCCCATCGGGGTCGCCGGAGATCTCTACATCGCCGGCTCTTGTCTCGCTGCGGGCTATGCGGAGGACCCGAGGCTTACGGCGGTTAAATTTCTCCCCGACCCATGGAGCCGACAACTCGGTGGTCGGCTCTACGCCACCGGGGATCGCGCCCGGTTCGGGGCCGACGGCAACATAGAGTTTCTGGGCCGTCTGGATGCCCAAGTCAAGGTGCGCGGATACCGCATCGAGCTCGGTGAGATCGAGAGTCACCTCGCCTCTCATCCCGCGGTGGCCGACGTCGTGGTGCTGGCGCGGGAAGATCTGCCGGGAAGAAAGCAGCTGGTGGCCTACGTCGTTGCAGAATCCGGTGCGGTGGTCCTGGACGCCGCCGAGCTCAGCGCCCACGTTGCGGCGCGGGTGCCCACGTATATGGTTCCGTCGCACCTCGTGCTGCTCGATCGGCTACCCGTCACGGCCAACGGAAAGCTCGATCGCCGGGCGCTGCCGGCCCCGGAGCGCGAGGAGAGCCCGCCGACGGGTCGGCGCTCCGCCAGCCCGCGCAACGCGATAGAGACCACCCTGGTAGAGGTGTGGTCTCAGCTGCTGCAGCGCCCGGTGGGCATCCACGATCGCTTTCTCGAGCTCGGTGGCGACTCGGTGCTGGCGATCCAGGCGGTGGCCCGGGCGGCCCGCGCTGGGGTGCGCTTCACGGCCATTCAGCTCTACGAGAAGGAGACCGTGGCGGCCCTCGCGGCGGTGGCGACCAGGATCGATGAGAAGCCCGTGGAAGTCGCTGAGGTTACCGGGGCCTTCCCCCTGACGCCGATTCAGCACTGGCTCTTGGAGGTCGAGTCGGAGAACTTCGACCACTTCAATCAAAGCCTGATGCTGGCGGTGGCTCAAGATCTGGTGCCGGTCGCTCTGGAGACCGCGTTGGGGGCGCTGATAGCCCACCACGACGCGCTGCGCCTGCGGCTGGAGCGCCAGCCTTCGGCCTCCGGCGGGATCTCCTGGGAGCAGCGGATCTTGCCGTTGGAGTCGCCGCCGGCGGCTCCGTTGATCACCATCGACCTGTCTGAGATCGCTCCACGGCGTCGTGCCGCGGAGCTCGAGGACATCGCCGAGGCAACCCAGCGCAGTCTTCGGGTGGAGCGGGGGCCGATGCTCCGCATGGTCTACGCCACGGCGCCGAGGGAGCAGTACCGGCGCCTGCTGCTGGTGATCCACCATCTGGTGGTCGACGGGATCTCCTGGCGAATCCTGCTGGAGGATCTCCAGCGAGCCTACGAAGCGGTGGTGGCCGGCCGCGCTCCGGAGCTGCCCGCCAAGACCACCTCTTTCCCGCGCTGGTCTCACCTGCTCCAGGAACTCGCGGAGCGGCCGGAGAGCCGCACGGAGGCGAGCTATTGGCGAGCGCAGCAGCGCGTCGCCGCCGAGCTGCGCCTGCCCGTAGACGAATCCGCCGAGCCCGGCGAGAACACCGTCGCGAGCCTCGCCTCTACCACCGCGGTGCTCAGCCCGGAGAGCACCGAGCTGCTGCTGCAGCAAGCCCCGGCGGCTTATCGAACGGAGATCAACGATCTGCTGCTCACCGCTTTGGCCCTCGCCATGGCGGGCTGGACCGGCGAGCCGCGGTGCTGGATCGAGCTGGAGAGCCACGGGCGCCAGGAAGACCTCTTCGAGGGTGTGGACCTCTCCCGCACGGTGGGCTGGTTCACCTACCTCTACCCGGTGCTGCTGGATCTCTCCTCCACCCTCTCCTCGAGGGAGACCGGAGCTGGCGGGACTGAAGGGGTGGATCTGCGGGCGGCGGTGCTGGCGGTCAAGGCCCAGCTGCGGGCGGTGCCGCGGCGAGGGGTAGGCTATGGTCTCTTGCGCTACCTGCTCCCGCTGCTTCGGGAGTCGGTATCCGAGCCCGGTCGGGAGGTTGCCGCGGCAGCCGCCCCGCGACCTCAGCTGCTGTTCAACTACCTCGGTCGCCTCGACTCGGCGCTGCCCCAGGACAGCCCCTTCCTCGGCGCTCCGGAGAGCGCCGGATCGACTCGCGCCGAGTCCTTTTCTCGGGCGCATCTATTGGAGATCGATAGCTTCGTCACCGGCGGTCGTCTGCACGTCACCGTTCGCTACAGCGCGGCATTTCATCGCTCCGCCAGCGTCAAGGCGCTGGCGGCCTCCATGGTGGAGCGCCTGGAGGAACTCACCGAGCATTGCGTCGATCTTCGCCATGGCGGGCTCATCGAGGCGGATCTCCCCCTGGCGAAGCTGGATTCGGGGGCGCTGAATCGGCTGATGGAGAGCGTTGCGACCGCGGACGGCGTTTCGCCCGCGGCCGCGGCGCGCAACCTGGAAGACGCCTTCCCTCTCTCTCCTCTGCAGCATCACCTGCTGCTGGCGGCGATCTCTGCGGGCCGAGGGGGCGGTGTGGGTTTCGAGCAGATCGCCTGCACTCTGGAGGGGGCGCTGCACCTTGATCTCTTCGTCGAGACCTGGCAGCGAATCGCGGCTCATCACCAGGCCCTGAGGCTCGCCTTCGTCACCGACGGGCTGGATCGTCCGCTGCAGGTAGCCCGCCGCCGAGTGGAGGTACCAGTCAAGGTGGAGGATTGGCGGGACGTTGCGGCGGGCGAGTGGGATCAGCGCTTCCAGCGGCGCATCGCCGCAGACCGAGAGCTTGGTTTCGACCTCTCCGAGGCGCCGCTCATGAGGGTGACCCTAGTGCGCTCTTCGGCGTCTCGATGGGGTCTGATCTGGAGCCACCATCACCTGGTGCTGGACGGCTGGTGCCGAACCCGGGTGCTGGGGGAGGTGCTCTCTACCTATCGCTCGCTGACCGGCGGTGAGGAGCCGCAGCTCGGTTCCAGCCGGCCCTTCGGCGATTTTGCCGGCTGGCTGGAGAAGCAGGATCCCGGTCGATCCCGGGAATTCTGGCAGCGCAGCCTCTCCGGGCTGCGCTCGGTGACGGACCTGATGCTGGATCGCCGACCCCGGGGCCAGCGCCAGCAGGGCTTCGCGCAGCTCTCCAAAATCCTGGACGGCGACCGCCTCGAGGCGCTGGAGGCCCTCGGGCGCCGCGGTGGAGCGACCCTCAGCACGCTCTTTCAGGCTGCCTGGGGGGTGTTATTGAGCCGCCTTCACGGCGGCGGCGATGCGCTCATCGGCGCCACCGTCTCCGGGCGCCCCGGCGAGCTGGAGCAGGCCGATTCCATGGTGGGTATGTTCATCAACAATCTGCCGGTGCGGGTTCCGGTGCCGGAGTCGGAGCCGCTGAGCTCCTGGCTGGATTCCTTCCAGCGCTGGCAGCTGGAGCTGCGGCAGCACGAGCACACGGCGGCGGAGCAGATTCAGGAATGGAGCGACCTGCCCTGGGGGCGTCGGCTCTTCGACAGCCTGGTGGTATTTCAGAACTACCCTCTGGAGATCGCCTTCCAGGAGAGCGCGGAAGGTCAGGAGAGTGAGGGGAGTACTCCCGCCGCTGGGCGCCAGGCGGAAGGCGCCGACGGCCTGGATCTGCGCCTCCATTCCGCGACCCTCGAGACCAACTACCCGCTGACCCTGGTGATCAATCCCGGGGCTGGCCTCACGGTGGATCTGGTCTTTGACCGCCAGCACCTCGACGAGCCCACCGTCGATCGTCTGGGAGAGGCCCTCACCAACATTCTGGGACAGATGGCCGCTGCCGAGGTGGATCTTCCGGTCTCCGCCCTCTCGCCGCTCTCGATGCAGCAGCGCCGTCAGCTGAGCTCCAGCAGGCCCCGGGGTAGCGCTGGAGACGAGGAGACGCTCTCGGTGCCGGTGCAAATCGTCGAGGTCGCCCGCCTCGAATGGGAGTCTTCGAAGAGCGCAGCCCCGAGGGAGATCGCGGCGTGGAGGGCGGCGGGAGAATCGCTCTCGTTCACCGCGATTCTCGGGCGGGCCGGTGACCTAGCGAGCCGCCTGCGGCAGCGAGGCCTGACGCCGGGATCGGTGGTGGCGGTCACGGTGGCGGAACGCCACGCGGCCCTGGCCTATCTCGGGGTGCTGCTGGCCGGCGGCGCTTGTCTTCCGGCGCCGCGTCCGGAGCCGGAGGTGCAGGGCGAGATCGCGCTGTGGCTCACCGACGGCAGCGCCGAGATTTCCGCCACCTGGAGCGGCACGACGCTGTGCTGGGAGCCGGCGCAGGTCAGCACGGAGCAAGACACAGAACCCGGTGCTGAACCGCTCGTCGCCGGTTCCCTTTTTGCCGAGCCGCCGCAGTGGCAGCTGGCGTGGGTCGGAGTCTTGGGCGAAGGTCTAATCCTCAGGCTCTCCCACGGAGCTCTGGCCCGTGCCCTGGCCGGCGGCGCTCGGGCGCTGGAGCTCTCGAGCGGCGAGGGGGTGTCGATTCACGCTCCCCTGGACCCCCTCGCGGCGGCGGCGTGGCTGATGCCCTGGACCCGAGGAGCCGGCCTACAGATGTTGCCCACCGACGGCGAGATCCATCGGGAGCGGAGCCCGGAGGGGCAGCGGCCGGCGGTGACGGTGCTCGCCGCCGGTACCCTGCCGGCGCAGCTGGAATCACTGGCGGCGGATGTCGATCTGCCGCGGCGGCGGGCGATTCTGCTCTGGGGCGGACCGCCCACCGCGGCCCTGTTGCGGGCGGCTTCCCGCCGCTGCTCTCGACTGGTGGTCAACGCCGTGGGCCAATGGGGCTTCGAAAGGCCGCTGGAAGGCGGCGAGGAGCACGACCTGCGACCGCACCTTCCCGCTGAGACCGGGGCTCGGGTTCTCGACCCCGCCGGTCGAGATCTGATGGTGGGCGGTATTGGGGAACTCTTCGTGCCGGCGGCGTCGGGAGAGACGCTGGGTAGGGCCCAGGGCACTCTCGGTCCGGATTCCGAGTCGAGGGCCCCGGCAGCGGAGAGCGCCCCATGGCGCCCTACCGAACTTTGGGCCCGTCGCCTGGAGAGCGGCGAGGTGGAGATCCTGGGAGCGGCACAGGCCCCGGTGCTGCGCTCTGGGCTGAAGATTCGGGGTGCAGAAGTGGAGGCCCTCCTGGGCCGCCATCGGCACGTCCTGGGCGCCGTGGTGGTGCCCTCGGGCTCCGGCGACCGGTCCTTGGCGGCATGGGTGGTTAGCACCGGCGGTGAGCCGATTCCGGCAGCGGAGCTTCACCTCCTGCTGCGGCGGGATCTCCCCGCCGCCGCGATTCCCGAGACCTTCCATTTCTGCGAGTCTCTGCCCCTCACCCCGGAAGGGCGCTTCGATCGCCGGGCGATGGTCGAGGCGGCGGGGCCCGGCAGCACCGCTCCCCGAGTACCGCCGCGCAATGCGGTGGAGGTCGAGCTGCTCAAGCTGTGGGAAGAGCTCTTCGAGCTGCGCCCTTTGGGAGTGCGGGACAGCTTCTTCGATCTCGGGGGGCACTCGCTGCTGGCGCTGCGCCTGATCACCAACATCCGCGGTCGCTTCGGCCGTGATCTACCGCTGCGGGCGCTGCTGGAGGGGCAGACTGTCGAGGGGATCGCCCTCCATCTCCAGGAGGACGCCGAGAGCTGGTCTCCGCTGGTGCAGCTCTCCCAGGGATCGGCGGACCGCCCGCCCCTCTTCTGCGCCCACCCGGCCGGCGGCGACGTGCTCGGCTACCTGCAGCTAGCCCGTCGCCTGGAGGGAATCACGCTCTACGGTCTGCGGGGCCAGGGAGCCGTGGAGGGGCAGCGGCCGATCCCGTCCGTGGAGGCGATGGCTGCGACCTATATCGAGGTGATGCGCGAAGTGCAGCCGCGGGGGCCCTATCGCGTCGCCGGCCATTCCTTTGGTGGATACCTGGCGGTGGAGATCGGGCACCAGTTGCGGCAGGCGGGGGAGACGGTGGACCTGGTGGCTCTCTTCGACACCGACGTGTGGAACGACGACACGGAGCCGGATCCCAAGGATAATCTGGAAATCCTCGCTCGAGAGATGACCGGTGGGGCGATTCAATCCCTGCCGAGGGAGCTCGATCTAGAGGATCAACTGGCCTGGTTGCTCGACCAGCTGACGCGGCAGGGAACCCTGCCTCCGGGCTTCGGTCTTCGTGAAGCCCGTCAGTTTTTTGATCTATACTGGAATGATATACAAGCGGCCTTCCACTATGAACCTCCAACTTTTGATGGCTCGCTGCTGATCTTTCGGGCCAAAGAGCAAACCCACGATGGTCACGCAGACGACGAATCTTTGGGGTGGAGCCAGCTAGCCTCCTCGGTTCGCGTGATTCACGTCGATGGGGATCATTACAACCTGCTCCGACAGCCACAGGTAGAGCGGCTGGCGCGTTGTTTGTCGGAGCATTTGGAGGCGATCGATGACTTCCGGGAGTAGGGAATCTCCTGCTGCCGGAGGCGCGGTGAGGAATGCGTGCTTCCTCGCTGCTCATCGGGCGTCGACTAGGGATCTGAAACCATGCGCCATTTGCTGCAAGACCTGAAATTTGCGCTGCGGACGATCGCCCGCAATCCCTGGACTGCGATCCTGGTGATCTTTGCTCTGGCTTTGGGGATCGGCGCCAATACGGCGATCTTTACGGTGGCCAACGGCCTCTTTCTCCAGCCCTTGAGCTTCCCGGATTCCCAGGAGCTGGTGCAGCTGCGCCAGGAGGAATCCTCCGGCGAGCTGAACCCGGCGCTCAGTGAAGTGGCCTATGGCCACTGGGCCGGGGCGGGGGATGTCTTCGAATCGGTGGCGGCCTACAGCTTCGCGCTCCAGGGGTATGGCCTGGCCGCCGACGATCGGCAGATGTATGTCCAGGGCAGCCGCGTTACCGGCAGCTTCGAGCAGGTCTTCGGGACCTCGCTGGCTCGCGGCCGGTGGTTCGACGCCGAAGAAGACCGCCCCGGAGGGCCGAAGGCGGCGGTGGTGAGCCACGGTCTGTGGCAGAGCCGGTGGGGAGGCAGCGAGGAGATCCTGCAGCAGACCCTCTCCCTCAACGGCGAGCCCCATCGGGTGATCGGCGTGATGAGCGCAGATTTTTCGTATCCCCAGAACGCTGATCTGTGGATTTCGCTGCAGATCGATCCCAGCAGCCAGGATCTCTCCCGTTACCTGATGGTCACCGGCCGCCTGGCGGACGGTGTCAGCCTGGAACAGGCTCGTTCCCGGCTGCAGCCCCTATCCCAGCAATTCAATCGAGAGTTCGGGCTCGAGGAAGATCTGCAGCTCAGCCTCGAGCCGCTCAGCGTCTTTCTCTACGGCGATGCCCGCCCGGTGGTGCTGCTCCTGCTGCTCGCCGTCAGTCTGGTCCTGCTCATCGCCTGCGCCAACGTCACCAATCTGCAGCTGGTGCGCTCGACCACCCGGCGGCAGGAGATCGCCGTGCGCCGGTCGATGGGCGCTACGCGGCGTCGTATCGCCGGGCAGCTGGTGATCGAGAGCCTGGTGCTCTCGCTCTTCGCCGCGGTGGGCGGGGTGGTGGTCGCTCTTCTGCTGCTGAAGGTCTTCTTCGGCCTGCTGTCGCCGGGCCTCACCGGGAATCTGCCGGCGGTGGCGATGGACTCCACCGTGCTGCTCTACAGCGTCGGTATCGCCTTGCTTACCGGTCTGCTGTCGGGGCTGGCGCCGGCCCTGCAGGCGGGGCGGGGCAGCCTCAGCACCGAGATCAAGGAGGGGTCGACGATCTCTTCGAGCGGTGCCGGCTGGAGCTCCCATCGACTGCAATTCCTGCTGGTGATGAGCGAGGTCGCCGTCGCCGTCGTGCTGCTGGTGGGAGCCACTCTCTTGGTGCGGAGCTTCGGTGAGCTGTTGAGCATCGATCCGGGCTTCGAGGCCAGCGGCGTGGCGAGCTTCAAGTTCATCGCTCCGGCGGATCGCTATGGCGCTGGCCAGCCGCTGGAGACTCTGGAGCGGGAGCTGCGGCGTCAGCTGGAGGCCGAGGGCTCCATCGAGACGGTCGCCTTGGTCAATTCGCTGCCGATGGAGCTCGGCCCGTCGCTGACCTTCATCATTCCCGGCCTCTACCAGGACGGCGGCAGCTCGGGCCGAGGGGTGGCCCAATGGCGCAGCGTCAGCCCCTCTTATTTCGAGGCCCTCAGCATTCAGCTACAGCGCGGCCGTCTGCTGGAGGACGCCGACCGGCGGGGGAGCGCGGGGGTCGCGGTGATCAACCGCGCCGCGGCGGAACGCTACTTCCCGAATCAGGATCCCGTCGGTGAGCGCATCCACGTAGGCATGCCGGACATGCCGGCGCTGGCGGACCCGGAGCCGCGGGAAATCGTCGGCGTGGTGCTGGACGTCAAGGAAGACGGTCTGAAACAAGAAGCGCCGCCGGTGATCTACGTGCCGATCACCCAGGCGCCGGATCCGCTGCTGGGAATGCTGACGGATATGGGGCCCTTGGTGCTGCTCACCAGCGGGCTCGAAAGGCTGCAGGGGGTGGAGGACACGGTGCGTCAGGTGATGTGGCAGCAGGACCCGGATCTCTTGGTCATCGAATCCAGATCCCTCGGTCACCTGGTGGATCAGACCCTGGCCCCGACTCGCTTCCAGATGCTCTTGATCACCGGTCTCGCCGGGGTCTCCGTCGCTCTGGTAGCGATCGGCATCTACGGCATCCTGGCCTATCTGGTCAATCGCCGTCGGCGGGAGATCGGCGTTCGCATGACCTTGGGAGGCCAGGCGCGGGATATCCGTGGGCTGGTGCTGCGGCAGGGAATGCGGCCGGTGATTGCCGGCAGCCTGCTGGGGCTCCTGGCGGCCTTCTTCAGCACTCGGCTGATGAGTCACTTTGTCTACGGCGTCACCGTCAAAGATCCTCTGTCTTTCGTCATGGTCGCCCTGCTGATCCTTGCGATCTCGTGGCTGGCGGTGTATTTGCCGGCCCGCCGGGCGGCCCGTGTCGATCCCATCGAAGTTCTGCGGCCGCGGAGCTGAGCTCATGAGTACATCGCCTGATTCAGCGTCTCCCAGCGCATCGTCCCGCGGTCGATCCGGATGGGCCGCCGCGGCTCTGCTGTCGGTTCTCGGCCTGGTGGCCATCACCTGGGTCTTTCTTCAGCCGACGGAGCTGAGTCAGTGGGCGGTGATCTTGGGTGCGGCAATCGGCCTGGTCCTGCTGCTGCTGGCGGTGGGCCAGGCGCGCCGCAAATCGTGGCTATCGACGCTTGTACTGGGCCTCGCCGGCGTCCTGGTGGTGGTGGCGACCCTCGGCGGGAGCGGGACCGTCGTGCTCTTGGCTTCTGTTCTGCTGGGCCTTGCTGGCCTGCTGCTGCTGGCTGCCTCTGCGTCACGACCATGGCGTTGGGCGCTGGCCTTGGTGGCGCTGGCCCTCGGCTGTCTGTGGTGGATCGGTCAGGAGATTCCCGCGCCGGATGATGTCTTTGCGCAGCCGTCGACTCCGGTGCGCTTCGCGGATCTCTCCCCCCAGGGCGTCGAGGGTCCGACCTTCGCCTCTGCCCTGCATCCGGCGGTGGAGACTCCATCCGCCGTGGCGAGCAGCTGCGGAGGCTCCGGCTGCCACGGAGAGCAGGTGAGCGAACATAGCGGTTCGGCCCATGCCCTCGCCGGGCTCGGCAACCCCTGGTACCGGGCGACCTTCGACCTCGCTCGGGAGACCTTGGGGCCCGCCGGTGCTCGCTGGTGTGCCGGCTGCCACACCCCCGACCTGGTGACCTCGGAAGCCCTCGACTCGCCGCTCAGCGAGGTCTCCACGGCGGCCCTCGCTGAGCGGCCGGAGGCCGCCGGCATCTCCTGCGTGGCCTGTCACCAGGGCAGCGCCCTGAGCACTCTGGGGCAGGGGCATTGGCAGGCTGGAGCCGCCGCCGCGACGACATCGTCTTCAACCGAGGGGCTGCTGCGGCGCTGGGCGATTCGACTCGATCCCGAGCCTCATCGCCGAGCCTTCGGCGCTGACTCCCCGGCGACGGGTCTCGGTTCCGGGAGCAGCGAGACTTGCGCCACCTGCCACCGCGCCGCCCTGCATGCCGATTTCAGCGGGCCCGCAGGCTCGGAGCGCTTCCTGACCATTCTCGACGACTTCACCACCTGGCAGGAGGGCTCGATGTCCGGGCAGAGCGTGCCCAAGGCTCTCGAGCACCACCAGGCCAGCTCCTGCGTCGATTGCCACATGCCGGCCCTCGAGGAGGGCGGCGCCTCGCATCGCTTCCCCGGCGACAACACCGCGCTGGCGGCGCTGCGCGGAGACGAAGAGCAGCTGCGGGCGGTGCGCGACACGCTGACCTCCAGCGGCACCACCGTCGACTTCATCGCGGTGACCGAGGGCACCGCCATCGGTGAGCCGCTGCCGGAGCGCACGGTCTTCGAGTCGGAACCTTTCTACGGTCCGCTGGACCGGATTCCGCCGACGGTGCGGCGAGGAGAGTCCCGGCGCGTGGATCTGATGGTGACCGTCGGTGCCGTGGGGCATGCCTTGCCTGGCGGCAAGAGCGGCAGCGGAGATCTGTGGCTGGAGGTCACCGCCACGGATGAAGACGGTCGGGTGCTGTTGGCCAACGGTGTGCCCGGAGCGGGCGTCCCTTCCGGCAAGAATTATCGCTTTGACACCTATTGGATGGATTCCGCCAGCCAGCTGGTGGAGCCCTGGAGATTCTGGGATGCCCACACGGTGGTCTACCTGGAGCGCTACAGCCCGGGGGTTGCCAAGGTGGTGCGCTATCGGCTGGACATTCCGCCGGACGCCGGAAGCCAAATCGTGCTGAGCGGACGACTGCTGCACCGGGGGGTGTCGAATCAGCTCAACGATTGGTCTTTCGATCGCCTCGGCGAGCCGGCCCCGGAGCTTCCGGTGACGGTGCTGGCGGAGACGCGGCAAGAGCTAGAGGTGCTCGCTGACGGGGCCGAGGCCTCCGCCAGCGAGCCGGACTACCAGCCGGGGGACGGGCTGCGGCTGTATCGCTACGGTATTGCCCGCTCTCTGGTCTCCGACCATGCGACCGCCCGGGCCATTTTTCCCCTGGTCTACGAGCTGGAGCCGCAGCTCGCCGCAGCCCGGGTGCAGATGGCTCTCGCGGTTCCTGGTTTCGACCCCACCCGCGAGCATCTCGAGCTCGCTCGGGAGCTGGAGCCCGATTCGCCGGAGGTGATGGCGATCTGGGGAGGCTTTTCGCTGGCCGATAACCGACCCGAGGATGCCCTCGATCAATTCCAGCGCCTGGCGGCGGATTATCCGCGCTCCAAAGAGGTCCTGCGCGGCCTCGGGGATGCTCATTTCGCGCTGCGGGATTTCGAGGCGGCGATCGCCGCCTTCGAGGGGGCGCTGGAGGTAGATCCCCTCGATACCGCAGCTTTGAGCAAACTGTCTCAGCTCTATCGAGTCCAGGGCGATGAGGCGGCGGCGGAGCGCTACCAACAGCTCTTCGAGACCTACCGCCGAGACCCTGGCAGCGGTCCTCGAGGCTTCGCTTTCGCCAAGGAGCACCCGGAAGTCCAGGCCAGCTGGGATCCTTTCTTCGAGCACCTGGATACCGCGGTATCGCCAGCGGAAACGATGGAAGCGGCGGCGAAGCCTTGAGGATGAGGTGGACGAAGCCCTGGCGGCATGTTCTCGGGATCCTCCTGGTGGCGGGGGGGATGATCGGCTGCGGGGCCGATTCGACCTCCGATGCTTCTTCGGCGGAAACGACCATGCCGACCTCGCGGCAGGCTTCGTCCACCGAGGCGGAGGAAGCCAACGCCGAGACGTCGCCGCCTTCGTCGGCCTCTGCGGGGGATTCAGCACCCCGCTTCTTCGACATCACCGACACCACCGGCGTGCAGTGGATCCACAATTCCGGCGCTTTTGGCGAGCGCTGGCTGCCGGAGACCATGGGCCCGGGAGTCTTGATCTTTGACGCCGACGGTGACGAGCGCCTGGATTTGCTCTTCATCAACGGTAGCGGCTTCGAAGGCGAGGTGGGGGAATCCACGTCTTCGGCGCTCTTCCTCAATCGAGGCGACTTTCAATTCGAGGACGTCGAGGAGAGGGCTGGATTTCCCCCCGGCGCCTACTGCCTCGGAGGCGCCGCGGCGGACGTCGATGGTGACGGCGATCGAGACGTCGTCTTCGCCTGCCTCGGAGGGGAGCGACTCTTCCTCAACGACGGTCAGGGGCGCTTTCGGGACGCCACCGACAGCTCTGGTTTCGAGAGCGATCGCGGCAGCTTTGGCTCGTCGGTGGCCTTCTTCGACGCCGATCACGATGGCTGGATCGATCTCTACGTCGGTCGCTACGTCCGATGGACGCCGGAAGAGGATCAATTCTGTTCCCTCTTCGGCGACAGCAAGTCCTATTGCACCCCCGGGGTCTACGCGGCCGATCCAGATCACTTCTACCGCAATCGGGGCGACGGGACTTTCGAAGACGCCACCGAGTCCAGTGGGCTCTTCAACACCGTGGGGATGACCCTGGGGGTGATGCCCCTGGACCTCGATCGAGACGGCTGGACGGATCTAGCCATCGCCTGCGATACCACCCCCAACTACGTCTATCGCAATCTCGGAGACGGTACCTTCGAGGAGATCGGCCAGGAGTTGGGCTTCGCCTACACCCTCGCCGGGGAGACCCAGGGCAGCATGGGTGTGCAGGCGGCGGATTATCAGGGGGATGGCTTCCCGGATCTGGTGGTGACCAATTTCGAAGGCGAGATGGTGGGACTGTTGGACAACCGCCAAGGGGCTTTCCTGCTGGAACGTGGAGTGACCTCGGAAGTCGGCCGCAAGACGGTGGACACCGTGGGCTGGGGCACCTTCTTCTTCGACTTCGATCTCGACGGTCGAAAGGATCTGCTGGTGGCCAATGGCCACCTCGATTCCCTGGCGGATAGCGAAGGGCAGGGAGCACCCTACGCTCAGCCGCAGCAGCTCTTCACGGGGACGGAAGAGGATCTGGTGGAGGTCACCTCGAGCATCGGGGGAGACCTGGCCAATCCGCTGGTCGGCCGCGGCGCTGCCTACGGGGACCTCGACGGCGACGGGGATCTGGATGTCGTCATCATGACCAATGGCGGACCTGCTCGGCTGTTCGAGAATCGCGGCAGTCGGGGGAGCTACCTCACCGTCGCCGTCGCCGGCCTTCGCGGCGCCGCCGACGGCCTCGATGCGGAGATGGAGATCGTCGCCCAAGGGCGTCGACAGATCGCCCATGTCCGCGCTGGCGGCAGCTATCTCTCCCAATCTCAGGTGGAGGTCACCTTTGGCCTTGGCGACGCCGAAGCGGTGGAAAGTCTGCGCGTACGCTGGCCCACCGGCGAAGTGGTGGAGCGCAGCAACCTCCCCGTCGATCAGCGACTGAGGATCGAGGCCCCGTGAGCTCTCCCAATACCCACTCGGCCGATGGCTGCCTCACGGCAGAATCCCCTCCCGCATCCTTGCCGGCTCGCTCTGCCACCGAGGGTCCGCTGATCTCCAGGAGCCTTTGCCCGCCCCGCTGGATTCCCTAAAGGAAACATCATGAATTCCCATTTCGAGATCACTGAAGAGGTGCGCTGCGCTCACGAATACCTCTCTCCATCCTTCGGCGCGCTCTTGGATCACGCCGCTCGCAGTCCGCAGGGGCTCCGGCCGATCGACTACGGCCGCGAGGCCGAGGACCCCGCGGTGAAGGATACGTACTATTACCCGATTCAGGCCTGGCCGATGCTCATCTCGCATCAGCGGATGAGCGAGCTGGCCGACATTACCGTCGGGCTCATGCGCTTGACTCGAGATCTACCTCGCCGTGCCTTTGGGCGGCAGGTGGAGCGCTTGATGACCTACTACGGAATCGAGCTGGATACCTTGGACCCAACATTTCTCGAGCCCCCTACGGGGCTCGAACACTGCATCAGCCGTCTGGACTTCGTGATGACGGAGAGGGGGCTGCAATGTGTAGAGATGAATCTCGGCGGCAATCTCGGCGGGTGGCAGTTGCGCTTTTGGGAACCGATCTGTCGGCAGAATGCCTTCAATCGGCAATTCTTCGAGACTCAGGGGATCGAGCCCTTCTACCGCGATCCGCTGCGATCTATGCTGGAGCACATCGTCCACCAGCTGGCCCAGAGCCCCTGGGGGCAGCGCGGAGAAGATCTGCACCTGGCGATCGGGTTTTCCGCGGAAGATCTAGCGACCGCGCAGCGAGCCTTGGACTCTGTGCAAGAACTTTACCGTGATGTGCTGGCCCAAGAGCCGGGGAACTGTGGCGGGCAGATCTGGTTCTGTGAATACGGTAAGGATCTAGAGCTCGATGATGAGGCTCGCCTTTCGCTGAATGGGCAGCGGCTCCACGCCCTGGTGGAATACGCGCCGGAAGATACCCGGCCAGCGGTTTACCACAGCCTCAAGGCTGGTGAGTTGTTGCTCTTCAACGGACCCCTATCCAATGTGCTTGGTGGCAAAGCGACTCTGGCGCTGCTCTCGGAGCTCACGGAAACCGATCTGCTGGATGAAGACGAAAAGAGCTTGATTGATCGATCGGTTCCCTGGACTCGGAACCTTTGCGTGACCGAGACGACCTTTCGCGGTGATTCTGGGCTGCTTCCCGAGCTGGCTGTGCGACACCGCAACGATTTGGTGCTCAAACCGAGCTTCGGAACTCGTGGAGAGCAGGTCCACGTCGGTCGCTACCTCGCCCCTCGGAGATGGGAAGAGCTCGTGCAGAAAGCTCTGGGGTCCTCCAGATGGATTCTTCAGCAGCATTGCTCCTCCGTCCCCTATCTCTATCAGCTGGGGGAGCAGGGAGCCGGGGAACACGACGTGGTGTGGGGACTCTTCGCCTTCGGCGAGACCTTCGGTGGTGGCTTCCTGAGGCTCAACCCGAAAATTAAGGCCGATAACCTGGGCGTCATCAACTCGGCCACCGGCGCCAGCGAAGGCTTCATCTACGAGATCTAAGCCTCGCGGTAGCGGATCATCTCTAGGGGGTTCGTATCTTTCCGGATGTGGCCTTCATGAGGCTTCCGGGAGGGAGCGCGGTGCGGGGAGCTAGTATCGAGTCTGAAACACTCGCCGCACCCGGGGCCCAATGCGGGTGAGGAGCTCGTAAGGGATGGTGCCGGCCTGCCTTGCCAGCTCCAGCAGGTCGGGCTCGCGGCTGCCCTCGTCGCCGGGGCCGAAGGCGACGACCTGGTCGCCGGCCTGGGCGGGGGTGGGCAGGGCGGTGACGTCGAGGAGGGTGACGTCCATGGAGATGCGGCCGACGACGGGGCAGAGGACGCCGCCGACGGCCATGGCGCCGCGGTTGGAGAGGGTCCAGGGGTAGCCGTCGTTGTAGCCGAGGGCGACGAGGGCGATGCGGCGGGGATGGTCGGGGGTGCGCCAGGTGAGGCCGTAGCCGGCGGCGTGGTCTGGGGGGAGCTCTTTGACGGAGATGATCTCGGTGGTGAGGCGGAGGACGGGGTGGAGGGAGCTGGCACCTTCGGAGGTGCCCCCGGAGGGGCCTTCAGAAGTAGCCTGTGAAGCGTTCCCGAGGGCTTGGTTGGCGGCCTGGGAGTAGCCGAGCAGCGCGAGGCCGGTGCGCACCAGGGTGTAGCGGGCCTCGGGGAAGCGGGCGAGGGCGGCGGAGTTGGCGGCGTGGACCCAGCGGGGATGGAGGCCGGCGCCGCGGAGGGCGGCGAGGGCGTGGTCGAAGCGGTGGATCTGCTGGCGGGTGAAGTCGTCGTGCTGGGGGTCGTCGGCGGCGGCGAAGTGGGTCATCACGCCGTCCAGCAGCAGCCAGTTCTCGGCCCGGAGGGTGCGGGCGGTTTCGAGGGCGTCTTGGGGCATCACTCCGGCGCGGCCCATGCCGGTGTCGATCTTGAGGTGGGCGCGTACCGCTCGACGCTGGCGCTGGCCTTCGGCGGCGAGCCAGGGAATCTGGGCGGGGTCGGCGACCTCGGCGGAAAGGCCGTGGCGCACCAGCTTCTCGGCCTCGCCGCGGATCGGGTTCTGCACCAGGATCGGGGCGGTGATGCCGCGGCGCCGCAGCTGCACTCCCTCGTCGACGTAGGCCACGGCGAAGGCGTCGCAGCCTTCCCGCTGCAGGGTGTGGGAGAGGCGCACGGCGTCGAGGCCGTAGCCGAAGGATTTCACCACGGCCATCAGAGCCACGGAGGGCTGAGCGGTAGCTCCGGAGGCCGTGGTGGCGGGGGCTGGCTGAACGAAGGCGCGGAGATGGTGGAAGTTCTCCGCCAGCTGGTCGAGGTCGACGGTCAGCCGGGCCGGGGCGCCGGCGTCCAGCAGCAGGTCGGCGACTCGTTCGAGGCGGGCGGAACGGCTGCCCTTGAGCAGCACTCGGTCGCCGGGGCGACAGCGCTCCTCCAGCCATAGGGCGGCCTCGCGGACGTTGGCGACGGCCACCGCGGAGTCGGCGTCGAGGCCGGCTTCCCGGGCGGCGGCCACCATCTCGGCGCCGCCGGGGCCGACTCCCAGCAGGGTGTGGATGCCCAGCTCCTGGACCCGTTGGCCAACCCGGCGGTGGGCGGCCTCGCGGGCCGGCCCCAGCTGATCCATGCCGGCGAGAACAGCGCGGGCGGCGCCGGGGGAGGTCTCTCGGGCCAGGGCCCAGAGGGCGCCCTCGACGCTGGCGGGGTCGGCGGTGTAGGCGTCGTTGATCAGCAGCACGCCGCGGGGGGTGGTGGTGATCTCCAGCCGCATTGGGGCTGGCTGCCAGGCGGCGAGGCCGGCCTCGACCTCCTCGGCGGTGGCGCCGAGATCCAGGGCCGCGGCGGCGGCGAGGGCGGCGTCCTCCAGCAGCTGGGGTGAGGCGGTGTGGAGTGGGAGGGGGGCGGGGGGAAGCAGGCTGCCGTCGCCTTGGCGGTAGATGAGCTTTGGAGGATCGCCGGGAAGCAGGGAGGCGCTGGGGATGGGGGAGCTGGCCGCCGTGGGCAGGGTATGGACGGTGGAGGTGGGCTGGGGGGGCGGGGTCTGAGACTGGGTAGCTTGGGTGCCTGGAGCTTGAGAGTCTGCAGTTTGAGCGTCTGGGGTTGGGGGATTGGTGTCCCCTGCGGTCTCGGAGTTCGCCTGCAGGTCGGGGCTCGGCTCGGTATTGAGGCCCGGGGCTGGCTCCTGGCTCTGGGCTCCCGCGTCGAACGCTGTGTTTCCGACTGGTTTGCCGGCCTGGGAAGCCGCCAGCAGGGGCCCCGGCTCGGGATCGAAGGGCTGCACCAGCAGGCGCTGGTTGGGGGGGTGGGGGAGGTTCGCCAGGGCGCGGCGGGCGAGGCTTTGGGCGGCGGGGAGCCAGACCCAGGCGTCGGCCGGCAGACGGCGGAAGAGCTGAGCCTTCTCCCAGGCGGTGACTCCCTGGCTGCCGAGACCCTCCAGGTGGGCGTCGCCGACGTTGACGAAGAGGCCCAGATCCGGGCGCACCATAGTTTCCAGGCGCTCCATCTCCCCGGGCTCGCTGATGCCGCATTCCAGCACCGCCAGCTCCGATTGAGGATCCAGCTCCAGCAGGGAGAGGGCGACACCCACCTGAGAGTTATAGGACTGGGGCGAGGCGAAGACCCGTCGGCCGCCGCCGAGAATGGCCACCAACATGTCTTTGACGGTGGTTTTGCCGTTGCTGCCGGTGATCGCCAGCAGCTGGCCGCGGTAGCGTCGCCGGGCCTCGGCGGCGAGGCGCTGAAGGGCGGCGAGGGGATCGTCCACCGCCAGCCAGGCCTGATCGTTATCGAGGGGCCGCCCGCCGAGGCGGGCCGCGGAGGGGGGGCCCACAACGGCCACCGAGGCGCCGCCGGCTAGGGCGTCGGCGGCGTAGAGGCCGCCGTCGAAGCGGGGTCCGACGAGGCCGAAGAAGAGATCCCCGGGGCGAATGCCGGCGCGGGAGTCGGTGATCACCCGCTCGCCGCGGGCGCCGGGGTTGCCCACCAGGCGCCTCGCCGCGATCAGCTCCGCTAGCTCCTCGGCGTGGAGGGGCCACAGGCTGGAGGCCTCGGACGGTTTTCTGGGGGCCAGCTCTTGGGGGGCTGGCGTTCCAGAGATCGGCTTTTCGGGGGTTGGGGGAGAATCGCTCATCCGGTGCTGAAGAAAGTGCGTAGATTTCCGACAAGGCGGTGGTGGGAGCCATGGGGCTGGGGAAGGACGGCGTGACGCATTATTCCTCGCCCTCGGGAGGGGAGCAACGCGGCGCCTTGCTCGGTGCCGCTAGTACTGAGCGCTACTGGCCCGCGGTCCCGGTTCCCGACGAAGAGCGCGGGGAGAGCGCGACTGGTAAGCTCAGGCTTCGTCGCGGCTCCTGACTCGTTCCCTCCGCCGCGACCTTTCCCTTCGACCACAACCTGCACCCGTTTCTGCGCGAATGCAAGGAGTTGTTATGAGCCTATCCGTCGGCGATCGTCTGCCCGAAGCCACCTTCAAGACCCCCACCGCCGAGGGCCCCAAGCCCCTCACCACCGCCGAGGTCTTCGGCGGCAAGAAGGTCGCCCTCTTCGCCGTGCCCGGCGCCTTCACCCCCACCTGCTCCGACGCCCACCTGCCGGGCTTCCAGGTGCGCGCCCAGGAGATCCTCGACAAGGGCGTCGATCGCATCGCCTGCGTCGCCGTCAACGACTTCTTCGTTCTCGGCGCCTGGGCCAAGGCCCGCAACATCGGTCCCGAGATCACCCTCCTCGCCGACGGCAACGGCGACTTCACCCGCGCCGCCGGCCTCGAGCTCGACCTCTCCGGCTTCGGCATGGGCAAGCGCTCCAGCCGCTACGCCGCCATCGTCAACGACGGCGTTGTCGAGTACATCGGCGTCGAGCCCGGCGGCGACGTCACCGTCTCCAGCGCCGAGAGCGTCCTCGCTCAGCTCTGAACCGCTGAATCCGTCTCGTTTTCACGCCGCCCCAGTCGTTAAGGCCGGGGCGGTGGTGTTTTTGGGAGAGAGGCTCCCTACAGGTCTTCAAGCTGCGAAGGGGTCAATCTTTGCGATATTGCCTGAGCTTGGTGTCCTGAGCTGTGTGAACAACGTCAACGATATAGACGATGTTCGAGCCATCATCGACGAAGTAGAAGACGCGGTGGGACATCACGAGCTTCGACCGGATGCTGCGCTTCCCTCGCCGGCTTTCAGCCGGAAAGGCCCTTGGGAAGCTCTCGAGATTTTCGATACTGCTGAGCATTGCGCGAAGCCAAGTTCGGGCCCGTTCAGTGCTTGAATCGCTCTCGATGTAGTTTGCTGCTTCTTCCAGGGCTGCGATGGCCTCTGGATCGAAGCGGACCGAATACTGCCCACTCATAAATCGATGCCGAGACGCTCCGCAACTTTAGAGATCGCCTCACGAGCGTCGACGCCACGCTCTCCGGCCTCGAAGCGGGCGATGGCCCGATCCCAGAGGTGCCCGCGCTCGATCTCTATTCTCAACGCGTCGTAGGTCTCTGGGCTCATCACCACCATCGCCGCCTCACCATTCTGAGTAATGGTCTCGACTCGGCCTTCCCGCAGTCGCTCCAGATGCTCGCCGGTATGCTGTCGGAAGTGGCTGAGGGAGTAGGTATCTTGAGTGCGGTGCTGCATCCATCGCTCCGTGCTGAATCCATATTGAATTTAGTATGGCAAGAGTAGCATGAGGATGAAGTCGATTCTGGTTTCGGAATCATGAAAGGCTAAGCGCCCCAACGACGCTATGCGAGAAGGTGGCGTCGATACCCGGCCACCGCTGAATCAAGGCTTTTTCCGTTCTACGGAGAGGATCATCCCCATGCTTCCCATCGCAAGGTTCAAGTCGGTATCGAAGCACCGAGCTGCATGCACTTCACTCGCGGCGCTCAGTCTTCGTGGGACTGGAGTCGTGGCTTTCGCTCTTGCTCTGCTGTGCATCAGCATTCCGGTGATGGCCGTGTCAGGGGATGCTGTCCCAGGGGCTGGGGCCGTGAAGATCGAGCCAGCCCAGGTCGATTTCGACACCGCGCTGGCGAGCCTGCAGCATGATCCCTCGACCGTCGACGGCAACGGCGGAGAAGGAGCCCTACCCAACGGCTTGCTGGATTCGGCGGAGATGGCCCTGGTGGCCGCGGTGCTCTCGGGGGAGGTGCAGCACGCTGAGGCTACGGCGGTGCGAGCCGCCTGGAGCCAGGCTCTCGCCTCAGCGGAGGACGATCTCCAGGCTTTGATCGCGCTCTACCCGCTGGCGCCGACGGTAGTGGCTGGCTACGCGATGGTGGGAACGCCGGAATCGCTGAACGCCATCGGCGCGATGACCGCTGCCTTCGGAGCGCCCCTCCAGGGGGATTACTCCCTCGCTGCGGAGCTGGGGCGGCTCTTCTCCCCCGAGGGCGACGCCGACGGAGACGGAGCTTCCAATCGCCAGGAATACGCCGCCGCGATTTCCAGCGGCATCGAGGCCTATGTCGCCGCGGCTCTCGACCCGGCGCAAACGCCTGACCCCTCGGTTGTTGCCGAGGCCCCGGCGGCTGTCGTAGCGGAGTCCCCGAGGAAGAAGCGGGTGGGGGTGATTCTCTTTCCGGGCTTCGAGGTGCTCGACGTCTACGGGCCCGTGGAGATGTGGGCTTACGTGGGGGAGTTCGAGATTCTGATGATCGCCGAGACCGCCGGCCCGGTGACATCGGCGCAGGGCATCGCGACGGTGGCGACCCACTCCTTCGAATCGGCCCCGGAGCTCGATCTGCTGCTGGTGCCCGGGGGCATCGGCACCTTCGCGGCGGAGAAGCAGCCGGCGATGCTCGACTTCCTGCGCCAGCGCCATGAAGAGGCGGAGCTCACCACCTCCGTGTGTACCGGTTCCCTGCTGCTCGCCGCCACCGGGATCCTGGACGGCCGCAGGGCGACGTCCAACAAGCTGGTTTTCGAAGAGACCCAGAGGACCAGCGATCGGGTCCATTGGGTTCGGGAAGCCCGGTGGGTGGACGACGGGGACATCACGACCTCCTCCGGCGTCAGTGCCGGTATCGATATGGCCCTCGCCGTCGTCGCCCGGCTCTACGGTGAGGAGAGAGCGGAGCAGATCGCGACCTGGACGGAATACGTATGGAATCGAGATTCGACTCTCGATCCCTTCGTCGGTTCCATTCGGCCTTCTCGGGAGCCGGCCGCCGCGAAGGATTAGGCGGCTAAGGCCGCCGCATGCGCCGAAGGCTCCGGCGTCACTCACTCACCCTCGCTCACCAGGTCCTCACGCCCGACACGCCCTGATGCTCGACAAGCTGGCTGATCTTCTCCCGACCGGGGAGATGGTTGTCGCCAGCTAGACCTCCGCCAAGCAGCAGCCTTCGTAGACGCAGCGGCAGCTGGCGCAGTCTTGAAGATTGCTGACCCCGCAGTGCTCGAGCATTCTCTGTCTCAGGGCCCCGCGGGCTCGGTGCAGACGCACGGTGGCGTTGTTCACCGTGATCCCGAGGGCGTGGGCTGCTTCACTGAGATTCATGCCGTCGATATCGACCAGCGACAAGATCGACGAGTAGGCGGAGCGGATATGGCTCACCTGGGTCACGCTACACCCGCACGGGTCGTCCTCTGGCGCCGGTGGCGCTTGGTCCGGAACCTCCGCGACGGAATCGATCACCCGGCTCTCGCTGGACCGTTTGCGGATCACGTCGACGATCAGGTTGCGGTGCAGTCGGTACAGCCACGCGACGACTCGGGCAGGATCATCGAGAGAATCAGCCCGCTCGATCGCCCGGAGAGCGGCCATTTGGAGAAGGTCTTCCGCCTCCTCAGGCCGCACCCGGGCTCGAACGAATGCCTCGAAATCAGCCCTCTTGTCGGATAGAACCTCGGCGATGAGCTCGTCGTTGCCGATGGTTGCGTGAGCCGTACTCATACCTGCAGATTATTTCAGCCCTTGGCTTCTGGGCAACCGCAGGAGGGGGCACATTCGCACTTGCTGCCGCAAGTGCAGGTTTCGCCGCAGCAGCAGCCGGCCTGGGTGGGGGTGCAGGGACAGGTGACGGGGCAGGTGCAATTCGCTGAATCAGTCATTTGGATCTCCTTCGATCTCCGGGAATTTCATCAGGGCAGGCACTAATTTGTGCCTTTGTTGGAGCTGACGGAAGAGAGATTGAGATCCTTACAGTTGGGGCAAAAAAAGATTCGAATCCGCAGACGGATCGGCAGAGTGCCGGCAGGCGCTGCTCTGCTCATGGGCCCAGCGTGCGGCCTGGTTTCTCATGGAACATTGTCCTGAGTTTCGTTCTGGGAGGGAGTTCCGATTCTGTTGTCGGGGCATCGGGCGGAATCGCGGGCCTTAGTCAACTGCTGAATCAGTCCTCTAGGAACTCCATCAGGGCAACGGTTGCCATTTGGATGTGCTGGACCAAGAGGTCGTGTGCCTCTTGGCGACGGCCGCCGCGGCAGTGCTCGAGCAGGGCGCGGTGTTGGGCATCGGAATCGCCCTCGCCGCCCAGGTTCGCGGTGTAGAGCTCGACATAGGGCGCCACCGAGGCGTGCAGCATCTCGGCAATGGCCATACCTCGCGACCAGCCGGCGGGTTGGTAGAGGGCGCTATGGAAGAGCCAATTGGATTCGGTGAGGGCCAGGGACTCGTCGCCCAAGGCGAGCTCGGCCTTGGCGAGGTCGACGATGGTGATCTTGTCCATGGCCCTCTCGAGCAGCATGGGCTCGATAGCCAGCCTTAGCTCGAAGACCTCCTCGGCGTCGGCCCGGTTTAGGGAAGGGACAACGGCGCCGCGGTGGGGCTCGATTTTCACCAGGCCGCTGGCGGCAAGACGCTGAAGGGCTTCTCGGACGGGGATCTTGCTGACGCCGAGTCGGTTCGCGATCTCATCTTGGCGCAGCCAAGTACCGGGGCGAAGCTCACCCTTGAGCAGTCGATAGAGAATGTCTTGGTAGGCGCGTTCGACGGTGGACATGAGGAAATCGTACGCGATCCATTGATAAGGCCAAATTATATACAATTATATTAATTCCGATAAAGAACCCGAATCGAAGGAGCCCACCATGAGTCTCGATGATTTTCCCCGCACTCCTCTCCTCTTTGGTCCCTCTCCCATTCACCCCCTGCGTCGCTTGAGTGAGGCTCTAGGGGGCGAGGTGGAAGTCTGGGCCAAGCGAGAAGACTGCAACTCGGGCATTGCCTTCGGCGGCAACAAGGTTCGCAAGCTCGAATACCTCGCGGCGGACGCCCTGGCCCAGGGCTGCGACACCTTGGTCTCCATCGGCGGCGTGCAGTCGAACCACACGCGGCAGGTCACCGGCGTGGCGTGCCATTTGGGGCTCAAGGCCGTTACCGTGCAGGAAGGCTGGGTGGACTGGCCCGACATGGCCTACGACAAAGTGGGCAACATCCAGCTCACGCGCATCCTGGGGGGCGATATCCGCCGGGACCCGGCGGGCTTCGATATCGGCGAGCGCGACAGCTGGAAGCGTGCTCTGGAATCCGTCGAGGAGGTCGGCGGCAAGCCCTATGCGATTCCCGCCGGCGCCTCGGACCATCCCCTCGGCGGCATGGGCTTCGCCAATTGGGCGCGGGAGGTAGCGGCGCAAGAGGCCGAGCAAGGCATTTTCTTCGACCACATCATCGTCTGCACCGTCACCGGGTCCACCCACGCCGGCATGATCGCCGGCTTCGCCCTGGAAAATCGCGGCGACCGGCGGGTGGTCGGCATCGACGCCTCGGCCACCCTAGAGCAAACCGTCGCCCAGGTGCGCCGAATCGCCGAAAACACCGCGGAGCGAATCGGCGTCTCCCGCCCGCTGCGGGACGACGAGATCACCGTCGTAGCGGGTTATGAAGGGCCGGTCTACGGCGTGCCCGACCAGCAGACCGTTGAGGCCATTCACCTAGCGGCCCGCACCGAGGGCATGCTGACCGACCCGGTGTATGAAGGGAAGTCCATGGCCGGCCTCATCGGCATGGTGCGCTCGGGGGAAATCCCGGCGGGCTCGAAGGTGCTCTACGCCCATCTCGGCGGCCAGCCTGCACTGCCTGCTTACGCCGGTGCTCCGGGTTTGGGATAAGGGCGTTGGGCGGCTGGATTAGGGAGGCAGGCGGCGTCCCACTTTGAAAAAGGGGGATCGAGGGGGATTGGGCCGGGGGGGTGTCTTCACCCCACCAATTCCTACCCCACCGCCCCCCGCGCGATCCTCAACACCACCTCCACCGCTTTCTCCATCTCCCACAGCGAGGCCCACTCCCGCACCGAGTGGATGTTGTGCTGGCCGGAAAAGAGGTTGGGGGTGGGGATACCCATAAAAGAGAGTCGGGCGCCGTCGGTGCCGCCTCGGATGGGGTGTTCGAGGGGCTCGAGGTCGGCCTCGCGCAGAGCGCGGCGGGCGAGGTCGGCGACGTGGGGGTGCCGATCGAGGACTTCGCGCATGTTGCGGTAGGTCTCTTCGACGGTGAGGGTGTAGGAGCTGCCGGGGTTGGCGTCGACGGCGGCCTGGGCGAGGGTCTCGAGGGTGTGGCGCTGGGTTTCCAGGGCCGTAAGGCGGAAATCTCGCAGCAGCAGGCGGACGGTGGTGCTGGCGACGTTGCCGCGGATGGCGTTGGGGTGGACGAAGCCTTCTTTGCCCTCGGTGGTCTCCGGCGAGAGGGCGTCCGCCGGCAGGCGCTGGAGGAAGTCCCCGGCAACTTTGACGGCGTTGACTAGCTGGCCCTTGGCGTAGCCCGGGTGAGTGTTGACGCCGCGAAAGGTGAGCACGGCGCTGGCGGCGCAGAAGGTCTCGATCTCCAGCTCGCCGGCGGGGCCGCCGTCGAGGGTGTAGGCGAAGTCGGCGCCGAAGGCTTCGGCGTCGAAATGCTGGACGCCGCGGCCGATCTCCTCGTCCGGGGTGAAGGCGAGGCGCAGGGGAGCGCGGGGGCCGGCGAAGAGCTCGGCCAGAGGGCCGCCCTCGGCGGCGAGCTCCTGGCTTCGCAGGCAGGCCTCGGCGATGGTCATCAAGATCGCGACGCCGGCCTTGTCGTCAGCGCCTAGCAGGGTAGTGCCAGAGGCGGTGACGAAGGTGCGGCCTACCTCGGCGGCGAGGGCGGGGTCGTCGTCGGAGGAGAGCACGATGGACGGGTCGTCCGGCAGCAGGATGTCCTGCCCGCTCCAATTCTCGTGGACCAGCGGGCGCACGCCGCTGCCGGAGACCTCCGACGAGGTGTCGACGTGGGCCAGCAGGCCGATGGTAGGAGCGTCGGCAAGATCCCCCTGGCCCGGAAGGATCGCGGTGACGTAGCCGTGCTCGCCCATCACCACCTCCGCGGCGCCGAGGGATTGGAGCTGCTCGGCGAGGTGGCGCAGCAGGTCTAGCTGGCCAGCGGTGCTGGGATACGTCGTGCTGGTGAGCTCGCTGCTGGTGTCGAAGGTGACGTAATGACAGAAGCGCTCCAGGAGTCGCTCTCGTAGCGCCTCCGGCAGCACGGTGTGGGGGCTAGAATTATTCGGTGCGCTCATGGTCCGAACACGCTAACGGAGGGCACCGGAGGGTGCAAGCCGGGGATCGGGGAGAGAGCCGTGGCGCTGGCGGGGGTCTCGCCGTACGAGGGGAGCGCTATCGGGCCGACGGTCGTTGCGAGAGCTGAGGGCGTGGGCTAGCATGGAGGGCCCGGCATCCTGGGTGTTTCAGTCCCTCTCGCCGGTTGACCCACCCCGCTTCATTCCCTCGCCAGGAGCTCCCATGTTCGACGGCCTACAGAGCAAACTCGATACCGTCTTCCGCAACCTGCGGGGCGAAGCCCGCGTCAGCGAGGATGCGCTCAACTCGGCGCTGCGGCAGATTCGACTCGCCCTGCTGGAGGCGGACGTACACATCCGAGTGGTGCGCCCCTTCGTCAACCGGGTACGGGACAAGGCTACCGGAGCGGAGGTTCTCGGCAGCCTCACCGGCGCCCAGCAGGTGATCAAGATCGTTCGCGACGAGCTCACCGAGCTGCTGGGAGAAGAGAGCGAGGAGCTGAAGGTCGCCCACAGCCCCACCATCGTGCTGATGTGCGGCCTGCAGGGTTCCGGTAAGACCACCACCAGCGGCAAGCTGGCCCGCCGCATGCGCGAGCGGGGCCACCATCCGCTGCTGGTGGCGGGCGATCTGCAGCGCGCCGCGGCGGTGGATCAGCTCAAGCAGGTGGGCGCCCAGGTCGAGGTGCCGGTGGTCGCTCCGGAAGGCGGCGAAGGGGTGCTGAAGCTGGCGGATAAGGCGCTGAAGGCGGCGCGGGATCGCGGTCACGACCTGATCATCTTCGATACCGCCGGCCGTCTGCACGTCGATGAGAGCCTGATGGGGGAGCTCAAGAGCCTGCAGCAGCGCCTCAATCCCCACGAGATTTTCTTCGTCGCCGACTCCATGACCGGTCAGGATGCGGTGTCCTCGGCGGAGCAATTCAACGCCAACCTGCCCCTCACTGGCGTCATCCTCACCAAGCTGGACGGCGACTCCCGCGGCGGTGCCGCCCTCTCCATCCGCACCGTGACCCGCCTACCGATCCGCTTCCTCGGCGTTGGCGAGAAGCTGGATCAGCTAGAGCTCTTCCGCCCCAAGCGCATGGCCGGCCGGATGATCGGCATGGGCGATGTGATGACCCTGATCGAGAAGGCGGAGCAGGGCATCGACAAGCAGGAGGCGGAGCGCCTGGCGAAGCGCCTGGCCCGCAACGAGTTCACCTTCGAAGACCTGCGGGATCAGCTGCGGGCGATGCGCAAGATGGGCCCGCTGACGGAGATGCTCAAGCTGCTGCCGAAGGCCGGTCCGCTGAAAGGCTTGGACAAAGTCAACGTCGACGAAAAGCAGTTCCACCGAGTGGAGGCGATCATCAACTCCATGACTCCGGCGGAGCGGCGTAGCCCCAGGCTGCTCAACGGCAGCCGCAAGAAGCGCATCGCCCGTGGTTCCGGCACCTCGGTACAGGCGGTGAATCAGCTGCTGAAGCAGTACAAGATGATGCGCAAGATGATGAAGGGCTCCAAGGGCAAGTTCCTGCGCCGGGCCATGGGCGGCGCGATGGGTGGGGGGATGGAGGGCCTCGGCGGTGGCGGCGGGCTGCCGGGAGGGCTGGACGGCAAGCTGGGAGATTCCCTGGGCGGCGGCTTGCCGAAGGGGCTGGAAGACAGCCTCGGCGGGGGGCTTCCGAAGCTCGGCGGGAAGTTTGGTCGCCGACGCTAGTTCTTCCGCGGTAGATCAGCGATAAAACGCAGATCAGCCCTAAGCCATGGGGCAGCTGCGAGACAGGGATCGGCCTCGAGAGGCTGCGTCTTATCTACTGAGCTGCTACCTCTGCAGAGGTCCTAGGCTCGTTGGACGGTGGCGTGGCGGAGGTGCTGGGTAGGATGTCCGGTGATTCGATTATGGGATCTGGCCGGGTATGAGACGAGCGCTGTGCTTTGTGCGCTGAGGATGCGCTTCAGATCTGCTGAGGATGCGGTGAGACTGCGGATCGCTTGGATGTCCGGCCCTGGATTCCTGCAGAGGGGCAGCGAAGAGGGGTTTTCGAAGGCATTTCTTGAGATGTTTTGTTTCTTTAGATGATGGGCAATCCAGTGATTCTCTGTAAGGAGAACGCTCCGGCTGTGCTATTCTCATTTTGCGGATGGCACGAGACAAAAACTCTCCTCTATCCGCAACGATGGTGCGCGAGGGTTCTTAGGAGTCTCGCCGTCCACCAGGAAGGGGAGCGCTACTAGACGAGGGATGATCCATTCAGCCCTAGCCTTCTGAAGCGGTCCAAGCGCCTTTGAGTCGCTCTAGCGCGGAATTTTGCCCCTGGCCGCGAGACGCCTCGAAGGTTTTCCTTTGAGTTTGCCCCGTCAGGGGATCTTTTCTCGGATTGGCTCCAAGCAGGAGAACGCTCCGTCGGGTGATCCGCCCGCATGGGGAGCGTTTACCCACTGGGCCTCCGAATCATCCGTAAGGACGCCTTCAGTAGTACCGTCCTCCTTCGGTGCGGCACCAGTGGGATTAGGCACCTCCCTGATTGTCGTGAAGGAGGGCGGTCTTTTATTTGCCCTTCTTGACGGGACTTCCTGACGAGACTGTAGTCTTGTGATGTCCTGTCAGCCAGTGGTCTTTCGGGGGAGAGGGGCAGGGACTCGGGATGGGGAATCAGCGGTCTGCCGGTGGGGTGCCGCTGCGATACGTCTCCGATTTTGCCGTGGTGCTACGGGAGGAGGAGTCCTGAGATGGAGCTTTTTGAGGGTCTCTGGTCGTGGGAGGGGGGCAGGCTCCGGCAGCGGGAATGGGGTCTGCGGGGTCGGAGAAGCCGACTTCAGCGCGCTTCGCCTTTCGAATCAAGCAAGCGATATGTTAAAAATCGATGCACTGAGATCGCACGCCTTCGAATTCCGTTCCCTGAGAACAATCTCACTTCAATGCCCTAGCTCCTGCTCTGCGCGCTAGCCGCGTGGGGCTCCCCGCCGACCGCTTCCGTCGTCGCTGACCAGCTTCCTGCCTTGGGCGCTGCGCGAGGACGCCGGAAAGGTGGCTTCCGGAAGGCCGCCGCCGGGCCGTGGGCTCGGATCGCGATCCCCCCTGCACCCCCGCGAGACCGCGCGCTCGCTCATCCGCATCCTGCTAGTCAACGACCACGGACCTTACGGAGAAGATCATGAGCTACCGCATCGAAGAAATCGAGGGCATCGGTCCCAGCTACGGTTCCAAGCTGGAGGCCGCCGGGATTCACACTACCAACGACCTGCTGAAGCATTGCGCCAGCCGCGCTGGCCGCAAGAAGGTGGCGGAAGCCGCCGACATCTCCGAGAAGCTGCTGTTGAAGTGGGCCAACCTTGCTGACCTGATGCGCATCAAGGGCATCGGCAAGCAGTTCAGCGAGCTGCTGGAGGCCGGCGGCGTGGACACCATCAAGGAGCTGCGCCACCGCAACGCCGAGAACCTCACCGCCAAGCTGCGGGAGGCCAACGCTGAGAAGAAGCTCACCCGCGCGGTGCCGGGACTGGCGCAGGTAGAGGCTTGGATCGCCTCCGCGAAGGAGCTGGATCCCACCATCACCCACTGATTCTCTGCGAGGGTTTCCTCGCAACGAAGAATCTTGGATCTCAGAACCCGGGCCGGTCTGCGCGACCTGCCCGGGTTTTGTTTTGCTGATCGACTGGGCTAGCTAGCCTGAATCAACTAGCCAGTCTGTATCAACTGGCCAGTCTGTATCAACTAGGCAGCGAGCCGCAGCGGCGGCGCCGTCGGTAGAGCTGATCCAGGTGACGCAGCGTTTTGCGGGCGGCCTCCACGGTCGCCCGCTCCGCATTGGCCGCCTCGCAGAAGGTGATCAGGGCGCTGAGGGCTTCCTGCTCGAGATCGAGGGAGGTGAAGAGGCTGATCATCTGTCGCGCCAGCTCGCGCACCTCGATGGTGCGGCCCTGCTGGAGCAGCAGGGCCGAGAGGTCCAGGGAGACCAGGGCCGTGTCGTAGCCCAGCCCCTGACGAATGAACCCTTCTCGGGCCTGGCGCAGAGCGACCTCGGCATCCTCGACTTCGCCGAGGCCGGCGGCGATTTTGCCGGCGACCCATTGCCGACGAAGCTGGGTCCAGCGGTCGTCGAAGCGCTCGTAGAGCGGCTGAAGCTGTTCGAAGGCGGCCCGGGCCTGAGCGCCGAGTCCCGCCTCGTGGAGCAGCAGCACCTGGGTATGCCCTACTGCGAGCTCGAGCCGGGGCTCCCGGCTGGCGTCGACGAGCTGCTGGGCGCGCTCTGTCTGGGCGAGGGCGGCGGTGATCTCTCCGTGATCGTGGAGTGTGAGGGCGATCTTCAAGGCGGTGCGCCCCTGGAGGTGGTCTTCACCGGTGCGACGGTAGATCGAATCCACCTTGCGCAGCAGGCGCAGGGCGAGGTCCAGCTGTCGCTGATCTCGCCGCAGGGAAGCTTCGTAGCCCAGGATCTCGGCAATCACGATGGGGTCGCCGGTGCCCTGCTCGAGAAAGAAGTAGGCCATCAAGAAGGTCTCCCCGGCGAGGGAGAGTCTCCCCATGAGCCGACGAGCGTTGGCCAGAATTCCCCAACCCCGGGCCAGCAGGTCGGCGACGGTGGCCCCCGGTAGCTCACTATGCTCCAGCACCCAGGCGCTCTCCACCGCTAGCTCCGCTAGCTCTTCGGCGAACGCGGGGTCTCGGAATCCCGCTTCATGGCTTTGCTGCAGCAGGAGGTCGCAGAGCGACCAGCTGCGGAATCGGGAGCTGCGCCGTACTCGCTGCACCCGGCTGGCGGTATCCGGTAGAGCCATCAGCTCGGAGAAGAGATCCATCGCCTGCTGCTGGTCTTCGGTGATTTGCTGCCGCATTGCCCGGACTCGTTCGAAGACTTCCGCTATACGCTGATCGGAGATCGATTCGGTGTCACGGGAGAGGGCGCCCTTCGATGAGGGGGCTGTCGGGCGGTTCGACGAGGGAGCAGAGGGGTGGGATGAGGGTCGGGATGAGGAGTGGAGGGGGAGCGCCGAAGAGAAGGTCGAGGTCAGCTCGTCGAGGGCGGAGACGGCTGCCTCCTCTTCTGGTCTCAAAAGCGCCGGGTTCACCACCTCCCGGTTCGCCACGTCTAGGTTCTCCAGTTCTGGGCTCCCCATTGTCGGGGTCCATCCGTCTTCCGCTCTGCCGGGGCGGGATGGGGGGCGGCTACCGAGGGGAAAGCCAGCGTCCCGGTGGCGATGCTCATCGCAGTAGCTCTGCCATTCGTGGCGACAGGTAGGGCAGAGCTCCAGCAGGTGTCGGAAGAGCCGGTGAAGCAGCCAGCGGGGCGGCGTCTTGCCGCGCATCAGGTCCGCATAATGAGTGCGCAGGAGGTGGTGCTCGTCTTTCATGGCTGGTTCTCGTATCGCCGGCTGGTCAGGTCGCCGAAGTTCATGTCATCGAGGGGCATATCGCCGAGGGGCATATCGCCGAGGGGCATATCGATGAGGGGCATATCGCTGGGGGCATATCGCTGAGGTCGTCGGGCGTGAGGTTCAAAAGGGAATTAGGGCAGCTCCGCATGTCTCAGGTCAGCGCTGAATCGGCGCCGGGCATAGACGGAGCGTTGACGAACGGCGTCGACGCTAAGGCCGAGGAGTGGAGCCAGCTCCCGCGCCGTGTAGCCGAGGCCGTAGCGCAGCCTCACGAGGCGCCGCGCCGGGGCCGGCAGGCTGGCGAGGCAGCGTTCCAGATCGAGGCGCTGGGTCGCGCATTGTTGGGGCAGAGGGCCGGGGACGGCTACCTCCTCCAGGAGCTCTTGCTCTGCCCGCAACGATCGCTGGTGCGCGCGGGCACGCCAATACATCCGACAGCGGTATTGCAGAGTGGTCACTAAATAGGCTTCAGGGTTGCGAACTTGGTGTGCTTTGCGAAGCAAGACCAGGAGGGCGTCCTGCAGCACGTCGTCGGCATCGTCGAAGGGCACACGGTGGCGGGCGAGGATCTGTCGTAGCTGTGGATAGAGCCGAGCTAGGAGTTGTTCCAGCTCCTCATCGGGCCAGGGGCTGGAGGAGTCTGGGGGAGGTTGGAGAGTTGGATCGTCAGGCACCGGATTTCGTCGATAATCTCGACGAGGGTCTGTCATGTATTTATAGCAGCATATGAAGATCGGGCTCCATATTGGAGCCCGTTATTATTTTAATGGAAGTGGGCTGTTAACCCCAATTCAGGGGTCGGCGACCGTCAGGATCCATCCCGGCTCCCGCATCCCCTGGCTGACCGAAGAGGCTCTCGAGGCCGCTCCAGCGGCCATCCGGGTCCATCCCGGCGCCAGCTTCTCCGGGAGAGGTGAATCGTTTCCCGGGAAACGATTCCGCGCTATGGGCAGTGGGGGAGGCTGCTGGGGAGATCCAGCGGCCATCGGGATCCATCCCGGCGCCGGCCTCTCCGCCGGCCTCCTCACTGGGTAGACCGAAGGGAAGTACGAAGCTCAGACTCAAGGCGAGACCTAGAGCGAGGATCAGAGCAAGAGGCAGAGTGCGACCCGAGGCGAAGGGCCGGAGGGCGTTGGCGGGGTGACGGTGAGGGGAGTGGGCGTGGAGAGTCATGATGAGGTTCCTGTTCTCGACGGGTCGAATCCATTCCGGAATGGAAGGAGCGCCCGTCTACCAATACAGTGCAAATGGAAAGAGATAAGTATGGAGCCGAGAGAGAGAAGATGGCGCCCGGCGCCGCTGGGAAGACTGGAGTGGGGCCTGGAGTAGCGGCTGACGGGTGCCGCGGAGCGCCATGGGAAGGGAGCGAAAGGGGGAATTGGTGAGCTCTAGGCATCGAGTCGTCTTCCTGCTACTATTCAGGGCTTCCGGCAGATCGGCCCCACCGATTCCTGCCGTCTCGTGGGCTGCCTGGTAGATTCCTGAGCGGGCCACATCAAAGCAATTGCCCGAACACGTTCGAACGTAAGGCGCTGCGGCCTCCGCCGTCGGCAGCGCGGAGGCACGGGTCGAGGGATCCGCCGACTACCGGTCAGGTGATCCCCGCGGCACCCGGAGATTTTGGAGAGACCATGTTGAAGATTCGTTTGCGCCGCATGGGCTCGACCCACAGCCCCTTCTATCGGCTGGTGGTGTCGGATTCCCGCAAGCGGCCGGAAGGCGCAGCGGTGGACGAGGTGGGCTACTACAACCCCACCGTCGATCCCATCATCCTGAAGGTGGACCAAGAGAAGGTCGAGCATTGGGTCGGTCGCGGAGCTCAGCTCTCGCCGACGGTGCGCAAGCTGGTGCGTCAGTACGAGGAGCCGTCGGCGGAAGAGTCCGCTGCGGAGACCGAGGCCAGCGCTGAGCCTGCCGCTGCTGAGGCTGCCGCTGCTGAGCCGGCCGCGGAAGCCGCTGCTGAGGCTGCCCCTGAGCCGGCCGCCGAGGCTGCTCCAGAGGCCGCCGAAGAGGCGGAAGCCACCCCTGCTGACGAGGCCTCCTGAACGTCATGGCTGACCTCGCCGAACGACTGGAGGCCGTAGTTCAGCTGATGGTGGACGAGCCCGAAGAGGTCGAGGTGGAGCGCGTGCGCGCCACCCGCTCGGAGGTGGTGCTCGAGATCGCTGCTGCCGAGGGCGATATCGGCAAGATCATCGGCCGCCACGGCCGCACTGTCCGCGCGCTGCGTTCTCTGCTGGAGATTCGCGGTGAGAAGGAAGAGCGGCGCTATGAGCTCGAGGTCCTCGACGACTGACTTCAGCGAGTCGCCCCCGATGCCCGACGGAAGCGCTTTCGAGCGGGTACTGGTGGGGCGGGTGGGGCGCCCCCACGGGGTGCGCGGCGAGCTGACGGTCCAGGTCGAGTCGGACAACCCTCGGCGCTTCGAGCCCGGTTCGGTGATGATCGCTGAGCTGAGCTCCGGCGGCAGCCGTCACCTGATGGTGGAGGCATCCCGCCCTCATCGCGGCGGCGTAGTGCTCCGCTTTGCCGGGGTTGCCGATCGACAGGCCGCCCAGGGGCTCAGCGGAGCGAAGCTCACCGTCTCCCGGCAGGAGATCCCTCCGGCGCCGCAAGGCGAGGTCTACCACTTCGAGCTCATCGGCTGTCGCTGTAGCGATCGGCACTCGGGAGATCTCGGAGAAGTGGTGGACGTGGTGGAGGACGGCGGCGGTCTGCTGCTGGTGGTCTCCGGCCCCCAGGGCGTCGTGCCGATCCCCTTCGTTCAAGCCTTTATCGACGAGCTGAATCTGGATTCCGCCACCCTTCGAGTCACCCTTCCTGACGGATTGTTGGAAGCATGCGCATCGACGTCCTAACCATCTTCCCGGAGCTCTTCGGGCCCTTCCTAGCCACTTCTCTTTTGGGGCGTGCGCTGGAGCGAGAGCTGCTGCAGGTGGAGGTGCACGACCTGCGTCGCTACACCGAGGATCGGCACCGCAGCGTGGACGACGAGCCCTACGGCGGAGGCGGGGGGATGGTGATGACCGCGCAGCCCTGGATCAGCGCGGTGGAATCGCTGAGCACCGCCGGAGCCCACCGAGTGTTGCTTTCCCCGCAGGGACGACCGCTGGCGGAAGCGCGGGTGCGGCAGCTGGCGGCGCAGGATCATCTGGTGCTGCTCTGCGGTCGCTACGAAGGGATCGACGAGCGGGTGCTGGACACCGTGGTAGACGAAGAGGTCTCCATCGGAGACTTTGTTCTGTCTGGCGGAGAGCTACCCGCCATGGTGCTGGTAGAGGCCCTGTCGAGGCAGATCCCGGGCGTGGTGGGGCTCGCCGACTCGGTGGTCAACGACAGCTTCCGGAACGGGCTGCTGGACCATCCGCACTACACGCGGCCGGCGCAGCTCGCCGGGCTGGAGGTCCCCCCGGTGCTGCTCTCCGGCGATCACGCCGCGATTGAGGATTGGCGTCAGCGGGCGGCGCTGCGGGCGACGGCGCGCAAGCGCCCGGACCTCCTCGCGCGGTTTTCACCACAGGATCTCACCGCCCATCAGCGGGAAGAATGGGAGCGCCTCGACTTGCCGTGGGGCGACACTCCCGATTCCCAGGCCTCTCCTGCCGAGGCTGACAAGACACAGACTGGCAATGCGCTGACCGGCAACGTGCCGACTGAAGAAGCCGTAGAAGGCTTGGCGGTTGCAATGCAAACGAGTGATACGAAATAATTTATCCCCTGCGGCTGCGGACGGGTGACGGATCTCCACGAGGAGCCTGCCTCCACCCTGAGGGCCACGGATTCAAACGATAGAAGGTAGCGAACCATGAACAGGTTGCAAAGCGTCGAAGAAGCCTATCTGCGGCCCGACATTCCGGAGTTCCGCGCCGGAGATACCGCTCGAGTTCACGTGCGCGTGCGCGAGGGCGGTAAGGAGCGGATCCAGATTTTCGAGGGGGTCGTGATCTCCCGCCGCGGTGGCGGCACCCGAGAGAGCTTCACCGTCCGCAAGATTTCTGGCGGCATCGGTGTCGAGCGCGTCTTCCCCATTCACTCCCCGATCCTGCAGAAGATCGAGGTGGTGCGCCGGGGTAAGGTGCGTCGTTCCAAGCTCTACTATCTGCGTCAGCTGCGCGGTCGCGCGGCGCGCATTGAAGAGCGTCGGGACGACCTGAAGAAAAAGGCCAAGTGACGCGAGTTGACGTCCAGGGATCGATCCTGGTGCAGCGCTCCTGGGCAGCGCCCCGGCAGCGCCGTGTCCAGGAACGGTGCCTTTCACGGCCGCAGCTCTCTGTTGGCCTACCGTTGCCGAGTCGTTGCGACGATGGACATCGTGGGTCGGCCGCCTGAAATTTTGTCCCAGACTCCCATTTCCGAGGGGGTACGGGAAAGTTGTAGGCCGTGGAGCTGTAGAGAGGAATACCGCCGGTATTTCCATGGAAGCCGCCTAGGTGGGGAGTCGCGACCGCGGCTCTGATGCTCTGAGGGAGGCAAGCGGTGGCGACGATGGCTCAGCTGTTGGCGGAAGCCCACCGCCTCTCTCTGTTACGAGGACTGGAGGGGCTCTTGGCCAACGCTGGGTTCCGGGCGATCGCCGGAGTGGATGAAGCGGGAAGGGGCTGCCTGGCTGGACCGGTGACCGCGGCGGCGGTGATTCCAGACCCCCGGGGAGCGGTGCCCGGAGTGGACGACAGCAAGGCTCTCTCCGCCGCCGCCCGGTCGCGCCTGGCGGGGGCGATCCGCGGCAGCGCTCTCGCCTGGTCGGTGGTGCAGATTCCCGCTGCGGTAATCGACCGCATCAATATCCTGCAGGCCACCAAGCGGGCGATGACGGAGGCGCTGGCGGTGCTGGATCCTTCTCCCGACTGTGCGGTAATCGACGCGGTTCGACTCTCTGGAGCGCATTGTCGCTGCTTGCCGGTGGTGCGCGGGGACGCCATGAGCTACGCTGTAGCCAGCGCCTCGATCCTGGCCAAGGAGGCGCGGGATCGGTACATGCTCGAGCTTCATCAGCGCTACCCTCATTACGGCTTCGACTCCAACAAAGGCTATGGCGCCGCCGCCCATCGCGAGGCGCTGCGGTCCTACGGTCCGAGTCCGGAGCATCGCCTCACTTTCCGCTCTGTGATGCCGCGGCGGGAGGGCGCGCCGTGCTGAATCGAAGCCGCGAGAAGCTCACCCGCAACGCCGAGGCGCTGGTCTCCAAGGGCAAGATCGAGCGCGCCATCAAGGAGTATCGCAAGCTCCTGGCGGACAACCCGACGGATACCAACATCCTCAACCGGGTAGGGGATCTCTACGCCCGCATCGAGAAGATCGATGACGCGGCTCGGTTGTTCACTCAGATCGCGGAGCAGTACACCAACGATGGCTTCTTCGTGAAGGCCATCGCGATCTACAAGAAGATCATCAAGCTGGAGCCCAGCCGGCTCTCGGTCTACGAGCGCCTGGCGGAGCTCTACGCGCGCCAGAACCTGACCACCGAAGCGCGGACTCAATATCAGGTGCTGGCGGACTACTACCTCCGTCATGACAACCCTGCTTCGGCGATCTCCATCTACACCAAAATGGTGGATTTGGAGCCGGACAACCCGGCCCACCACGCCAAGCTGGCGGAGCTCTACCATCAGCAGCAGCTGATCGATCGGGCGCTGGATCAATATCGCAGCATCGTCGAGATCCTGCTCGGTGAAGGGCAGGGGGAGCAGGCCACCCAGGTCTACGAGCGGGCGCTCTCGGTGGTGGACTCGGAAGACGCTGCAGACTTTGTGCGTCAAGCCCTCGCTCGGCTGCAGCGGGAGGGGGAGAAGGAGCTCGCCGCTCGCTTGAGGCAGGCGGCGGTGGTGCGCTTCCCGGAGATCGACGATCTGCTGCCGGTCGTGGGGGTGGGGCTGAGCGGCACCGCTGCCCATCCTGCGGTGGTGGACGACGAGCCGGTGGCGGAAGCCGCCGTCGCCGAAGGGGCAGCTACGCCGCGGGACGAAACCCCCAGCGCAGCCCAACTCATCGACGATGATGACGACGACCCTACCGGCTGGCAGGAAGCGGAGTCCGATAGCTACATCAGCCCCCCCGAGGACATCGGGGATAGCACCGGGTCTGCCTTCCGCCGGGAGCTGCCGGGCCAGGAGACTATGGCGGTAGACCTCGGAGACCAGTCTCTCGACACGCTCTCCGGTGATGCGGGGGATTTTGCCGCCTCCGAAGATCTTTCGCTGGACGGTTCCAGCGCCGAGATTGAAGACACCGGTGCCTTCGGCGGCGATGGCTTCGAGATCGAGATCGATCTCGGGGACGACCTCAAGGCCGGCTTTGACGGTAGCGCCGAGGTCGACGAGGCCCTGGGTCTCGACGCTGGGGATCTTGGCTCCGGGGGCCTCGACGCTGGGAATCTTGGCTCTGGGGATCTCGGCTCTGGGGATGTTGGCTCTGGGGATCTCGGCGCGGGGGATTTCGCCTCCGGGGATCTTGGCGCTGGGGAGGACGGCGCCTTCGCCGCCGCGGAGGGAGAACAGGAGATCTCCGACGAGGACTACCTCTCCGAAGCCGAAGTGCTGGCCAAGTACGGGCTGAAGGAAAAGGCCCTGGAGCGGATCCGCGAGGTGCTGGACCGCAACCCTCAGTCGCGACCGGCCTACCGCCTGATGATCCAGATGCGGCTCAACGAGTCGGACCTGGATCAAGCCCGCATGTTGGCGGAGCGCATGGCCCAATGGGTCACCGAGAGCGGCGGCCGGGAAGAATGGGAGAAGATCGATGGACCGCTGCGAGAGTCGGGCATCGAGATCGACGTGCCGGCGGATGCACCGGCCCAGGTGCAGGCCGGCGGGCAGAGCTTCGACGACGAGGATAGCTACGACTCCGACTCCATTGAGATCGATCTGGATGCGCTGGAGATTCCCGACGCCCTAGATCTGGTGGACGCCGGGAGCGCGATGGACGATACCGGCGGGGCCGCGGCCCTCGACGGCAGCTCCGGAGACTTCGATGCCGTCGCCATGGCCTTCGGTGTTCCTGAGGAGAGTAGCGACGAGATTCCCGAGACGGCCGGTCCAGCAGATGCCTTCGCCCTTGGCGATGACGCTGAAGCGGCAGCGGCGGATGTGCTCTCCAGCACTCCGGCCCTCGGCGAGCTGCCGGCGGTGGATTCTTCCCCTGCGGCCTTCACTCTCGGCGACGCGGTGGAAGACGACACCAGCGCAGGCAGTGAGCTGCTGGTGGATGCGGAAGAGCTGGACGTCGAGCTAGACGTTGAGCCGGATCTGTCGGACGACCTACCCGCTGATCCGTCGCCGACAGCGGCGGAGTCCGAGCTGCTCTCTTCCCCTGGCTTCGACGAGCTCTTGGCGGATTCGGAGGGGCTCACCGCTTCCGGAGCGAACGAGGCGGTGGACCTTTCGGAGCTGGAGCTCTCGGCGGAGCCGGCAAGCGCCGCTTCGCAGGTAGACGAGGAAGAGGAGCTCTTCGAGGTTTCCTTCGATCAGATCTCACCCGCTGCAGTCGAGGACTCCGGAGCGGAAGCCGCCGAGGTCATCGAATCCATCTCCGCCCAGGATGCTGAAGAACCCGTCGAAGAGCCCGGCGAGGCGGAGCCCGCGGAAGGCGATCCAGGGCATCGCTCCGAGCTCGACTCTCTGTGGGACGATACCGGCACCTTCCCCCGCGCCGATGGTGAGGCGCCGCGGGCTGCTGCTTCCGAGGCAGCTCCCGCAGCAGCAGCCCAAACTCCAGAAGCGTCGCCGCCAGCAGCTGAGACTGCAGCAGCTCAGCCACCCGCCGCCGCTACCCCGGCACCAGGGGCGGAGGGCCGCGGCAAGAAGGTCGGCGGGCACAGCGCCCGGGTGAACAAGCTGCTGGAATCGCTGCTGGACGAGGCGCCAAAGAAGAAGAAAAAGAAGAAGAGTCGCACCGAGACGGCTCTGGAGGAGCTTCTGGGGCTGAGCCCCAAGGCGGGATCCAAGTCCAAGGGTCGGCGCTCCGCCGCTCCGCCTCCGGAACAGGCGGCCGTCGCACCAGAGGAAGCGTCGTCGAGCACCAGGCCCTTGTCGCGAGCGGCCATCGATGCAGCCTTGTCCGCCGCGGCCCAGCCCGATTCAGCGTCGTCCGAACCGGTCCCCCCAGAGCAAGTGCCGCCAGAAGAGGGAGCTTCAGAGCAGCAGCTCGCGACCCCGTCGGAGCTGCCCGGCGACTCCCCGTCGGAGCCTTTCGCCGAGGTGCCCGTCGAGGCACCTGTCGAGGCGCCTATCCAGACGCCTATCCAGGAGGTTCCGGCCCCGGTGGAGGCCAGCACCGACGAGCGCGACGCGACGGTGGTGGAGGCCATTCCCTTCGAGGATCCGGATGCCGAACCGGCGCCGGAGCCAGAACCGGAGCCGGAGACCGAGTCCAGCGGGGTCCACGTGCGTCAGGTCTCCCTGGGAGCTCCGCCGGAGCCGACCACCGAGGAGCACGAGGACATCGAGGACGCCCTGCTGGGTCTCGGGCCTTCGAAGCCGCCGCCGCCGCTGCCAGCCAGCTCCGAGGCCGCCGCTGCAGAGCCGGAGCCGGTGAATCTCGACGATAGCGGGGTGCTGGACGACACCGGAACCGGTTGGCTGGACGAAGTGGCAGCGTCGCGCGATGACTCCCCAGATGGCCGCGAGGCTCTCTTCGCCGAGGAGGCGGATTTCTTCGACCTCGGCGCCGAGCTGGAAGAGGAACTGACGGTTTCCGACGCCGTGGGAACCGAGCCGGCGGCGGAGCAGAGTCTCGAGGAAATCGTCGAGGGCTTCAAGAAGGGGGTCGCGGAGCAGCTTTCCGATAGCGACTATGCGACCCATCTGGACCTCGGCATCGCTTACCGCGAGATGGGGCTGCTGGACGAGGCCATCGGCGAGTTCCAGATCGCCGCGAAGAGCGACGATCTGCTGGTGGAATGCTGCTCCATGCTCGGCGTATGCTTCATGGAGAAGGGCCTGCCGGAGCTGGCGGAGAAGTGGTACACCCGCGGGCTTCAGGCCCCGCATCTCAATGAAAAAGACACCTTGGCGCTGCTCTACGAGCTGGGCAATCTCTATCTATCCAGCGGCGACAAGGAAAAGGCCCGCAGCACCTTCGTCGAGGTCTACGGCATCAACACCCACTATCGAGACATCGTCAACAAGCTGCAGCAGGCGCAGGCCTAAAGCCGCTTCCCCGGAGGTTTTCGGTCGATGGATTCCCGCGCTCGCTGGCTGATCGCCGCCCTCGCCCTGATCTTGATCGCGGTTCTGGCCTGGTGGTGGCGCTCCCCCTCCTCCTGGGTCGGAGCTCCGACGCCGGATTCCGCCCTGGTGGCCATCGAGGTGGTGGGAGAAGGCTTCGGGCGGGTCGGTCCGGTGCAGGTCGAGGCGGGCACCGAGACCCAGCTCCACGCCGTCTTGGTGGCCTCCGGTGGCGGGGACGAAGCGATGTACTACACCGAGGCACCGGGGCTGGAGGTCGCGGGGCAGCGGATTCCGGCGGAGCGCATCGCCCCCTGGCCGGGGCGTCGACCGAAGCTGCGCTGGTTCAGCATCGAGGGAGCGGTTCCCTTCCAGCAGGTGCAGAGCGCCGAGTCGGTAGAGGCTCGCTTCAGCTCCATTTACCGCCCCGATTGGCCCGATGTCTGGACTCTCCCGGGGCGGGTCAAGCCTTCCAGCACCTCGAGCTACCGCTGGCTCTACGGTGAAGATCAAGACGCCTTCGGCACCTTGCGCTACGAGGTGCGGGTCGAGTTTTACAAGCGCACCGGCGATCTCCTGCCGGAGGAGCGCTATTCCTCCCCATCGGTGGAGAGTGCCCTGGAAGATCCGGCGACTTTCCCCACTCTGACGGTGGCTCTTGCCGATCCCCTTCGGGCCGCAACCCAGGTCTTTGGGCTGGCTCAATTCGAGCCGTCGGCGGGCCTCAGCGAGGAGACCTCGGCGTCGATTCGGGCGCAGGTGAACGAGCTGGCGCAGCAGCGTCTGGCCTTCGAATCTCTCACGGTGATCGCCGATACGGCCCGCAGCGCCGGCCTGCAGCCGGCGGACCTCCAGTGGCGAACGGTGACCCTGGAGGACGGCACCCCGTGGGCGACGGAAGGGAGCGGGGAAGGCCTGCAGCCGGGGGATTTCCTGCAAATCGCTGGGCGAGTCACGGTGCTCTACCAGGATCGCGGGGAGATCGGGATCCTCGATCCCCAGGATCTTTGCCTCGACTTTGCTCGGGGAGCGGCGGTGCTCCCCCTCGACGACGTCTTCGACGTCGAGGGGGATCTCTCTCTGGCGCGCCTCGGGGGGGAACCCTGAGCGGGGTTCTCAGGGTTCGACGGACTCCTCGTTTCCCCGCATCTTCCAGCTCCTGCGCTGCCTTCTAGCTTCCTCGCCTGCGTATCGGGGCGCATCGTCCGCTCTCTGATCACTTCGCTGCTCCACGGCTTCGGTCCTTCGGCGCTTCTTCGCCGCATCGCTTCTTCGCCGTACCGCTTCTTCCCTGCATCGCTTCTTTTTCATCCATCGATTCGCCCTCACGCCCCAGCGGCCTGAGGGTTTTGGGAGCCCGCCATGACTCAGACCATTACCCTCATCCCCGGAGACGGCATCGGACCGGAGGTCGCCGCCGCTACCGTAAGAATTCTGGATGCCGCCGGCGCTGAGCTCGAATACGAGAACCAGATTGCCGGAGGTGAAGCCCTCGCGCGCCACGGCGATCCGCTGCCGAACGAAGTGATGGACTCCATTCGCCGCAACCAGGTCGCCCTCAAGGGCCCGGTGACCACGCCGGTGGGCAAGGGCTTCCGCTCCGTCAACGTTCGCCTGCGGCAGGCCCTGGATCTCTACGCCAACCTGCGGCCGGTGCGCAGCCTGCCGGGTCCGGTGCGGCAGCGCTTCGACAACGTCGATCTGGTAGTGGTGCGCGAGAACACCGAGGGCCTCTACTCGGGGATCGAGCACGAGGTGGTGCCGGGAGTGGTGGAGAGCCTGAAGATCGTCACCAAGAAGGCCTCCGAGCGCATCGCCCGCTTCGCCTTCGAGCACGCGCGGCTCCACGACCGCCAGCGGGTCACCGCGGTACACAAGGCGAACATCCTCAAGATGTCCGACGGGCTCTTCCTCCAATGCCTGCGCAATACCGCTGAGGCCTACGAGGAGATCGAGTGCGACGATCGCATTATCGATGCGCTGTGCATGCAGCTGGTGGTCTTCCCGGAGCGCTTCGACATCCTGGTGCTGCCGAACCTCTACGGAGACATCGTGTCGGACCTCTGCGCCGGCCTAGTGGGTGGTCTCGGCGTGGTCGCGGGGGCCAACCTCGGCGACAAGATTGCGGTCTTCGAGGCGGTTCACGGCTCGGCCCCGGACATCGCCGGGCAGAATATCGCCAACCCCACGGCCCTGATTCGCTCCGGCATCCTGATGCTCCGCCACCTGGGGCAGAAGGAGGCGGCGAACCGAATCGAGACGGCCCTGGATCATGTCTTCAACACGGCGGAGACCTTGACGAGGGATCTCGGTGGACAGGCCAGCACCACCGAGTTCGCCGAGGCCATCGTGCGGGCAATGAACGCCCAGTGAGCTCAGGAGTGAGCCCTCGGCGGTGGATGCTGACGGGAGGCTCGAAGAGAGGGAGCGGTGAGTAACCGCTCCCTCTTCGATGAAGAGCCGGAGGCTCGGCCCGAGTCTGCCGGCTGGTCCGCGGCGGGAGCTCCGCTAGCGGAGCGGATGAGGCCGCGGCGCCTGGCGGAAGTGCTGGGGCAGCCGGCGGTGGCCGGGCCGGATACTTTTCTGGCCCGGGCCATCGAGCGAGATCAGGTTCCCTCGCTGATCTTCTGGGGCCCCCCGGGGAGCGGCAAGACCACCCTGGCGCGCATTCTTGCGGAAGAGACGGCGGCGCGCTTTGTGCCCTTCTCGGCGGTGACCAGCGGCATCAAGGAGGTGCGGACGGTGATGGCCGAGGCGCAGCGGCGGCGCTCCAGTGCCCGCACTCTGCTCTTCGTCGACGAGATTCACCGCTTCAACCGCGCTCAGCAGGACGCCTTTCTGCCCTACGTGGAATCCGGCGCCATCGTGCTTCTAGGGGCGACCACCGAGAACCCTTCCTTCGCCCTCAACGCGGCTCTGCTCTCCCGCTGTCGGGTGCTGGTGCTGGAGCCCCTGCCGCCGGAAGCGGTGGAGGCCCTCGCCCGGTGCGCCCTGGCGGATGAAGACCGGGGCCTCGGAGCGCTGCAGCTGGCCCTGGCGGATGATGCCGTCGAGCCCCTCGTGGCGCTGGCGGACGGCGATGGCCGCAAGGCGCTGAACCTGCTGGAGCAGGCGGCCCTGGACGCCTCCGCTGAGGCCGGGGGGGATCTCAGCGTCGAGAGATGGCTGCGGGGCGAGCACCTCCAGCGGGTGGCCCAGCGCAAGATGCTGCTTTACGACAAGAGCGGCGAAGAGCACTTCAACCTCATCTCCGCACTGCACAAGTCTCTGCGGGAGAGCGATCCTCAGGCCGCCGTCTATTGGCTGTGCCGCATGCTGGAGTCCGGGGAGGATCCGCTCTATCTGGCACGGCGAATGCTGCGCTTCGCCAGCGAAGACGTCGGCCTAGCAGAACCGCGGGCGATGGAGATGGCGGTAGCGGCGTGGGAGTCCTATCGCCGCCTCGGCTCTCCAGAAGGGGAGCTGGCTCTGGTGCAGCTAGCGGTCTACTTGGCGATGGCGCCGAAGAGCAACGCGGTGTACACCGCCTACAAAGCGGCCAAAGCTCTGCTGGCGGAGCGCCCCGCGGACCCGGTGCCGAAGGTGATTCGCAACGCTCCCACCGGCCTGATGAAAGAGCTGGGCTACGGTAAAGGCTACGTCTACGCCCACGACACGGAGGAAGGGGTCGGTGGGCTCTCTTGTCTGCCGGATGCTCTCGAGGGCACTCGCTTCTACCAGCCCCGGGACTCGGGCTTCGAGCGCCGCCTGCGGGAACGATTGGAGCAGCTGGAGGCTAGCCGCCAGCGGGCGCGAAAAGGGCGCCCTTAGAACTGAACGTGGGTGATGAAGAAGCGCTGAATGTCGATGCTCTTGTCGTTCAGCGCCTGCGCCATCTCCGGCTCCATGTTGAATTGACCGACGTGCTGCCCCTCGGGGGTCAGAATCACCAGGTCGATTCCGCTGATGCCTTCCGGATTGTTGCCGCCGATCTCCAGCAGGGCTCCGGCGGTGATCAGCACGGCGCGAAATACCGAGGCCTCGGAGCCGGCGATCACCTCTACCAGCGGGCGGGTGGAAGACACGCCTTCGAAGAGGCTGATCTGGTCGACCCCTCGGGTTCGGTAGGCGCTCAGCAGCTCTTGCCGCAGATCGTTGCCGGGGTAGGCGTTGCGGGGTAGAGAGCGGAGATCATCGACGCCGGTGGCGAGGGTGGCGAGGGTCTCCGGCTGCCCGCTGGCCTCCCCGGGAGCGCCCACGGCTTCACCTCGGCGCTGAGCTTCCGGTCGGCGAATGCCGGCCCGGCGCTGGCGGATCAGGTCCGAGAGGGTCTCTCGCCGGCTCCTGGGCAGGCGAGTGGTTTCGTCGATGCTGACTTCCTTGCCGTCGTTCAGCAGCACAGCGTTGCCGTAGCTCACCTCGTTGGCCTTCTCGGTGGCGGCGCGGTCGATCTGATCCAGGGCGTAGGACACGCGGGTGCCGTTGATCAGCACCATGATCGCCTGATCCCCCTCTACGGTGTAGTTCTCCTGGGCCTGGATTCGGCTGCCGTCTTTGAACACCACCACGTAGGCGGCGGCGGGGGCCGCCAGTAGCAGGCTGAGGCCCAGGGCACAGGCCAATTTCAGCAAGAGCGGGAAGGTCTGAAGTCGCGGTCGAGGGGCGCTGGGGCGATCCATGAGCGTGTTCTCCTTGAGTGGCCTCGATCATACCCTAGGCGTCTGCGCCCGGGGTTGCCAAGGCGCGCATCGGGAGCCCTGCGATCGGCGGAGCTGCTGGCTCAGGTGGGCCCTGCTCTGATTCAAGAATGTGTCCTGACCTGGTCCGCGGCCTGGGATTTGCTGACGGCCCCGGCTATGATCGGCGCCGATGGATCTCGCCGACGGCGCCTCCGGGCTGGCTGAATCCCGGGTCAGCGAAGCGCCTCATCTCGGGACTCTCATTTCTTTCGACCTCCAACGCCTGAAGACCAGCGACCGACACCCAGAGATCTGCCCATGACCCTCACCGCGCCCGCCCCTGCTCTCCTCGTCCTCGAAGACGGCTCGGTCTTCGAGGGGGAGATGGTCGCCCCCGGTACCCGCTTCGGCGAGGTGGTGTTCAACACCTCTATGACCGGCTATCAGGAGATCCTCACCGATCCCTCGTACCGCGGTCAGCTGGTGGTGCTCACCCAGCCCCATCAGGGGAATTACGGCGTCCACGACGCTTTCGATGAGTCTCGCCAGCCGTGGGCAGAGGGGCTGATCGCAAGGCAGGTGACGCCTACCCCGGCCCGCGGCGAGGCGCTGACCCCGTGGCTGCGGCGCCACCGCCTGCCGGCCATCGCCGGTATCGATACCCGGGCGCTGGTGCGTCGCCTTCGGGTGCAGGGAGCGCTGCGGGGGGTGGTGACCAGCGAGCGCTCGGAAGTCGAGGCGCTGGTGCGGGAGGTCAAGGACTTTCCCTCGATGGAGGGCCGGGCCCTGGTGGACGAGGTCACCGCGGGCGCCGAGCGGATCCTCGAGCCGGAAGGGCCGCCGCGCTGCGCCGTGGCGGTCTACGACTTCGGGGTCAAGGAGAACATCCTGCGCTGCCTGCGGGCGCGGGGGGCTCGGGTGCACGTCTTGCCGGCGCGGACGCCAGCGCAGCGCTGCCAGGAGCTCGGCGTCCATGGCGTCGTGCTCTCCAACGGCCCTGGAGATCCAGCGGCGCTGCCGGATCTGGTGGGTACGGTGAAGGAGCTGGCCCACGGCGAGCTGCCGGTGCTGGGCATCTGCCTCGGTCACCAGCTGCTGGGGCTGGCCCTCGGGGCGAAGACCTTCAAGCTGAAGTTCGGGCACCATGGCGGCAACCAGCCGGTGCGCGACGAGGCTACCGGCAAGGTCACCATCACCTCGCAGAATCACGGCTTTGCCGTCGACGCGGCCACTCTGCCGGAGGGCTGCCGGGTCAGCGAGATCAACCTCAACGACGGCACCCTGGAGGCCTTCGAGGTGGCGGATCGCCCGATTTACTCGGCTCAATACCATCCGGAAGCGGCCCCCGGGCCCCGGGATGCCTCGCCTCTCTTCGATCGCTTCCTGGCGACCACCGTGGCCCAGGCCCAGGGGTGAGGGCAGAGGCCGGCGCCGTGCTCTTCTCGATGCCCCGAGTGCTTCCCGCCAAGCTATGCCCTTCGATGCGGTACTCCTCAATACGGCGCGCCTCGATGCGTCGCCGCAAGGTCTAGGCCCTCGGTGCGACGATCCCGGCCCCTGCTGCTGACGCTGCCCTTGGCCTCTTCCCTGGAGTGGTCTCTGGCCTGGAGAACGCTGCGAGGGCGGCGGCGTTCGCGCCTGCTTTCCGGTACTGCTCAGGTCGCTCTCTTGGCCACCGCCTTGGGGGTCACCGCTCTGGTGATTGCCATGGCCTTGATGACCGGCTATCGCGATGAGCTGGAGCAGAAGCTCTCCGGCGGCGATGGAGCGGTGCTGGCGATCCCGTTGCGGGCGGGGGGGCCGGCGGACCCCCAGGGGGACGTGGAGCAGATCTCCGCGGTGCCGGGGGTGGTCGCGGTGCGGCAGGTGGTCCTCGGCCAGGGAGTGCTGACGTCCGAGGCGGATCCCCAGGGTTTGGAGGTCACGGTGCGGGGCATCGATCCCGGGGCCGGCCTGCTGGGGGCTAGCGAGGAGCAGCTGGCGGCGGACGACGAGGGGCTGCCGGGGGCGGTGCTGGGCGTCGAGCTGGCGCGGCATCTCGGGGTCGAAGCAGGAGATCCCCTGCGTCTGGCGGCGGTGAGTTTCGTCGACGGCCGACCTCAATTCCGCTACCTGAGCATTCGGGTCAACGACACCTTTTCCAGCGGGCTCTCGGAATTCGATCGCGCCTGGCTGCTGTTGGCGCGGGCCGCGGCGCAGGATCTCTTCGGCACCGAGGGGGTGTCCTCGATGCTGGAGATCATCCCCCAGCATCGGGGAGAGGCTAGCGCCCTGGCGGAGATCATCGGCGAGGATCTCGGCGACGATTACCTGGTCACCGATTGGCTAGCCCTCAACCGGGGGCTTTTCACCGCTCTGGCGCTGCAGAAGAAGTTGCTCTTCCTGGTGCTGGGGCTGATCGTCTTCGTCTCCACCTTCAACGTTGCCTCGACCCTGGTGGTGGCGGTGCGGGAACGCACCCGAGAGATCGGCGTCCTTCAGGCTCTCGGACTCTCCCGCCGCCGGCTGGTGAGAGTCTTCCTGATCTACGGCGGCCTATTGGGGAGCGTCGGCGTGGCGGCGGGGGTGATCTTCGGCGCCGGCACCGCGTTCCTGCTGGATTATTTCGAGGTGATCCGCTTCGACGCCGAGGTGGCGGCGATCTACTTCATCAACGCCGTGCGCTTCAAGGTGCAGCTGGTGGATCTGGCGGCGATCGTGGTCTTCGCCCTGGCGGTCAACCTCATCGCCTGTCTGCTGCCGGCCCGCCGCGCCGCCCGCATCGATCCCAGCCGCGCGCTGCGATACGAGTGACGGCCCCAAGAAATTGAGGTCGTCAGAAATCGCTGTCAGAAATCGCTTGCGGGGCTGTAGAGGGCCGGCGAGAAGATCGCGTCACCAACCGGGTGACTCGGACTCAGAGGGCCTGGTGTAGCAAGGTGGGGGGACAAGGGGGCCGGGCCAGATGGACTCCAGCCCCCTTGAATTGAGGTCCCCGAGCGGGGAAACGCGCCATGCGCAGTGGCGCAGGAAGGACTTGGGGTGAGAGGGCCGGGAGGCCCAAAGCGACCAGTCAGGACCGCGGACGCGATCTGGCTCTCGCTAGGTAGGAGGGCCGCAAGAGCGGCAGAGACGCATCGAACTATATACCTATAGAGTTTTTTGCGCTATAGGAATTCTTTAAGTGTCACATTGCCGCCGGATTCTTCGTCTTGTTGCTCAGGGAGCTGCAGAATGGCTCCGAAATGCTGAATTAGGATGAGGAAGATGTCTTACCGAGCTCCACTTTCAAAACGCTTGTTCCTCACCCTCGCCTTTTTCTGGGTTGGTTTCTCCTCGCTGGGCCTCTTCTCGATAGGAGCCTCGGCAGCAGCGCCGGAGTCTGGGCCTTTGCCTGGGGTCATGAGTGAGGAGATTGCTGGAGAGGAAGCTGAAGGGGCGGTGGATCTTTCCTCCCCTCGCACCGGACAGTGGGTGCTAGACGAGGTGCCGCCGTCTTTGCAGGGTTTTGAGGGCAGCCTGTCGGCGATGGGAGGGCGTCTCAGCGTGCTCTCCGGGGAGGGCGCCGGGATCGCCAGCATCCAGGATGCGATGTGGCGCCCGCATCAGCGGGCGATCGATTTTTCCTTCCACGGGGATTGCCCCCGAGAGGCTCCGTGGGTTGTTGAGCTGCCGGGATGGGTCGCTTCTGGCAGGGGATTGGACGCCGAGTGTCGGGGACGGCTCGAGCTGAGGCCCGCTGCGGAGATCAGGGGACGGGTCGACGCGCCGGAGCCCATCGATCTCCTCGTCGCCGAGTGGGCTCCCTGCCTGACGAAGCGAGAGCCAGACCCGGGGAAGCCAGCGGCAGGCACCGAGAACGGGAGCGAGAAGGGCTGGTCTCTGCTGCCGGTGGGCGAAGGTGGAAAGGTCGCAGGCACTTTGCCCGCCGGATGTTGGGACGTCGTTCTCCGGCCGGTGACGGCGGCCGGTTGGCAGAGTAGCGGCTGGACTTCCCTGAACCTGCCGACCCGCGATCTTCGCCAGGGGGAGAGGACCTCCTGGGGGACCCTTCGCTTTCGGCCGGGAGCCGCGCTGCTGGTGAGAGTGCTGCGGCCAGATGGCTCGCCAGCCGCCGGCGAGAAGATACAGCTGATAAGGCCGGAGGGCTGCGATGGACCTTCGTCGACCGTCGGCGGGGACGGCTGGCTTCGCTTCGCGGGCCTTGAGGAAGGGGCTTATCTACTGCGAACGGAGCCCTTCCCAGGAGCTCCGGCTTACCTTCAGGGTCCTTTCTCCCTGCGCGCCGGAGCCGAGCTGCTGCTGCCGGATCTCGAGCTGCCGAGGGCTGCCTTCTTGAATCTAGAGATCCAGCCTGGGGATCTTGCGCAGGAGAACGACCTAGGGGTTGCCCGGGTGAGGGTGACCTTCGAGGCGGGCTGTGGCGAGAGCGGGGTGGAGATCTTCGACCACGAGCTTCCTTGGTTTGAGCCCCTCGAGCTCGGGCCCTTGCCCCCCGGTCGCGGGGTTGTTGAAGCCTCGGTGGACCGTCGAGAGGCCGGCACCGCCGTGCGCTTCGCCCGAGAGTCCTTCGAGCTGGCCGGTGGCGAGCGCCGCTGGATGAGCCTGGAGGCCCGCGGCGGGTTCTATCCTGGGCGTCTCGTGGTTCCTGCACCGGCTTCGGAGGACGAACCGACGGGGGTTCGCGCCCGCCTGAGCTGGGCTCCGGCGGGGCCGGTGGAGCAGGAGCCTGACCCGCGGACCTCCACCGAGACCTACAGCGATGCCAGTGGCGACTTCGTCGTCGGCCTGGCGGCTCCCGGCAGCTACCGAGTGACGGCGTATCTCGCCCAAGATGATCCCGGGGTCGACCTCGGCGAGGTGAAGGTCCACGAGAACGACGAGCCCATCGAGCTGGAGTTGCCGACGGGGCGGGTGCGCGGCCAGGTATTGAGCGAGGAGGGCCAGCCGGTGCCCGGTGCTCAGATTTTCGCCCGCAGTGAGAGCTTCCGTTCGCTGCTGGATGAAGGGACGGCGATGGAAGCCCTGCGGGGTGATGTCAGCGCCGACGACGGCAGCTTCGAGCTGCTCGGCGTGCCCGAGGGCCGATATCGAATCACCGCCCTGGTGGGCCTAGAGGAAGGGGAGGGGGCGCTGCGCATTTCGCAGCCGGCGGTGGTGGAGATTACCGACGACAGGAGCTCGGTGGAGGGGGTGGAGCTCCGTTTCGGCGCTCATCGACGGATTTCCGGTCGCCTCACGACAACTGACGGTCGTCCCGTCAACGGCACCTTTCGGGCGGTGGTTCGGGAAGCCGACGAGACACCTCGGCTCTATCTGCCACTGCGGGCGGGGGCCGATGGCTCCTTCGAGGTGGAGATGCCGGATGACCTGGACGGTCCGGTGGATCTGGAGCTGCGGCTGCCGGGCTTACCCTTGAGTCTCCAGCGCCTGGCGCCAGACGAAAGCTTCGAGGATCTCGACCTGCGCCTGCCGCTGCAGGGCGCCACCCTGGAGCTGCCCCGAGGAATCGAGGCAGATCCCCGGGGCAGCTGGCGGTTGGTCACCGAAGGTGGGGCGCACGTGTCGCTGGGGGACTTGATGCCTCCGGGGAACGTAGTGCGTCCGGGCGGCGCCGAGGATACCGGCTCTGCCACTCTGCACCTTGCTCCGGGACTCTGGGTGGTGCTGGAGCCCGGCACCGGTCGCGGAGAGTTGTTGGAGCTGGCGCCGGGGGACGTGCATCGATTGGGATTGGCGCCGAACGTGGGGCCACCGTCACCAGATTGACTCGCGGCGGGGGCCATCGGCGGCATAGATGGGCGAGAATAGGTGCACCTGACGATGGTCCTCGGAGGCGCGCCGCCGGAGCCTTGAAACTCGTAAGGAGGGGCTCTCGTAGGCCGCGTTGACACCTTTTCGAGGCGGTTGCTATCCTGCCTCAGCACCACGAGTAAAATCCGGAGTTCGCAGTGTTTCCGCGTTGTTGCGACCACTGACCGTCATCGTCGTGTCCGTCTTCGCATCGACCTGAGGGCGTCTTGTCGCCCGCCGAAAGGAGCCGTCCATGTTCCGGCGCATCGCCAACCTCTTTCGCGGATTCGTGAGCCTGTTCGTCTCCAATGTCGAGAAGGCCAACCCCCAGGCATTGATCGAGGCGGAGAAGGAAAATCTCCGGCAGCAGATCGGCCGTTTCAATACCAGCCTGGCGGACCATGCGGCCTTCGTCGAGAAGCTCAAGCGTCAGATCAAGAAATTGGAGAAGGACGAGGGCACCCTCGCGGCGAAGATCACCGCTCTGCTCAAGAGCGGTCACCGGGAGTCGGCGGCCCAGCTGGCGCTGCAGATCAAGACGGTGCGGGAGCAGCTGGCGGAAAACCGCGATCAGCTGATCGCCGCCGACGCCACCTTCGAGAAGCTGGTCAAGAGCCGCGACGTGGCGGTGCGGGAAGCGACCAAGAAGATCGAGTCTCTCAAGCGCATGATCTCCGAGACAGAAATGCTGGAGGCGCAGGCGGAGCTGCAGGAGATGGCCCAGGGAATGATCACCTCCATCGGCGGGTCCGGCGATACCCTGGACCGGGTCCAGGAGCACCTCGAAGAGCGTCGCGATCAGGCGGCGGGTCGGGCGCGGGTGGCGGAAGCTTCCCTCGACACCACCGAGGTCGATCTCCTGGAGGCGGAGCAAAGCGCCCTGGCGGACGCGGCCCTCAACGAATTTGCCGCTGCCTACGGTCTCGACATGCCGGAGACCGAGGGCGCTCCGGTGGCGGAGGCTCCAGCTACCGAGGTGGCCAAGGATCTCGGGCCCAAGGTTTCCGAGAGCTGACGCCTTACGGATGGGGGAGTCGTCGCCGACGGATCCCTTCTCCGTCTTCGCTGAACGCTGGGCAGCGAGGGCTGATGAGCCAGCACGAACCTAAGAATCAATAGCGCTCGACAGGTGTTGCCGGGCGCTTCAGGCTTCTCGACTCAACTCCGTCCCGCGCCCTAGCGGGCGGCGAACCTCCACCGCAGCGCAAGGGCCGCCATGGCATCGTCTTCTCTCTTTCACTACCTTCGCAAGGCTTTTACCTGGCGCCCCCAGATCCCTGGTCTCGGGAAGGTGCCGCTGAATTACCTGATGCTCGGCGCCGCCACCTTCTTCGGCGCGGTGGTCAATCCCGGCTTCTGGCTGCTGGGCCTCGGCGCCGAAGCCTTCTATCTCTGGCTGGTGGCGACCCATCCCCGATTTCAGGCTCTGGTGGATCGGCAGCAGAGGGACGTCAAGCGAGAAGGGGGGCGGCAGCGGGTAGAGAAGGCCAAGGCGCAGCTGACTCGGCGCAGCCGCGAGCGCTACGAACGCCTCGATCAGCAGGCGCGGGAGGCGCTGCGAATGGCCCGCCGGGTGGACGAGCAGGATCTCGGCCAGACCCTGGCATTGCGCACCAAGGGGCTCACCCAGCTGCTGTGGCTCTTTCTCAAGCTGCTGACTTCCCGGGATGCTCTGGAGCAGAGCGTTTCGCGAATTCACCGGGATGGCCTGGAGCAAGAGATCGAACAGCTGCAGGAGCGGGTGGAGGAAGAGGAGGAAGGCTCCACCCTGCACCGCTCGCTGGAGGGGACCCTGGAGATTCAGAATCGGCGTCTGGCGAATTACGAGGAAGCCGTCGAGAGCCTGGAGGTGATCGATGCCGAGCTGGAGCGAATCGAGCAGAAGGTAGTGCTGATTCGCGAAGAGGCCGCCACCGTGAGGCGGCCGGAGGAGATTTCCGACCGTCTGGACTCGGTGACGGCGGCGCTCACCGAAACCAATCGCTGGATGGATCAAAATGCCGCCCTCTTCGCCGGGCTCGGAGCCGATAACCTCGGCGACGCCCCGGTGGAGGTGCTCGCCGAGAGCGAGGGCGCCGGGGCCGCGAATTCAGGAGGTCGCCGATGAGCGATTCAACGCCCGACACAGCTCCGTCCTCCGTCAGCTCTCTGGCCCCCTGGGCCGAAGAGATGCGTCGCCTCTTTCGCGCCGAGGCCACCAGCCAGTTCATTCTCCATGGCGCGGTACACGACCTGGTGGCGGCCCCCGCCGGTACCGGTGGAGGGCTGCGCCTCGACGGCGCTGAGAACGAATACGTCTCGCTGCCTCGCTATTTATGGAAGGTGATGCTGGAGCCCTTCGACGTGGTCGTGGTGTACGACCGCGGCCGGGGGATCCGGGTGAAGAAGGGGGGCAAGCACTTTCACGATTTCCTGCGCGCCTTCGACGCCTTCCGCGGCACCGACTGGGCGAAGGTGCCCGATCTCGGTCCCGGCGATACGGCCCTCGATTTGGGCAATCTGCTGCCTCGCGACGCCCCCCGCGCCCTGGAGCTGATCCACCGCTTCCTGCGCGGCAGCCAGAACCTCACCCGCCGTGAAGGCGGCCGCACGGTGGCGGCGCCGCTGCGGGTTGCGGTGGTGCTGGAGCACGCTCACTTCCTGGCGCCCCGAGGCGAGGCCCTCCAGCTCTCCGGGGAGCACAGCCGGGTGCTGATTCAGCTGCTGGAATGGGCCAGCGATCCCTCGATCATCGGCGCCTTTATCTGCACCGTTCTGATCACCGATCGATTGGGAGATATGAGCCCCGCCCTGGTGGCGAGCCCCTATACGGCGAAGATCGAGCTGCCGCTGCCGGGGGTGGAAGAGCTGACCGCGCTGGCGCGGGATCTGGCGGCTTCGGAGCCCGGGCTGGAGGAGAATTCCGAGCTGCCGCTGGATGAGCTGGCGGCGCGATTGGTGGGCCTGACTCGGGTCAACGCCCGCAGTCTGGTGCTGCGGGCCCAGCGCAACGGCGAGGCCCTGACCCAGGAATTCCTCACCCAGGTGCGCAAGGAGCTGATCGAGAAAGAAGCCTCGGGGCTGATCGAATTCGTCGAGTCCGAGCGCACCCTGGATGACGTCGCCGGCCACGAGGAGGCCAAAGCGTGGCTGCGGGAGGACGCCGAGCTGATGCGTCGGGGCATCACCCGGGCTCTGCCCATGGGCTACCTGCTGGCCGGCCGCATCGGAACCGGAAAGACCTTCCTGGTGCACTGCCTGGCGGGAGAGGTGGGGATTCCGGTGGTAGAGCTGAAGAACTTCCGGGATCGCTGGGTCGGCGCCACCGAGGCGAACCTGCAGAAGATCTTTCAGATCCTCGAGGCGCTGGGACGGGTGATCGTTTTCGTCGACGAGGCGGATCAGGCCACCGGCAAGAGAGATGCCGGGGCGGGGGATTCGGGCCTCTCCGGCCGGGTCTACGGCATGCTCGCCAAGCAGATGAGCGAGACTCGCAATCGCGGCCGGATCTTGTGGATCTTCGCCACCAGTCGTCCGGATCTGCTGGAGGTGGACCTCAAGCGTCAGGGGCGGCTGGATGTCCATATCCCCCTCTTCCCGCCGGCGGATCCCCGCAGCCGTCATCAGCTCTTCCACGCCATGGCCCGCAAGGTCGGGCTGAAGGTCAGCGCCGAGGAGCTGCCCCATCTAGAGGATCGCTGGATCATCGGCGGCAACGAGATGGAGGGGCTGTTGGTGCGCGCGTTGCGGCGATATGAGATGCTGCGGCTGCGCACAGATCAACCAGAGCCTCAGCTCGCCGAAGTGGTCCGAGGGGTGATCGAAGAATTTCGACCCTCCGCCCACGTCGAGCGTCTCGAATTGATGGATCTGCTGGCGGTGGAGGAATGTACCGACGATCGCTTCCTGCCCCAGCGTTTCCTCGGTCTCGGCCCCGAGCAGGTCCGTCGACGCATCGCCGAGCTCAAAGACCGACTCGGCGAGCTCTGAGGCTCCTAGCTCATCGCAATCCCGAGCCTCACGCCAACCTGCTGAGAAGCAGCTAGCTGAGAGGCGTCCCGCCGAGAGACAGCACGTCGCGATTCTTTCGCGATTGGAGGAGGCCCAGTGGTCAGCCTGATCGAAACCGTGATCGGAATGGCGGTGATCTTCGTCTCCATCGCCGCGCTGTGCTCTGCGATCACCGAGGTGATCTCCAACTTCATCAATATGCGCGCCCGCATGCTGTGGGCGGCGATGCGGGATTTGGTCGGTCAAGAGATGGCGGACGGGATGGCCAACAGTCATCTAGTCCAGGCGCGCACTCGCCTCGGGCCTTGGGAGAAGCTGCTGGCGAAGTTTAAGATTCGGCCCAAGCTGCCGTCCTACATCTCTCCCAATCTCTTCTTTCTCTCGGTGGTAGACGAGGCGGTGCGCCATCGGCGGAAGCAGGTCAAAAAAGAGAACGAGGCGAAGGTTGCGGCCTTCAAGGAGGCCCGGGAGAAGGCGGCGAAGAGCGATTCGCAGGGCGGTCAGGGAGCGAATGAAGAGGTGTCGGAGTGGCCGACGGACGGCCACATCACCACCGTCGCCGGGATGCACTTCCCTCAATCCAACGATGAGCTCATCGCCCTCTTTGCCCATCTGCCCAATGAGAGCGTGCGCATGGCGCTCAAGATTTTGGTCGCTCAGGCGAACAAGGACCTCACCAAGGCGGGACACAACATCGGCGCCTGGTTCGACGAGTCCATGAGCGACGTCTCCGCCTGGTATCGGCGCTGGACTCAGGCGGTGATCTTCCTCGTTGCTTTTTGCGTTGCCGGCGGGCTGGGGGCCGACGCCATCAAGATTGCCAGTGAGCTTTGGGGCAATGCGGAGCTGCGCCACGAGACCCTGGAGGCGGCCAACTCGATCATCCAGGATCCGGTGCTGCAAAAGCTGCTCACCGATTCCGCAGGGAGCTCTTTGAGCAGCGGTTTCGGCCAGGAGTTGGCGCAGGGGCTGGTGCAGGATCTCAAGGAAGCAACTGCCGAGCAGGCAGATGCCTCGGACGCTACCTCATCGCAGCAGGAGGGAGCGGACAGCTCCTCATCGGCTGGTGAGGCTCCGAATAGTTTTGCCGCGGAGGATCTGAAGGCGGTGGCGAAGCTGATGGACGGATTGCAGAGCATGGGGATCGATTTTCATCCCTACGACACCGAGCGCCTCACCGGCATGTACCAGGCGAGATACGGCAGCGATTCCGAGCCGAATGTCCTTTTCCTGGTCCTACTTTGGCTGCGCAATCACGGCATCGGCTTCTTCATCACCGCGCTGGCGGCGTCCCTCGGAGCCCCCTTCTGGTTCGGTGTGCTCAATCGCCTAGTGCCGATGCGCCTGGCGGGAGATCCGCCGAAGCCGATTCGCGACGCCGCGGAGAGCGCGATGAAGTCTCGCTGAGACTCGTTGTCGGGATTCGTTGCCGGGATTCGTTGCCGGGATTGGGCGCTGGAGTTTGGTTCTGGGCTCGGGCCGGCTTGCAGCCTGCGGTATCGAGTCCGGGGTGTTCAGGAAGGACTTGCCTTCAGACCCTCGCCCTCGGCGGGCCCCTCCGGTAGACTCCGCGGCGCTATGCCACGCCGCCAAGATCTGAACTCTATCCTCGTCGTCGGTTCCGGGCCCATCGTCATCGGGCAGGCCTGCGAATTCGACTACTCCGGTACCCAGGCCTGCCGCGTGCTGCGGCGGGAGGGGTATCGAGTCATCCTGGTGAACTCCAATCCCGCCACCATCATGACGGATCCGGAGCTCGCCGACGCGACCTATGTAGAGCCCCTGGTACCAGAGGTGCTAGAGGCGATTCTCGAGGTCGAGAAACCCGATGCCCTGCTGCCGACGGTGGGCGGGCAAACCGCCATCAACCTGGCCCTGGCGCTGGAGGAAAACGGAGCCCTGGAGCGCCACGGAGTGGAGCTGCTGGGGGCCAACGCCAGCGCTCTGCGCCTCGGCGAGGATCGCCAGCTGTTCAAGGCGGCGATGGAGGAGATCGGCCTCTCGGTGCCCCAGAGCGGTCTCGCCACCTCCATGGAACAGGCTCGAGAGGCGGCGGCGAGGATCGGCTTCCCGCTGATCGTTCGCCCCAGCTTCACTCTGGGCGGCGAGGGTGGCGGGGTGGCCTACAACCGCCAGGAGCTGGAGGAGGTCGCCGCCACCGCCCTGCAGGCCAGCCCAGCGAATCAGATCCTGCTGGAGGCCTCGGTGCTCGGCTGGAAAGAGTTCGAGCTCGAGGTGGTCCGCGATCTGGCGGACAACGCCATCATCATCTGCTCGGTGGAGAACGTGGACGCCATGGGGGTGCACACCGGAGACTCCATCACCGTGGCGCCGCAGCAGACCCTCTCGGATCTGGAATACCAGGCGATGCGGGACGACGCCTTCAAGGTGATCCGGCGGGTAGGGGTGGCCACCGGCGGCTCGAATATTCAATTCGCCGTCGACCCGGTCAGCGGCGAGCGGGTGGTGATCGAGATGAACCCTCGGGTTTCCCGGTCCTCCGCATTGGCCTCCAAGGCCACCGGCTTCCCCATCGCCAAGATCGCTGCCCTGCTGGCCGTCGGCTACACCCTGGACGAGATCCCCAACGAGATCACCGGGGAGACCTACGCCGCCTTCGAACCGACCCTGGACTACACGGTGGTCAAGATCCCGCGCTGGGCCTTCGAGAAGTTCCCTCAGACCTCTTCGACCCTGGGGACCTCGATGAAGAGCGTGGGGGAGGTGATGGCCATCGGCTCCTCCTTCCTCGAGGCGCTGATGAAGGGCCTCTCGGCCCTGGAGCTGGATACCGGCATCGAGATTCAGGAATCACGGATGTCGGATCCGGTGCGCCTGCGGCGCCGGCTGGTAACCCCCAATTGGCAGCGCATCTTCGCCGTCTTCGCGGCCCTGCGGCAGGGCTGGACGGTGGAGGAGGTGAGCGAGGTTTCCCATCTCCAGCCCTGGTTCCTGCGGGAGATGGCCCAGCTGGTGGAGCTGGAGGCGGAGCTCGCCTGCTGGACTCTGGACTCTCTGCCTCGCTGGCTGCTGCGGCGAGCCCGCGCCAGCGGCCTCTCCGCCCAGCGCATCGCCGGCCGCCTCGGCTGCACGGTGGAACAGCTGGAATCGGTCTGCGCCGAGGCCGGGATTCGCCGGGTTTATAAGCGGGTAGATACCTGCGCGGCGGAATTCCCCGCCGTCACGCCCTATCTCTACTCCACCTGGGGGAGCGAGTGCGAGGCGGACCCCAGCGATCGCCGCAAGGTGGTGATCCTGGGATCCGGCCCCAACCGCATCGGCCAGGGCATCGAATTCGACTATTGCTGCGTTCACGCCGCCTTCGCCCTGGAGGATCTGGACATCGAGACGGTGATGGTCAACTGCAATCCGGAGACCGTGTCGACGGATTACGACACCGCCGATCGGCTGTACTTCGAGCCCCTCACCTTAGAGCACGTGCTGGCGGTGATCGAGCGCGAGAAGCCGGAAGGGGTGATCGTGCAGCTCGGTGGGCAGACGCCGCTGAAGCTTGCCCGGGGGCTCGCCGCGGCGGGGGTGCCGATCCTCGGCACGCCCCAGGATTCCATCGACCTGGCGGAAGATCGCGAGCGCTTCACCGCTCTGCTGAAGGAAGAAGGTATCCGTCAGCCGGCGGGGGCGATGGCCTCCAGCCTGGAAGAGGCGGTGGAGGCCGCCCAGGAGATCGGCTTCCCGCTGCTGGTGCGCCCCAGCTATGTTCTCGGCGGTCGCGCGATGGCGATCTGCTACACCGAGCAGCAGCTGCTGCGCTACGCGCGAGAGGCGGCGGAGGTCTCCGACGGCGCTCCGGTGCTGCTGGATCGATTCCTCGAGGACGCCTACGAGCTGGATCTCGACCTGCTGGCGGACGGCCAGCGGGCGGTGGTGGCGGGCATCCTGCAGCACATCGAGGAGGCGGGGATCCACTCCGGCGATAGCGCCGCGGTGCTGCCCCCCTACAAGGTGGGGGAAGAGCACCTGGAGCAGATGCGCGACATCGCCCGTCGACTGGCGCTACGTCTTGGCGTGCGGGGCCTGATGAACGTGCAATTCGCCCTTCACGAGGGGGAGGTCTACGTCATCGAGGTCAACCCCCGAGCTTCCCGCACCGTGCCCTTCATCGCCAAGGCGGTGGGGGTGCCGCTGGTGCGCCTGGCCTCTCAGGTGATGGTCGGCAAGAGCCTGGAGGAGCTGGGCTTCACCGCCGAGCCGAAGGTGCCGGGAGTCTTTGTCAAGGCTCCGGTGTTCCCCTTCCAGCGCTTCCCGGGGGTCGACCCGGTGCTCGGCCCGGAGATGAAGTCCACCGGGGAGGTGATGGGCGAGAGCCTCCACTTCGGCGAGGCCTTCGCCAAGGCCTGGCTCGGCGCCGGCCACCAGCTTCCCCTGGAGGGCTCCGCCTTCCTCTCGGTGCACGATCGAGACAAGGCGGAGCTGCTGCCCATCGCCCTGCGGCTACGGCAGCTGGGCTTCGAGATCCTCTCCACCGCCGGCACCGCCGCCTATCTCCAGGGACAGGGGCTGCCGGTGCGCACGGTGAAGAAGGTCCACGAGGGGCGCCCCCATATCGGGGATGAGCTGCTCAACGGCGAGATCTCCCTGGTGGTCAACACTCCCCTGGGCCGCGAATCCCATCGCGACGATGCCTACATCCGCCAGACCGCCGTGAAGATGGACATCCCCTGCATCACCACCCTCTCCGGCGCCCGGGCCGCCGTCGAAGGCATCGCCGCCGTGCGCTCCCAAGGCCTTTCCGTGCGCTCCCTGCAGAGCATGGCGGCGGAGGGCTAAGGGGAAGGCTCAAGAGCTCGAAGGCTCCGACGGGCGTCGATCTCATCTCCCCTCGATGGCCGCCGCCAGCGCGGTGAGCTGGTGGGCGGCGTCGGTGCCGAGGGCGAGGTGCAGGGTTTTCTTGACTTGGGCGAGGAAACTAAGACTCCAACTTCCAACGCCGTAGTGCGGTGAGGCAACGACTGAGGCTTGGCGCGCGCTTCGCTGCTTCCCGTGGTCGCCATTGGTTGATGACGAATTCGGCCATTCTGGAGTTATAGCCAGGTCCCTGGGACGCGCTTGTGCCTTTTTGTGGGACTAAATCAGTGCGGATCTCTTTCCGTCGACTCGTACTCGCTAGCTTCACTAACGTCTGCTTGGGATCGTTTTCAAGTTCTGGAGCAGAGGGGATGTGGTTGGGTTGAATTGATAAGAAGTCAGAAAGACGCTCTCGGTCTGCGAGAAGCCAGCTTTCAATCTCGCGTACGACGATTCTCAACAAAAAGTTGGGGTGTCGCAGCGGAACAAGCTTCTCGACGAGATCGCCGGGGCAGGGGGCGTTGTAGAGGCTTTTCGGCTCCATGAAATCTAGGAGAGCAAGGACCGGCATTCCTTGCGCTGTCTTATTGAAAGAGGTGAATTTCTTTTCTAGGGCATTCCATCCACCGCGAGGGTAGGTGGTGCCGTATTCGAGCCCGACTTCTTTGAGTAGGCATTGTGCAACCAGTCGGTCGAGGTTCCCCTCTACCAAGAGGTAGATGGGAAGATTACCGGCAGCGCTTTCACCCATGTCAGTTGAACAGAAGGCTTAGCTGACCGGGGTCTAGCTTTGATGGGCGAGTTTTTGGGAGAAAGACCTCAGCTGCACTGAGCCCCGCCTGGATCAACTCACGGTCTCTTACTTCTGGCCCCAGGAGCTTCGAGCCCTCTTGGTCGGGAACGAGGTGGACAACCTCCTCTGCTGCAATTCCTTTGTCTTCAAGGATCTCTCGTGAATGAGTGCTGATAATGAGCTGACGCTGCTCGTCCAAGTTCTCTTTCCGCATCTTTTGGATCTCTTGTTGCAGTCGATGGAAGAGTTGGGGAAGGACCCGAACTACTTCAGGATGCAGTGAGAGCTCAGGCTCTTCGATGAGTAACGGTCCACGTCCAGAAAAAAAAGACCACAGCAGACCGAAGAGGCGGAGAGTGCCATCGGAGAACTGGCTTTCGTCGTGTCGAGCCGCATTGGGGCGCCAATGAGTGAAGCGACCAATGAGATGCGGAGTGCCGCGCGAGTCTTGTTCGACCTCGATACCTTCGAGTTGTGGCACCGCTGAACGGAGGATGTTCGCAATCCGTTTCAGCCAAGCGTCACGCGTCTTCTTGTTCTCATCCCAGACCGAGAGCAAGAAATCCCTGCCGTAGGGGTCATTACTTGCTGGCACTGCACTGAAGCCTTGAGGGTCGCGGATTACTTGCGGAACTATGTGTTGATACTCAATTGACTTAAAGAAATTGGCTAGCTCTCTAAAATTACTGTTCGCGATGATCTGCTCGAGCGAAGTCTGAGTTAAGCGGATCTCATCCTGAGTGTCTTCCTGGGTTGGACGCTCTAAGAGCAGTTCACCAGTTATTAGGTTCTTGACAAGCTCTCGCTTAACCCGGGGAATCTTTGCAGAGGTTTGGCTGAAGATGACCTGGTAGAGCCAAGCTGCCTCTCCCTGATGCGAGCTGACTTCGACTTCAAGACCAATGTCGCTATTTTTTCCGCGAGCGGCCAGGCAGCGAATTACAGAGACTCCACCTCTCTTACCGACAGCATCTGAAAGCCCATGGGCTGCCAAGTCTCGGAGAAATTGAAGAGCGTCAAGAAAGTTAGACTTTCCGGATGCATTGGGTCCGATTACAAAGAATCTTTTCCTGAGCTTGGCCTCGGCTTCGCGGAAGTTCTTCCAGTTGTTCAGTTTCATGCGACTGATGTACATGTCAGCTCCTTCGTTACAGCCTACGCTTTCTCGATGGCCGCCGCCAGCGCGGTGAGCTGGTGGGCGGCGTCGGTGCCGAGGTCGAGGCGCAGGACGTCTCGGTCCTGGGCCCGCAGGGCCTCGGCGTCGCCCAAGGCCTGGGTGGCGAAGACGGTGCTGAAGTCGTAGGGTCGGCCGGGGATGTCGAGGGGCGCCTCGGCGGAAGAGACCAGCTGGACGAAGAGGCCGCCGGCGGGGCCGCCCTTGTGGAGCTGGCCGGTGGAGTGCAGCAGTCGGGGGGCGTAGCCGAAGGTGGTGGCGAGGTTGCGGTGCAGCAGCAGGACGGTGCGCAGGCGGCCGACGGCGGCTTCGAAGGCGGCGTCCGGCGCACGGTAGGCCATCAGCGCGAGGTAGCTGGGGGCGGGATCGCTGCCCAGTCGCGTCTGCAGATCGTCGATGGAGTGGGTTTCCGGCGTCGGCAGGGAGCCGCGCTGCTGAAAGTCCTCCATCGCCGCCTTGGCGCGGGTCTTGGCGTCCTGGACGTCCGGCTGATCGAAGGGCTGAATGCCTAGCAGGTGTCCGGCGACGGCGGTGGCCACCTCCCAGCGATAGAGCTCAGCGCCGAGATCGTAGGGGTCGGCGAGGTGGAAGGAGGCGACGGGGAAGCTGCTCTCTCGCAGGGAGTGGAGATGATGATGGAGCGGCCCGTCGTCGTCCTGGGCGAGGGCAAGGCCGGCGAAGATGCGGTCGTCGCCGTAGTGTTCCGGCTGTCCCCAGGGCTCCGCCGCGATGGGCAGGATGCCCTTGCCTTCCTTGCCGGTGCTCTCGGCGATGAGCTGCTCCGCCCACAGCCCGAAGGTCACCAGGCTTTCGGTGGCCGGCAGGGCGAGCTTGTAGCGACCGCTGAGGGCCGCCGCCCCGAGCAGGGCGCCGAGGGCAAGGCCGGGGTTGGCGCGGGGATCTTCCCGCCGACAGGCGGCGGCGAGGGTGTCGGCGCGCTCCAGCAGGCGGCCGACATCGATGCCGAGGAGGCCGGCGGCCACCAGCCCGAAGAAGGTGAGCACGCTATAGCGACCGCCGACGTTGGGCGGGTTCTCGAAGACGTGGCGAAAGCCGAGCTCCCGGGCGCGCTCGCCGAGGGCGGTGCCGGGGTCGGTGATGGCGACGAAGCGCTCCCCGGTGGCGACGCCCCCGGTGGCTTGCTCCACCTCGCCCCAGAAGTAGTCGAAGAGGCTGGTGACCTCCAGGGTGGTGCCGCTCTTGCTGGCGATCAAAAAGAGGGTGCGGGCGGGGTCGATGGCGGCGCGCACCTGGCGAATCCACGAGGGCACCGTGCTGTCGAGCACGTGCAGGGTCAGCCCCTGGAGCTGAGCCGGGGCGAAACCCGCCCGCAGCGCCTCAGCGCCGAGGCTAGAGCCTCCCATGCCCACCACCACGGCGCTGTCGTAGCCGTCCCGCCGCACGCTCTCCACCACGCCCTCGATCTCCCCCAGGCGAGGCCGCAGCATCTCCGGGGCATCGAGCCAGTCCAGCCGGTTGGAGATCTCCGTCGGATCCTCTCTCCATAGGGTGTGATCCTTGCGCGCCAGCCGTACCGCAACTTCATCGCGGCGCAGGCGATCGAGGCAGTCGGCCCAGGTGGTGGCCAGCTGGCCCGGAAAGAGGAGGTCGGCATCGCTCATGGGCTGGGCATCTCCGCAGGCTGAGGTCGGGATCAGGAAATGAGGGGGAAGGGCGAAGCTACAATCTACCATCGTCGGTGATGCGTAGAGTTCGAAGCACGGGCTGCAGATGACGGCCCCTCGGCGTGTGAGCGCAGGTCTTTCGCCGAGGCTTCGGCCGCGGTAATGATCCTCTGCCGTGCTCGTTGGCCCGGTCTAGGCACAGCCTCTTGGGCGGGGCCCTACGGCTCACCGCGCCCGCCTCTCAGCTCCCGCTTCCCGGCTCCCCCGTTCTCGCTTTTCAAGGCTCGGCTCCCGAGCCTCTCGCCCCTCGACCTCCCGAGGCGGCAACACTCACCTCCTAGGAGGACTTCATGGCTTCCACCTCTCGCAAGTCCATTCGAGTTCACTTCCCCAGCGCCCACGGCACCCAGCTGGTGGGGCGGATCGATCGCCCGCCGGGGGAGCCTAGGGCGTGGGCCCTCTTCGCCCATTGCTTCACCTGCTCGAAGGATCTCAAGGCGGTGCGGTGGATCAACCGCGCCCTTGTGGAGCAGGGCCTGGCGGTGCTGCGCTTCGACTTCACCGGCCTAGGAGAGAGCGAGGGGGACTTCGCCGATACCAATTTCTCCTCCAATCTCGAGGACCTGGTGGCGGCAGCGGACTACCTGCGCAGCGAGCATCAGGCGCCGACCCTGATCGTCGGCCACAGTCTCGGCGGTGCGGCGGTGCTGGCGGCGGCCCATCGGATGCCGGAAGCCCAGGCGGTGGTCACCATCGGTGCTCCCAGCGATACCGAGCACCTGCGCCACGGCCTGCTGGGCCCGGCGGCGGCGAATCTCGAGGAGGGTGGGGAGGAGACCACCATCCGGCTGGCGGGGCGCCCTTTCCGCATCAAGCGGCAGCTGCTGGAGGATCTGGAGGCGGACCACGTTGGCCCCCGCCTGGCGAAGCTCAACAAGGCTCTGTTGATCCTTCATTCGCCGGTGGACGAGACCGTCGAAGTGGATCACGCGCGGCGCATCTATGAGGCAGCTCGTCACCCCAAGAGCTACGTCTCGCTGGATGACGCGGATCATCTGCTCACCCGGGAGCGGGACGCCCGCTACGCCGCCTCGGTGATCGCGGCGTGGGCAGATCGCTACCTGCCGGCGGCCGAGTCCTCTTCCACCGCGGCCGACGAGACGGTGTCGGCTGAGGTTCCGGCCATCGAGCACGGAGAGGTATTGGTAGCCATCGGCCCCGAGGGCTATGCGACGGATATCCGCACTCCGGATCACCCGCTGCGGGCAGATGAGCCGGAGTCGGTGTCCGGCGGCACCAACACCGGCCCTAATCCCTACGAGCTGCTCCTCGCCTCGCTGGGAGCCTGCACCGTGATGACCCTGCGGATGTATGCTCTGCGCAAGGGGTGGCCTCTGGAATCCGCCAGCCTGAGGCTGAGGCATCAGCGAATCCACCGCAAGGATTGCGAGGATTGCGTCAGCGAGGACAAATTTGTCGACCGCATCGATCGCGAGCTCTTCCTCGGTGGCGATCTGGACGACGCGCAGCGGGCCCGGCTGGTGGAGATCGCGGACCGCTGCCCGGTGCACAAGAGCCTGACCACCGAAACCAAGATCTACACCACCCTACGGGAGGGGGATCCAGAGCAGGCGGGGGCCGGCTGAATCGTCGGTGGATGGATCTTCAGTGAGCAGGACGTACGACCGCGAGGTTTTGGGGTCGCCAGGTTTCTGAGGCGCGAGGTTTTTGGGGCGCCGAATTTTTATGCGAGCAGATTTCTCTATCAGGCGGGCTCGCGGCCAAACAGGGAAAATTGCCCGGATTGGCCGCCCTAGGAAGCGCGGTAGCTCCAATTTGCGGAGAGGTTCCAGGTTGGGTTTTGTGGCGACTGCTAAAGATCTGTGTCCGCTGAACCGGACGCAATGAGCTCAGAAGCGTCCGGAGAATGGGACGTTTGGCCCGTTTTGGCGCAGAAATGGTGGTTCCAAGAGGGCGAAAGCCAGCAAGTTTGCTGCCTCTGGAAGATCGCTGGCGAGCTGGCATCGATCCTGCGATGAGTAGGCGACATCTACATCTAGCGAAGAAACCGAGGATCTCTTCGTTCGAACCCTTCCTCCTCTCCCACCCCTTCTCCCTCCTCCCCGGGGCGAAGCCTTCGGCTTCGCCCCGCCTACCTCGTCTTCACTTGCTTATAATAGGCGCGTGACTGAGATAGACCTACCACCGCCACGTATCCTCGATCGCGCCGACCACCCAGTTTCTCGGCAGAACATATCCCGCAACACCGTCAAGGTGCTCTACCGCCTGCGCAACGCCGGCTTCAAGAGCTTCTTGGTCGGTGGCAGCGTGCGCGACCTAATGCTAGGTCGACAGCCGAAAGACTACGACGTGGGTACCGATGCTCGTCCAGAGCAGGTGCGCAAGCTGTTCAAGAATTCCCGGATCATCGGCCGCCGCTTTCGGCTGGTCCACATCCTCTTCCAGGAGGGAGTAGTGGAGGTGGCTACCTTCCGCCGAGAGCCGGATCCGGAGCAGCAGGCGAGCCCCGACGGTGAGCTGCTGATCACCAGCGACAACACCTTCGGCTCGCCCCGGGAAGACGCCTTTCGCCGCGACTTCACCATCAACGCCCTGTTCTACAACGTCGACGATTTCAGTATTGTCGATTACGTCGACGGTATCGACGATCTGCAGGAAGGTGTGGTGCGGGCCATCGGCGATCCCAACGTGCGCTTCCAGGAAGATCCGGTGCGCATGCTGCGCGCCTGCGAGTTCGCTGCCCGCCTGGACTTCACCATTGAGAAGTCCACCGCCCAGGCGATCCTGGATCAAAGCCGGGAGCTGGAGAAGGCCTCACCGGCGAGGTTGACGGAGGAGCTGATTCAGCTGCTGCGCACCGGTGCCGTCGGCTCCGCGGTGCAGTGGATGCTGGATTTGGGCATCACCGACGTGCTGCTGCCGGAAGTGCTGGACATGCTTACCGCCGAGAGCAGCGGTTTTGGGGACCTCACCCGCATTCTGCCGGTGGTGGACGACTGCATGAGAGGGGATGCGCTGCGGGATCAGCAGCCCTCCGACTCCGCCCTGGTGGCTTCCCTGCTGCTGCCGAAGATCTTGGTAGATCGCGCCCAGGTGGAGGAGGAGCGAGGGCGGGTGCTGCGGCGCCAGGAGATCGAGGATCGGGTGATCCACTGCCTCGAGTCCTTCCTCCAGCGCTTTGCCCTGTCCAACGCCAAGAGCCAGGGGCTGCGCGCCTGTTTGGTCGACTTTCAGCGACTCTGTGAGCCGCGTTGGACTCCCGGTCAGCGCCGCCGCTTCGTCAACCGCCGGGCTTTCCACGACGCCCTCTTCCTCTTCGAGGTAATGGTCGAGGCCACCGGAGAGGGCGAGGTGGAGCTGGAGCAGTGGAAGGAAATTGCGCCGCCGCGCCCCAAGGTGGAGGCCAAGCCCCGCAACCGCCGCCGCCGCCGTCGTCGCCGCGGGGATCGCCGTTCCGGAGGCGAAGGGCACGGGGGCGAGAAGTCGCCGGACGCCGCGGAGCGAGGCTCCGGTAAGCGCCGCCGCCGCCGCCGATGACGCCGCGAGAATTCATCGCGATTTTGAGACTACGGGGTCATTAAAGCCTGGTAAAATCTCAATAAGGCGAGAACATTTGATGAAAATTTCAACGTAATCTCGACGCCAGCGCGCCGTGGGGATCCATTGATCCGTTCACGGTCCTAGTTCGAAAGGAAATACATGGCCTGGCTCCTCGACGTCTACCGTAGCGCCATCTTCAAGAAGGCGGTGATGGCCGTTTCCGGTCTCATGCTCTTCGGTTTTGTGCTCACCCACATGCTGGGGAACCTGAAGCTTTACTTCGGTCCAGAGGAAATCAATAACTACGCCGAGTGGTTGCGCACCATCGGCAAACCGGCATTGCCGAAGAACGGCGCTTTGAACATCGCGCGCGTCGGGCTTCTGGCGGCGGTCTTTTTGCACATTTGGTCCGCCTGGCAGGTCACTCGGCTGTCCCGTAAGGCTCGCCCACAGAAATACGTCAAGCAGGCCACCATTCAGGCGACCTACGCCTCTCGCACCATGCGCTGGGGCGGAGTTATCGTGCTGCTCTTCATCGTCTATCACTTGCTTCACCTCACCCTGGGGGTGGTTGGCCCCGAAGGCTTCGAATACGGCGATGTCTACAACAACGTGGTCCTCGGATTCCGAAACCCGTTGATCTCCGGCTTCTACATCCTGGCCAACTTGGCCCTCGGCCTGCACCTCTACCACGGCCTCTGGAGTCTCTTTCAGAGCCTCGGCCTCAACCATCCCAGCTATCGGGCCCTGCGGCGCCCCATCGCTCTAGCCTTCGCCAGCGTAGTCACCTTGGGGAACATCTCCTTCCCTCTGGCGGTGCTCAGCGGCGTGGTGGGATGAGCCGAGAGATTTCGCGAGATCCAAGCCTCCGCTCGAGCGCTTTCCCTCAAAGCCCGCCACTTCTTGAGAACACTTCATCCAGTCCGGCTTTCCCGGCACCCGAGCCACGATCTGCCCGCACCTACCTGAGGAAATCAGCCCATGGAGCTCGACGCCAAAGTCCCCTCCGGCCCTATCGAGAAGATCTGGGACCAGCACCGCTTCGACATGAAGCTGGTGAACCCGGCTAACAAAAGAAAATTTGAAGTCATTGTCGTTGGATCCGGTCTCGCCGGCAGCTCCGCTGCGGCGACGATGGCGGAGCTTGGCTACAAGGTCAAATGCTTCACCTTCCACGATAGTCCTCGCCGCGCCCACAGCATCGCCGCCCAGGGCGGAATCAACGCCGCCAAGAACTACCAGAACGACGGCGATAGCGTGTTTCGCCTCTTCTACGACACCGTCAAGGGCGGCGACTTCCGCTCCCGCGAGGCCAACGTCTATCGCCTCGCCCAGGTGAGCGTGAACATCATCGATCAGGCGGTGGCTCAGGGCGTTCCTTTCGCTCGCGAATACGGCGGTCTGCTGGACAACCGCTCTTTCGGTGGTGCCCAGGTCAGCCGTACCTTCTACGCTCGTGGGCAGACCGGGCAGCAGCTGCTGCTGGGGGCCTATCAGGCGCTGGAGCGTCAGGTGGGTCTAGGCAACGTCGAGATGGTCAACCGTACCGAGATGCTCGACGTGGTGGTGGACGAGGGCCGGGCGCGGGGCATCATCACCCGCGACCTCAACACCGGCGAGATCGAGCGCCACGCCGCCGATGCGGTGGTGTTGGCCACCGGCGGCTACAGCAACGTCTACTACCTCTCCACCAACGCGATGAACTGCAACGTCACTGCCGCCTGGCGGGCGGCGCGGCGTGGTGCTCTCTTCGCCAATCCTTCCTTCACCCAGATTCATCCCACCTGCATTCCCCAGAGCGGGGAGTATCAGTCCAAGCTCACCCTGATGAGCGAGTCGTTGCGCAACGACGGGCGAATCTGGGTGCCGCGGGAGGGTGAGGATCAGCGGGCTCCGGGCCAGATCCCCTCCGACGAGCGCTACTACTACCTCGAGGAGCGCTATCCCGCCTTCGGTAACCTGGTGCCTCGGGATGTGGCGTCTCGCAACGCCAAGAGCGTGGTGGACGAAGGCCTGGGGGTCGGGCCCACCGGCATCGGCGTCTATCTCGACTTTGCCAGCGCCATCCAGCGGGACGGTCGCGACGCCATCGCTGCCCGCTACGGCAACCTCTTCGACATGTACGAGCGGATCACCGGCGAGAATCCTTACGCCGTGCCGATGCGCATCTACCCGGCGCCCCACTACACCATGGGTGGCGTCTGGGTGGACTACAACCTGATGACCACGATCGAGGGCCTCTACGCCATCGGTGAGGCGAATTTCTCCGATCACGGAGCCAACCGCCTCGGTGCCAGTGCGCTGATGCAGGGTCTGGCGGACGGCTACTTCGTGCTGCCCTACACCATCGGTGACTACCTCGCCCGTCATCTCGGTGAGGAGAAAGCCTCGGTGGAGGAGAGCGCCTTCGCCCAAACGGAGAACGAGGTTCGTGGCGGCATCGACCGCCTGCTGTCGATCAACGGCAAGCGGACGGTGGACGACTTCCATCGCAAGCTGGGGCGCATCGTGTGGGAAGAATGCGGCATGTCTCGCTCCAAGGAAGGGCTGGAGAAGGCTCTGGACCACATCCCGTCCCTGCGGGAGGAGTTCTGGAGCGACCTCAAGATCACTGGGTCTGCTGATACTCTGAACCAGAGCTTGGAGAAGGCTGGCCGCGTGGCGGACTTCTTTGAGCTGGCGGAGTTGATGTGCCACGATGCCCTGGATCGGGATGAATCCTGTGGTGCCCATTTCCGCCTCGAGCATCAGACGGAGGAGGGCGAGGCACTGCGGGATGACGAAAACTACCGCTACGTCTCCGCTTGGGAGTTCACCGGTAGCGGCGAGGCTCCTATCCTCCACAAGGAAGAGCTGGAATTCGAATACGTCAAGCTGACCCAGCGGTCCTACAAATGAGCCCCCTCTCAACGTCTTTCCGCAACGCAGCAAGGAGTATCCCGGCATGAAGCTGAAACTTCACATTTGGCGCCAGGAAGGCCCCGACGCCCCCGGGCGCATGGAGATCTACCCGGTTGAAGACATCAGCCCGGATATGTCCTTCCTGGAGATGCTCGACGTGCTCAACGAACACCTCGAGGCCGGTGGGCAAGAGCCCATCGCCTTCGAACACGATTGCCGTGAGGGAATTTGCGGCTCCTGCAACATGGTGGTCAACGGCCGGGCTCACGGCCCCCAGGCCCTGACCACCACTTGCCAGCTGCACATGCGCCATTACAGCGATGGCGACGAGCTGTGGATCGAGCCCTGGCGGGCGACGGGCTTCCCGTTGATCAAAGATCTGGTGGTCGATCGCTCCGCCTTCGACCGCATTATTCAGGCCGGCGGCTACATTTCGGTCAACACCGGCAGCGCCCCGGAGGCGAACCTCATTCCGGTGGAGAAAGACACCGCCGAAGAGGCCTTCGATGCCGCCACCTGCATTGGCTGCGGCGCCTGCGTGGCGCAATGTCCCAATGGAGCAGCCCAGCTCTTCACTTCCGCCAAGGTTTCCCACCTCAACATGTTGCCCCAGGGGCAGCCGGAGCGCTGGAAGCGGGTCGAGGCGATGGTCGAGCAGATGGAGTCCGAAGACTTCGGCGCCTGCTCCAACTATGCGGAGTGCGAAGCGGCCTGCCCCAAGGGTATCGGCATCGACAACATCGCCCGGATGAATCGCGACTACCTGGAGGCGAAGCGCCGCCGCGGCTTCGGTGACTGAGCCTGCCCTTCCGGTTTTCCTGATCCACGGCATGGGGCGCACGCCCCTGTCGATGGTGCTCTTGGCCCGGCGCCTGCGTCGGGCCGGGCATCCGGTGCACCTCTTCGGCTACAGCGTCACCTTCGAGGCCTTCGAGGCTATCGTCGATCGGCTGGTGCGCCAGGTGGAGCGCACCCTGCGGAAAAAAGCCGGGGATGGCGACGAAGTGCCCTACGCTATCGTTGGTCACTCCCTCGGGGGAGTGATCACCCGCGCCGCCTGGCCCCGCCTGCCGCAGGGGCTGGGGCGGGTGGTGATGCTGGCGACGCCCAATAAATCGCCGGTGCTGGCGCGGCGGGTTGCGGAGCTTCCCCTGCTGCGGCCTCTCTTCGAAACCCTCACCGGAGACGCCGGACGCCGCCTGACGGAGGAAGACTTCTTTCGCCAGCTGCCGATTCCCGAGGTGCCAACCCTGGTGATCGCCGGCAGCGGCGGCCCACGCATCGCCCGCCTGCCCTTCGAAGAGGCCCACGACGGGATCGTGGCGGTGGAGGAGACCCAGCTGGAAGGCGCGGAGCATCACACCACGGAGGCGATTCACACCTTCTTGATGAATCGCCCGGACGTGGTGGAGCGGATCTTGGAATCTTTGGGCTCCCGCTCTTCCAGCTCAGATCTCTCCAGCCCAGATCCCTCGGACCAGGATCGCCCGGCTATGCCCCTCGATGCCGAAGGGGTGGAGCGAGACTCGGACCGCTAGGCGCTTTGAGCCCTAAGGCGCCCTGGGGCGCTCTGGAGGGAGGCAGCCAATCCAGCGGGAATTATCGAATCCAGCGGAAGTAGCGCTCGAGCCAGCCCTTGGCGCTAGGGGTGAGCTTGCGCCGGTACCAGGCGTCCGCCGCCCGCTTCACGATTTCAGACTGGGTGGGGTAAGGGTGGATGGTGGCAGCGATTTGCGCTAGCCCAACCTTGGCGGTGATCGCCAGCGTGAGCTCGGCAATCAGATCGCCAGCGTGCTCCGCGACCAGCGTGGCCCCGAGGATTCGATCCTTGCCCTTTTCGACGTGGATTTTCAGCATCCCCTCCCCTTCGCCGTCGAGGCGCGCGCGATCGGTGGCGTCCAGGGGCACGGTGATCGTATCGACGGCAATGCCGCGATCCTCGGCATCCGCTTCGTAAAGTCCGACGTGGGCGATCTCCGGCGAGGTGTAGGTGCACCAAGGCACGACCAGGTCGCTGTTTTTGGGGCCGCCAAAGGGCAAGTTGGGGAACAGAGCTCGACGGATCACCAGACGCGCCTGGGCGTCGGCGACGTGGGTGAACTGCAGCGGGGAAGCCACGTCGCCGATGGCGTAGATTCGCGAGTTGCTGGTGCGCAAGGTGTCGTCGACCTGAATTCCTCGGGGGTTGAAGCTGACCCCAGCGGCCTCGAGGCCGAGCCCTTCAACGTTGGGTCGGCGTCCGGCAGCGAGGAGCAATTCGGCGCCGTGCACCGTAATGCTTTTGCCGTCCCGCTCCAGCTGGACTTTCCGCTGCCCTTCGGGGGTGAGCTCGACCTGCTTCACCTGAGCGTTGAGCTCGAGCCGCACCCCATCTCGCTCCAGGGATCGCTGCACGATCTCGGCTGCATCGGGATCTTCTCGGGGCAGGAGCTGGCCTCGGTCCACAAGAGTGACGGCGGTACCGAAGCGGGCAAAGGCCTGGGCCAGCTCACAGCCGATGGGGCCGGCGCCGATGACGATCAGGCTAGCGGGTTTTGAGGTGAGCTCGAAGATGCTGGCGTTGGTGAGAAAGCCGGAGTCCTCGATTCCCGGAATTGGCGGTACCGCGGCCCGGCCGCCGGTGGCGATCACGGCTCGCCGGAAATGGAGTCGTTGGCCGTCGACCTCCACAGCGTCTTCGGCAACGAAGCGGCCGCTGCCGAGGAATACGTCGATTCCCAGCTCGGTGAAGCGCTGCGCCCCGTCGTGGGGGCCGATATCTGCTCTCAGCCGCCGCATGCGCTCCATGACGTGGGCGAAGTCATCGGTAGCGTCCGGCTCCGGTACCGGGGCACCGAAGATAGCCCCCCCGCTCCTCGCCTGGTGCCAGGCCCGCGCAGCGCTGATCAAGGCCTTCGAGGGCACGCAGCCAAAATTCAGGCAATCGCCCCCCATCAGGTGGCGCTCTACCAGGGCCACCTTGGCGCCTAGGCCCGCCGCGCCTGCGGCGGCTACCAGCCCCGCGGTGCCCGCCCCCACTACCACCAGATGGTAGCGATCAGCGGCTTCCGGGTTCTGCCAGCTCGCCGGATGCACCGCGTCCAGGAGGCGCTGGTTGTGTTTGTCCAAAGGGCGAATCAGGGGCTCGGTATTCAAGTCACCCTCCTGGTTTCCCTTGGCCTCCTTCTGGGACGAGCCCGCTCCAGAGAAACCTCGCTGCTTCGACGATTTGCGCTTAGACATCGGCCGCTTCCTTCAGCGCTCGGCGCGCCCGCTGGGTGATCAACCAGGTGACGGCGATAGTCGCCACCAGGCCGAGAATCCGCCCGATCCAAACCTCGCCTCCGGCCTCTCCGCCGCCGGCCACCGCCTGGGCCAGGTTGCCCGCGGTAGCTCCGTAGTAGACGTAGAGAAAGGTGCCGGGGATCATGCCTACGCAGGCCAGCACGTAGGACAAGAAGGGCACGCTGGTCAGGCCCAGGGAGTAGTTGAGGAGATTGAAGGGGAAGATCGGGGAGAGGCGCATCAGGAAGACGATCTTGCCCCCTTCCCGGCCCACCGCCCGATCGATGGCGGCGAAGCGGGGATTGTCGCCGAGTCGGGCCTCGACCCGCTGGCGGGCCAGGTAGCGGGCGATGAGGAAGGCCGCGCTGGCGCCGATGGAGGAGCCGATGAAGACGAAGAGGGTTCCCTTCCACAGGCCGAAGAGGGCTCCCGCCGCGAGGGTGAGGATCGAGCCCGGAACGAAGGCCACGGTGGCGACGATATAGCCGACGATGAAGGCCACCGGCCCCCAGACTCCGAGGTTCTCCACCCACTGGACGAAGGAGGGAAGGTGCTCGCTGGCAATCTGCTTGCCGCCGAACATCAGGCCGACGGCGGCGATCAAGATCACCGCGACGAGAGCGAAGAGTCGGCCGCGGCCGGATTTCTGAGCCGGCTCCGCCGCTGAGGAGCTAGCTCCCGGCGCGGAGTCCCCGCTGGGGGCCGCGGGATTCGCATCACTGGGGGAAGAATCTGGGGAGAGATCCGAGGGCGAGTCAGTCATCGTGCATCCTCGAGTTCATTGAAGCATGGCGCGAAACCACCGCTGTGCGGGGGAAGCGCCCGTCGGCGTTGTGGATGATCTACGGCAGGGCCCGAAAGATGGTTCACCTGCGCGCCGGCAGGGCGCTCCACGAAAGGCTCTCTGTGCTGAAGGAAGCCTCAGGATGCTAGCACGCCGGAACGCCGAAAGGCGGGGGTGAAGGAAGCGGCCTAGGGGCTTAGGCCTAAGAGGCTGACAGGATAGTGCTTAGGGTTGATTGTTAGGATCGGCTAAAGTGGGTGCTGGAATTTTTGAGATCAATTAGCTTTGTTGAGGGTCCATATTCTCGCTTTATAGGATTGATTTCTGCGAAGTGACTCTCTATGATCCCCTCGTTCCGCCAATTCTGGAGGTCATCATGAACCGCGATGAAATTCTAAAGATAGTCGACGAAGAGGGTGTTCGCTTTCTGCGCCTGCAGTTCACGGACATCATGGGAATCAACAAGAACCTCGAGGGGCCCCGCAGCCAATTCGAGAAGGCGCTGGACGGCCAGATGATGTTCGATGGCTCCTCGATTCAGGGATTCACCCGAATTGAAGAGTCGGACATGCTGCTGGTGCCGGATCTGGATACCTTCCAGGTCAATCCTTGGTCCAGCCCCGACGGCTCCCGGGTGGCGCGCATGATCTGCGACGTCTACCTGCCGGGGGGCTCCCCCTTCCCGGGCTGCCCTCGTCTGACCCTCAAGCGGCAGGCGGAGCGGGCCGAGGCCCTGGGCTACACCATGGTGGCGGGGCCGGAGGCCGAGTTCTTCCTCTTCCACACCGACGACTTCGGCAAGGTCCGTCTCGAGACCCACGACGTCGGTGGCTACTTCGACCTCACTCCGGTGGACCAGGGCGAGCAGTGCCGTCGGGACATCGTGGTGGTGCTGGAGTCCATGGGCTTCGAGGTCGAGGCCTCCCATCATGAGGTGGCTCCCGGCCAGCACGAGATCGACTTCAAATACGCCGATGCCGTCGCCACCGCCGACAACGTCACCACTTTCCGCTTCGTGGTCAAGCGGGTGGCCCAGGATTACGGCCTCCACGCCACCTTCATGCCGAAGCCCATCTTTGGCGTCAACGGTTCCGGCATGCACTGTCATCAGAGCCTGCTGACCGGCGACGGCGAGAACGCCTTCTGGGACCCGAAGGCCGAGTGGGAGCTCTCCGAGGTGGCCCTCAACTACATCGGCGGCCTGCTGGATCACGCCGGCGCTTTCGTCGCCGTGACCAACCCCCTGGTCAACTCCTACAAGCGCCTGGTGCCAGGCTTTGAGGCCCCCATCAACATCGCCTGGTCCGAAAAGAACCGCTCCCCGCTGGTGCGCGTCCCCGCCCGCCGCGGCATGGGTACCCGCTGCGAGCTGCGGGTTCCGGATCCGGCCTGTAACCCCTACCTCGCCCTGGCGGTGACCCTCGCTGCGGGGCTCGACGGCGTCGAGCGCAAGCTCTCCGCCGGCCAGCCGGTGAACAAGAACATCTTCGCCATGAGCGAGCGGGAAAAGCGTCGCTTGAAGATCAAGCAGCTCCCCGCCGATCTCAGCCAGGCCCTGGATAACCTGGAGAAGGACAAGGTCATCAAGGAAGCCCTCGGCGACCACATCTACAGCCACTTCCTCGCCGCCAAGCGCCAGGAGTGGGCGGACTACATCTCCCATGTTCATCCGTGGGAGCAGGAGCGCTATCTCTCTGAGTACTAAGTCCTCTGGATTCCGAGCCTGCTGAGTTCTGACCTTCGGGTCCGCGACTCGCTAGCTCGCAAGCTCCACAAGATCTCGATCTGCTGTTGATCTCAGGGGATTAACAGTTTGGCCGAGGCCCCCTCCGGGAGCCTCGGCCTTTTTTCGTGGGCCCGGTATGGGCATCCTGCTTGGAGGTAAACGTCCTCTCGTAGGCTGCGCACGGGGCTCCAAGCGAAGCGTGCGGTTTTGTCTGCTGGGGTTCTGCTGAGGGAAATGCTGGGCGTATCTATCGATCGGCGAGCGGGAAGCGGGTGTGGAAGGGTAAATGCGGATTTCAATTGAATCAATTCATTTGAATTATTTCATGAGGCTGAATGGCGTGCATTCTGCTGCCATTCGAACTGAAACAACCCAATAAGGAGAACCTCATGACTCCGACTAGCGACAACCTGTCCATCGATCTCAGCGACATCGCTGTAGACGAAGTGATCCTTCTAGTAGAGGAAGGCAGCCGCGGCATTCCTGAGTTCGCCGCCTCCTGCGCTGAAGTGTATTGTCATCTTCCCTGTTCCTGCAGTGTTTTCGTCAGTGCCGGTACCGTCGAGTAGAACGTAGTCGCGTCGGCACTGCGGTTTC
>JBCCXL010000005.1:0-347662 GCA_039191605.1 Acidobacteriota bacterium | reverse complement strand
CGAGCAGGGCGCCGACGTGAAGCATGTCGGCCCCATGGCCCAGGACTTCTACGGCGCCTTCGGCGTCGGCAAGGACGATCGGCATATCGCCACCCGCGACGCCGCCTCGGTGGCGCTGGTGGGGGTGCAGGCGCTGCACGATGAGCTGGAGGCTAGGGATGCTCTGATCGAGGCCCTGCAGGCCGCCAACGCCGCGCTGCTGGAGCGTCTGGAGGCGGTGGAGAATCGCCTGAACGACTGAGTCGGGCCTGCCCGTTCCGTTGTTCTACTCCCTTCGCCCTCTGTCTTTGAGCCCGCAGGTGCTGAGTCTAGAGCTCAGGGCCTGCGGGCTCCTGCTTTTGGAGGGGGGGCGATTCAGATCCAAGGGACCATGGTGACGGCTGCAGAGATGGGAGAGGCTAAATCTATTCCTTCCTCATTCTTCATCCACTGATCTAGGAGATCGGAAATCATGGTCCAGCTACCACGCACTCTCGGCATCGCCCTTGCGCTGCTTCTTGCTCTTTCTTTGGCTCCGGCTCAGGCGCAGCCGGCGGTGGAGGCGACGGTCGACGGCGACGTTCTCGTGCTTCGTCCACAGGTCGAGCATCAGGGTCTTTCCGTTTCCCTGCACGCCTCCGACGGTTCGATTCAGCAGCTCTCTTTCGAGGCGGCGGCCGAGGTCGTGATCCCTTTGCGCGATGAATCGGGGGCCCCGCTGCCGGACGGCCTGGTGAGCTGGGAGGTGGTGGTGGAGCCGAAGCTCAGCGCCGACGCCAAGGGGCTGCTGGCTCAGGCCCGCGCCGAGGGCGAGGCGCTGAATCGCGAACAGCTGGTGAAGCAGGGGCTGCTGCCGGCGGGTGAGCTGCGTGCTTCCGGAGCGGTGAGGCTCTTCGACGGGCGGGCACCGGCGCCGCAGGTGGAGGAGGCCGAGGCAGCCTCCGCGGCCGCGGCCGCTTTCCTGGTGGACACCAGTCACCAAGAAGAGGGCTTCCTCGCCGAGGAGCAGATCATCATTGGGGATCTCATCGTCTACAACAGCATGTGCGTCGGCTCTGACTGCGAGGATCCAGAAAGTTACGGCTTCGACACCATCCGGCTGAAGGAAAACAACCTTCGCATTCACTTCGAAGACACCTCTCAGAACGCCTTCCCGTCGAATGACTGGCGACTCGAGGCCAACTCGTCGGCGAATGGTGGAGCGAATTACTTTGGCATCGTCGATGCCAACACCAGCCGGACCGTCGTTCGAGTCAACGCCGCGGCGCCGAGCAGCTCCATGGTGGTGGACTTTGATGGAGATGTGGGTTTTGGCACCCTGAACGCCGCCGTCGATCTCCACGTGGTCGATGGCGATAGCCCCACCCTGCGCCTGGAGCAGGATGGATCCAGCGGTTTCGGGGCTCAGACCTGGGATGTCGCCGGCAACGAGACCAACTTCTTCGTGCGTAACGTCACCAATGGTTCGAACCTGGTGCTTCGCATCCGTCCCCAAGCGCCGGACGATGCGCTCTACATCGAGAACGACGGCTTCATCGGCTTCGGCACCGCCAGTCCCGACGCCAGCCTGCACGTGGAGACCACCCAGGCCAACAACTTTGGTGGCCTGCGGGTGGAGAACAAAGGCGCCGGCAACATCCAGACTCAATTCGCCAACACCAGCGGCAATGGCTGGGAGTGGCGTCAGACCTTCCGCTCCGGCGACCTGATCTTCGACTCTCAGGAAGACGGCGCCAACGAGCTGGAGCTGGACATCAACGGTGAGCTCACGGTGGTCTCCCTGGTGGAGACCTCTGACCGGGCGATGAAGGAAAACTTCCAGCCGGTGGATCGCGGCGACGTGCTGTCGAAGATCGTCGAGCTGCCCATCACCCGCTGGAACTACATCGACCAGGGGGCCGAGATCGAGCATCTCGGCCCGATGGCCCAGGACTTCTACGGCGCCTTCGGCGTCGGTCCGGACGAGAAGCACATCGCCACTCGCGATGCCGCTTCCGTCGCTCTGGTGGGGGTGCAGGCTCTCTACGAGCTGCTGGAGCAGAAGCAGTCGGAGATCGAGCTTCTCCGCGAGCGTCTGGAGCGCCTGGAGGCCGCCCAGGGGACGGCGCCCTAAGCGCCCTCGATCTCCTCGGTGAATGACCGGCGCGCTCCCTCGAGGGGCGCGCCGGTTGTCTTATGGGGTCCGTGAGATTCAGATCCAAAGGACCATGGTCCGAGGCGGCGAAATAGGAGAAAGTAAAATAGTGACGGCGGGTACACCGCAGATACGGCTTCCGAAGGCAGATCGAAAGGGAGTCTCGCGGTGATGCCGCTCGCTCGTCCTGGGGATAGATCCCATTGAAGTGACCGCTGATTTAGATGCCGCTCATGGCTCAATGAGCTCGGATTTGCCCGCTGGATAGGTGGCAAATCCGTGAAACTCATGATTAGGCACGATTTAGTTACAACTATGCGTTAGCGTTTCGATGGGTTACCCTTAGAGACTTAGGGATCTGTCCATAAGCCCATGCCGGAAATTCTGCTGATTCTGCTGACTCTCCTGTCCCCCTCATCCCCCTGGAATCAATCAAGGAGTATCTAATATGAGATCTGTGGCTCGTCTTGCTCTGCCCCTGGTGCTGGTCCTCGCCGGCGCTCTCTTCCTGCTGCCCACGGCGGCCTCCGCGGCCCCGGCCGCCGGAGATTACGTCGATGTCTTCGTCGAGCCGGATGCGCTGATCATCCGTCCGCTGGTGGAGCACAGCCAGATCATCGTCACCCTGCGGGCCTCCGACGGCTGCGTCGTCACCCGCACCTTCGAGCGCTCCGGCCAGGTGGTGATGCCTCTGGTGGACGACGAGGGCAAGGTGCTGCGGGACGGTAACGTCGGCTGGGAGGTGATCCTCGATCCCGAGCTGAGCCGCGACGTGCAGGCCGCTCTGGCCCAGGCCCGAAAAGTAGGCGATAGCAAATTCGCCATCCAGCTCAAGGACGAGGGCATCCTGCCGTGGTTCCCGCAGGTGGAGAGCGGCGGCGTGCTGATTTCCAAGGGCGTCGCCATCGATCCTACCTCCGGCAACGAGGACCGCGTTGGCGGTACTCAGGACGCCTCCCGAAACGTCCTTACCGAGCCCGCCGTCGGTTTCCTGGAGGAGGAGCAGACGATCTCCGGTGACCTCACGGTGTACAACAGCCTCTGTGTCGGCTTCGACTGCCTGGCCAACGAGAGCTACGGCTCCGACACCATTCGCCTGAAGGAGAACAACCTCCGCATCCACTTCAACGACACCTCAGTGGCGGCTTCCTTCCCCACCACCGATTGGCGCATCGAGGCCAACAGCAGCTCCAACGGTGGCGGCTCCTACCTTAGTTTCGTCGACGCTAGCGCCGGGCGCCGGGTGTTTTCTGTCGAGGCCAACGCTCCGTCCAACGCCCTCTACGTCGATGACGGTGGCCGGGTCGGTGTTGGGACCTCGATTCCGGTGATGGAGCTTCACGTCATCAACGGCGACAGCCCGGGCCTGCGCCTGGAGCAAGACGGCTCCAGCGGCTTCGGGCCCCAGACCTGGGACGTGGTCGGTAACGAGACCAACTTCTTCGTCCGCGATGCCACGAACGGCTCGTCTCTGCCCTTCCGCATTCGCCCCGGTGCGAGCTCCAGCGCGATCTTCATCGATGTCGACAACGATATCGGCTTCGGCACCGCCAGCCCCGACGCCAGCCTCCACGTGCTCACCAACCAGAGTTCCAACTTCGGCGGCCTGCGGGTGGAGAACAGCGGCACCGGCAACATCCAGACCCAATTCGCCAGCACTGACGGCGTCGGCTGGGAGTGGCGTCAGACCTTCCGCTCCGGCGACCTGATCTTCGATTCCCAGGAAGACGGCGCCAACGAGCTAGAGCTGGACATCAACGGTGAGCTCACCGTGGTTTCCCTGGTGGAGACCTCCGACCGGGCGATGAAGGAGAACTTCCAGCCGATCAACCGCCGCGAGGTGCTGTCGAAGATCGTCGACCTGCCCATCACTCGCTGGAACTACATCAACCAGGGGGCCGAGATCGAGCACCTCGGTCCGATGGCTCAGGACTTCTACGGCGCCTTCGGCGTCGGTCCGGACGACAAGCACATCCCGACCCGCGACGCCGCGTCTGTGGCTCTGGTGGGTGTACAGGCTCTCTACGAGCTGCAGCAGGAATCCCTCGGTGCTCTGCAGGCGGAGAACCAGGAGCTGAAGGCGGCCAACGCCGAGCTGCTGAAGCGCCTCGAGGCGCTGGAGGCCAAGCTCGCCGAGTGAGCTGATCTCTACAACTTGCCTTTTGATCCCCTAAGCCCTCGGGTTTCCCGCCCGAGGGCTCCTTTTTTTCGGCCAGATCTCCTCGGCCTTTCTACCTCAGCTTTCTGCCCTCAGCTGAAGAGGAGATCTCGAAGAAGGTGCGCCTTGAAGGGGAGGGTTTAGCGAGGGGGGCGCTTGGTGGGGAAGATCCGGGCGAGCCCTGGAACCACAATGACTCGGCCGTTGATCAGCTTCTTTCGCTGCCGGCGGTAGGTCTGGTAGCAGGTCACGGGATCTTGAGCGTGGTGCTCGAGGCGAACGCAGATCGCGTCGATGGGCTCCAGCAGGCCCCGGGGGCGCACTTCCGCATCGAAGATGACGGCGCTGGCCTGAACCCGCTGGGCCACGACCTCTTCCTGGAGTAGGCTGGTGAGGTGCTCGATCAGCCTGGCGTCGGGAGCCGGCTCTCCGACATCGAGAGTGTCGAAGGGGAGCACGGTGCCGTCGATGCGCTGGACGACGGCGAAGGGCGCAAAGCCGCCAAATCCGTCGAGCAGGGTGAAGGCGAGATTCACCGCCTCGACATAGAGGCGGCGCAGATCTTCGTGCTCCAATTCCTTGGGTGGCCGTGGATTGAGCATGACCCCAGTGTATCCCGGGAGCCGGGTGTTGAGCCTCGCGTCGAGAGCCTGGATACCGTCATCACGGGGACGGTAGACATCGATGGCGAGGCCGGCTCACCGCGGGGCTCGATTGGAGGAGGCACAAAAAAAAGGAGCATTCGCCGATGCTGAGTACCAGCGAATGCTTCATGGGTGTCGTTGCACTTAAGTTCGGCGCCGGCGGCGATGATTCGTTACCGCTGACGGGATACTTTTCTTAATTCCGCGGCTCGGTATCGCGGCTCGGTATCGCGGCTTGATGTGGTGGTTTGGGCTTGGTCGGGGGGGGCGAAGGGTGGGGAAGCTGGCCTCCTCGACTCAGTTGACCACCGCCTTGTCGTCATCGTCGCGAAAGATCTCTCCGTCGGAGAGCTCGTCCTGGGCCGCCTCGGCGAGGTTTTGCTCCTGCTCTGCGGGACCTTCGGCCTGCAGCAGGCTCGCCAATCGATGACGCAGGGTCTCGTACTCGTCGGTCGATAGCAGACCCTGGTTCCATAGGGCGAAGAGAGCGCGAGCCTCCGGCGACTCCTCTCGATCGGGGGTCTGGGCCTGGCGCAGGAGGCTCTGTAGCCCCTCGAGGAATTCATCGACGGTCTCCCGGTCCGGGATATTCGCCCACATGGTGATGTCGCCGAGGGAGCTGAGGAAGCCCGCCGCGGAGGACCTAGAGGCAAAGAAGGCCGCGAGGGCGATCCCCAGGGAGCCGAGGTAGAGGAGAGCGATTCCCAGGCCGCGATCCGGAAGCGACCAGGCGAGGAGAGCGACCGGTAGGGCGAGGGCCGCCACGCCACCGAGGGCCCAGCCGGCGATGCGGGAAGGGCGCGAAGACCGCTGGATGTCCGGCAGGATCGTGTCGAAGGGAAAGATTTGCTCGCTGGACTGAAAGGGAGTCCGTAAGCTGAGGTGAATGCTGCCTTCTTCGACCCGCAGCTCGCGATGAGAAAGCCAAAGGCGCTGGCGGAGAAAGGGGATGGAGTCACCGACGGGATCGGAGGATGGGCTCATGGCAGGGAACTCTCGAACGGGGGGTGAGGTGTGAATTCAGCCTATCATCGTGGACGGGGTGGAGGCCCAGGGCTCGGTCTCTATGCCGCTTCTATGCCTCGCCGCCGGCGGCCCGAGTCTCTGGGGGAGCGGTGGCGGTGCTGAAGCGCGTTTCGGGAATCAGCTTCCAGATCAGCCAGGCCGCCAGCAGGATGAGCGCCGCGCCTAGCAGAGCGTTGCTGGTGAATCCATAGCGCGCGTAGAGGTGTCCTGCCAGAAGGCTGCTGAGGCCAAATCCACTATGCCCCAAGGCGAGGGCGAGGCTCATCAGCTGTCCACGCTGGCGGCCGTCCACCAGCTCCGTGAGCAGGGCCTGAAAGGGGGAAGATCGGGCCGCCAGCAGGCCCATGGTGATGGCGAAGAGGGCGACCGCCGCCCAGGTGCTGCGAGCCCACAGGCCGGCGATGGTCATGGTGGCGGCGACGCTCAGGGAGGCGGCGAGGATCGCCGGCTTGCGGCCGATTCGATCGGAGAGCTTACCGGAACGAGGCCCGGCAAAGACATTGGCCACTCCGCCGAGGGCGAACATCAGGGCGACGGTGGTGGCGGAAGCACCGAGCTCGGTCTCCATCCAGGCAGGATAGAAGACGTAGATCATCGCCGTACTGGCGAACATCAGCATGTAGACCGCGGTGGCGTAGAAGGTCGCCGAGCGGGTGAGCAGCGCGCGGTATCCGCTGACCATCGTCCCTGGGGTGAGGGGTTCCCGGGAGCGCTCGACGTCCGGCTGGGGGACGAAGCGGAGGATCAGGAAAAAGGTCAGGACCATCAGCAGAGAGAAGGCCAGAAAGGGAGCCCGGAAGCCAAATTGTTGGGCGAGGATGGTGCCCAGGGGGATCCCGGCGATCTGGCCGGCGGCAAAGCCGCTCATGATCCAGCCGTTGGCCCAGCCTCGGCGCTCCGACGGAAAGTAGTCCCCCACATAGGAGGCTACCGATCCGGAGAGGATCCCTCCCGCGGCTCCGGCAAGGCCCCGCAGCAGGGTGAGGGAAGCGACGCTTTGGGCGAAGGCATGAAGGCCGAGGATGATCGCCACCGTAGCGGTTCCGGTGATCAGGATGCGCCTCCGGCCGACGCGGTCGGAGATCGGGCCGGTGATCAGTGCCGAAAGGCCTACGGAGAGGGAGTAGGCGGTGATCAGGCTGGCTAGGGAAGAGACGTCGGCGTCTAGCTGCTCGGCGATGCGGGGCAGGATCGGAGCGACGATCAGCAGCTGACTGCTGACGGCGAAGACCATCAGCCAAAGAGCGGCGATGATGAGGGTTGGCCGAGGGGGAGAGGAGGTCATCGGATCTTTCTGCGGAGCCTAGACGCTGGGGGCCGCGAGGGCGGTTTTGGGGTGAGCTTCAAAGCAGGCCGCTGAGAGCGCCGAGCAGGGCGCCGAGGCCTACTAACCACATGGAGGAAGGGCTCTTCCAAAGGGCGAGGAGAGCGATGATGGCGGCGATGCCCAGGCTCACGGGGTCCCGCAGGTTGATCCAGGCGAGGTGGATCCACACGGCGACCATCAAGCCCATGGCGACAGCGTTGACGGCATCCAGGAAGGCTGCCGAGGTCGGCGATTTGCGCAGTTTCGGCACCCAGGGGTTGAGCAGGGTGACGAAGAGAAAGGAAGGGAGGAAGATCGCCGCGGTAGCGACGATGGCGCCGGGGATCCCCAGCAGCAGATAGCCGATGAAGGTTGCGGTGGTGAGCACCGGTCCGGGGGTGAGCTGGCCGAAGGCGATGGCGTCCAGGAGCTGCTGGTCGGTGAGCCAGCCGCGGGCGGAGACGAAGTCCCCTTCCAGGAAGGCGACGAGGACGTAGCCGCTGCCGTAGAGTACCGCTCCGACCTTGAGAAAAAGCCAGCCGAGGGAAGCGAGGGTGGGGGCCGCTGCCGCTGCGGCGACCCCTCCAGCGGCGACCCCTCCAGCAGTGACACCGCTGGCGCTCGCCGGCATGCTGAGGCCCAAGCCCAGGGCGCCCAGGCCGCTGGCGGTGACGCCGCGGTGATCGAGGCGCAGCAGCACGGTGCCCAGCGCCGCTCCCACGGCGAGGGTGGTGAGCTCGTCGACCCCGGCGAGAAGGGCGGCCACGGCGAGGCTTCCCAGGGCGGCCGTCTTCCAGCCTTTGATCGCCTTGCGGCCGAGCTTGCGGATGGCGAGGATCAGGATCACCATCACCGTGGCCTGGAGCCCCATCAGAGCCGGTTGGGCCTGGGGAACGGATCCATAGCGCTGATAGAAGATCGCACACAGCAGGGTGAGCAGCATGGAGGGGAGGATGAAGCACAGGCCAGCCACCACCAGGCCGGGAAAGCCGCGGCGCTCGTAGCCGATGTGGAGCACCATTTCGGTGGAGTTCGGGCCCGGAATCAGGCTGGTGGCTCCGATGAGGTCCAGAAAGTGCTGGGTGCTCATCCAGCGCCGGCGTGTCACCACCTCGTCTTCGAGCATGGCGATATGCGCTGCGGGACCGCCAAAGGCGGTGAATCCCAGGCTCAACATTAGCTTTGCCAGGGGACCCATCGGTCGATGCGAAGGGGGACCGTCGTTTTTTGTTGGGAGACTGGTTTCGTCGCCGGAATCTGGGGCGGTATCAGGCGTTTCGGTGCTCGAATCTTCCGAGGCAGGGCTCATGGGGGCTCCTCTACAGAGCGGCGGAGGTCCCGCGGTTTGGGAGACGACTGAACCGAGAAGTTGCGTTGGGAGGAGCAGAGGCAGGAGATGGCCTGAATCGGGTTCAGGGGAGCAGGCTGCTGAATGAGCTTCGAAGGCGCTCGGGGGCAGCCCTGTCAGGGCGAGAGACCCGGGCCGAGACGGTCGGGCCGAGACAGTCGGGCCGAGACAGTGTAGTTGAGATTTCGTAGCCCCGAGACCAGAAGATGATCCTGTCGCTGGATCATCTTCGGCGCGGAGAAGACATCGGCTATTTCATTGTGGGCGAAGGTTAGGCTTAGGGCGATCAGATTCAGTATGGTTCTCTCCGATTCCGCGAGGGTCGCGTGTCTCTTCGCTTGCGATGGGCGTCCGTTGTCTCAATACTCCATCCCGAGATATCCAACACCTCTCCCCTTCCTGCAGTCTGCGCCGCGTCGTTTATGGCTATCGCATCTACCTCCCAGAAGAATCCTGCCTCGGCAAGCTCCAGTCGGTCTGATGAAGCCGAGGGTGGGGAAGGGTCGATTCCCGCCCCGGAAGGATCCCAGGAAGGGGGGGAGAGCACTTCGAGAGAGCGTCCGGTGGGGGCGATCGAGGTCGTGGGAGCGCGGACTCATAACCTCAAAGAGGTGAGCTGCTTCATTCCCCATGGCAAGGTCACCGTGGTGACCGGTCCCAGCGGGGCCGGGAAGTCGTCCCTGGCCTTCGACACCGTGTACGCCGAGGGGCAGCGCCGATTCGTCGAGTCCATGTCGACCTACGCGCGGCAATTTCTTCAGCAGATGGAAAGGCCTCCCCTGGAGGCGCTGCACAACGTGCCGCCACCGGTCGCCCTCGAGGCCACCAACCGGGTCAACAACGCCCGCTCCACGGTAGGAACCCTCACCGAGGTGCAGGACGTGCTGCGCCTTCTCTTCGCCCATCTGGGGAGCATCCGCTGCACCGGGCCGAAGGGGGGCGAAGACCACGGTCCCGTGCGGCGCTACAGTGTGGAGCAGGCCTCTCAAGAGCTGGCTTCGGGGCGGGCGGGGGCGCGCTTCCTGATCGTGGCGCCGGTGGCGAGACCACCGCGCAAGAGCCGCGAGGCGCTGGCGGAGCTGGTGCGCCAGGGCTTTGGTCGGCGGCTTCGAGAGGGGGAGGACGGGCCGACGGTGGAGCGCCTCACGCCCTCCGCGCGGTGGCTCAAGGCGGACGATCCCATGCCCTTCGTGCTCGGACGCTTCCGGGCGACGGCGGAGGTGGGGGTGCAGCTGGCGAGCGCGGTGGAGGACGCCTACCGGCTTGCCGGAGATCGTCTGTGGGCGGTTCCCGAGGAGCCTCCTGGTGATGAGGCCGAGGGTGGTGGCTCAGCGGGTCAGGTCGGGCAGACGTTGGTGTTTTCGTCTCGCCTCGGCTGCGTGACCTGTGGACGCACCTTCCTGCCGCCGACGCCGGCGCTCTTCTCTTTCAATTCTCCTCTCGGTGCCTGCGGCGAATGTCAGGGCTTCGGCCGGGTCGTCGGCATCGATCCCCTGCGGGTGATCCCGGATCCCTCCAAGACGCTGGCGGAGAAACCCATCGCCTGCTGGAACACTCCCTCTTACCAGCGCTTCTACCAGCGTCTCTTTGCCGGGTGCCAAACCCTAGGCATTCCTCTGGACGTACCCTGGCAGGATCTGGCGGAGCCTCACCGGGAACTGATCTGGAATGGGCCGGCCAAGGGGCGAGCTCACTTCACCAGCGTACAGGCTTTCTTCCAGCGCCTCGAGCGGCGAACCTACCGGGTCCACGTGCGGGTGCTGCTGGCCCGCTACCGCTCCTACGATCGCTGTCCCCGCTGTGACGGCCGCCGCCTGGGACCGGAAGCGAGGGCGGTGGAGGTCGCCGGAGCCACCCTGCCGCACCTGATATCCCTCTCCGTGGATCAGCTGCGTCAGTGGCTCCAGCAGCGGCGGTGGAGCCCGCGACAGCGGGAGCTGGCGGGGCCGGTGCTGGAGCAGCTGGAGGAGCGGGTGGAGGTGCTTCACCGGGTGGGCCTGGGGTACCTCTCGCTGGATCGCCAGGCGCGTACCCTCTCCGGCGGCGAAACCCAGCGGATTCACCTCGCGGCGGCCCTCGGCTCCGGGCTCACCACCACCCTCTACGTTCTCGATGAGCCGACCATCGGTCTACATCCCAACGACAGCGAGAAGCTGCTCTCGCTGTTGCGGGATCTATCACGCCGGGGCAATACGGTGCTGGTGGTGGAGCACGATCCGACGCTCATCGAAGGGGCCGACCACCTCATCGATCTCGGCCCGCGGGCCGGGGAGTACGGCGGGCAATTGATCACCGAGGGGCCGCCGGAGGTCGCTCTGGAGCATGCTGAATCCCTCACCGCCCGCTACCTGCGGCGGCGGCCGAGGCGCCCCTCTCGAGGCCATCTGGCCCGCTTCCGCCGGGAACGAGGTCAGGAGACGGAGAGCGCCAGCCTGCGCCGCCGGCCTCAGGTGACGATTCGCGGAGCCAGCGAAAACAACCTCAAGAACGTCGATGTCACCTTCCCCCGGGACGCCCTGGTGGCGGTCACCGGGGTCTCTGGATCTGGCAAGTCGACCCTAGTGGAGCGAGTTCTTTACGGCACCTATCAACGCTCCCGAGGCGTCGTGGACGTGGAGCCGGGGCAGTGCGAAGCCCTGGAAGGGCTGGACTCCCTGGCGGACCTAGTGCTGGTGGATCAACGCCCCCTGGGGCGCTCCAGCCGATCCAATCCGGTGACCTACATCAAGGCTTACGACGATATCCGCAAGCTCTTCGCCGCTCAGCCGGAAGCCGCTGAGCGGGGGATCACCGCCGGTCATTTCTCCTTCAATCTGGACCGCGGTCGCTGCCCCGTGTGCCAGGGGACCGGGGTGGTGGAGGTCGACATGCACTTCATGGCGCCGGTGACCGTGAGCTGCGAGGAATGTCAGGGGCGCCGCTTTCGAGATGCGGTGCTGGGGATTCGGGCCTATGGCCGCAACATCGCCGAAGTGCTGGAGCTCACGGTGGACGAAGCGATAGAGCTCTTCTCCCGGCGCAAGCGCCTAGCGCGCAGGCTTCAGGCTCTGGTAGACGTCGGGTTGGGGTATCTGCGACTCGGGCAGCCGACCTCTACCCTCTCCGGCGGCGAGGCCCAGCGGCTCAAGTTGGCGAGCTTCCTGGATCGCCCGGCCAAGGGGGATCCCAGCCTTTTCGTCTTCGACGAACCCACCACCGGCCTTCACCTGGCGGATATCGATTTGCTTTATCAGACCCTGCGCCGGCTGGTGCAGAGGGGGGATGGCGTGGTGGTGGTCGAGCACAGCCTGGAGCTCATCGAGCGGGTGGATTGGGTGGTGGAGCTGGGTCCCGAAGGGGGTATAGGAGGTGGGGAGCTGCTCTTCTCCGGGCCGATGGATGACTTCCTGCGGAATGCCCAGGGGCCGACGGCAAAGGCGCTGAGAAAGCATTTGCGGTGAACGGATTCACGGGCTGGACCGTTTCCTGGGCTCATTCAGCGTTCCCGCTGAGCTGCGGGGGTAGCCGGCGGGCTCACCCGTTAGGGAGGCTGACCGTCCGGTCTCGGCGAGGTCCCGAAGTGGGCTCCATCACCGCCTCCCTCGACGCTCCGGCGGGCCCCTGGTATGCTCTCCAGCGGCTCACCCATCTCGTGCTTACTCTTTTGTTTCCAGACTGCGTTTGCTGGGGGATGTAGCGATCTCCGAACCTACCGCTACCGATACGGCTTCCGAAGCCGGCTCGCGATTTTTACTCCGCTGGGCCTCGGGGCAGTACCCGCTGCCTCCTGGGGATACGCTGGTGGGGCGCAGCCGTGGCTGTCAGCTGGTCTTGGATGATCCGTCGATCTCGCGCAGCCACGCTTTGGTGATCGTCTCTGGCGAGACCGTGAGGCTGAAGGATCTAGGCTCCAGCAACGGCACTTTCGTCAACGGGCGGCAGCTGGACGAGGAGATGGAGGTGCAGCCGGGGGATCGCCTCTGCCTGGGCGAGACCGATCTGGAGCTGCTACATCTCTCTCCGGCGCAGGCCAGCTCGGAGGATTTCGGCGCTTCCCTGGGCCGAGCGCTGGCCCAGGAGCTGGAAGATGAGCTGCCGGAAGATGCCGAGGCGCCTCCCGAAACGGTGCGGCCGAAGCGCAGCGCCGAGCCGGCACCGCTGCCGATCGAAGAGGATCCGATGGTGGCGGCGGCAAGAGCCCTCGCTCCCGAGCAGGAGGCCCGCTTCGGCGCCGCGAGGGCACCGGTCACGATGGCTCCCAGATCTGGAGAGGCTCCCGGTTCCGGAGAGTTGCTGCGGGGAGGAGTCGAAGATCTAGATCGCCTCAGTGGATCGAGAGAGATGGGGGCCGAGGCACCGCTGGAAGAGACCTCCGCGACGACCGGTTCCGAGCTGTCGATAGAGGCGGTGGGGCCAGCGCAGGGCGCGGAGCTGAAAGGCTCGGAGCGTCCGACCGCCCCCTCGAGTGGTGCCGAGCTCTTGCCTTCCCTCTCGGAGCTAGAGGATTTCGATCCGGTCTTGCCGCCGCGGGAGACGGCAGCGGCGGAGCCTTCGCCGCCCTCTTCGGCGGTGCGTTCGTCGATGACCCTGCGGCCCGAGAGCGCCAGAGTGCGCCGGGAGTTCCCTCCTCCGGCGGGCTTCTGGGTTCGTCTGGCCGCCGCCGCCGTCGATGGTCTCGCCATCGTCTTGCTGGCCTTTATTGCGTCTCTGGCTGTAGGGGGCCCCTGGAGCTCGTCCGGTGGTGGCGGTATCTTCGTCGCCGTATATTCGGCACTGACGCTGCTGATTCCTATCTTCGGCTGGACGATTTGGGGCACGACGCCTGGAAAACGGGTGTTTGGACTCTACGTTTGCGGCGTCGACGGAGCCACGCCCCTCGGTGGTGGGCGAGCCCTGTTGCGCTTCGTCGGCTATTTCGCCAGCATGCTTTCGCTGGGTGTGGGCTTCTTGATGATTGGCTTCACCGCCTCGAAGCGAGGCCTCCATGACCTGATAGCCGGCACCTATGTCGGGCACCGCTCCTGAATCTTGGCTGAATCCGCGGTCGCCAGCGACGTGAGCGCGGACTTCGAGGGCAGCGATCTAAGGATCGCTTTTTGTTGGGGGAGCTGATACTCAATCCCCAGATCGGATGATCTTATGGAAGAACCAGGCAGTGTTTTAAAGAGCAGTGTTTTAGGGGGCGGCGTTTTGAGGGGTGACCCTTCGCGGTCCTCCTCTTCTCGATGGCCGCGGCAATGGCTACCGGATTCGATGTTTCGCAAGGTGAGGGAAGGCAAGCCGCTGTCGTTCTTCTCTTCCTTGGCGCTGTGTTTAGCCCTCAGCTGGGCCTGTGCTGCGGCGTCACCGCTGGATGGCGACGAGGGCAGCGGAGAGGGAGCCGCCCTGGTCGCGAAGGCGAGACAGTCGCTGACCGCCTACGCGCAAAATCCCTCCGATTTTGCTTCCGCCCGTGAGAAGGCTGATGCCGCGCCCCGGGGAGGGGAACGCTGGGTGATGCTCTCGCTGCTGCGGGAGGGACGGTCACCGGTGATCGCCCGCGGTGTGGGCTCCTCCTTGGAGCAAGCGCTGGAGCAGGCGGTGCTTCGCCTGGCGCCGCTGGCGGCGATTCCCGAGCTCTCCGAAGGACGCCTGAAGGTCGACGTGCTGGTGGAGCGATCCGCTGGGGTTTTCGACGCCAAGGGTCGAGCCTCCCTCGTCGAGCCCGGGCTCTACGGCCTGTACTTGCCCGGGCTCGACCTCGCGCTGCTTCCGGAGGAGCTGGTCGCCTGGGGCTTGATGAACTGGCAGCGGGATCTTCAGAGTCAAGCGCTGCGCTGGTATCTGGCGATGGCGGAGCGCTCCCGGGCGCCGCGTTTCGAAGACAATCCGGGGCGCAGCGGGATGCCCTACGAGGCGCTGCGTTTCGACAGTTGGCTGGAATCCGAGAGAGGCGCCGAGGGAGGCGCGAACGGGGGCGCCGAGCGCCTGCAGAGAGGTCGTCTGCCGGAATCTTCCATCACTCCGGAGGCTCTGCTGGAGGCGGCCGTCGCCGGTGGCGACTACCTGGTGCGCCACCAATTTGCCGATGGCCGCTTCGGCTACGTCTACCAAGCGCCGCGGGATCGCTACCAGGACAGCTACAACCTGCTGCGGCACGCGGGGACCAGCTATTCCCTCTTCGAGCTCTACGGAGTGACCGGAGACCAGCGCTATCTCGAGGCGGGGGAGCGGGGGGTCACGTACCTGACTACGCTGCTGCGGGGGCCGAAGCCGGAAGACGAAGCGGCGGGTGCTAGCTTTCTCGGCCTGGTTTCCCCGCGGGAGGAAGGCAAGCTGGGAGGCGCGGCGTTGATGACCCTGGCGATCCTCGAGCATCACCGACAAACCGGCTCCGAGCGCTGGCTGCCGGTGGCGCTGGATCTCGCCCGCTTCATGGTCTTCATGCAGCAGGAGGACGGTAAGTTCACGTCCAAATACTTTTGGGGTGAGCCAGATCCGGTGCCCTTCGATTCCATCTATTACCCGGGAGAGGCGATTCTCGCTCTGTCCCGACTGGCGAAGATCGATGGCTCCGGCCCTTGGCTAGAGACCGCGGAGGACGGCGCCGGCTGGTTGATGGGGGTCAGGGATGTGGGCAAGAGCATCGATCAGCTGCCCCACGACCATTGGCTGTTGATGGGCCTGGAGGAGCTGCACCTCGCTAGCGGAGGAGGGCGAACCTTCTTCCTCCATTCCCGCCGCATCGCCGAGAGCATCCTGCGCAAACAGCGTCAAGATCCGGCGACGGCTCCCTTCCCCGACTGGGTCGGAAGCTATTACACCCCGCCGCGGTCAACGCCGACGGCAACCCGTAGTGAGGGGCTGGTGGCGGCGTATCGAACCGCATCCCGGGTGCAGGGAGAGGACCCGCAGCCCTATTTGGACGCGATGCTGTTAGCAGCAGGGTTCCAGCTTCGCTGCCAGCTGGGGGAGATCAACGGGGCCTATCTGCCGAATCGTCAGCGGGCCGTGGGCGGCTTCAGCGCGAGCCTGGGAGATTGGGAGGTGCGCATCGACTACGTGCAGCACAACCTTTCCGCCCTCTTGGGCCTGCGCTCCCTGCTGATCGGACAGCTGGATGGACCTCCAGCGCGAAATCCGCAGCAGGCAGAGCCCTAAGCACGCGATTTCGCGGCGCTCTTCTCGGGCGCGGGGTGGCTTCTGCGGGCTGGCTACGAGGCTTTGTCTTACGACTCTGCTTGAGTACGACTCCGATTCCGTCTCGGGCTGACTTCAGCGCGCAGCGCCTAGAGCGAGCCGCAGAGGGCTCGTGACAGAGTTCTGTATAGACCTGTTCAGCCACGGCTCTCGGGCCGCGGGGCAGGTGTTCTTTAATCCCTCAGGGCGACCTGGGGAAAGAGCTTCGATAGGCCTCGCTGCTCGAAAATCGCCTGAACCGCCATCTGAGGCACTTGCCCGCTGCGCAAGAGGTTGCGGATATCTTCCAGATCGCGGGTGCGGCGCCGGGGGTCCTGAGTCAAGGCGTGCACCTTGAGGGCCACCAAATGCTTCGGCTGAGGGACCGGGGCCTCGACCTCCGGCAGAACCTGGCGGGGCTGGGTATTCGAGAAGATCGTGTGGGCGGTATCGCCGCGGATATACAGCACGACGATGCGTCCGCGGTGGCGATCGCGATGGCGGTGTCGCGATGACGCGCCGCTGGATTGAGTGGTGACGTAGCCTTCCTCGGTAAGAAAACCGAGGAGCGGCTCGCGGGCCTCCACAGCGGTGAGAACGGTGATATTCGGTGAGTCCCGCTGCACGCCATAGGCCGCCATACCGAGACTGCCGACGACAGCCCAAGGCATATGGAGTTGGTCGAAGAAGGAACCGAGGCGGCGAAGGCTAACGGAAAAATCCATACTCCCCTTGAGGATAGCATCTTTAGGAAGGGATCTTGGCGGCGGTCTATGGCGGAGTGTTCTCCAGGCCTCTGCCCTTGCGGGGGGATGGTGGTGGTGGGTAGGATCCTCGAGCGATGGGTGAAATCAAAGAAAAAGCAAGCGCCTGGAGTCCTACGATCAGCTACCTCGGAGCGCTGGCTCTCGGGGGCGTGCTCTTAGTGGCTGCGTGGACGAAGCTGCTAGACCCGATGTCTTTCGCCGAGCAGATCGAGCTCGAGGGGCTCGATTTTCTGCTCAGCGCGCCGACCGTAGCCTTCATTGCCCTCGCCCTCGAGGTGGGGCTCGGCTTTGCTCTGGTGATCGGCTTGCGCAAGCTTTCGGTGCTGGTGCCCACCAGCCTGCTGGTGGTCTTCTTTCTCTGGCTCACGGGGCGTAATTGGTATCTGGTGGCCCAGGGTTTGCGCGACGAGAGCGCCGCCTGCGGCTGCTTCGGAAATTTGGTACAGCGCACTCCAGCGGAGGCCTTTTGGCAGGATTTGATCCTGTTGGTGCCGCCCCTGTTGTTGGCATGGTGGGGGCGCGGGTTGCCGAAGCGATGGATCGCGCTGCGGGCGGCAGCGGCGGTGGTGGTCACCATCGGCGCCCTGATCTTTGCCGTGAAGGCTCCCGACCTACCGCTGGACGACCTGGCGACTCGACTCTCTCCCGGGGTTGAGGTGGGGTCCCTCTGCGCCGGGGCGGATGCTCAGAAGGTTTGTCTGGACACCCTGGTTCCCGAGCTGGCGCAGGGAGAGCATCTGGTGGTGATCTCGAGCCTGGAGGAAGAAAACTTTCTCGCCCAGGTGGATACCCTGACTTTCTTCTCCTTGGATAACCCCAGCCCTCGGATCTGGGTAGTGAGCGCCGCGGAGGTGGAAGAACGACAGGCCTTTTCCTGGAAGTATGGTCCCGCCTTCGAGATCCGGGATGTCCCCGAAGCTCTGCTCAAGCCCCTCTACCGCAGCCTCCCGCGCTCGTTCCGAGTGGTAGACGGCACGGTGACCGAAACCTGGCGATCGGTGCCGCCTTTGAACGCTGCCGAGGTGGGTTCTTCCGAGGGCTCTGGTCCGTAGCGCGTTCCGGGGTTCGCCCTATTGGGGTTTTGATCTCGTAGTCTTAGCTTGCAGTGATCTTTGAGGGCGGCAGGTGAATCCGAGCGATACTTGGCCTCCGAATCCCCGGCAGAAGCCGCCTTCGATGTCGCCATCTAGCCACAGAGCTCGTTCCTTACCGACACCTTCAAAGTGACACCTCAGACGCTGGCCGCATCAGCGGCGACGATCTTGACCAGCCATCCTCTATCTCTAGAGATCCAGCGAGATCCTGTTTCGAGATCGTAGCTGAGTCCCTCGACGGCTCGCTTCTCAGAAGATTTTGGGCCTCGGCCCCCCAGACTCAAGGAGACCTCATGCATCTGCCCGCCCACCGAGCTCGCCTCCTCAGCCTTGCTCTTGTCTTGCTTTGCTTCCTAGCCACCGCTCCAGCGAGCCAAGCCCAAGGGGAAGAGGGGCTTCCGGCCTTTGAGCCCAATGGGGATTACCAGCTGGTGCTGAACGGAGAACCGGAAATGCAGGCGGAGATCTTCCAGTCGCGCCGCGCCGGGGCCTTTTTAGTTCGTTCCGCCGCTCTCTCGGAGGCGGTGGTTCTCTCCCAGCGCACCCAGGTGGCTTCCGCGGTCAGCGTGATGAGCCTCGCTCTGCGACCCAATGGCTCCATCGACATTCTGAGTCTCGATGCGCTGCGCCCCATCGGTAGCTTCTCTCTAGATGGGGCTGATGTGGTCTTCGAGATCGACGGCCGCTCCGCCCGACTGGCGCCGAAGCCCTACACCCTGGGTTGGAAAAGCCTGGAGGAAATGCAGAGCTCGAACCCCGCCTACTTGTTCCAGGCCAACCTCTACAGCGCAGATCCCAAAGCGATGGAGGCCCTCAAGGGGCTGAAGGGAGACGTGAAGGTGGAGGTCTTCTTCGGCTCCTGGTGCCCTTTCTGCCAGCGTCATGTCCCTCGCATGATGGCGGTGAATAAAGCCCTCGAAGGCTCCGCCGTGAAGGTGAATTACTACGGTTTGGACAAGGGTTTTGGCGATAACGAAGAGGCTCGCAGTCGCGATATCCAGAGCGTGCCCACGGGCATTGTCTACGTTGAGGGTAAGGAGGTCGGGAGGCTCGAGGCGATCGGTTGGTCGCGTCCAGAGCACGGTCTACTCTCCGCCCTTGGCCTGAGCTGAGGCTCTCGGGGAGGCTCTGGCGCTACGGCCGTTCGTGACCGTCGACGGTGACGAATGGTGAGCAGCGCGGCAAAACCACTGGAAGTTTGTTGTAGATTGCAGCTGCAAGCTCCCGCATCGACTTCCGCTTCTCCCATTTTGATGCTGTACCGGATGGGCGCCAAGACTTCCGCTTGTCTTCCATCGGATGCCGTCGAGAAGGATCCCCGTTTCGATGATTCGAAGCGGCATCACAGTGGCGCGAGTTCCTTGTTCTGTGCTTCGCTAAGGTCTTAACTGCAAAGTCAATGCGTACGCCGGAAGGTGTGGTTTCGCTGCCTTGATATCGATTGATCAAGCTCTACGCTCGTCTGATCAAGCTCCACGCTCATCGTGTTGCTGCTCTTGCCTGAGGGGATCGTGATTCATGCTTAGCTCCGTCACCCGCAAGATTCTCGGCTCAGCCCCCTACCCTTCCGCTCCATCGGACCATTCTCTCTGGGGTTCGCCTATTTCGTGGCAGCGCCTGCGGGCCTGCCTCGTCATAGCGGCGGTCGCCAGCCTATGGGTCGCCAGCAGCCTCTCGGCGCAATTCGATCCAGAGGATTTGATGGCTCCCGATCCAGTGCCGGAGGCCGCAGCGGAGGATTCGGAGGCCGACTTGACCGTCGGCGGCTGGGCCTTGTCCTGGGGCATTGATGCCAAGGTGCACTTTCGCTCCAGTGACCAGCAGCGCTTCGTGAACCCCTTCCCCTTCCCTCCGACCTCCCTGCCGCCGGGGCAGGACGTGGGCTTTCTGGAGACGGTGAACGAGGGAGAGCATTTCGAGGTGGGAGTCATCAGCCTGGTGCTGGACGCCAAGCTGGAGGATGCGATCCAGGCCCACGCCAAGATTGACTTCATCGACCTCTACGATCGCAATCCGACCTCGGGAGATCGGACGGTGGACGTCGATGAGCTGTGGATTCGCTTCGGCCGAGAGTCCCTGCCGGCGATTCCCGCGACTCGCTCCGGGGTTTATCTCAAGGTGGGAAAATTTGCCCACTTCGAGCGCCAGAACGATCGCCACCTCGAGAGCTACGGCCTGATCTCCACCGCCTTCAACCGCTTCGAGGACATGGGCGTGGAGCTCGGTGCGGATCTCGGACCTCATTTCTATGTGAAAGTCTCGGCCACCGCCGGCAATCCGGTCTTCTTCCGCGACACCAACGCCCTCGCCGGAGACAACGGCACCGATGAATTCTTGCAGCCCTTCCCGGATCCGGAGCTCAAGAGCGGTTTCGTGATCCTCTACGATGCCGAGACGGAGGACATCGATACCGACGGTGATCTGGAGCTGGGGGCAGGGCTGGGGGTTCGCTTCGGCGACGGCTCCGGGCGTCGCGGCGTCGACTTGCTGGTTTGGGGCTATCGCCGAACTCTGGCGGATCGGGTGCCCTTGAACGGCACCTTCTACGGCGGCGATCTCGACCTGCTCCTGGGACCCGGCAACGCCTATTCGCTGGGGGTGCAGGGAGACGAGAAAGAGGAGTTCGGGGCGAACCTCTGGTGGTACCGGGACGGCTTCTCTCTCTTTGCCCAATTCGTAGATCAGGAGCTCGCCGGACTAGAGCGCGACGGTTTCGAGGTCGAGGTGGCCCATCGCTTCGATCTTCCGCTGCGATACGCCCTGGCGGGACGTCAGCTCTTCTCCTACATCCAGCCGGCGATCCGCTACTCCAGCCTGGATCCAGGCCCCTTGGGTGGCAGTCCGGCCTTTCCGGCGCCCAGCGTGCGCTGGGATTGGGAGAAGATCGACTACGGCCTGCGGATGGGGATCTACTCCGGAATCGATCTGACGGTGGAGTATTCGGACAACACCTTCACTCTGCTCAACGGCAGAGAGCTGGGGATCGACGAATTCCTCACTACGTTGCGCTGGAAGCTCTGATTTGCGCTGGAAGTACTGAGTCTCTCCGAAGAGTTTGTCCACAGGGAGTCATTGCAAGGATATGTCGCAGGTGTTGAGGAAGAGCCCGTCCACCCTCTCGCTCCAGGGGATCGCTGCTACCGCTGGCCGCGAGCATCCTGAGGGAGAGGAGTGTCGGCGCAGGGCTCCCTCGCTGCGCCGTTGGGCAGCTTGGGCCTGCCTGCTGCTCTTGCTGCCGCTGGTCGGGAGCTGTTCCTCGCCGCCGGTGCCGGAGCGATTGCTGGTCTACGCGGCGGCTTCGTTGATGGACGTCCTGGATGCGCTGGCGGATGAATACGTCGCCGCGGGAGGCATGCGACCGACTTTTCACTTCGCTGGCTCGCGAACGCTGGCTCGCCAGATCGCCGCCGGGGCTCCGGCGGATCTGATGATCTCGTCGGATAAAGCGACCATCGCCGAGCTCGAGGGCTACGGGCACATCACTCCCAACTCGTCGATTCGCATTTGCGGCAACCAGCTGGTGGTGGTCGCTCCGCTCCCGCCGGAGGATGGCGGGGAACAGGCAGCGGTTGCGGCCTCTCCCGCCGTTGGGGCCTGGTCCCTGGGAGATGGCGCTGCGGGGGCCGAGATCGGAGCCCATGGTCTGCTGGGCTATCAGCGGGTTGCTATCGCGGATCCGGAGCTGGCGCCTGCCGGGGCTTACACGATGAGATGGCTGGAGAGTCAGGGCATCGCCGAGATCCTGCGGCCGCGTCTGGTACCGCTGGCGGATGTTCGGGCCACGGTGGCGGCGGTGGCTGCCGGTCATCTGCCGGTGGGGGTGGTCTACAGCACCGACGCGAAGCAGGCTGACGAGCGAGTACAGATCTTGCACCGGGTCGGTCCCGGCTCTGACTTCGAGGTGGAGTATTTCGCCGCCCTGATTCAGGAGCCGGGCACGAACGAGCGGATGCACCCAGGGACCTCCTTCACCATCTTCTTGGCGAGCACCGAGGCGGAAGAAGTCTTTGAACGCTTCGGCTTCCTGCCGCGAAAGACCGGCCGCCGAGGGCTTGGGGCGGTCCCTTAAGACGCCGCCCTGAAGCGCTGTCCCTAAACACCGTCTTAGGCTGACGGGCTGAGGGCTCGTCTAATGGGCTCGTCTGGGGAGCTCCACAGGAGCGCTGCCCGGAAGGGTTTCGGGAAGGCCGCCGTGGTATCGTGCCGCGCACGATGACCGCGCATTTCATCACCTTCGAGGGCCTAGACGGCAGTGGCAAATCGACCCACTTGGGTCGCGCCGTCGAGTGGATGGAGGCCCAGGGTCTATCGGTGGTGACCACTCGGGAACCCGGAGGCACGAGAATTGGCACGGCCATCCGCCAGGTGTTCCTGGATATGGAGCGCAAAGAGATGGATCCCGGGGTGGAGCTGCTGCTGATGTTCGCCGATCGGCGACAGCATCTCACCGAGATTATCGATCCAGCCCTGGATGCGGGGCGCTGGGTGATCTCGGATCGCTTCTCCGACTCCACCCGGGCCTACCAGGGGGGAGGGCGGGGAATTTCGAGCCAGCTCATCGACGCCGTGGACGAGCTCGCCACTGGCCATCGCCGCCCCTTTCGCACGCTGCTTTTCGATCTCCCGGCAGATCAGGCGCGCAATCGGGGAGCCTCCTCCCAGCGCCGACAGGAGGGAGCCGTGGACCGACTGGATGCGGAGGCCCTGGCGTTTTATGAGCGGGTACGCGAGCGCTTCCTGGAGCTGGCAAAGGGAGAGCCTCAGCGCTTTCGGGTGATCGATTCCTCCGGCACTATCGAGAATACCTGGCGCCAGACTCAGGCTGCCCTCGAGGGGATTCTGCGGGAGGCGGCGGCTCTCGGATGAGTGCGCAGGCTCACGGTGAGCAGTGGGGGGGCAGCGCCGAGCTGGCGGCCGCCCTCGGGCCCTCTCTGGATCTCGCTCGGCAGGGTCGTCTCTACCCGAGCGTGATTCTGCATGGCGGTAGCGATGGTGCGCGCCGCCGCGCGGCGATGGTGCTGGCGCGCGCGCTGCAGTGTGAGCGTTCGGCGGAGTCGAGGCCGTGCCACGAGTGCCGGCATTGCCGCCGAATCGTGGTTGCGGAGAGCGCGGATTCGAAGGATTCTGCCTCGGCGGTGTTTCATCCCGACCTGGCGGTGCTGGAACGGGACCTGCGGGCCTCGACCTCAGTGGAGGCGGTGAAGGGCTTTCTGCGCGGTGCCCAGCTACCCCCCTTCGAAGCTCGGGGGCAGGTCTTCGTCATCGCCAGCGCCGAGAGTCTCACCGGCGAGGCCGCCAACGCGCTGCTGAAGACCCTGGAGGAGCCCCACGAGACGTCGCCGCGTCATTTCTTCCTGCTGGCGCCGTCTCAATACGACTTGCTCTCCACCCTGCGCTCTCGCTCCCTGGGGCTCTACCTCGGCTCGACTCAGGGTGGCGGTGGCGAAGGGCAGGAGGCCTTGGTAGAGCGCCTGGCGCAGACCCTGAGCGCCTACTCCCGTAGCGGAGCTGGCATTCACCTGCTGGCCCTGGCCGCCATTTTGGCCGATGCGGGAGAGTTCAAGGACCCGCGCTCTGGGCTGCCGTGGACCAGCGCCGCTCGCTCCCTGGTGGCCTGTTTGGACCATCCCAAGACCCCTCAGGGGGCTCGTCGCCGCCTGCTCGCCCTAGCGGAAGCCTTGTTGAGGGCCCCGCAGCTGCGTTTGCGGGGTATCCCAGCGGAAAGGATCCTGGAAGGCCTGGTGGCCCGCCATTTGTTCTCGCCCCGGGGGGAATGGCCCGAAGTGGCCTGAGGGGCGCGCGGGCGCAAAGCTTTGGGCTTTGGCATCCCTTTTGCTGCTTTATTCCACGTTTTGCTAGAGTGCTGATCTCTGCCGTTGCGTCAAATCGCCGGTAAGCGGCTGAATGCCGCCGGCTTCTCAGCCCTCTGGACAGAACCCTTCGCGGAGCTGAGCGCTCCGCAGATTCCCTGGCGGCGAGCCGTTCGCTCTCCCGCCCATCCCCTTCGCCCCATATCGCTGAATCTCTCAAGGAGCGTTTCCCTATGAGTCTCTTCACTTCTTCCACCGTGAGCCACAAGATGGGTCTCGGTGCTGCTGTTCTACTGCTCGCTGCTGGCGCCTGGATGCTGCCGGCCTGTTCTTCGACTTCCGATGCTGATCCTCAGACCGAATCCAGCGGCGATGTGCTGGCGGTGGTGGGCGGCGCTGACGTCACCCGCGCCGACGTGGAGGCGGAGGCTTCCGAGGATCTCAAGAAGGTGGAGATGCAGAAGCTGCAGTGCGAGTCCAGCTACCAGCGCTCCAAGCATGAGGTGCTGACCGGCGTGCTGGAGCGGGTGGTTCGCGACCAGCTGCTGGACGCGGAGGCCGAGGCTCAGGGGATCACCCGCGACGAGCTCCTCGAGAAGGAAGTCAACAGCAAGATCGCCGGCATCTCCGACGCCGATATCGACACCTTCTACAACCAGAATCAGGCTCAGATCCGTCAGCCCAAGGAAAACGTTGCGGGCCAGATTCGCCAGTACCTGGAGCGCGAGAAGGAGCAGGAGTCCTACGACACCTACATCGCTTCGCTGGAGGCCAAGAGCGAGGTGGACTACCGCCTCGGACCCTACCGCGTGCAGCTGGAGACCGCCGGTTTCCCCGCCAAGGGCCCCGAGAACGCTCCGGTGACCATCGTTGAGTTCTCTGACTTCGAGTGCCCCTACTGCTCCCGCGTGGTGCCGACCCTGAAGCAGGTCGAGGAGAACTACGGCGACAAGGTGCGCTTCGTCTTCCGTCAGTTCCCGCTGGACTTCCACCAGCAGGCCCAGAAGGCTGCTGAAGCCGCCCTTTGCGCCGGCGACCAGGACAAGTTCTGGGACATGCACGGTCTCCTCTTCGAGGAGCAGCGTGAGCTCCAGGTCGCTCAGCTCAAGGACAAGGCGACCCGCCTCGAGCTGAACGCTGACAAGTTCAACGAGTGCCTGGATTCCGGCAAGTACGCCCAGACGGTGAAGGACGACGTCCAGGCCGGCGTGCTGGCGGGCGTGTCCGGCACCCCCTCGATGTTCATCAACGGCCGCTTCCTCTCTGGAGCCCAGCCCTACGAGAACATCATCGCCATCATCGACGAGGAGCTGGAGAGCGCCGGCGCCGCCGAGTGATTTCTAAGCAGGCTCGCCGCGATGAGTAGCGCGCCTGTCGTCGAGAGCCCCAGCCGTTTCGGCTGGGGCGAAACAAAGCCCCTCCGCGATTCATCGATTCGCGGCGGGGCTTTGGCTTTTGGTGTCGCTCGGCGCGCTCGGATCCGGGAGTTCGACGACCCGGGCGCGATAAGATGCGGCTGAATTGTGGACCAGGGTGCTCAGCTCTCGCTCGCGCCTCGTCTTGGAATCGAATTCTTCAGGAGTAGCCCTTGAGCGCATCCTCTTCGTCCCCGAAATTTGTCCCCTATCCCTTCGAGCGTCTCCCGGAAGACGAGATGCACCGTCGCGGGGAAGACTTCTATCGCCACATGGACCGGCGGCGGAGCATTCGCCATTTCTCCGCGGATCCGGTACCCCGGGAGCTCATCGAGACGGCGATTCGCACCGCCTCCACGGCCCCTTCCGGCGCCCATCGCCAGCCCTGGCGCTTCGTCGCCATCAGCGAGCCGGAGATCAAGCGCAGGATCCGCTTGGCGGCGGAAGAGGAAGAGCGCATCAGCTACGGCGGGCGGATGCCCAATGAGTGGCTGGAGGCCTTGGCTCCCTTCGGGACGGATTGGCGCAAGCCCTACCTCGAGACGGTGCCGTGGATCGTCGTCGCCTTCGAGGAGCTCTTCGGCTACAACGAGGACGGCACCAAGCGGAAGAATTACTACGTTCGGGAGAGCGCCGGCCTCGCCTGTGGGCTGTTCATTGCGGCTCTGCACACCATGGGATTGGTGACCTTGACCCACACCCCGAGCCCGATGAAATTCCTCAACCAGATCCTCGGTCGGCCGAAGAACGAGAAGCCCCTGATCCTCTTCCCGGTGGGTTATCCGGCGGAGGGAGCGGAGGTGCCCAACATCGACCGCAAGCCGCTGGAGGAGGTCTCCTTGTGGAATCCGGAGCCCGCCGAGGAGGCTTTCACGGCAGAGGCTGGCGGAGACGGGGAGGCATCAGCGCCTGGTGGGGCGTCCCGGGAGGCCTGAGGCCGTTGTCTTCCCAGGGGACGAACAAAGAGCCCGTCAAGAAGTCGAGGCGGAAGGTCAGTATTCTGGATTTTCCCCGCAAGAAATCCGCGCGGGAGCCGATCGTGATGCTCACCGCCTACGACTATCCCTCGGCCCGACAGGTGGAGGCCGCCGGGGCCGACATCATTCTGGTGGGGGATTCCTTGGCGATGGTGGTGTTGGGAATGGAGAGCACCGTTCCCCTCACCCTCGACGAGAGCCTGCATCATTGCCGCGCGGTGGCGAGGGGATCTAAAACCTGTTTCTTGTTGGGGGATATGCCCTTCCTGACCTATCAGGTGAGCGTGGCGGAGGCGGTGACCCATGCCGGGCGCTACCTCAAGGAGGGAGGCATGGACGCGGTGAAGGTGGAGGGGGGGCGTCGCATCGCCGGTACTGTTCGCGCGATGGTGGACGCCGGCATTCCCGTGATGGGGCACGTCGGTCTGACCCCCCAGAGCGCCGGGCAGCTGGGAGGCTATCGAGTGCAGGGTAAAACCGCCGCTAGCGCCGTGGCGATGCTGGAGGATGCCTTGGCTCTCGAGGCCGCGGGCTGTTTCAGCGTCGTGCTCGAATCTGTTCCCGCTGCTGTGGCGCAGCGGGTCTCGCAGCGCCTGCAAGTGCCCACCATCGGCATCGGCGCCGGGGCCGGCTGCGATGGGCAGGTGCTCGTCTACCATGATCTGCTGGGCATCTTCGATGACTTCCAGCCCCGCTTCGTGCGACGTTATGGTGAGCTCGGTGGTGCCGCGGTGAAGGCTCTCACCGCCTATGCCGAGGACGTGCGCAGCGGCTCGTTCCCGGCGGTGGAGCACACCTATCCGATGGATGACGACGAGCTGCAGCGCTTCCTGCAGGCCTCGGACGAGGTGGAGCTCTGAGAGCGGAGTCACGGTGGAGCGATCCGCCGCGAATCTCGGTGATCGGAATCGGTGCCCTCGGCTGCCTCTTCGGGGCGCGGCTGGGGGCCGTTGCGCCGGTTACCCTGGTGGGCCGGTGGGCGGCGCAGCGAGAGGCTCTCCAGCGTCACGGGCTAGCGGTAGAAGCGGCGGGCGGGGAGCTTCAGCAATACTCGCCGAAGGTGGAAGAGGAGGCCGAGAACGCGCCGGCGGAGATCGCCCTGGTGCTCCTCAAGAGTCATCAGCGGAGGGAGGCGGCGCGTCGGGCGGCAGCGGTGCTCGGCGCCAGCGGCGGGCTGGCCCTCACGCTGCAGAACGGGCTCGGTCACCGAGAGCATCTCGCCTCGGCCCTGGGGCAGGAGCGGGTCGCCGTCGGCGTGACCTCGGAAGGGGCTCGGGTCATCGACCCCGGCCGAGTGCTCCACGCCGGGGATGGCGTCACTCGCATCGCCCCGCCGCCGGGGGGAGACTCGCCGCTGCTCTCCGCGTTCATCGACTGTCTGCGGAAAGCTGGCTTCACCACCGAGCTGGTGCCCCGTATCGACGAGCTGCTGTGGGGCAAGCTGGCCATCAACGCCGCCATCAACCCCCTCACCGCTGTTCTCGGGGTACCCAACGGAGAGCTGGCGAAAAACCCGGAGCTCGCCCAATGGTGCGGACGAGTGGCGGAGGAGGTAGCGGCAGTAGCCCGCCTCGCCGGTGTCGAGATACCCTACCGCCAGGCCGGCGACGCGGCGCAGGCGGCGTTGGCGGTTTGTCGAGGCACCGCCTCGAATCGCTCCTCGATGCTGCAGGATATCGAGGCCGGCCGCCCGACGGAGATCGACGCCATCTGCGGTGCGGTGGTTCGCGCGGCGGCGGATGCGGGAGCCGCAGCGCCGCTCAACGGTGAGCTGCTGGCTCGAGTGAGAGCTCTGTCAGCAGGTGCCGCTGCTTCCCCCACTTCTTCTCTAATTATTTCGCCTGCTGTCTCACCTTCTGCCTCGCCCTCAAACCTCGCCCCGTCTGCTTTCGGGCGCTGGCTGGACCAGCAGCTCGAACACCGGAGGATCCAGCGATGAAGATCGCCCGTACTGTGGACCAGGCACGCCGAGTGCGCCATTCCGAAGATCACCGGACGGGCCGCCTCGCCGAGGGCCTCTCCTGGGGCTTCGTGCCGACGATGGGCTTCCTGCACGAGGCCCATCTCTCCCTGGTGCGCCGCGCCGCCGAGGAGAACGACCGGGTAGTGGTGAGCCTCTTTGTGAACCCGATGCAGTTCAACGAGTCTTCCGACTTCGAGACTTATCCCCGGGACGAGGAGAAGGATCTTTCCTTGTTGCGGGATGCCGGGGTCGATCTCGCCTTTCTCCCCGCGGTGGAGGAGATCTATCCGCCCTCCTTTCAGACCCACGTCGATGTGGAGGGGGTCTCCGAGGGTCTGGAGGGAGCGGCGCGGCCGGGGCATTTTCGTGGCGTTGCCACGGTGCTCACCAAGCTCTTTCATATCGTCGCGCCCACTCGCGCATACTTTGGCCAGAAGGATGCTCAGCAGGTGGCGGTGACTCGGCAGCTGGTAGAAGATCTCGCCTTTGGCCTAGAGGTCGTCGCCTGCCCGACGCTGCGGGAATCGGACGGGCTCGCCATGAGCTCCCGCAACGTGCGCCTGACGGCGGAAGATCGGCGGCAGGCGGTGGTGCTCTACCAGGCTCTGGAGGCCGCCGCTGAGGCGGTTGCGGGGGGCGAGCGGGACGCCGACAGATTGCGCCAGCGAATAGAGGAGCACATCGCCACGGTTCCGCGAGCGCGGGTGGACTACATCAGCCTTGCTGATCCCCGTAGCCTTCAGGAGCTCCAGGGCCGCGTCGACTTGCCCGCCCTGGCCTCGCTGGCGGTTTTCTTCGGTGATGTGCGGCTCATCGACAACGTGGAGCTCATCGACGGCGGGGAACCCGATGGCGGGGAACCCGATGGCGCCCACACTGAGCCGACGGTTCGACGTTCTGTGACCTGACCTGCTGACCCCTACCCTGATCCCGAAACCCCTTCTCGAGCGACCATCTCTCATCCCAAGGGAGGAGCCCCGCGATGCGCTGGGTCTATCGATCCAAGATTCACAAGGCCACCGTGACCGAGGCCGACGTCAACTACATCGGCTCCATCACCATCGATGAGGAGCTGGTCGAGCGCGCGCGCCTGTGGCCCGGGGAGAAAGTGTTGGTGGTCTCCAACACTTCCGGGAACCGGCTCGAGACCTACGTGATTCTCGGCCCCCGCGGCAGCGGGGAGATCTGCATGAACGGAGCCGCGGCACACCTGATTCGCCCCGGGGAGGAGATCATCGTCATCGGCTTCGAGCTGGTGGACGAGCCCATCACTCCCACGGCGATTCTGGTGGACGAGAACAATCGTTTCGTCCAATACCTCTCGGCAGGCCCGGAATCCAAGCGCCCTTTCCCTGGCCCTCGCGGCTGAGAGTCTTCGAGACTGTCCGGCAGGAGCTCGCTTCAGCGCCCTCGGGCACTTGGTATCCAAGAGCTCTTCGTCCGCCGCTTCTTCGCCCTCTGGTCTCTCACCTACGGCCCCGGCTACGCCGTCTCAGCTGAACAGCAGCTGGGCAAGTGCCGGGGAGGCGAAGAACGCGGCGCCGGGGGGCTCAGCGCCGCGGGAAGTCCGGACACCTGGGGAGTGTCCGTACCCCATTGTGGACCCTGGGGTTGGGACGAAGAGGGAAAAATCTTGCGCCGCTGATCGCTTCGGCGCTGGTCTTCGGCTCTGGTCTTTGGTTCTGGCCTTCAGATCTTGGCTTTTCGATCTGGGGCTTAGATCTCTTTGCCGTCGTAGAGTTTCGAGACCTCGTCCTGATAGCCATTGTAGAGCAGAGTCGGCCGCTTCTCGAGGCTGCCGATGTCTTCTTCCACCGCCTGGCTCCACCGCGGGTGCGGCTGGCTGGGGTTGACGTTGGAGAAGAAGCCGTATTCCCGCGGCTGGAGGTCGTTCCAGAAAGTGCCCGGCTGTTCTTCCACCAGCTCGATTCGCACCAGGGACTTCGGGCTCTTGTAGCCGTACTTCCAGGGCGCGACGATGCGCCACGGCGCCCCGTGCTGCATCGGCAGCCCGTGCCCGTAGATCCCCAAGGTGACGAAGGTCAGCTCGTTCATGGCTTCATCCATGCGCAGGCCTTCGTAATAGGGCCAGGGGTAATAGGCCGCCTTCTGGCCGGGCATGCCCTTGGGGTCGAGCTTGGTGACGAAGCGAACGTAGCGAGCCTTGGAGAGGGGGCGCACGGCCTTGAGTAACTTATGCAGCGGGTAGCCGGTCCAGGGCACCTGCATCGCCCACCGCTCGACGCAGCGGAAGCGATAGGTGCGCTCTTCCAGGGGAGCGAGGCGGAAGAGGGAATCGAGGTCGAAGGTGCGGGGTTTCTCTACCAGGCCGGTGACCTCGACGGTCCAGGGATCGACGGGGTAGCCCTGGGCGAGCTGCCAGACTTTGCCCTTGGCGGTGGTGAACTCGTAGAAGTTGTTGTAGGCGGCGGCGGTCTTCTCGGGGGTGAGGGGGCGCCCTTGGCCGAGCTGGTATTTCTCGTTGCGCTTCGCCGGGAAGAGATCCGAGAAGCGATCGCCCACCGCTGGGGTGGTCATGCCGCTCTGGTCGCCGAGCACCAGCCGCTCCGCGCAGCCGACCTGGGGAGCGAGGAGCGCGCCGACGGTGGCTAATCCCATGGCCTTTACGACCCGTCGCCGGTCGAGGTAGACGTCCTCCGGCGTTGCGAGGCGTTCAGGAAGTTCCCATGATTTGGGGATTCGGATATTGCTCATGGCGGCTCCCGGGAGATGGCCTGGGCTGCGGCTTTAGGATTTGGGTTTAGCTGTGCCTTGGGCTGCGTTCTGGGCTGTGTCTTGAGCTAGGTTTGGGGCTGCGGGGCGACGCCGTGCCGGGGAGGCGACGAGCGTGCGCTGACTCAGCTTTGCTCAACTCATTTGTCCTACAGCATAGACTACGCAGCAGCGTTCGCAACGGACGTGTGCTCGCGACAGTTATACTTCACCTTCGGCGCGGGCCATGACTTCGCCCAGCGAATCGCCCCCAGCGTTCACCGAGGCTTCCCAGCGTCCGCCGAGGCTACAGGCCTCGCCCTTCCTCGCTTCCCCCTTCACCAGCTCATCGAATACGAGGCATTGGTCCTTGCAGATCATCATTCTCGCGGGCGGCAGCGGCACTCGCTTCTGGCCGCTGTCCCGACGTCAGCGCCCCAAGCAATTTCTCAGTCTCGAGGGCGGCACCAGCCTGCTGCAGCAGACCTGCTCTCGACTGGAGGGTCTCGCCGATCCTGAGGACGTCTGGGTGTGCACCACCGAGCGACTGGCCCCCGCAGTGCGGGAGCAGCTGCCGCAGGTACCCGCTCACCAGGTTCTAGCGGAGCCCCAGGGCCGCAATACGGCCGCGGCCATCGGCTGGTCGGTCTCGTGCATTCCGGAATCGCTGCGGGAAGGCGCGGTGGCGGTGCTGCCGGCGGATCATCGGATGGCTGACGGGCCGGCCTTCAGGCAGGTGCTGGACCAGGCCCGCCAGGCGGTGGAGGAGCGAGACCTGGTGCTGACCCTCGGTATTCGGCCCCACCGAGCGGAGACCGGCTACGGCTATCTGGAGTTGGGGGAGGTGCTGGATCAGGGCAGCGGCCTGCGGCGGGTGAGCCGCTTTCGGGAGAAGCCAGATCTCGCTACCGCCGAGAGCTATGTCAGCAGCGGCAATTTCCTCTGGAACGGCGGGATCTTCGTCTTCCGCGGCACCACTCTGCTGAGCCTGCTGGAGCACCATCAGCCGGAGCTTTCTTCTGGCCTGAAGGCCATCGCCGCCGAGCCCCACCGCCTCGCGGAGCTTTACGCCGAGCTGCCCTCGACCTCCATCGACTACGGCCTGATGGAGAAGATCGACGTCATCGGCACTCTGCCCCTGGACTGTGGCTGGAGTGATCTGGGCTCCTGGCAGGCGCTGTGGGAGGTAGCGGCCAAGGACGACGCCGGCAACGCCTTTGGCGGCCCCGGGGCGGAGACCAGCGCCGCCCTGCAAATCGCGGCCCGCGACAATCTGGTGTGGTCCGAAGGGGCGGCCGTCGCCCTGGTGGGAGTCGAGGGGCTGGCGGTGGTCAATACCGGGGACGCGATTCTGGTGATGCCTCGGGAACAGGCTCAGGAGGTCAAGGCGGTGGTGGAGCGCCTCGCCGCTCAGCAGCGGGAGGATCTGCTGTGAGCCGCTGCCGTTTCTCGTCTCCCGCGGTGGGCAGATGATCCATCCGACCCTCTTTCATACGCCGCGGGAGGATCTTGCCGTCGGGGATCTCTCTCTGCCTCTCCAGCTCGATGATCTACTGCCGGCAAGGGGAGAGGGCGAATCGCCCTGGGAGGTGGAGCTGGGTTTCGGCAAAGGGCGCTACCTCCACCGCCGCGCCGGGGAGTGCCCGGACACCCGATTCCTGGGGGTCGAGCTGGTGTCCAAATATTGCCGCATGCTAGTTCACCGAGGCCGCCGGGACGGCAGGGACAACCTGGTCGCGGTGCGAGGCGAAGCGCTCTATCTGCTGAGCGCGGTGCTGCCGCGGGGCTTTGCCCAGCGGGCGCACGTCTATCACCCGGATCCTTGGCCCAAGGCTCGTCACCACAAGCGCCGTCTCTTCGATCCGGAGCGAGTGGACCTGGTGCTCAGCCTGCTGGCTCCCGGTGGCGAGCTGTGCTTCGCTACGGACTTTCTCGAATACGGCGAGATCGTCGCCGGGATCCTCGAGAGTCAGCCGGGGCTGCGGGTCGAGCGATTGCGGGACGGGTGGCCGGAAGGGCCTAGAACCCATTACGAAGCGAAGTTTGTTCGTCTCGGCCAGCCGATCCTCCGCATTGTCGCCCGCCTCGAGGAGGGGGTTTCCGCTGCTCCCCTGCATCCCCAGGGGCGCGACGGAATCCTCGCGGCGGTGGCGCCGCGGGAAGAGGCGGAAGATGCTGAGCAAGGAGTCGAGGAGGGCTGATGGTCAAGCTGAAGTACCTGCTGCCCTACCTCGCCCAGCACCCCCGTCGACTCGCGGCGGGGCTGGCCTGCGTCTTCGGTATGTCCAGCCTCGGGCTGCTGGGCCCCTTCGTCATCGGCGAGGCGGTCGACGTGCTGCGGGAAGGGGTTTCGGTCAACAACCTGCTCTTCTACAGCGGCCTGGTAGTGCTGTTGGCGGGTCTGCAGGGAGGCTTCAGCTACGGCCAGCGCATGATCCTCGTCACCCTCTCGAGGCGAGTGGAATTCAGCCTGCGGGAGGACTACCTCGATCGCCTGCTGCGCCTGCCGCCGGCCTTCTTTCAGCGCAGCTATACCGGGGATCTGATGGCCCGCGCCACCAATGATTTGGAAGCGGTGCGCATGGTGTGCGGTCCGGCGATCATGTACAGCGCCAATACCGTGTTCACCGGCATTGGCGGCCTTGCTCTGATGGCCTCCATCGAGCCTCGGCTCACCCTGGTGGCGGTGTGCACGGTGCCGGCGGTGGCCCTCGCGACCCGCGAGCTAGGGCAGCGGGTTCACCATCACTTCGAGCAGGTCCAGGAACAATTCTCTACCGTCTCGACCCGCGCCCAGGAGAACCTTTCCGGGGTTCGGGTGGTGCGCGCCTACGCTCAGGAGAACGGGGAGATCCTCGCCTTCCGCGGCGCCAACCGTGAGCTGGTGGAGCGCAATCGCCGGCTCATCCTGTGGCAGAGCGCCTTTCATCCCGGCCTCCAGCTGCTGGTGGGTTTTGGGTACGTCGGCGTGCTGGCCTACGGCGGAGCCTTGACCTACCTCGGGGCCATCACTGTCGGGGATCTGGTGAAGTTCAACCTGCTGCTGGCGAGGCTCACCTGGCCGATGATCGCCGTCGGCTGGGTGGTGAATCTGCTGCAGCGGGGTGCGGCGTCCATGGGCCGAATCGAGGAGGTGCTGGAGGCGCCGGTGACCATCGCGTCGCGGGGTGCGGAGAACGCTCCGCCGCGTCCGGGCCTGGAGGGCGCCCCTTCGCTATTCTCTTCGCAGTCTTCTTCAGAAGTCTTCGAGGGACGGCTGAATCTCCAGGGGCTGACCTTCAGCTACGACGTCGAGGGGGCGGTCTACGACAAGGTGGCGGTGGACGATCAGCAGCGCTCGGTGGCGGCAGCAGCGCGAGCCGAGGCCGGGGAGGGGCGCTCGGTGCTGATGGATATCGACCTCGACGTTCCCGCCGGCACCACGGTGGCCCTCATTGGCCGCACCGGCTCCGGCAAGAGCTCGCTGCTGTCGCTGATCCCCCGGCTCTCCGATCCGCCGCCGGGCAGCGTGCTGCTGGATGGAGTGGACGTGCGGGAGCTTCCCTTGGCGAGCCTGCGCAGCGCCATCGGTTTCGTGCCCCAGGAGACTTTCCTATTCTCCGCGACGGTGGAAGAGAACATCGCCTTCGGTCGCCCCGATGCCTCCCGGAAGGAGATCGAGGAGGTGGCTCGACTCTCCGGTCTCGGACTAGATCTGGAGCTGCTGCCGAAGGGGCTGGATACGGTGGTGGGGGAGCGGGGGGTGACGCTATCCGGCGGGCAGAAGCAGCGGGTCGCCCTCGCCCGAGCCCTGCTGCGGCGCCCGGCGGTGCTGATCCTCGACGACAGCCTGTCGGCGGTGGATACCCATACCGAAGAAGAGATCCTGGGGAACCTGAAGCGCTTCTTCGCTGGACGCACGGTATTGATGGTCTCCCACCGCATCTCCACCGCTCGTCAGGCGGACGAAGTCATCGTGTTGGAAGATGGGCGCATCACCCAGCGCGGAACGCACGAAGACTTGGTCAAGAAACCGGGGCTCTACGCGGAGCTTCATCGTCGTCAGCAGCTCGAGGAGCAGCTGGCGGCGGTCTGAGCCTCACCCTCGGCTCCGCGCACCCCCTCCTGAGAAGGAGATTCCGTGCGCGTCATCATCACCGGCGGTTCTGGCCTCATCGGTCGAGCTCTCACCGATCATCTCTGCGCCGAGGGCGTCGAGGTGGTGGTGCTGTCTCGATCCCCGTCCAAGGTTTTGGGCCTCCCCTCGGGGGCGCGGGCGGTGGGCTGGGACGGTCGCAGCGAGGAGGGCTGGGGAGATTGGGTGGACGAGAGCACCGCGATCGTCCACCTCGCCGGGGCGAACGTAGCGGATCAGCGCTGGAGCGCCGCCCGCAAGCGGGTTCTGCGGGACAGCCGCATCGAGTCTGGCCGGGCCGTCGCCCGCGCCATCGAGGCGGCGGTGGAGCGGGGAGCTCCCCCCCTCACCCTGCTCCAGGGCTCGGCGGTGGGCTTTTATGGCGCGAGCGGCGGCAGGACGGTGAGCGAAGATTCGGAGCCCGGCCAGGGATTCCTCGCCGAGCTTTGCGTCGAATGGGAGGCCTCCACCGAAGGGGTGGAGGCCTTGGGGGTGCGAAGGACGGTGCTGCGCACCGGGGTGGTGTTATCGATGGCCGGGGGAGCGCTGCCGAAGATGGCGCGCCCCTTCCGTTTCTTTGCCGGAGGGCCGGTGGGAGACGGTCGCCAGGTCTTGCCCTGGATCCACAGGGTGGATCAGGTGCGGGCGATGCGCTTCCTGCTCGACAATGACAGCACTCAGGGGCCCTATAACCTCACCGCCCCTCACCCGGTCTCCAACCGCGAGCTCGCCGAGGTTCTCGGTAAGGTGCTGCGCCGGCCTTCGGCTCTGCCGGCTCCGGCCTTCGCCCTCCAGGCTCTCTTCGGGGAGATGTCGGAAATTCTGCTCACCGGGCAGCGGGCGATCCCTCAGCGCCTGGAGGCAGCGGGCTTTCGCTTCCACTATCCCCATCTCGAAGACGCGCTGCGGGATCTGCTGCGGTGATGGAAATACTTCGTCGCGCCGGGGGTTGGGGGACAGATTCATGACTCTACGTTTCGAGCGCCAATTCGTCGTCTCGGCTCCCCTCGCCCAGGTGGCGGCTTTTCACAGCAGCGCCGAGAGCCTGAAGGCGATCACGCCCCCGCTGGCGCCGATGCACCTAGAAGAGGTGCCGGATCCGCTGGTGCCCGGTTGTGAAATGAGCTTCCGCACCTGGGTCGGTCCCTTTCCGATGTACTGGCGAGCGAAGCTGGAGGAGCTGCCGGGGCTGGTTTCGGGGCCAGGCATCGCTGGCTTCGTCGACCGCCAGCTGGAGGGCCCCTTTGAGCTCTGGGTGCACCAGCATCGCTTCGAGGCCCAGGGCCCGGAAAGTACCCTGGTGCACGATCGGATCGAGGCTCGTCTACCGTCTTTCTGGTCTCGGCCCCGCGGCTTCCTCACCGCCCTCAGCATGTGGCTCGGCTTGGCGCCGCTCTTTCTCTATCGCCGCTGGCAGACCCGCCGCAGGTTGCGGGGGAGAGGCTAGCGAAGGCCTGCCCGGCTGGCTAAGGACACTGCGGCTAGCGAAGGCCAGTCCAGGGGGGTAGCATCGGGGCATGAGCTCATCCTCCGATGCGTCCCTCTCCGTCGCCCCCGGCTCGCGCAAAAAGATCGCGGTGAATACCGGCGGCGGCGATGCTCCCGGGCTCAATGCCGTGATTCGGGCGGTGGTGCTCTCCAGCCTGCGCCGCGGCTGGGAGGCCTGGGGCATTCGCGACGGCTACGAGGGGCTACTCACCGACGGCAGCGAAGGGCTGATCCCGCTGGATGCCGACGCGGTGAGGGGGATCACTCACCTCGGCGGCACGATCCTCGGCACCAGCAATCGAGGCAACCCATTCCAGCTGGAGAGTGCCGACGGGGCGGGCCCCAAGGATCGCAGCGGCGAGGTAGTTCGCCGTTTCCGGGAGCACGGTTTTGAGGCCCTGGTGGCGATCGGTGGCGATGGCTCCCTGAGCATCGCCCGCCAGCTTCATGAGCGCCACGGGCTGCCGGTGGTGGGGGTGCCGAAGACCATCGACAACGACCTCGAAGCGACGGAATACACCTTCGGCTTCGACACCGCGGTGGCCACCGCGACGGACGCCATCGGCAAGCTGCACTCCACCGCCCAGAGCCACCGACGGGTGTTGGTGGTGGAGGTGATGGGGCGCTACGCCGGCTGGATCGCGCTGTACTCGGGACTCAGCGGCACCGCTGACGTGGTGCTGCTGCCGGAGATTCCGTTTCGCTTCGAGTCGGTGTTCGAGAAGATTTTGCGCCGGGAGCGTCGGGGGCGGCGATTCAGCATCGTGGTGGTGGCGGAAGGTGCCACGGCGGAGGACGGAGAAAGGGTTTGGCAACAACAGGTCCAGGGGCAGGTTCGCCTCGGCGGGATCGCCGAGCGGGTGGCCAACGCCATCGCCGAGGGCACCGGTAAGGAGACCCGCCACCTGGTGCTGGGGCATCTGCAGCGCGGCGGAGAGCCCACCGCGACGGATCGCCTCCTTTCGCTGCGCTTCGGCGCCGCGGCAATTCGCGCCGTGGAGCGGGGGGAGTTCGGCACCATGGTCGCTCTTCAGGCTGGCGGCATCTCGTCGGTTTCCCTGGAGCGAGCGACGCAGCGGGTGCGCACCGTGCCGCTGGATTCGGACGTCCTGCAGACCGCTCGCGATCTGGGGATCTGCCTAGGGGATTGAGGTCATCGAGGCGCTTTATAAATTCTCTTTGGCTCCCGGCCCGCGCCGCGCTGAAGCGCGGCTGTTGAGCTGGCTGGACGAGGAGCTGGATTCGTCCATCTCGATTCGGCAGCCGATTCGCATCGTCGTTCCGTCGGGAGCTCTGCGCCGCCATCTCGGGCGGCGCCTGGTAGAGCATCGCGGGGGAGCGGTGGTGGGGGTGAGCATTCAGACTCTCTTTGGGGTGGCGCTGGAAGTGTTGGAGCGGGCGCTGGAGCCAGCCCCTGGGGGGGGCGTGATTTTGGGCTTGTTGGTGGAGCGCTTCGCCCGCGAGCGTCCGGCCCTGCGCCGCTCTCTGGACGATCTGCAGGATGGCTACGCCTCGCTGGCGGGCACGGTGCGGGATCTCCTCGACGCGGGCCTCAGCGCTCAGTCCCGGGACGCCGCGGTGGAGGCGCTGACGGCTGTGTCCTTCGCTGATGGAGGCGAGGGACGGAGCACCGGCGGGGCGGGCAGAGAAGCCCGAAGGCGTGCGGTGGAGCTCGTTCAAGTGGCGGGGGATTGCGCCCGGGCGCTGGAGCTGATGGAGCTCGGCAGGACTTCTTCGCTGCTGCGGCGGGCAGCGGAGCTGTTGGATCAGGAAGCTCTCCCGGAGCAATTCTTGGATTCTCCGCAGGGCCCGGTGGACGAACTTTCCGCAGGCGGCTCCCGACTGCTGCCGGCGCGGGCTCTGTGGGTTCACGGCTTCGCCGATCTCACCGGCGTGGCGGCGGATCTGCTGGAGGTGCTGCTGCGCCGCCCCGATGCCCGGCTGTTGGTGGATCAGCCTCCCGATCCGGCGGAGCGCGGCGTGTTGGAGAGCTCCTTCACGGAGCGGCTGCTGCTGCGTTTGGGGGGCTCGTCGGCCCTGGTGGCGACGACGGGGGAAGCTCTTCCGGCACCCCAGCGCACCACCGTGTCGGCTCCCGGCGTGGCGGCGGAGTGTCGAGCCGTGGCGCGGCGGCTGCGGAGCCTGCTGGGTGAGGAGAGTGCGCCTCGGGCGGAGGATGTCCTGGTGGTGGCGAGAGATCTCGGCCCTTACCGGCTGCCTTTGGCCCAGCATCTGGAGCGCTGGGCAGTGCCTTTTTCGATGCCGGGGGCTCCGGGGGCGGCGAGTGCCGCAACCCGAGCCGCCGAGGCTTTCGGTAACCTCCTGATGCGGGGCGGCGAGGCGTCGACGGAGAGCTGGCTGGAGCTGCTGAACGGGTTACCCCCTTGGGGTGAGCTATCCCATCGGCGAGCGGAGCTGCGCCTCGCCTGCCATGGGCTCGGGGCTGGGCGCCTGAGGCAGGTGGCGGATCTGCAGCCGGAGGCCTGGCTGGCGGAGGGGCGAGATGCCCTTCCCCTGCCGCTGGCCGCCGCGGTGGAAGAAGGCGAAGAGGAAGCCGCGCCTCGGTCGAGTCGTCGCTGGCTCCCCGGTTCGATGCTGCGGGCGCTGGTGAGCGCCGCCGGGGATCTTCACCGTCGGCTGGAATCATGGCCCGACGAGGCGCCGCTGACAGATCACCGGCGGCGGATCGATGAGCTTCTGACCCAATGCCTCGGCGCGCGCCCGGAGAGCCCCCTGACCCCCATGAATTCGCTGAGCGCCGTGCGGCGCACGCTTCTCCAGGGGTTGGATGAGCTGCCGCGGGAGCTGAGCCTCAGTCGCTCCGAGGTCTTTCGGTTGATCCGAGATCTCCTCGGCGGCGTCGGTCGGCGCTCTCTCGGGGGGCAGGGTGGGGGGGTTCAGATTCTGAGCGCGATGGAAGCTCGGGGGCTCACCGCGGATTGGCTCTTTCTGGTGGGGATGAATCGAGATCTCTTTCCGCGGGTGGTGCGGGAGGATCCCCTGCTGCCGGACTCTCTGCGCCGCGAGCTCGCCGCGGTGCTTCCGGACATCCCGGTAAAGCGTCGGGGCTTCGATGAGGAGCGCTATCTCTTCGCTCAGCTGATGGATTCAGCTCCGCGGGTGGAGCTCTCTTGGCAGCGGGAAGGAGACGACGGCGAGGCTCGGGCGCCCTCGCCCTTGCTGGAGCGTCTGCGCTGGGGGTCTGAGGGGTTGCCGAAGCCCCGGCAGGCGGTGGAATGGGGAGCGGAGGGAGCGCCGGCGAGGGATCTAGCCCTGAGGGCTGCCCTTCAGAGTGGCCGGGAAGCCTTTTTGACGGCCCTTCCGGCGGCTCTAGCGGAGGAGGGGCGCAACCTGATGCCGAGGTCAGAGCCCTTCGGTCATGCTCTGCCCGAGCCACGGCTTCCGCAGCGCTGGGCCGGCGCCCTCGAGGCCGTGCTCCAGGAGATGGACCCGGATCTCTCCACCGCCGAAGGGCGTCGTCTGCGCTACGCTGCCGGCCCCTATCTCGGCTTTCTCGGCGTGAGTGCTCCCCTCGGCTCGAAGATGCAGGAGCTGTGGATTACCCGATTGGAGCACCTGGCGGGGTGCCCCTGGCAGCTCTTTGCCACCCGCCTGCTGAAGGTGGAGCCGCCCGCTGATCCCCTGGCGCAGCTGCCGGAGCTCACGCCTCTGGTGGTCGGACAGGTGGTACATCGCGTGCTCGAGACCGTCGCGGCGGATCAGCAGGTCCCCCGTCGGGGCGAAGTCGAAGAGCAGCTTCTGGAATCGCCGGGGGTGGTGGTGCGGTGGCCGCCGCCGGCCGCCCTCGAGGCGCTGCTGCTGCGCTCGGCGCGGGAAGTATTGAAGGAAGAGGGACTGATGCTGCCGGCTCTGGCGAGGCCGCTGGTGGAGCGCGCTCGGCCCTTCCTGGCCTCCGCGGGCTTCGCCTCTCCAGGGGCCGAGCAGGCACCGGGTGAGCTTCCCGATGGAATTTCCGATAGAGCCCTCGATGAAGTCTCCGGTGAAGTCACGGTGCTGGGGGTGGAGATCGAGGGAAAGCTGCATTGGCGGTTGGGGGAGGAGTCCTGGGGGGTTCGCTTCCGCGCTGACCGACTGGATCGCGATCCGGTGGCAGGGCTCCAGCTGGTGGACTACAAGACCGGGAAGCTGCGGGACGCCTTCGGTTCCGGTGCGGTGGCGGAGGAGGCGAAGCAGGCCAAGACTCGCCGCCAGCGCTTCCTGCGGCAGATAGCTAGCGGCCAGCGCCTCCAGGGAGCCGCCTATGCCTTAGCGCTGGAAGCCCTTGCGAAGGAGCCCGGGGCCGGTCTCTATCTGCTGCTTCGCCCGGATCTAGACCCGGGTTTGGAGAACTTCGGAGCCCGACGCTTCGAGGCCGCCTCCGGGGACGAGGCGCTCAAGGAAGCGTTTCAGCACGCGCTGCACACCGCGCTCCAGGCGTGGAATCGTGGCGTTCTTCCCCCTCGTCTCGAGGACCCCTGGGGCAACGAGCCGAGGCGCTGCCAATATTGCGTAGTGGCCGAGGCCTGCCGCCGACGAGATAGTGGCTTTCGCCGCCGCCTAGTGGACTATGCTGATCGGCTGCAGGGGGCTGAAGGGAGCGGTTCCTCGCTGGCTGCGGAGGAAGCGGCACTATTGGGGCTTTGGCGCCTTCCCACGGGCGAGGGCGGATCTCCTCGATAGGCGCTGCTGGGGTGATTCGCGGTGGGGCCAGCCCAGTCTTGCCAACCCAGTCTCGCTAGCTCAGTCTCGCTAATTCAGCCTCGCCAGCGGCTCAGCGCCCCAGGGGTCGGTACTCGCTCCACCCAATCCCCATCGGCAGCTAGGGAGGCTAGGAGATCCGAGACAGAGAGGCCGAGGCTTGGAATCTTCAAGTCTGGCGCCAGCTCCTGGAGTGGAGCGAGCACGAAGCGGCGCTGGTGCATCCGTGGGTGGGGCACGGTCAGATCTTGCCCTGCGACGATTTGATCGCCATAGAGCAGCAGGTCGATGTCCAGAGGCCGTGGAGCGTCCAGCGATCCATGAGGTTGTCGCCCAGCGGTCTTTTCGACCTCCTGGGTCCAGCGCAGGAGTCTCTCGGGGGGATGTTCCTGGGGAGAGGCGAAGCCCCGCACGACCAGGTTGTTATAGGGCGCCTGAGGCTCAGCATAGCCCCCGGGGCGCACCACCGGCGCGCTGCGATAGAGAGAGGAGATCGTGAGGGGCTCCAGGGCCGGCTCCAGGGCCGCCAGCGCGCTGGCGAAGGTGCCAGGAATATCACCCTGGTTCGCTCCGAAGCCGAGGTAGATCGGCACCTTTGCGGATCGAGGATGCGGAGGATGGGAGATAGCGAGGCTCGCTCTACGGTGCTATTTGTCGGCAGTGCTATTTGTCGGCAGTGCTATTTGCCGGGAGGTCGGTCGCTGGGAAGCCCGAGGCTTTTGGGAGATAGAGCGTTACGCAAGCCCAGCGGCTCAGCGTGTCTCCGGCAGCGATTTTGGGGAGACCACGAGTCCAGTCTGTGGGGCGCGTACCTTGGGGGTGGCACGGAAGCTCCGAATCTGTCCTCTCTCAGGAGTCCAGACCTTCCCTTCTCTCAGGGCGATTCTCGCGCTTATTCTTCCTCGCGCTTACCCTTCGATGTGCTCTTGCCGTCGCTCTGGTTCGCGCCGCATTTCGGGCAAATTGGCTCGGGCTTGCCCAAGTCGTAGAATTTCGTGCCGCAAGCTACGCAGTCGTATTTCTTGCCGAGCTTGATCTTCACCATGGCATCTCCTACTCCCTGCCCCCTGGATCGAGGGCGGCGCGACGCTAGCAGCGGGATAGGGGAGTGTCAAGAAAGCCGCGGGGCTCTTCCCTTTCTTTGCCCCTAGAGGCACGGGAATGTGCCGCCTCATCTCCCGGTTGTGTCGCTCAGGGGAACGATTCCTGTTTCACGATCTGACCGCGTTAACCGATGTCTCTTGCTTTCGAGGAAGGCCTCATTGATACCATCCCGCCCATGATGAAGAGTTTCGCCCCAACAGCGCCTGAATCGACGTCCAGCTCTCTGGCTGTACGCCGTCAGTCTGGCTCTGGTTTCCCCCCCCGCTCCGGCGACTTTCGCCGCTGCGGGCATCGATTCCTCCGTCGTCTTGTCGTCTGGGGGCTCTGCTCCTGGATGCTTCCGGCCCTGGCCCTGGCGGCTCAGGGAGTTGATCCTCACGATTCCTCCTTGTCTCCTTCGGAGCGTCTGGAAGCCCTGATCCAGCGGGTGGAGGCGGAACAGAGTCAGGTCGAGACTCTAGAAGCGACCTTTCGGATGGTCAGGGAGAGCGATTTGCTCCTCGAACCCCAAGAGTCCACCGGGGTGCTGCATTATCAGGCTCCAGACCGCGTGCGCTGGGAATACGAAACGCCGGATCCGATGATTTTGGTGATCGCCGACGGCGAGCTGACTACCTGGTATGAAGATCTCGGCGAGGCAGAGCGCGCGAGTATCGAGCCTTACTCGCAGCGAGCGCTGCAGTTCTTCAACGCTTCGAGCTCGGTGGCGAGCCTGCTGGATTACTTCGATGCCCGTCTGCGAGCTCCAGAGGCTGCTGGCTCTGGGGAAGGGCTGGAATCGGAAGCATGGCGATTGGAGCTCACTCCGGCGGACGATCGCGTAGCGCGCCGCATTCGCTCGGTGACCTTGTGGATCGATGCGCAGCGCTATCTTCCGGTTCAGGTCCGCCTCGAGGGAGCGGACGGGGCGGTGACCCAATACGTGCTCGAGGAGCAGCGCACCAATATTGAGCTGGCGGAGGATCTCTTCCTCCTCGAGCTGCCGGCGGAGGTCGAGGTTCGAACCCTGGAGCTGCCCGGCAGCTGAGGCGAGCTGGCCTGCGATCTCGCTCAGACAAGCGCTCTCCGCACGCTGTTCACTCTTGCCCCGCATTCTCCTCTTTCCCTTCTCTCCCTGCTCTATCGATGCCCTTATCTTTCGAAGTACTCGCCACCGACGGGGCCGCCCGTCGGGGCCGTCTGCACACTCCCCACGGCGTCATCGACACCCCGACTTTCATGCCCGTGGGTACCCTCGGGGCGGTGAAGGGTATCGAGCCGGGTCAGCTGGAGAATGCCGGTGCTTCGGTGATGCTGGCGAATCTGTACCACCTGGCTCTGCGGCCCGGCATCGACAGCATCGAGACCCTCGGCGGTTTACATGGCTTCAGCGGCTGGTCGAAGCCGATTCTCACGGATAGCGGCGGGTATCAGGTCTTCAGCCTCGCGGATCGGCGCACCATCGACGACGACGGGGTGTCCTTTCGCAGTCACGTGGACGGGTCGCCGGTGCGCTTCACGCCGCAGAACGTGGTCTCGATGCAGCGCCGCCTCGGCGTCGACATGGCGATGATGCTCGACGAGTGTCCGCCCTGGCCGGCATCCGTAGAGCAGGTGAAGGACGCCTGGGATCGAACCCTCGGCTGGGCGCGCAGCGCACGGGAAGAATGGGATCGGGCGCCCGGTGCGGGGGGGCTCTTCGGCATCGTGCAGGGGGGGGTGCACCTCCACCTGCGGGAGCAGGCCTCGGCGGATCTGGCGGCGCTGGATTTCGACGGCTACGCCATCGGCGGCGTGAGCGTCGGGGAGCCGGACGCCGATCGCCAGTCGGTGGTCGCCCATGGGGCGCCGCTGCTGCCGGAGCAGAAGCCTCGGTACTTGATGGGGGTGGGTTATCTCGACGACATCCTTCACGCGGTGCGCTGCGGGATCGATCTCTTCGACTGCGTGCTGCCGGCGCGCAATGCTCGTCACGGCTATTTATTCACCCGCCGCGGTGTGGTGAAGATCAAGAATCGCCGTTACGCCCTCGACCCTCGGCCGGTGGATCCGTCCTGTCGCTGCCCGGCCTGCCGGCGTCTTTCTCGCGCCTTTTTGCATCATCTCTTCCGCTGTCGAGAGATCACCGGACCGGTGCTGGCAACCCTGCATAATCTATGGTGTTACCTTGACTTCCTAAGGGATCTTCGGCAAGCTATCGAATCTGGTGCGCTGAGCGAGATCGCCCTCCACAACCCAAGGCAGTCGCTGGCCGCCGACCAGCCGGTCGGTACGCCATGAGGAGCTTGCGCTTCGTTCCGCTGCACCAAGACGTCATGGCGAACCGCCGTGACGGCGTTCTTCATCATCGCTAGCTCCTCCCAACAAGGCTCAATCAGCCTTTGGATTGGTGGGGAGCCTTGAATTCGACCGCTCCGATCTCGATCGCCGGCCCCAGCGCTAGGGATCGACACTGATCTCCACATATCCAGCGACCTACTCCCTCCACAGATTCCCTCCAAAAAAACCTCCTCCGCGCGTTAGCTTCGAGGCTCCATTTCTCTGCTGGTTCTCCCTTCTGGAGATTTGAGAGGCTCGTCGGTCTTCAACCGCTGTCGTCCTTCACTCGGTGGCCGCCCCTCGCAGGGCCGCATAGAGAGGGACACCGGAGGCCAGGCTCCCCGAGGCGCTTTGCTCCAGGGCCACGAAGGAAGAGCTTCGAGGCTCACGGTCGATTCGTCGATCGGCGACACTGGACGAGGAGAGGAATCGAGGCGGTGGTTTGACGAACCGCGGTCCTGCACTACTTCTGAGCCGATTCTGAGCAGCCTATGGACACCATCTTCCTTTCTCACCTGCCGGTACTCGCCGCCCAGGGATCCGGCGGAGGGCTCGTCGCGACCCTAGGTCTCTACGCGGTGATCGGCCTGATCTTCTGGTTCCTGGTCATCAGCCCCGCCCGTCGCCAGCGCAAAGAGCTGCAGGACCTGGTGCAGGCTCTGCAAAAGGGAGATGAGGTGATCACCAATGGCGGGCTGTACGGAACCGTGATTTCTGTTCAAGAGCACACCGTCGTGCTCAAGATCGCCGACAACGCCAACGTCAAGATTGCGAAGTCGGCCGTCGCCGGACCTCAGCAAAATCCGGCTCCAGGGAGCTCCAAATGAAGCAAAGCCTGATCATTCGCGGCGTCATCATTCTCGCTGGCGCTGCCCTCGCTATTTCCGGAATCCTCCCCCTCTCGGAGAAGATCTCCCTCGGCCTCGATCTGCAGGGCGGGATGCACCTCGTCCTCGGGGTGGAGACCTCCGATGCCCTCCGGGCGGAGACGGATACCGACAAGGATCGCTTCGTCGAGCGCCTGAAAGAAGAAGGCGTGGCTACCGCCGCGGCGGAACGGCGAGACGTGGAAGGGGCAGCCCCTTCCTTCGTCGTTACCGGAGTTCCGGCGGATCAATCCTCGACGGTAGACGAGGTCCACAGCGACTTCTTCTCTCAGGTGTGGCAGATCTCGCAGGGCGACGAGGGCTACGTGCTGACGATGCGCGAGAACTCCCGCCGGGAATTGCGCAACGATGCCGTGGAGCAGGCGATGCGCACCATCCGCAACCGCGTCGATGAGTTCGGCGTCGCCGAGCCGGTGATTCAGCGCCAGGGCTTTACCGATAGCGATCGAATCGTCGTACAGCTTCCCGGCGTCGAAGATCCGGAGCGCGTGAAGCGACTGATCAACCGCACCGCGTTCCTGGAATGGCGCTTTATGGACTTCCCGCGGGAGGGCACCGGGGGCGTGAGCCGCGCCGAGATCGAGGCCCACTATGCGGGCAACGTGCCGTCGACCGTCGAGATTCTCGAGGGCGACCTTGAAGACGCCACCGGCGCCGTGGTGGGCACCTCCTACTTCGGAGTCGAGCGCAGCGCCGTGGTGACCGGCCGTGACCTCAAGAACGCGCGGGTCGGCGCCGGCCAGTTCAATGAGCCGGTGGTGGAGTTCATGCTCGCCTTCGAGAAGGGCCAGGACTTCGGGCAGGCGACGACCAACAACATTGGTCGCGGCATGGCCATCGTGCTCGATGGCAAGGTGCTGTCCGCTCCCTCGATCCGTGGCCGAATCGAAGATCGAGGGCAGATCGAAGGTGGCTTCAGCTACGAGGAGGCCACCGATCTTTCTACCGCCCTGAAGTCCGGTGCTCTACCGGCGGGAATCACCATCCTCGAGGAGCGCACCGTCGGTCCGTCCCTCGGTCAGGACTCCATCGATCAGGGGCTGCGGGCCGGTCTCTACGGTGCCGGTCTGGTGCTGGTGATGATGCTCATCGTCTACCTGGTAGCGGGGTTCAACGCGAATTTGGCGCTGGCCCTCAACGTGGTCTTGGTGTTTAGCGCTCTCGCGGCCTTTGGCGCCACGCTGACGCTGCCGGGCATCGCCGGCATCATTCTGACCATCGGTATGGCGGTGGATGCCAACGTGCTGGTCTTCGAGCGAATACGTGAGGAGTTGCGAGCCGGGCGAACGGTAAAGAATGCGGTAGCCACCGGATTCGAGAAGGCTCTGTCCTCTATCGTCGACGCCAACATCACGACCCTGATTGCCGCCCTCTTTCTCTACGAATTCGGTTCCGGCCCCATCCGTGGCTTTGCCGTGACCCTGTCCGTGGGAATCTTCGGCACCCTGATTACCAGCGTCTTCGTCAGTCGATTCCTGTTCGACCTCTGGCTGTCCCGTCGCCAGCAGGTGGAGCGTCTCTACATCTGAGCGGGACATCCTCCAGAGTCCGCCGACGCCACGGGCCCCAGCAGGCTCGGGGAGGCCTATGATGCAGTTTCTGACCAATATCAATATCGACTTCATGCGCTACCGGGTGCCCCTCGCGGTGGTATCCGCGATCCTGGCGACCCTCAGCTTGATCTATGTCTTCCAGGGCAAGCTGAACATCGGCATCGACTTCGCTGGCGGCACCCAGATCACGGTGCAATTCCAGGAAGAGCCGAATCTCGACGAGCTCCGCGACGTCGTGGCGGATGCCGGGTATCCGGAATCTCAGCTACAGCGCTTCGGCGGCGATGCCGCCAACGAGGTGCTGATCCGCACCTCGACGGTGGAGGGCAGCGAGGAAGGTTCGTCGAAGGACTTGCTGGAGGCGCTGGACGCCCGCTACAACGCCGACAAGGGAGATCGACTGGACCTCAACCGGGTCAACGCCCAGTTGCTCCTCGATCGCCTGATTCAGGCGGACCCCCTCGGTCTCAACCCCGACGTGGCTCTCGGCGATGAGCCGGAGGAGTATCGCCAGGCGGTCGACGCCCTGGTGGGGCTCCGGCGTCAGGTCGGCGCGATTCAGGATTGGCAGCAGATCTCTGATCTGCCGGCGGTGGGGGACGAGATCTTCGAGCGCTTCGAGCAGTTCGGTCATCTCGGCTCCTATGCCCTGTTGGCGGTGGAGAATGTCGGTCCGCAGATCGGTAACGAGCTGAAGTCAAAGGGTATTTGGGCGGTGATCCTGGCCTTGACCGGGATGCTGATCTACATCGCCATCCGCTTCGAGTTCCGCTTCGGAGTCGGTGCGGTGGTCGCCATCGTCCATGACGTCACCATCACCCTTGGGGCGTATTCCTTCTTCGGCTACGAGTTCAACCTCACCACCATCGCCGCCTTCCTCACCCTGGTGGGGTACTCGGTGAACGATACGGTGGTGGTCTTCGACCGCGTTCGCGAGAACATGTTGAAGGCCAAGAAGGAGCGCTTCTACAACGTTCTGAATCGCAGCATCAATCAGACCCTCTCCCGAACGGTGATGACCTCCATGACCACCCTGATGGTGGTGGCATGCCTCTTTACCTTCGGTGGCGAGGTGCTCGAGGGCTTTGCCTTCCTGCTGCTCTTCGGTGTGGTCATCGGCACCTACTCCTCGGTCTTCGTCGCTAGCCCGGTGGTGTTGGTTTGGGAGCATTACTTCGGCGAGAAGGGCCAGGCGCGCCGCGCCGCCGCCCGCCGCGAGGCTGCCAAGAACAGCTGAAGACATCGGTTCACCGCGAGCTTGCTTCGCGGCGAAGCCATCGGACACTTCGGTGGCAGAGTCGATTGGACGGCCGGCGATTTCGCCGGTCGTTTTTGATTTATTGGTCGTTTTTATTTGCGGAGCAGGGCGCGCAGGAGAATGCAGGCCCAGGTTTTCTTGTTCTGCTGAATGTTCACTCCTCCCCCATCGGTGGCACCGTGATCGGTGCCACCTCTGCGATCGGTGATACACGGTGGCAGATGCGTGTACTATGAGTTACCTATCGTCACTCGATCCTTCTAACACTCGATCCTAAGAACGATGCCAAAGACCCCTACCCAGCTGCTGCCTCCCATTCCGGCTAAGGGAATCCACACCCTGGAGCCGATCTTGGAGCTGCTGGACGAGCAGGGTCGTCCGTACGACGAGGAATTCCTGCGCTCCGCTTTCGAATACGGTGCGGAGATGCATCGAGATCAGAAGAGGAAGTCCGGGGAGCCTTATTTCAATCACCCGATGACGGTGGCGTATTTGCTCGCTGGGCTGAAATTCGACCAAACCTGCGTTGCCGTTGGAATGCTCCACGACGTGCTGGAGGACACTCCTGCGACCCGGGACACTCTGGAGGAACGCTTCGGTCGGGATGTTGCGGAGCTGGTAGATGGAGTGACCAAGATCGGTCGCCACGAGTACGTGCGGCGGGATCAGGCGCAGGCGGAGACCTTCCGCAAGATGATCCTGGCTTCGGCGCGGGATATTCGAGTGATCCTGGTGAAGCTCGCGGATCGGCTACACAACATGCAGACTCTCGAAGCGATGGGGCCCGAGAAGCGGCGGCGGATCTCGCGAGAAACGCTGGAGATCTATGCGCCCATCGCCCACCGCCTCGGTATGGCGAAGGTCAAGGGAGACCTCGAAGACCTAGCGTTCTACTTCCTCTACCCGCATCAATTCGGCGAGCTCCACGACCGCATTGAAGAAAAGATGAAGGTGGACGAGAAAGTGGCCGAGCTGCTGCGCGATCAATTTGCGGACAGCCTCGAGCGCGCGGGTATCGACGCGACGATCACCTGGCGGATCAAGCGCTACTTCTCGATTTGGCAGAAGCTGCGACGCCAGGGGATCGACATCTCCCAGCTCTACGACTATCTGGCCTTCCGCATCATCACCAATACTCTCAACGAGACCTATGCCGCTTTGGGCGTGGTGCATCAGAATTGGCGTCCGGTTCCGGGCCGATTCAAAGACTACATCGCGATGCCCAAGCCCAACCTCTACCAGAGCCTGCACACCACCGTGGTGGCGAGCAATGGCCAGCCTTTCGAGGTTCAGATCCGTACTCGGGAGATGGACCTGGTGGCGGAGGAAGGCATCGCGGCCCATTGGCGCTACAAAGAGAAGCGCGGCGAGGGTGGCGGCGGGAAGGCTGGAGACCACAACATCTTGTGGCTGCGGCAGCTGCTGGAGTGGCAGAAGGAGGTCAAGGACCCCCGCACCTTCCTCACCACGCTGAAGATCGATCTCTATCCTGATGAGGTCTACGTCTTCACGCCGAAGGGTGAGGTGATGTGCTTCCCCCGGGGCGCCACGCCGCTGGACTTCGCGTACAAGGTGCACACCGAGCTGGGCCATTCCTGCGCTGGAGCGAGGATCAACGGCAAGCTCGTGCCCTTGCGCACCGCGCTGCAGAACGGAGATTTGATCGAGGTGATCACCAGTCAGAGCGCCCGGCCGAGCCAGGACTGGCTGAATATCGTGGCAACCTCGCGGGCGAAGAGCAAAATTCGCCAATGGCTCAATGCGGTGCAGAAGCAGCGCGCCATCGAGATCGGCCGACCGATGGTGGAGAAGGAGCTGCGCAAATACAAGGTGAGCGCGCGCAAGGTGCTCGACAGCCCGCTGATGACTTCATATCTAGAGGACGAGGGGCTTTCCGACCTGGATGACCTCTTCGCTCGGATCGGTTTCGGCAAGGTCGCGCCAAAGCATGTGGTCGCCAGGGTGCTGTCCGACGATCAGCGCTCTCGCCCAGCGGAGGAGCCCTCGCGACTGCGGCGGGCGGTGAGCAAGATTCTCCCCTTCGGCTCGGGGCCGATCTTGGTCAAGGGGCAGGGGGATATGTTGGCCTATCTCGCCAGCTGCTGTAGCCCGGTGCCCGGAGAGGACATCGTCGGCTACGTCACCCGGGGGCGCGGAGTGTCGGTGCACTCCACCGACTGCCCCAACGTCCGCAATCTGCTCTACAACCAAGAGCGGGAAATCGAGGTGCGCTGGGCGAAGGATAGCGATACCCGCAATCGGGTCACCCTCAGCGTCGAGTCGACGGATGAGCCGGGAATCCTTGCGCAGATGACCGAGACCATCGCGAAGCTAGGATCGAATATCGCTCATCTCGAAGCGGAGACCCTCGATACTGGTCTCGGGCTGATCGATGTTGTGGTTCAGGTGCGAGACAAGCGGCACCTGGAGCGCATCATGGCCGGCATCCGCTCCATCGCTGGAGTGAGCCAGGTAGAACGTCGGATGAGCGGTCGGCGCTCGTCGTCCCCTAGCCTGAACTGAGCATCGTGGCTGAGTTCGCTTCGGCCTAGTTGGCCCCAGCTGAATCAGCCTCGACGAAGTCGGTCTTGGCGCAGATCGCTCTGCCGTGGCGTTGTCTGCGGCAGCTCTGCTTCAGTGCCGGGGGCCTGTTCCTTCGCCGGAATTCCCTGGGTGGAGCTTTGAGAGCTCTGGCCCCAGGAAGCTCCAGGGTTCAGCTGGTTTTTACCTCGGCTCTGGGGCTCCAGCTGCGAATCGGCGGCTTGTGAGCATTTCCATTCCGCATGCAGCGACTGCAGGCCCAGGCCCGACGCACGGCGCCATCGATGTAGGCACGAACGCGCTGGAGATTTGTCTGCCCGCTGCGGTTGGTGGCGCTCTGGGCGTGGCTGATGCTGTGCCCGAAGACAGTGCCTTTATTGCAGAGTTCGCATCTTTTCGACATGATGATCGAGCTCCTGGAGGTATGGGCGCGAGGAGCGGATAGCTCCAGGAGAAGTACCATAGAGGGTCTTGACGAGGCAAGGACGCGAGGGAGTTGCAGCGTCGTGGATGCTTCGTAGGGCTCGAGGATTCGGCGGCGATGAATCTTATGGACAGCGATGCCTAATATTGCTATAAATGCATGCCGATTCTTGACACCCTTACAAATCCGCTGCTATGTTCGAGCGAAACTTTAGGTAATACCTCCTAAATCCGTTTGAATATTGGCGAAATCGCCTTTTCCTATGACTTTGGGGTATGCTCGGAGGCCGATTCTTTCGATCGGCTATCGTTCTCATCCTCTCTCAGCTAGCTGTCTTGCTCGCAAGGCGGCTTTAGGGTCGGCGCAGTGGGATTGTTCTCAGCAGGATCCCCGGCTTTCCGTTTCCGTTTCCGTTTCGACCCGTGAAGATCAACTAAAGGCAAGGAACCCGTGCTCTTCTCGCGAAAAAAAAGTCTGATCGGCTTGGATATCGGCAGCTCTGCCGTCAAGCTCGTGGAGCTGAAAGAGAAGAAGGGAGAGTTCCAGCTGCAGCATTTGGGACTGGAATCCCTTTCACCGGAGGCCATCGTCGATGGCTCCATCATGGATTCTTCGCTCGTGGTGGATGCCATTCACCGTCTCAACGATGAGACCAAGGTGAAGGTGCCCAATTACGCGACTTCCCTTTCAGGGCATTCGGTCATCATTAAGAAGATCCAGCTTCCGGCGATGAGCGAGGATGAGCTGGCAGAATCGATTCGCTGGGAGGCGGAGCAATACATCCCCTTCGACATCACCGATGTGCGCATGGATTATGTGGTCCTCGGTGATGCTGATCCCACGATGGAGAACATGGAGGTTCTCCTGGTGGCGGTGAAGAACGACAAGGTCAACGACTACCAGTCAGTGATTTCCCAGACCGGGAAGCAGGCTGTGTTGATCGATGTCGACGTCTTCGCGATTCAAAATGCCTATGAGATCAATTACGATCTCGACCCGCTGAAGGTGCTGGCGCTGATCAATATGGGCGCGAGCGTCACCAACATCAACGTGTTGGCGCGGGGGCAAACGGTCTTCTGGCGGGATATTACCTTCGGCGGTAACCAGTACACGGAGGCGATACAGCGGGAGTTCAACCTCTCTTTCGAGCAGGCGGAAGCCCTCAAGAGAGGCGAGCCGGTGGGGCGTTACACCCTCAACGATGCCCGGCCGGTGCTGGATACGGTCTCCGAAGAGATGGCTGCCGAGCTCCAAAAGACTTTCGAATTCTTCGCCGCTACCTCTTCGGAAGGAGCGGTGGGGGAGCTGATTCTGTCCGGTGGCTGCTCTCTGACCACCAATTTGGTGCAGGTCCTGCGGGATCGTTTTGGGGTGCCCACGGAGCTGATGAATCCGCTGCGGCGGGTGCAGTTCAAAGAGAGTGACTTCAACGCCGACTACCTACAGGCCATCGCTCCTCGCCTGGCGGTGGCGGTAGGGCTCGCAGTGCGCAAGGTGGGTGACTGATGGGTCTCCGGATGAGCTTGGGAGCTTCCGCGCTGGCGCCGCGCAGCGACTTCCCCGCGGCGTATCCCGCGACGTCTGCCTGGGTGGGGAGCCGGTGGGGAGTTTCTGGCGTCACTGAGGTCATGCCATGATCAAAATTAATCTGATCGGCGAAGCGCGGCGACCGACAGCTGTCCGCAAGAAGCGGGACCTCACCGCGGGGCTGAAGAAAGAGAACCTCGGCAACTACCTGCTGGTTCTCGGTGCGCTGCTGGGGGTGGTCGCGCTGGGTACTGAATATTGGATGCTGAATGCTGATCTTAAGTCGAAACAAGACACCCAGCAGCGTCTGCAGCGTCAGTACGACGCCTTGAAGCCGATCATCAAAGAGGTCAACGAATTCAAGGACAAGACCGCGGAGCTCGAGCAGAAGATCGAGATCATCAAGAATCTCAAGGTCAACCAGCGCGGTCCGGTGGAAGTGATGGACAGCGTCTCCCGCGCTCTGCCGGAGCTGGTGTGGCTGACTCGCATGAATATCGGTAGCTCGCGGATCAACCTCCGAGGGCAGGCCCGCAACGAGAATGCGGTGGCGAACTTCGTCGAGAACCTCGATTTAGTACCGAACTTCAACGAGCCAACGCTGATCATCATGCGCGAAACTCGGGGCGGATTGTTCAACTTCGAGCTTCGAGTCGATTACTCCCTGAAGAAACCCGAGGAGGAGGGGGAGGCCGAGGGCCGCGAACCGCGCACCTGAGCGCGTCGCGAACCTCGTATCTCCACCGGAGTCTGAAGCCATGGAAACCGGATTAGAAGGTAAGCCGGCATATTACGGCCTGATCGCGGGCTTGGTGCTCGGTGCGGTGATCTGGGGGGTCTATCATTTTGCCCTCTCGGATAACGTCCGCAACGAGATCAGCGACGTCCAGGAAAAGATCAGCGAGCTCGAGGTCAAGATCTCCGAGGGCGAGTCGGCGAAGGCCAAGCTGCCGCAGTTTCGTCAGCAGGTCGCCGCCCTTCAGCTCGAGCTGGACAAGCTGCTCAAGATTCTTCCGAAGCGCCGCAATACTCAGGACCTCATTCGCCGAATTCGCGTGCTCACCGATCAGGCCGGGTTCAATCTCAAGGTTTTCGATCCTGCGGAGAGTGAGGCGGATCGGGAGTTCTACAAGGAATGGCCGATCAAGATGGATCTCGATGGCGGCTATCACGAGCTGGCCCTGTTCTTTGATCGCATCAGCAATCTGTCGCGAATTATCAACATCGAGAACCTGCAGATCATCGCCCGGGACAATCAATCCCAGCACACCATCACCGCGCGCTTTACCGCCAAGACTTTCGTCGACAAAGAAGATCCGCCTCCCGCCGAGGAGCGGGAGGACCGAGATAACCGTCGCCGTCGTGGGAGGCGTTGATCATGGTGCAAGAGATTCGCTCTCCAGCGCCCAAGAGCCCTCCGACCGGGAATCCGTGGCTGCCGGCGGTCCTGCTCGGGCTCGCCCTGCTCTTCGTGCCCCTGCCCGGTGAGCTGGTGGCGCAATCCGACGCCTCTTCCCAGGATTCTGAAGCGACGGGAGCCGATGCGACGGACGCGACGACGGCGGACGGCGAGGCCGCGTCGGAATCAGAAGAGGATCTTCCCTCGAGCCCCCTCGACGGGATCGATCAGATCCTGGAAGAAGACGAGGCGGTGCTGGCCGGTGCGGGCTATAGCTATAGCGCCGGAGATCGGCGCGATCCCTTCAAGTCCCCGGTGCGTCGCCGAAGCCTGGAATTGCCCAAGGGCCCGCGGCCGGAAGGTCGTCGGGGTCTGCTGATCGAGGAGCTGACGCTCACCGGCGTTTTCGATACGCCGCAAGGCCGCTTTGCCCAGGTGCGCGGCGGTGGGGGCAACAAGAGTTATTTACTGCAGCAGGGCGACGAGCTCTACGACGGTGACGTCGTAGGAGTCTCCGAGACTGAGGTGGTTTTCAAACAGATCATCAATGACCCGGCGGCCATCAAGCCGTTTCGCGAGGTGGTCAAGCGCCTCACCAACCCGTCGGAATCATCGCGGTGAGTCATAGTGGGAAACGGGAGACGATCCCCATGGAAGCAAGGCTGAACATGCACCGTATCCGGACTCTCTTGCCGGGCCCCCTGCTGGGGCTTGCGCTGTTGGCAACAGTTGCCGGATGCGCCTCCTCGCAGCGCCCCACCGTCGTTCAGGCGAGTGCGGCAAGCGAGGTGTCCTCCTCTGAAACTCAGCTCGCGGCCCGCCAGATCGAGGCCATGAGTCTGCGGGAGGGGGATGCGGCGACCTATCTGGATCTCACCGCCGACGATGCTCTGGTTTGGACCAGCTATCGCGATGGCGACGGGAATCTGGTGGTGGAATTGCCGAATTCTGTGGTGGCCTCCGATGTCGATCCGGTGCGTTCCGCCGACGGCCTGGTCGCAGAAGTGCAGGTCGATCAAGAGAATGGGACGAGTCGTCCGCTGACCCGCCTGACGGTGATCACTCGCGGCGAGGCGGAGCACAGCCTGGCTGCCCGCGGTCAGCGGCTGGAGCTCACCCTGATCCCCATCGCCGAAGCCTATGGCGTAGATCAGGTCGCGTCCTCCCAGCCGCTACCGAAAGAGAACCCGGTGGTCGGCGGTAATGACGAGGGCCTGAGCGACGCCATTGCGGACGAAGGGGAAACCGTGGAGCTGGCGGCGGTCAGCGTCGATGGCCAGGATGAGGCCGTGGCGCAGACCTCCGTGGCGGACGGAGATCCCGATACCTGGGTTGGCGATGCTGCCAATCAGGGAGCCGCTTCGATGTTGCAGGATGTGCGCTTGGCTCAGGCCGAAGGCGCGGGCGCGGCGCTCAAGGTGGCTGGTGACGGCGGCTTTGAATACTCCGGTTTTCAGCTGGAGAGCCCGGATCGCTTCGTCATCGATCTGATCGGTATCGTCAATGCGAGCTCAGCCTCCACCGTGGCCGTCGACCAGGGGCCGGTGAACCGGGTGCGCATCGCCCAATTCAAGCCTTTCCCGGAGCCGGTGACCCGAGTGGTTTTCGACCTGGCTTCTTCCACTTCCCCCACGATCACTCAGCTGCCCGATGGTCTGCTGGTTTCCTTCGGTGGAGCCGTCGCCTCGGCGTCCGCCGCCATTGATCAGGAGATCGAACAGGGGACCGTCGAGCCGGAGACTATCGTCGCCGAGGCTCCGGCCGCCGCTCGCGAGACCGCCAGCGACGCGCCCGCCGCTGAAGGGGAGCAGTGGGCGGCCCAAGAAGAGGTCGATACCCGCAGCGCCTGGGAGCGGGAATACGGCGATACCGATGTCGAAGGGGCCGACGCCGACGCTCTGTACCCTGCCGATGATCTTTCGTCGGAGGGAGCCGCAGAGACCACCGTCGCCGAAGTGCAGCAGCCGGCAGCGACCGAGCCGACCCGCTCCGACTATTCCGAAGCCCAGGTGATTAACGCCCCGGAATCCAGCGAGCAGCTGGCCGAGGCCTCTGAGCCTGCTCTGGAGCCGGCGCAGTTGACGCCACTGCCGGAGCCCGCTGAACAGCCGCAGCTAGCCGAACAATCCGAGACGGTTGCTCCGCCCGCTGCTGAGCCGGTGGAGTCTGATCCCGTCGGTGATTTCGGCGACGACCAGCTGGCGGACGCCGAGACGGACGATTCCCTGGAAGACAGCTACTACGCCGCCTGGGGAGATGAGGAAAGCACCCCCGACGCAGCGCAGGAAGTTCAGGTGGCCGAGGTCGACCCAGCGCCCGCCTCCGTGCCCGAGCCCCTCTCTCCGCTGCCGGCGGAGGAGGTGCCCGCGGCGGCGCCCTCACCGACCTCCGACGTGGCTCTCTTCGAGGCAGCGCAGGTCGAGTACGCTCCACCAGCCCAGCAGAGCGATTCCCTGACGACCACCGTCGGCGGCACTCAGGTGATCGGTGAGGGCGGCAAGATCTACAGCGGAGATCTGATCACCTTCAGCCTGCAGGACGCGGACATCAAGGATGTATTGCGCTCCTTCTCGCGATTCACTGGCCTCAATGTGGTGGTCCATCCCGGCGTGCGGGGCTCGGTGACGGTGGAGCTCACGGACGTGCCCTGGGATCAGGCGCTGGATCTAGTGCTCAAAATCAACGGCCTCGACTACGTGCTCGAGGGCAACATCATGCGCATCGCCTCCACTTCTCAGCTGGAGCAGGAAGCGGCGGCCCGCCGCGCCCTGGCAGCAGCGCGGGCGCAGGAAGTTCCGCTGCAAACCGTGATTCGCGCGGTGAGCTACGCCGATGCCAACCAGATCGCTCGACTGCTGACCACCGGAACCGGTGGTGGTCGCGGCAACCGGGCGGCGGGAATCCTTTCTTCCCGTGGTGCCGTCACGGTAGACCGCCGCACCAACAAGCTGATCATCAAAGAGCTGCCCACCAACATGAACACGGTGTTGGCGATCATCGCCAACCTGGATACCGCCGAGCCTCAGGTGCTCATCGAGGCGCGTATCGTCGAGACTACGAAGAGCTTCTCCCGCAGTCTCGGCATCAACTGGCAGTTCAACGCCGAGGCTGACGACCGCTTCGGGAATTCCACCGGCCTAGCCTTCCCCCACCGCGCTTCGGCCAGTGGTGGCGTCAACCTCATCACCGGCGGTAACTCCGGCTTCCTGGATATTTCTCTGGGTAATATCCTGGATACCTTCACCCTCGACGCCTCCCTCGCGGCGGCGGAGAACGAAGGCCTGGTGAGCATTCTGTCGTCACCGAAGATCGCGACCCTGAACAATCAGGAAGCGCGAATCGAGAGCGGTTTGCAGATTCCCGTCCAGACGGTCTCCAACAACACCGTATCGGTGCAGTTCGTCAACGCCACGTTGAGCCTGGAGGTTACGCCGCAGGTCACTGCCGAAGGCACGGTGATCATGGACATCGATATCGCTAAGCGAGAGCCGCAGCTCGCCTTCGCGATTGCCGGCGCCACCAATGCTCCGATCGCTACCAAGCAGGCGCGGACGCGGGTTATCGTTCGCGACGGTGGCACTACGGTGATTGGCGGCATCTACGAAGTTTCCACCAACCGGGGTGAAGACCGAGTCCCGGGGTTGGCGAACGTGCCGATTCTCGGCTACCTGTTCAAGAACCGCCGAAACAACAACGACAACGACGAGTTGCTGATCTTCATCACCCCCCGCGTGATCCAGCTATAAGATCTGTCAAGAGATTCGAGGAGACGATCCATGCACCGCATCTGCCTTGTCATAGCTCTGGCGTGCCTGAGCCTAGGACTCGCCGGCTGCTCCGGTGATCGCATCGAAGATACTGAGGGCGGGGTCGTCCTATCGGTTTCCGACTTCGATGGGCTGGCGACTCGGGTGAGCGTCAACAACGCCGGGAATACCTACACCCTGGGTCAGATTCAGATTTCCAATCTACCGAAGAGCAATCGCACCACCAGCGATCTGATGAACGTAGAGATGGACACCTATGAGGTGGTCTACGAGCGGATCGGTGGAGGAACGCGCACTCCGACCACTTTGGTGCGGCGTATTTTCGGAGTCGCCCCCATTAGCGGTACCATCGAGTACGACAATCTGCCCTTGATGGGCGTCGAGCAATTCGACAACCAGCCGCTGGAAGATCTGCTTTTCGAGAACGGGGCCTTCGACCAGGAAACCGGCGAACAGGTCATCACCCTCAACCTGAACGTACGGTTCTTCGGCCGCACCCTTGCGGGCGAAGATGTGGCGACGGAACCCATCGCCTTCACCGTCGAATTCGTGCCCTGAGTGCAGAGAACAGCGAAGAGAAAGCTGTAAGAGAGGCTGTCATGAACCTTCGAAGAGCCCTATTTACCGCGATGATGATCGTCGCCGTCACCCTGTTGGCGGGCGCCTGCTCGTCCGGTGACTCTCCCACTCGTCCGAGTGCCCCTGCCGGCACTCCGGGTACCGGCGGCGGCGGCAGCGGTGATTTCGTCATCTCGCTGTCGTCCAGCCCGAATATCATCAACGTTGGCGATTCGACGACGCCTTCCGTGATCACGGTGAGCGTGCGGTTGCGCAGCAACAACAACCTGCCGCCGGACGGCGCGACGGTGACCCTCACCACCACCCTTGGTGAATTCACTACCGCCGGAAGCGCTCAGCGCTCCGCGGTGCTGACCTTGGACAACGGTCAGGCGAACATTCGTTTCTTCCCCAGTGATGTTGCCGGCGAAGCGCTGATCACCGGACGGATCGGTGAGAGCTCCGGTCAGCTACAGGTGGAGATCGTGGGATCCGCTGCCTTTGCGGCGAACTTCCTCGAGCCGAATTTCGGCGCCCCTGGGGGCGGTGACGTGGTGGTTCTCCGCGGGCAAGGCTTCGTTTCGCCGGTGCAGGTGCGCTTCCAGATTCTCAGCACCCTCGGCAACCAGAACAACCTTTCCAGCACCGCCCAGATCCTCTCCGTGGAGCCGACCGCGGTGACCTTGATCACCCCGCCGTCGCCGGAATCTGTGGCGGTTGGAGAGACCAAGCTCGCGGATGTCTTCGTGTCCAACCGTGTCGGAACCGACAACGAGGTGGTTCAAGAGATCGGTGGCGCCTTCACCTATGTGCTGGGAGGTTCTCTACAGCAGCCGGCGGTGTCCTCCATCTCCCCGACCAACGGGCCCAACGAGGGCGGAACCCGACTGTCGATTCTCGGTGGTGGATTCGAGGCGCCGGTGCAGGTGCTCTTCGGTAGCGGCACTAGCGTCAACGAATTCAGCGGCGTCGAGGGCGTGATCGAGAACGTTGCTTCGGATCAGATTCTGGTCAGTACCCCGCCGGCTCTCGGCGTCGGTCAAGACAACCGCAACAGCGTTGTGGACATTCTGGTGCGGAACAAGTCCAGCGGCTTCGCAATCATCGCGTCAGCGGCCTTCCGCTACGGCCTGACGGACACCCCGATCTTCATCAGCGCGATCTCGCCCGGACAGGGTAACTTTACCGGAGCAACCGACGTGACGGTCTTCGGGCAGGGCTTCGATGCGCCGGTCGCTGTGGAGTTCGCCGGAGTGGGAGCCAACGTGATCTCCGTCTCCGGAACCGAGATCCTGGTCCGTACCGGTGCGGTGGATGTCTCCACCTGTGAGGACATCGCTGGATCCATTCAGGTGACCAACATCAATACCGGTGACTCCTTCGACACCGCCCGTGACGGCGGTGGGGCCATCGGCTGGATCTATCGAGTGCCGGAACCGCTGGTGAGCAACATCGCCGGCAACCCGGTATCCGCCGCCGGAGGTGACGTGATCACCCTCAACGGCCAGGGCTTCCAGGAGCCGATCCAGGTAGAGGTCAACGGACAGCGGGCCTTCAACCCGATAGTGAGCGGTGGTGGCACTGTCCTCACCTTCGAGACGCCGGCCTTCCTCGACGGCTTCAGCACCGAGGCCTGCACCGTGGCTGGTCTCACCGGCGTGCAGGAAGTGCCTACCGCGGTGGATCTCAAGGTGACCAACCTGCTGACCACCTGCGACGACGAGCTGGCTGCGGCGATCATCTACTCGCCGGACGACACCAGCTGCGTGCTCAACCTGCCTACGGCGGCCTTCTCGGCGACCAACAACGGCGATGGAACGGTGACCTACACCAGCACCAGCACCAATGCCTCGACGCTGCGCTGGACCTTCCCCGGCGGCTCACCGAGTACGGCGTCGAACGTCCAGGTGGTCGTGGTGACCTACGCTGCCTCCGGCTCCGTCACCGCCTCTCTCACGGCGTCGAATAGCAGCGGTAGCGACAGCGTCTCCCAGGGGGTGACGGTGACGGTTCCGCCGCCGCCGGCGAACTGACGCTGCGCTGAGGAGGGCGGACGTATCGACGTCCTTCTCGCAGAAAAACCAGAAGTCGAGGCGGTCGCCGTGAGGTGACCGCCTCTTTTTCGTCCCCCTTCGGCGATGAAATCTCCACCTTTTCTCATTTGAGGCTGCCCTCGATAGACGGCCGTGGAAGTCGGCTCGTATACTCCGACGTGATGAAGAAACTCGCCCTGTTGCTCACCGTCGTCGCTCTCGCTGCCTGTAGTGAGGGTACTCCCACCGCTCCTTCCGGAACGGTGCTCACCATCTCCGCCTCGCCGACTCAGATCTCCCTGCAGGGGACTTCGACGATTCGAGTGGTGGCTCGTCGCCCCGACGGCAACGCCGTGGAAGAGGGAACGGAGATTCGCCTGGCCACAACTTTGGGGTCACTCCCCGCGCTGGTGGCGGCGGACTTCCGAGGCGAAGGCCTGGCGACGCTCACCGGCGACGGGCGGCCCGGAACCGCTACGGTGACCGCTACCGTGGGGACCGACACCACCGCCATGATCGACGTACAGATCGGCGAGTCTGCGGATGCGAAGCCGACCCTGTTGGTGAACGTGAATCCAGACAACATCCCTGTTCTGGGAGAGGCCACCATCACGGTGACCGCCCGAGAGGCCGACGGCAGCTCCGTCGGTGCAGGACGGACAGTTCTGCTCACGACGACCCTCGGTAGCCTGAGCCCGTCGGAGCCGGTAACCGATTCTGAAGGACGTGCGTTCTCGACCCTCACAGCGAGTGAGCAGGCTGGTGAGGCGACCATCACCGCGATTCTCGGCACCTCCGATGCCGTGACGACGACCTTGACCATTCGCGATGCCGCGAGCCTGCTGAGTCTGCAGGCCCTGCCGGCGACCGTGGCGGCCGCCGGTGGCACCACCGATCTGGTCGCGACAGTGCTCAACGCTCAGGGCGAGGTGCTGCAGGGTGTGGCTGTGACCTTCACCTCAGACCTTGGCACTCTGAGCCCCGCTGGCGCCGTGATTACCAATAACTCTGGGCAGGCTCGGACGACCCTCACCCTGACGGAGACCGAGATTAGCGGTCTGCCGGCGGGTAGTCGCTTCGTCACGACCCAGGCCCGAACCACAACTCAGGATCGGGAGCTGGTCGAAACTTTCATCATCCAGATCGACTAGCACCAGAAAATCCTTCCACTTCGAATCCAACGCAAAACGCCCCCGAACGGGGGCGTTTTGCGTTGGATTGCTATAATCCCCAAGGTTTAAGGCCTTTAGCCCAACTTGAGGATCATCTCCCTTCGGCCCTGCCTTTTGCTTTCACCAACGCACTTCCCTCATCAGTAGAACGAGAGACCTGTCCCATGGCTCAACCCACCCCGTCCGTCGAAGACCTGATCGCACGCGTGCGCGCGGATCCCAAGTCGCGGGTCTTTCTGCAGCTGGCGGAAGCCTACCGTCGTGCAGGTCAGGTGGAACAAGCCTTGGCAATTCTCGAGCGCGGCCTGGAGCATCAGCCGATGTATCTCGCCGCTCGGGTTGCCCAGGGGCGCTGCCTTCTGGAGCTTGGTGAGCTAGAGGAGGCCCAGGAGACCCTCGAAGGGGTTCTGCAGCGGGATGCGACGCAGCTGGTGGCAAATAAATTGTTGGTCAAGGTTCATCTCAAAGCCGGTGATTTTGATTCGGCCTCCAACCGTCTCGATCTTTACAGCCTGCTGAACGCTGGGGACCCGATCGTCGAGGAGCTGCGGGAAGAGATCGCCCGCGCCCGGAAGCAGCAGGCGGCGGCAGCTCCTCCCCCGCCTCCGCCAGCCCCTGCTGCGCCGCTGGAGGGACTCGATCCCGTTGGAACTCAGTTGATGAGCGCGGAAGAGCTGATGGCCGCGGCACAGCTGCCGGTGACTCCTTCCAGGCCTCCTGAGGCGGGAAGCCCGGTAGCTTCCGGAGATCGTGGTGGAGGCCCTCCTCCGGTGCCTCCCGTGCTGCCGAAGCCGGAAGATGGCCCCTTGCTCGACGTGGTTCCCGAGCTTCCCCTCGCCCAAGAGCAAGCTCCTGCCGAAGGCGCAGAATCGCCCGCGGTGGAGGTCGAGGCGACCCTGCTAGAGGGTGGTCCCCTGGGCGACGCGGTGATCGAGCCGCTGGTGGAGGTGGAGGCGCTCACGGAGGAGCCGGTGGCTGCTCTTACGCCGGCGCCGGAACCAGAGATCTCTAGGAAGCCCGAGTCGCCGACTGCTGATCCCGTGGAGGAAAACGCCGAGCTTTCGGAAGCTCTTGGGCTTCCGACAGACGCTGCATCTTCGGCAGACGCTGCATCTTCGGCAGACGCTGCATCTTCGGCAGACGCTGCATTTTCGGCAGACGCTGCATCTTCGGCAGACACGGCACTTCCGGTAGATGCTGCCCCTCAGGAAGATTCCGGGCCTCAGCAGAGCGCCGGGCCTCTGGAGGATATTGAACCTGCTGCCCTACAGAACCCTTTCGCGGATTTGGCGGGGAGCCCCAGCCCCCCGCCGATGGTGACTTCGGTGGAGGCTGCTGGCGAGGCCGCGGGCGGGGAGGCGAGCATGCCCGGCGACATCTTCGAGCTCGATGAGTCGTCGCCGGTTCAAGCGCCTCCCCCGCCGGAGATCGAGGTCTTGGCTGCGGAACCAGAGCGCACCCAGCCTTCGGCGGCGGCGCCCGTCGTCGCGGCTGAAGTCGAGGCTTCTGCGCAGATCACGGAGAGCCTCGACGGCGCTGAAGCGGAGGTGGCTCCTTCGGATGCTCTTAGCCAGTCTCCAGAGTCCGGCGACGCTGCCGAAGTGGAGAGCGAGGACGATGATCCTGCAACTCCTACCCTCGGCTTTCTCTACCTGAACCAGGGGCACTATCAGGAGGCACAGAGAATCTTCGCCCGGGTGATCGAGAAAGATCCGACCAATGCCCAGGCCCTGGATGGCCTGAGCCGGGTCGCGGAGCTCAAGGTGAAGAAGGCGGATGCATTGGTGACCTCCGCAGTGGAGGCCCTGGATGGCAACATGCTGCAGCTCGACGGCACTGAGGAACAGCAAGCAGCGGCGGCGGAGCCCGGAGGGCCCGGCGCTGAGATCGCGCCCAGCACTGCTCCACCTCAAAGCCTGGGTGAACCGCTACCGGCCCATGAGATTCCTGCCGAAGAGGTTCCGGAAGGAGCTTCGGACAGTGAAGCCCTGCGCGTGGACTCCGCTGAACAGCGGATCCGGGACCGGGAAGGTACGGGGCTGACCCTCACTGCTGAAGAGTTGCTGAAGGATGAAAGCCTGCCTCCCGGGGCGGGGCTTACCCAGCGTAAGGAAAGGCTGCTGGAACGCTATCTCGCTCATCTGCGCAGCAGCGCTTCGCAAGGCGGCTAGCGACCGCACGGCAGGGGGTTACGCCCCATCTCGGTAGCCGAGCCAGGCTCGCCAACGATTCTTTAGACCGTGGCCGTTTTCTTGGCAATTTGCGGTCCTGCTGGCCGCGGGCCAGCATTGACGGAGAGATCAAAGGATGTACGTCGAACGTCTACAGCAAATTTCGCAGCGAATACGGGGGTCCTTGGCTCTCTCCCTAGTGGATCGGGACGGCATTCCGGTGGAGTCTGTCTCCTCCGACCCGACCCTCGATCTAGAGCTTCTGGCCGCCGAGCTACTGCTCCAGGTACGGGCCGTCGGGGAGAACCATCAGGACCTCGCCGCCGGCCCCGTACGCCTCTTCTCAGTGACCACCGATCAGCGGACCCTCATGGTAAGCTCGCTGACCCGAGAGTACTTTCTCTTGCTGGTGCTCGGTGCCCAGAGTAGCTATGGCCAGGCCCGCCTCGAGCTGTCCCGTGCCCGGCTCCTCTTCGAGAACGATCTCTGACCAGGACCTCCGGGGCGTTCTGTCTCGCCGATCCCAGGATCCATCCCGTCTCATCTCTCGACCAACAGGCCTTGTCCTCGCGGACCATGCTCCTGAGCTATTCCAGGAGCGAATGGAGATCGCCGCTCATCCCAAGGCCCGTTCGGCGTACCGTGGAGGAATCGAAGCGTGTTGACCTTTGAGCAAATCAAAGAGCTCTTGGAGCTGGTTGCCGAGCGCCGTCTCGAAGGCCTGAAGCTCGAGCGATCCGGATTCAAGCTGAAGATTGATGGCCAGCGACCGGCCAAGACCCAGGTCACTCAGGTCACCGCGGCTTCAGCGCCGCCGGCTGTTGCGGCTCCGGTCATCGCGCCGGCTGTGGTCTCGGCCCCAGAGGCGGTCGCGGCCCCCGCTCCGGCAGCGGAGGCAGAGGCAGGAGATGACCTGCCCGCCAACGCCCATATCGTCAACGCGCCCCTGGTCGGCACCTTCTACCGCAAGCCGAACCCGGATGCGCCTCCCTTCGTCGACGTCGGAGATACGGTGAAGGAGGGGCAGGTGCTATGCATCGTTGAGGCGATGAAGCTGATGAACGATGTAGAGAGCGATGCCGCCGGCAAGATCGTCAAGATCTTCCCGGAGGACGCTCAGCCGGTGGAATACGGCGAACCTCTCTTCGCCGTCGTACCTGCCTGAGCCCCGCGGAGATCTCCGATGTTCAAGAAAGTGCTGATCGCCAACCGCGGCGAGATCGCTCTGCGCGTGATTCATGCCTGCCGTGAGCTAGGGGTCGAGACGGTAGCAGTCCACAGTACCGCTGACGAGGACTCCCTCCACGTCATCTATGCCGACGACGCGGTTTGTATCGGGCCGCCGAAGTCGGCGGACAGCTACCTCAACAAGCAGCGGATCATCGCTGCGGCAGAGATTACCGGCGCCGATGCGGTGCACCCCGGCTACGGTTTCCTCTCCGAGAAGGCCGACTTCGCCACCATGTTGCGGGAGTGCAATCTGGCCTGGATCGGTCCAGAGCCGGAAACCATCGAGCTGATGGGCGATAAGGCGAAGGCCCGGCAAACCGCACAGGCGGCCGGGGTACCGGTATTGCCGGGCAGCGAAGAACCCCTAGCCGGGGTCGACGATGCCCTCGCCTTGGCGGACGAGGTAGGCTTTCCCATCATTCTCAAGGCGTCCGCCGGCGGCGGTGGCCGCGGTATGCGCATCGTCTGGGAACGAGACGAGCTGGCCACCCAATTCAACACCGCCAGCACCGAGGCCTTGGCAGCCTTCGGAGACGGCTCCGTCTACATGGAGAAATATCTCCAGGAGCCTCGTCACATCGAATTCCAGGTCTTCGCCGATCACTACGGGAACGTCATTCACCTCGGGGAGCGAGAGTGCTCGATTCAGCGCCGTCACCAAAAGCTGGTGGAGGAGGCGCCGTCGCCGGCTCTGGATGATGAGCTGCGCGCCCGCATGGGCGCCGCGGCGGTGCAACTTACCAAAGCGGTGAATTACCGCAATGCGGGGACCATCGAGTTCTTGCTCGATAAGAACGGCGACTTTTACTTCATGGAGATGAATACCCGAATCCAGGTAGAGCATCCCGTGACGGAGCTGGTGGCTGGCGTCGACTTGGTGCGAATGCAGCTGGAGATCGCCTCCGGCGGAAGGTTGAGCCTAGAGAGCGGTCTGCCGCCCCAGGGGCATTCCATCGAGGTTCGGGTCAACGCCGAGGACCCTGAGAACTTCCGCCCCTCGCCCGGCAAGATCGAGGTCTTTCATACCCCCGGAGGCCCTGGGGTGAGGGTCGATACCCACGGCTACGAGGACTACGTGATCCCTCCTCATTACGACTCCTTGGTGGCCAAGCTGATCGTGCACGATGTCGATCGGCCGAGCGCCATCGCGCGCATGAAGCGTGCCCTGAGTCAATTCGAGATTCGCGGGATCAAGACCTCCATCCCCCTGCATCGGGAAATCATGGAGGACGAGGATTTCGCCTCCGGCGAGATGTCGACCAAATTCATGGAGCGCTTCTTCGAGAAGAAGGCATCCGGCTCCTGAGGAGTCGGAGATCTCCTGCTCAGACCGGCTCTCGATGAACGTGGTGACGCCGCCGCGGGGCGGTCTCTATGTCATCGCGGACGAGGAAGCTCTGCGTCCGCGGGACGTGACGGATTCCCTGCTGGCCATCGCTGAATCGGGAGTGGAGTGGATCCAGCTCCGGGCGAAGACCCTCGCCACGGATGATCTCTACCGTTTGGTAGAGAAGGCTACCGCTCTGCTGGGGGAGCTGGAGAGGGCACCGAAGCTGTGGTTGAACGACCGAGTCGACATCGCCCTCCTACACCCGGTGGATGGAGTGCATCTCGGGCAGAGCGACCTACCTCCCGAGGAGGCCCGCCGGCTTTTGGGCGCCAAAATGTGGATCGGGCTCTCGACCCACAGCTTGGAGCAGGCGGCGGAAGCTGAATTGAATCCTGCGGTAGATGTAGTCGCCTGCGGACCCGTGTATCCTACGGTCAGTAAGCAGAACCCAGATCCGGTCATCGGGCTTCGGGACCTCGCTCGCCTTCGTGAGGTGGTGCAGAAACCTTTGGTGGCCATCGGCGGAATCGACGCCGGACGCTTGGGCGAGGTGCTGGCCGCCGAGGTGGATGCCGCGGCGATGATCGGCGCCGTCTGCCGCGCCCCCGACATCCCAGATGCCTGCCGACGCCTGTTGGCGCTGAGCTCTAAAGAAGCTCACGACGAGGAGTGAGGAATGACCAAAGTAGATGTCTTTTCGAGTCGGTGGGGCCTCGTGCTGGCGACCTTGGGTATGGCCGTGGGAACCGGAAACATCTGGCGCTTTCCGCGGGTCGCCGCCACCAATGGCGGCGGTAGCTTCCTGGTCGCCTGGCTGGTCTTTCTGCTGCTCTGGTCCATCCCTTTGATGATTGCCGAGTTCTCCTTCGGTAAAACGGCTCGCCGTGGGGTGATCGGCTCCTTCGTCACCATGGCCGGGGAGCGCTTCGCCTGGATGGGCGGGTGGGTTGCCCTCTGCGCGACGGCGATCATGTTCTACTACTCGGTGGTCGCCGGCTGGTGTCTGCGCTATCTGTGGGCCAGCCTCAGCGGAGAGCTCGCGGCGACGGAGAGTCAATCCTTCTGGGACGGCTTCGCCTACACGCCGCAGGCGGTGGTCACCCATGTCCTGGCGATGCTGCTGGCCGCGTCCGTGGTGTGGTTTGGAGTGCGGGGCATCGAGAAGGTGGCGAGGATCTTGATCCCAACCCTCTTCGTGCTGGTGGTGATTCTCGCCATCCGGGCGGTCACTCTGCCGGGGGCAGAGGCCGGTCTCGCCTTCCTCTTCACGCCCCACTGGCCGGATTTAGCCAACCCCCAGATCTGGCTGGAAGCCCTCACCCAAAACGCTTGGGATACCGGCGCCGGCTGGGGATTGATCCTCACCTACGCGATCTACATGCGCGCCAAGGAAGACGTTTCCCTGAACGCCTTCCTCATCGGCTTTGGCAACAACTCGGTGTCCCTGTTGGCGGGAATCATGGTTTTGTGCACCGTGTTTGCGATCAACCCTGGAGCCCAAGCCGAGATCGTAGGAGCCGGCAACGAAGGTTTGACATTCATCTGGATGCCTCAGCTCTTTGCCCAGATGCCCGCCGGCACTCTGTTCATGATTCTCTTCTTCCTCGCCCTCTCCTTCGCCGCTCTCACCAGCCAGATCTCCCTGCTGGAATTGGCGACCAGGAACCTCATCGACTTTGGGTTTAGCCGGAAGGCGGCCCTTGGCTGTGCGGCCGGGGCGGGGCTCGTCTTTGGCAGCTTCTCGGCCCTGCACCAGGAGGTGTTCAAGAATCAGGATTGGGTTTGGGGAGTCGGCCTGATGCTCTCCGGTCTCTTCGTCGCCCTCGCTGCCCTTCGCTTCGGCGTGGAGCAGATGCGTCTCGAGGTGGTCAACGGCGAGGGCTGTGATTTGCGAGTGGGGCGCTGGTGGACTTGGCTCATCACCTGGGTGATCCCGCTGGAGGCGGTGGTGCTCATGGTGTGGTGGCTGTGGCAGGCTCGAGGATGGGATCCCGAGAATTGGCTGAACCCGCTGCAGCCAGAATCTGCCGGGACAGTGCTCGCTCAGTGGGCATTGGCTTTGATACTCTTAGTGATCTTGAATCGTTGGCTTGCACGACGAATTTTGCATCGAGATGCTCCTGAACCGGGTTGACGCTGTGGCCAAATAACTGCGGCCAAATAACTGCGGCCAGATAAATGACCTCGTGGAATTTTCTATGAGCTTGACCGCCATTGTGACCATGCTGATTCTCTGTGGGACGGTGTGGGGAGGCTTTGGCCTGCTGATCCGACGCGCCCTACGCAGGGAAGCGATCAAGTTGCGGAGCCAAGAGCATTTCGAAGCCTGATCGGCGACGGGCCGACCCTTCGGCAAGCAGAACAACGACAATTTTCCTCATCGGCTTCATGGGTGCGGGAAAATCGACCGTCGGAGTGCTGCTGGCAGAACATTTGGGGCTTCCCTTCATCGATCTAGATCAGCAAATCGAGGACACCGTCGGCACTACGATCCCAGAAATTTTCCAACAACATGGCGAAGCGGCTTTTCGTGCGGCTGAGTCCGCAGCGCTTCAGCAGCTGCAGATCGGTAATGCGGCCGTGGTGGCCACCGGTGGCGGCTTGCCGACAAGAGCGGAGAATGTGCAGAGGATGAGAGAGCGAGGAATCATCGCCTGGCTCGACGTTCCCTTCGACACCATCGCCCATCGGCTCACCCCATCGAAGGGTTCTGCGGCAATTGCGCAACGCCCCCTCTTCCAGGACTTGGCTACGGCCCAGCGTCTCTTCCAATCTCGGGTTGAGATCTACCGTGAGGCCGCCGACCTCAGGCTGCATCCCCCGAAGGACCAAAGCGCCGAGGAGACGGCCGCGTTCTTAGCGAAGAAGCTGGCCGAAAAGAGATCGCTCCACACCTCCACCTAAACTCCAGCCCGCCTTGAGGGGTAAGAGCCCAAGGACACGGTAGCCAGAACCAAAGACCCCGCTGGGCCTTCCGGCGATCGAGAATCTCAGTCGTGAAGTCTTCCAGTCAGCGAGAACTCCAGTGCACTATTTAATCCTCTCCGACATGCATGGCAATTGGGACGCATTCGAGGCTGTTCTCAACGTAGCCTTGGAGGAGGATTTCGACTGCATCCTCGTCTTAGGGGATTTGGTGGGTTACGGCGCTTCCCCCAACGAGATCGTCGATGCCGTGAAGTCGCTGCCGGGAAACGTCTTTGTGATCCGCGGCAATCACGACAAGGTGGTCGCTGAGATCGACGATGGCAGCAACTTCAACTACGCTGCGTTAGCCGCCGCGCAGTGGACCACCCGGGAGCTCACTCCGGAGAATCTAGACTATGTGCGGCGCCTACCTCAGGGGCCCATCGAGGTGGCCGACGGAGTCACCATCTGTCATGGCTCACCGCTGGATGAAGATACCTATCTCTTCTCCAACTATGACGCCTACGATGTCTTTCAGCGGCACGATGCCTGGCTCACCTTCTTCGGCCACACCCACATCCCCTCGTTGTTCAGCCTCGAGGGGACCGAGGTAGAGGTTGGAGTGCTGCGCGGTAGCCGCGGGACGATTCGGCTCCGTCAGGATGTTCGATACCTGATCAACCCTGGCTCCATCGGTCAGCCCCGAGATCGAGATCCGCGGGCGGCGTACCTGACCTACGATTCCGAGCGGCAGGTGGTGCGGTGGCGGCGGTTGGATTATCCCATCAGTCGCGCTCAAGAGCGGATCATGGAAGCGCGCCTGCCGCAGCTCTTGGCGGATCGACTGCAGACGGGCATCTGAGCTAGATCTCAGAAAAAATCAGCAACCTAGCGTTGCCGGGATCTGAGCAGCATGTGAGGGCAGGTAGGTGGTGAGGGCAGGCGGCCGCGGTGAAGGGATCGCGTACGGTATCCACCCGCTTCTGAGCATTAACTGGGTCTAAAAGAGAAACGCCCGCGCCTCCTTGCTGAAGCGCGGGCGATGCTATGAGCTCCTGAGTCTAGTCTCAGAGTCTGGCCTTTGGAGGCTGGCCTTTGGAGGCGATCGTGCCTAGAAGCCTGGACTGATACCGCCCGACACCGACGGGCAAGCAGATCAATCCACGAGGGCGTTGATGATGCGCACCTGCCGCAGCCGGTGGAACATCGCGATGAGGCCGCCCAGGAGCATGATTGCAAGTCCAAGCCAGACCAGGTTGATGAGCGGCTTGCGGGTGACGTCGATGGCCAGGGTGGCTGGGCGATAGAGCTCCCGGGGATCGAGGCCGTAGAAGGTGAGCAGCACCGATCCGGTGTTGGGATCCATCCCTGAGATCACCACCTGCCCGCCTTCCGGCAGGCCCGCTGGCGGAGTCAGGACTTCCCGGGCTGCGGTGAGGGTATAGCTCGGCGTGACTTCGTGCAGCTCCTCTCCAACCTGCACCTTGAGGCTGGCGCCAATGGTCGCCTGGCCACCCTCCTGGATCTGAGCGACCAGCACCGCCGGTTCCGCCATGTCCAGGCTCTCGAAGCGAATTTCGGAATTTCCCAGGGTGTAGCTATCGCCCTGGGCGAGCTGCACCTGCACCGTGTCCGTCGCCGTTTGCCCGGGATCGAATTGAATCGGCGAAACGTAGAGGTCTTGAGCGAGGTATTTGCGAATGTCTGGGTTGGCCATCAGCGCCCGGGTGCGGTCGTTGATGAAGAGCTTGGGATAGATGAAGAAGGATCTCCCGTTGTCTTCCTCGACCTTGATCTCCATCCGCTCCTTCTCTCGGCCCTGCTTCGGGATGAAGCGGGTGAAGGTCATCTCGACGTCCGCAACGTCGGCCGTGACCCCCTGCTCGAGGGTGATCTTGGTGGAGTAGTCGTAGGCCGTAGAGGCGAGGAATCCGATCAGGATGACGCCGACGCCGACATGGGCGAGATAGCCACCGCCGGCGGCCCAGCCGCCGGCCCGGGTGCGGGCGATGGTCTTCTGGAGGTTCGATACCGCGGCGGAGGCGGCGAAGAACACCAGTACGAGGTGGAAGGGGTTATGGATCTTCCACAGCGCGAGGCCCGCGGTGAGCGCCAGGGCGACGCCGTGGGCGAAGAACATCTTGCGCATCACCTCTCGGAACTCTTCTCCCTTCCAGGTGAGGAAGGGAACCCAGGCCAGCAGCACGGTGGCGAGCACCGCCAGGGGCATGTTGACCTTGTTGTACCAGGCCGGCCCCACCTGCGCCGGATTGCTCATGAAGCTGGTGATCAGCGGAGCGGAGGTGCCAAATGCGACCACCAGGGCCGAGGTGAAGACGGTGATGGTCGAGAGCACCAGGAAGGAGCCGCGGGAGATCAGCGGGTCTTCGTTGATCTTGGTCGGCGCCGGGCGGATGAAGAGGCGCAGGATGAGCAGCCCCAGCGAGAGCAGGATGAAGAAGCCCATCATCGACAGCAGCAGGCCAGAGATGCCGAGATCGACGAAGCTGTGGACCGAGAAGTCTGCCAACACGCCGGATCGGGTCAGGAAGGTGCCGTAGAGCACCGCCAGGAAGGTGAGGCAGACGAGCACCAGGTTGGCTCGGCGATAGCGCCCTCGAGTGCGCTCCATGTAGAGGCCATGAATGCTGGCGACGCTCAGCAGCCAGGGGACGAGGGACGCGTTCTCCACCGGGTCCCAGCCCCAGTAGCCGCCCCAGCCGAGGGTGCGGTAAGCCCAGGCGCCACCCAGCAGGATGGCCAGCCCGAGCACCAGGAAGGATCCCAGCGCCCAGGGGAAGGCCCGCTGGGCCCAGTGGCGGTAGTCGTGGCGCAACATAGCGGCGATAGCGAAGGCGAAGGGCACCGCGGTGAGGGCGTAGCCGACGAACATGATCGGTGGGTGGATCACCATCCACTCGTCCTGCAGCAGCGGGTTCAGTCCCTTGCCGTCGACGGGGGCCTCGTTGAGCATCACGAAGGGGTTCTCGCGCACCAGCACCAACACCAGACCCATGAGGGTGAGCAGATAGACGCCCATCACCAGCGGCTCGTTGCGCCGTGAACAAGTGGGAGAGATCAACAGACCGAGCAGGGCGCCGAAGAGCAGCCAGATGAGGAAGCTTCCCTTCTGTCCTGCCCAAAAAGCCGCCATCTGGAAGTGCAGCGGTAGGTCCAGACCGGAATAGGAGTGGACGTACTCGATGCGGAAATCCCGCAGATAGAAGTTCAGGAAGAGCACCGCCGAGGTGATCACCAGAGAAAGGGTGAACAGGTTGTAGGCGCGGCGCCCAAAGCGCAGCCCGCTGCGGTCGCCGCTGAGGGCCGAGGCATAACCCCACAGCGCCGCCAGGCCAAAGGCGGTGGCGCACCACAGCGCGACGGCGCCGGGAAGGTACAGAGTGTAGAGGTGGTCGAGGAACTGCGAGAGGGGATTCAAGGTGACCTGACCTCCATCCGTCAACGGAGACTATGGCTCCGGCAAAGTCGATGGCTCATGCTGCAGCGAGAACTCAGCTGCAGCGAAGGCAACGGGATTTCGGTTTGCGGATTCTGAGCGGTGGGGTGATGAGCGTTTCAGCGCTCTGAGAATTCACCCTCAATGCTTCGTGGTGATTCTCGCTCGTTTGAATGAGTCTCAGGACGACAGCGGGCGAGGTTAGGGGCCTGCGGCGTCGCTCAGCTGTAGCTCTTCTGCTCGACTTCGGCGCCCTGGTACTTGCTCGGGCACTTCACCAGCAGCTCGTCCGCCACCAGGATCTTCTCTTCGGAGTCGAAGCGGCCGATGGCGACGATGCTGATGGCCTCCTCGAAGTTCGCCGGCTTCACGCCCTGGTAGCGCACCGGCAGGGTCTCGTCCCCTTCCGGATCCTTGAGGGTGAAGTAGAGGGAGGCGTCTTCGCTCTCGTACCGGGAGCTGGCGTCGAGCAGCTCTCCCGCTACCTGAACGGTTCGCTTGAGGGTGCGCGCTTCGTCGTAAGAGACGTAGGGCGTCAGGCTCTCTGAGAAAGAGGTCAGGGTAAAGGCGGCAAAAGCGACGACCAGCACGCCTCCGATGATCTGTACGGGGGAGAGTTTCATCGTTCCTCCTCGAGGTTGCGGATCTTGCGATGGAGGTATAGGAGGTAGAAGAAGATGCCGCTCCACAGGATGATGCTGACGGCAGCGACCCAGGTGTTGTCTCCGAGCATTTCAGGTCTCCAATCCAGCGGTCGGCGCAGTAGTAGTCGGTGCAGTGGTTGGTTCAGAATTTAGGCCAGTGCTCTGCTGCGAGCCGCTCGCTAGTAGCTCGTCGTAGGCGCGCTCCTCTCGTTTCTCCCACAGCACCAGGACGCGAGTGCGCAGGTTGTGGATCCAGAACGAGAGGGCGGTGAGGCCGACGGATCCCAGCAGCAGAACCTGCAGCATTCTGGGATTCATTTCGATCTTGCCCTGTTGGTTGAGGACCGGCTCCGGGTGCAGAGAGAAGCCGGTCATCCGAGGCAGCACGAAGAAGAGGAAGGGGGCCACGATGAGGCCGAGCACCGCGTAGGAGGAGCTCAGCCGGCGCCGGGTCTCGGGATCCGGCACCGCGGATCGCAGCGCCAGGTAGGCGCCGTAGAAGAGCAGGGCGACGGTGATCCACACCTGCCGCGGATCCCAATTCCAGTAGGCGCCCCACATGATGCGGGCCCACAGCGCTCCGGTAACGATGGCCAGGATGCAGAGCAGCAGGCCGAGCTCGATGGCGGCTTGAGCGGCGTGGTCGTGCCGCGGCTGGCGAGAGCCGAAGAGGTAGCGGGCGCTCCAAATTCCAGCGGCGAAGAACATCACGAAGGACGCCCAGGCTGCCGGCACGTGGAAGAAGAGGATGCGGCTGGACTCACCGATGAAGCCTTCCGCCGGGGGGGCGTAGAAGAAGGCACCCCAAATGGTGGCGCAGAGGGCGAGCCAGAGGAGCCAGGCGAGAGGGAGACGTAGGGTGTTCATCACGATGAGAGTGGGGAGTGAAATGGCCGCAGAGCCGAGAGCTGGATGGCGATCGTGGGGTGTGCTCCCGCGGTGGAAGGCTATCTATGGTTAGCCAACTCCGGCGCCCTGGCGGGGGCGTCGCAGCGTTGGTGAACGTCGCGGTGATGGCGAGCGTCTGTAGTTTTATCGAGAGCCAAAAACTCCCGTCGGACCTATGGGATGGGTCCCGCCACTTCAACTCTTTCCAAACCCATCGCTGTGGCCCATTGTCTACCGCGGCTCGACTTTCCGGTTGAGGTCACTCGGTGACTTTTTCCGGGGAATCGAGGCGGTCCCGCGTTCTCAATGGTATCTCAACCGGGCACTTCTCTCTAGCCTGTCTGGGTTCCTGGTTCCCGTGCGGATCTCTCGCTGCTCAAGGGTTCCAAATGGTGGGAAACAGCAACAGGCCGGCGGCGGAGATCGTGGCGTCGTAGAGCAGCAGCTGAGTGAGGGCGTCCCCCGCTCCGTCACCGGCGATGGCGGCGCGGGAAATAAAGATGGCGAGGACCAGCAGGGGCAGCAGAATGGGCAGCGCGAGGACGGCGAAGAGAGTGCCGGTGCTGCGCGCCTGGGCGATGATCGCCGCCACCAGCGCGCCTCCCACCGCCAGTCCATAGCCGCCGAGGGCGAGGGCGAGGGCGAGGAGCCCAGGGTTGGCAATGGGGAGCTGCATCATGGCGCTGAATAGCGGAGTGACCACCGCTTCTAGGGCCAGCACCACGCTCAGGCTGTAGGCGCTCTTGCCGACGAAGATCGCCGTCGGGGAGGCGCTGAGGCGCAGGGCGATGGCGGTGCGAGTCTCTTCTTCGTGGACGAAGGTGCGGGGCAGGCCGGAGATCACCGCGAAGAGCAGGATCACCCACAGCAGCACCGGCAATACCGTGGTGCGCTCGGCGGTGGCGACGCCCAGCGGGCCGAGGGAGAGGCTCACCACCACCAGGGTGGTGATGGCGAAGAGAAAGAGGGTATTGAGGGCGTAGCGGGTGCGCAGCTCGCAGCGCCACTCTTTCAAGAAGATGGCCGCCGTCTCGCGGAACCAGGTGTGCTGCTGCGCAGGCCTGGGCTGGGGCTGATGGGAGGAATCTCGCCGCTTCATGATCTCGATCTGCCCTCAGGGGTCCAGGTGGATCCGTTCACGAATGTGGTGGGAGATTCCCCGCAGCTCGTCCAGCTCGGGGCTGGCGATCACCGCCATGCCGCCCTGATCCAGGTGCTCCTGCAGCAGCTCGGCGCCGACCCGGCGCCCTGGAGCGTCGAGGTTCTGGAACGGCTCGTCGAGCAAGAGCAGGGTGGGCGAGTGGAGCAGAGCGAAGCACCAGCGCAGGCGCTGGGCCATGCCGGAGGATAGGGCCCCCGCCGGTCGCGAGAGGGGGAGCCCCACCCGCTCGAGGAGCTCTTGCCCCCGCTGCGGGGGAACGCCTCGAAGCCCGCTGAAGAGCTCGAGATTCTCCAGGGTGGTGAGGGGCTCGTAGAAGGAGAGCACGGGGGCGGCAAAGCCGATGCTCTGGCGGCGCTCCTCGGCGCTCAGCTCTCGGCCTTCCTCAATCCAGTGGATGGAGCCTCGGTCGGGGGCTAGCAGGCCGGCGAGGCACTGCAAGAGCGTGCTCTTGCCGGACCCATTGCTGCCGGTGATCAGCAGAGTTCCGCCGCCGGCTACCTCCCCGCTGACGCCCCGCAGCACCGGCAGGCGCCCGAAGGAGCGAACCAGGCTCTGAAAGCGCAGGGAGCGGGATGAGGTCTTCGTCCCGGGGCCTTCTACGGAGCCTGTTATCGAGCTCTCGACGGGTGGGGGAGAGGTTGGCATGGGATGGATTATAGGTGGGGAGGAGCCCTGTCCGGTGATCTCCGGGCTTTAGCTTTGGGCCCTTGGTCAGATCGAGGGGGATGGCTCCTCCAGGCTGGTAGCATCCAACGGCACCGGGTCTCGGGCCGTATCCCTTCAGGGCTCGAGGCGGAAAGATCCACCGAAGCAAGGTTCTGATGGCGCAGTCTTGGCAACGTAGTCTTGGCAACGCAGTCCTGGCAACGCAGTCCTGGCGGCGCCGGGGAGTATTCAGGGGGCGAATCGATGAGCACAGGGCAGGGAGACATGCAGGGAGGCCCATTAGAGAGACACACAGCGCAGGGAGGCCCAGCGCAGGGAAACACAGAGCAAGGAGGCCCGGGCACTGGCTCCACTTCGCTGATCCCCCGACCTTCGTGGCTTTCGCTGGCGTTGGGGTGTTGCGGCATAGCCGCTCTGTGGCTGAGCGCCGCCTGCGCCCCTCTCCAGGGGCCGCCGCCGGCTTCTCCCACCACCGCCGGCAGCCTGTCGAGCCTGCCGGAGACCTTGCCCCATCTCGAGCTGCGGGCCCGCCTGCTGCTGCTGGTGGATCGCCAGCTCTACGACCCGTTCACCGTCGAACAGGCCTTCGATGGGGACGAGCTGCTGCGTCGCGAGCTCGCTCGAACCCTCGGGCGATTGCGAGATGCCCGGGGAGTTCCGCTGCTCAAGGCGCTGACCTTGGATACCGACCCCTCGGTTCGCCGCGAGGCTGCCTTTGCGCTGGGGCGCTTAGGGGACATCTCGGCCCGAGGGAATCTGGAGCGCCTGCTGAAGGATCCAGACCGCCAGGTGGCCTTGGAGGCGGTTAGCGCGCTGGGGAAACTAGGCGTTTCCGCGCTGGAGGTCGGCGAGGGGCTGGGGGTGGCGGAAGGGCTCGACGAAGGGGAGCTGCTGCGCCGGCTGGTGCCGAGGCTGCACCACTTCGGGGATGCCACCGTGCCGACCTTCGCTCGCCTCGGCTTGGTGCGGGTCGGAGATCCTGAGGTGGTGGAATCGGCGGCCAGAGCGCTGGCCCGCCGGCCGGTGGCGGAGGCCCAGGGGGAGCTGGAGGCGGTGCTGTCGGCGCCGCCGACGCCCCGGGCCCGAGCCCTCGCTGCCCGGGCCCTCGGCCGCCTCGGCCAGGGGGAGAGCCTGAGTCTTCTGCTTCCCCTGCTGGACGCCACGGAACCGGAAGTGGTGATCGCCGCGCTGGAGGTTGGGGAGCTGCTGGTCTACGCCGGGCGGGCCGCGCCTCCGGAGGCCTGGCGCGCTCCTTTGCTGCGGGCGATGTCCAACTCCAGGCCGGCGGTGCAGGCGGCGGCGATCTCTGCCTCCGGCGCTTGGCTACTGGATGAGGAGATCGGCCAGGCTCTGGTCGACTGGACTCGGGCTGACTCGAATTGGCTCCACGGTCTCGCCCTTCAGGCGTTGGCCCGCGGCGAGGATCCTCGGGCGGCAGACCTGATCGTGGCCGCGGCGAGCTCCCGTAGCGCCGAGCTGAGGGTCGAAGCAGCGCGGGCGGCGGTGCTCAGCGAGCTTGACGAGGTGCTCGATGCGCTGAGGGAGGATCCGTCTCCCAGGGTGCGCATCGCCGTGCTGGAAGCGGACCTGGCGGCCTCCGCTCGGGCTATTGAGGGAGATTCGAGCCTGGAAGAGATCGCCGAGACTCCCCGCCGTGGCCTGGCCGACGAGGACGGCGGAGTGCAGGGCACGGCGCTGCGCTGGCTGGGGCGCTTTCCGGTGGTGCCGGCGATGGAGCTACTGGCCGCCGCCGGGCCGAGACGGGATCGTCTGGTGGAGGTACGCCTCGCCGCCCTGGCGGCGATGGTGCCGAGGGTCGAGGCGGTGGTGGGAGAGCGCGAGGAATCCATCGAGGCCCTCAAGGCGGTGATGACGGTACGAGATCGCCGGGTGCGTCGGGCCGCCGCCCAGGCGCTGCGCTCCTTAGGCGAGACTCCCGAGCCTCTGGGGCCCGAGCCGAAGCGACGCACGGTGGCGGATTACGAGGTCATGCTGCTGCGCTTTGCCGAGCCCATCGAGGCGGTGCTCGAAACCGATGCCGGAAACCTGCCCCTGGAGCTTCTGTGTTCTGAGGTGCCGCTGAGCTGCCTATCCTTCGTGCAGCTCGCGGAGTCAGGGTTCTTCGACGGGCTGACGATCCACCGCCTGGAGCCGGACTTCGTCGCCGAGACCGGCGATCCGCGGGGCGACGGCTGGGGAGGCCCCGGCTACGGGGTGCGGGACGAGCCTTGGCCGGCGCGCTATGATCCCGGCAGTCTCGGCCTGCTCTCCACCGAGCCGGATACCGGGGGCTCTCGCTTCTTCATCACTCTCTCGGAGCAGCCTTCCCTGGACGGTCGCTATACCCTCTTTGGTCGGGCTCGCCTCGCCGCAGATCCGGAAGCGGAGGCGGTGCTCCATCGCCTCTCCCAGGGAACCCTCGTCCACCGGCTGGTGATTCAACCTCGGCGCTGATCTAGTCTCGAAGTTGGTCCAGTCTCGATGTCGGCTCAGCGTCGGTACAGAATCCATCTCGGTACTGAGTCGGCCTCAACCCTGATTCAGCCTTGGCGCTGATTCAGTCTTGGCTTAAGCTCCGGCTTCCGGGGGGAGGCGCCCAGAGTCCTGGGAGGCCGCCGAGAGGGGCTCGGCTTCCTAATCTGCGGCGAGCTAGTCTGCTGGGAGTTAGTCTGCGACGAGCCGTTCTGCCGCCATCCACCCTCAATCTTAGGTGTTTCGCAACCTTCAAACGGAAGCCCCGTATTCAACATGGCACGAGGAGAGGAGCGGGTGAACGATGAAGACATTGTCGCCGCCGTATTGGCGGGACGCGAAGACAGTTTTTCGGAGCTAGTCCAGCGTTACCAAGGTCGCTTGGTGAACTACCTCTATCGCATGTTGCGAAACGTCGATGAGGCTCACGATCTGACCCAGGATGTCTTCTTCAAGGTCTACCAGGCCTTGGATAGCTTCAACCCGCGCTACCGTTTCTCCACCTGGTTGTTTCGCATCGCCCAGAACGCGGCCATCGACCATATGCGCAAGCGTCGGTTGAAGGTGGTTTCGCTTCAGCGGCCGGACCCCGAGGGAGGGGCGGATCAAGAGTGGGAAATGCCCAGCTCTGACCGCGGTCCCTACGGCGATCTGCGCAATCTAGAGCGCGGTGATGCGATTCAGCAGGCGATCGATCAGCTGCCTTGGGAATACCGAGAGCTGATTCTCCTGCGCCACTACGGCGAGCTCTCGTACGACGAGATCGCCACCGCGAAGGAAATGCCCCTGGGCACGGTGAAGAACAAGCTCTTTCGAGGTCGGCAGATGCTCAAGGCGAAGCTGTCGGACTATCTGGTGGACTGACTCTCGGCATCTCGAACCCTTTGGCCTTGGCTTCCAAGATTCAGCTTCCTCGACTCAACAGCGTGGAGGCCGACAGACCGCAAGAGTTCGATCCAGGAAAAAAACACACCCATCTCAATAGAACTTTCCTCGCGCCGCCCCGTAACAGCATTCCAGAACAAGACTCTCAGCTTGACAGTACACCCTAGCGAAGACCGATCAGCTCGGGACATCCGATGAGCCCTCCATCGGAACCCAAGAAGGTCGGCATGAGGATAGAACCATGGCCACCATAGATCGACAACAGCTGGAAGAGTGGCTCCACCTAGACTTGGATGATGAGCTCTCCCCTAATCAGCGTCGTGAGCTGGAGCGGCAGCTTGCCGTGAAGCCCGAGCTTGTCAGGGAGCGCGATGAATTGACTCGACTCGACAGCCTGCTGGCTGCGGAGCGAGTCGAGGTCCGGCCGGACTTTGCCTCCCAGGTGATGGCGGAGCTGCCGGTAGCGCCCTGGGAGGCGCGCAGCCGTCAGGCCTGGAAGCTGCCGCTGGCGGTGCTCGTCGTGCTGCTGATCGGCGGCGGCCTGCTGGCGACCATCAGCCCCTCCGTACCGGGGGGAAGCTTGGTGGTGTCCATGGCGGAGATGGTCGGGACGGCGCTGATTACCGGAGCCGGCCTGCTGGGCGCCTCGTGGACCGGCCTGCGTCTGGCCTTCGTGGAGCTCGTCTCCACCTCGCCCACCGGCGTCGTCGGTCTGGTGGTGGCCCTCGTGGCTCTCAACTTCCTGCTGGTGAGCCTGCTGCGTCGCCGTCGCCGCGCTCCGGCGTCGGATCGTGCTTCCTCCTCCCGCTAATTCCCCAATATTAAGGGGCGCTGCCAGGAGGTCGTGTAGTCAGGAGAGCAGCGCTACCAAAGTGGGAGCGCTGTCAGGAGAAGCCGTCATCGATTGGCCGAGAACGCCCCGGAGAACCTCCGGGGCGTTGTTCCTTAGGTCCACCTTGCTTACCATCAGCGCCATGGAAAGAAGAGCAACCGTTTCGCGTCGGTGCGCGCCGGTAATTTCGTCGCTGATTTTTCTCCTCGTATTGGCGGGCGCAGGGCTCCTTGGGCCGGCGGCCCCTGCTTGGGCCCAGGGTTCAGATTCAGCGGTGAGCGCTGGAGAAGCGGAGGTGGCGCTTTCAGCTCCGGAGGGGCCGTTTGTTGGGGATAGCGCCGAGGAGGCATCCGCTGATGAGGCTTCCGGCGGCGAGGCTCCAGACGAAGAGGTTTCGGACGGCGCAGCTCCCGATGGCGAAGCGGAAAGCATTCGCGCTGAGGCCGCCAGCGCTGGAGCCGCCAGCACTGGGGCTGCCAGCACTGAGGGCGTGAATACTGAGGCCAACGCCGAGGAAGCCGATACAGAGGAAGACAGCGCTCTGCGCATTCGAGCCGGGGCTGTCGCCAGCTCCCAGGTCGTGGGGCTAGGTCGAGATGTGGTGGTGGACGGCCGGGCTCAGGCAGATGTTGCGGCCATCGGCGGTTCTATCGTGGTTCGCGGCACGGTGGAGGGAGACGTCATCGTTCTCGACGGCGACGTGCGTCTGGCGCGGGAGGCCCGGGTGGGGGGAGATGTAGTGGTTTTCGGCGGCTCGCTGGATGCCGCGCCGGGATCGGGAATCGAGGGGCGATCGCTGTCCTATCCGACCCTCTCGGGAGTGTGGCTGCAGCTGATGGAGGGGCCGGCGCTGCAGGGTTCCGCCTTGGCCCCCACGGTGCTGTTAGCGAAGCTCTCGCTGCTCATCGCCTGGCTGGTGCTGGTGCTGGTGCTCTTTCAGCTCGAGCCTCGGGCCTTGCTGCGCACCGCGGCGGTGGCTACCGAAGAGCCTGGGCGCAACTTCTTCACCGGCCTGGTGGTGGTGATCACTCTCGCCCTCACCGCCATCGCCATCGCGGCTATCGGAGGCCAGCTGATTGCCCTGCCCCTTCTGGTGCTGGTGGTGGTGGGGCTGCTGGTGCTGAAGTTCTGGGGCATGGTGGCCCTCTTCTTCGCCCTCGGCCAGTGGATTGGCCGACGCCTCGGCCGGCGCTGGGCGCCGCTCTCGGCCGCCAGCGTCGGTCTCTTGGTTCTCGGCATTCTGAAGCTGATCCCCACGCTCGGGGGGCTGGGCTGGACCCTCGCGACCTTCATCGGGGTGGGGGCCGCGGCCCGTACCCGCCTCGGGCGCTGGGAGCCCTGGCTAGAGGCCAGCCTGCCGGACCCTGAGCGCTTTCCCCGCCCGCGCTAAATCTGCCGGCTGAACCTGCCCGTAGGGTCTGGTAGTGGGGTCTCCTGGCGGGCTCTTGACCCGGGGGGGATCGCGAGGCTAGGCTCTGCTATGAGTATCGCCAGCTTGGCGGTAGCCATTTTTAGAGAGCGCAATGCAGCCCGAGCCCAAAACGACAGATCTCAGTCAAGCCGGGGAGGATCCAATGGATTCCACCGAGCAATCCTTCGCTGGCGATGCGTTCCAGCCGGGCCTGCTCTGCCAGGCTTGTGGTGCCCTCGGAAATGAGGGGGAAGAGGTCTGCAGCCGCTGCCAAAGCAAGCTCCTGGTGCTCTCTGGGCCGCCCTTCGAGGAAGATCTCGCCTTTGAGGCGGAGGCCGACGACGCCCCCTCTTTCGACGAGCATCTGCTAGAGCGAATCTCCGTTCTGGAAGAGATGGTCAAGGGGGGCGCGGAATCGCTGCGTCGGGTCCTCGCCCTGCTGCGTCAACAGGAACGCAGCGTGTTGGTCAACAACACCGGCCTGTCGAGCCTCTACGAGTGGATGGTGGAGCAGGGGCACGCGGTGGAGGGGTGGAGCGAGTCTTGGGAAGAGCGCATGAGCGACCGCCTCGCGGCGGTGGAGGATCGGGATCGCTTCACCGCGGCCCGGGATCGGGTGCTCGCCCTGTTCTCTGGCCGCAGCTCCGGAGAATTCACCCGCTGGCTGGAAGACGCCGATCTCGCCCTCGGGGCCTACGATCGCCAGGCGGCCCTGGAATGCTTCGAGGCCGCTCTGCGCCTGGATCCCGAGAATTACGAGCTCGCCCTGCTCCTCGCCGAGAGCTACTTCGAGCAGGGGGATGCGGAAGTCGCCTCCAAGCATTTCCAGCGGGTTCTGGAGGTGCGGCCGGATCACTACGATGGCCTGGTCTACGCTGGCGCCCTGCGCTACGAGCAGGGAGACGCCCAGCGGGCCATCGAGCTTCTCAGTCGAGCGGCGCGCCTCTACCCGGATGCCTTCCTGCCGCATTTCAGCCTCGGGGCGGTTTGCGCCAGCCTCGGCGAGCTGCGTCGCGCCATCGCCCACCTCGAGCGGGCGGTCACCCTCGAGCCGATGCCCCAGGCACTCTACCTATTGGGCTCCTGCCTCTACGAGACCGGCGGCGTCGGGCGGGCCATTCGCCACCTGCAGGAGGCGGTGCGCCTCGACCCGGCCTTCGACGACGCGTACCGGCTGCTGGGCCTGGCCTACCTGCAGCGGCGCTGGCGCCGCAAGGCGCTGGAGGCCCTCTCCCAGGCGGAGCATCTGGCGCCGCGCACCGCGAGACTGCGGGAACTGGCTCTTTACATCACCGATCGCTTCCGCGGCGAGCTGCACGACCCAGAGAACGAGAAGGTTCCGGAGGAAGCAAATCTCCAGGTCCTGGAGACCCTGCTGGAGGCCGCTCGCAGCGCGCTGCTGGACGATGAGCTGCTCACCGCCCGCTCGATCTTCCTCGAAGCCTCTTCTCTGGTGCCCGAGGCGGCGGCGCCGCTGGTGGCCTACGCCCTCACCTGCCTCGAGCTGAACCAGGGGCGGGAGACGGAGCAGGTGGTGCGGCGAGCGCTGGATTTAGAGCCCGAAGAAACCCTGCGCTCCACCGCCTACGCGGCTCTCATCGAGGCGCTGCGCTCCCAGGGGCGCCTGCGGGAATGCGAGCGCATCGGCCGTCATCTGCTGGCCGAGGGTGCCTCCGAATTCACCCGCAGCCTGGCCTATTGCGAACTGGCTCGCAGTCTCGCCGAGATGGAAGATGACCTGGACCAGGCCCTGGACTACGCCCAGCGCTCCGTGGAGCTCTCGCCGGAGGAGCTGAAGCAGGTTCCCCTGGCGGCGCTGGGCTGGATCCACTACAAGCGCAACGAATTAGACCAGGCGGTGGATTTCCTCTCCCGCTCCGCCGAGCTGGTGCCGGCGGCGTCGACGCTGCAGCATCTCGGCATGGTGCTGCTGGCCTCCGGCGAGCAGGAGCGCGCCCAGCGGGTCCTCGCCCGCGCCCGGCGGATGGATCAAGAGACCCCCGGGCAGCGTCGGGTGATCGTCGAGTCCGTCCACGGTGAGCTGCGCAACCTCTCCGCTGGCCGCATGCCCAAAGACTGAGCTGCCGGCCCGGTATTACCGGCCGTTACTGACGATTTACCGGTTCTCGCAAGCTTTGAGACTCGGGGATGCCCCGCGTCCCGGGGATTCCCCCGGCGGTGTACAATGACGCCTCGCTGCGGTGCTAATTCGCTACGCTGCAGTGCTGGCGTAGCCTCTGTGCGCCCCGCCTCTGAACTGAGGCTCCTTCCTTCCCCGCTTCCATCGACCTATCCCGCGGAAACGAGACGATCCTATGCGCTGGAGTCAGTATTACCTCTTCACCACCCGTGAGGTCCCCGCCGATGCGGAGGTCGTCAGCCATCGGCTGATGGCTCGTGCCGGCCTGATCAAGAAGGTCTCCGCCGGGATTTACTCCTACCTGCCTCTGGGCTGGCGCAGCCTGCGCAAGCTGATGGAGATCGTGCGCCGGGAGCTGGAAGTGGCGGGCTCGGTGGAGCTCTCCATGCCCACCATTCAGCCGGCGGATCTGTGGAAGGAGAGCGGGCGCTGGGACGTCTACGCCAAGGAGCTGCTGCGCATCCAGGATCGCCACGATCGCGACTTCTGCTACGGCCCCACCCATGAAGAGGTGGTGACGGACATCGTGCGCCACAACGTGAAGAGCTATCGTCAGCTGCCGCTGAACCTCTTCCAGATTCAGAATAAGTTCCGCGACGAGATTCGCCCCCGCTTCGGCCTGATGCGCGGCCGCGAATTCCTGATGAAGGACGCCTACTCCTTCCACGCCGACGACGAGAGCCTGGACGTGACCTACGAGGCCATGGCCGCGGCCTATCGCCGCATCTTCGAGGCTTGCCAGCTGGACTACATCATGGTCGACGCCGATGTCGGCGCCATCGGCGGTGACGCCTCCCACGAGTTCATGGTGGTGGCCCAGACCGGCGAGAGCGAAGTCGTCCGCTCGCCGGACTCCAGCTACGCCGCCAACGTCGAAAAGGCCGTCACCGGCCCGCTGCAAGGCCCCGAGGCCCAGGATCCGCAGCCCCTGGAGACCTTGGCGACCCCCAACACCCACGCGGTGGAAGACGTCGCCCGTTTCCTCGAGGTCAGCACCGACCGAGTGCTCAAGACCCTGATCTATGACGTCGACAATGAGCTCTACGCTGTCGCCATCCGCGGCGACCGTGAGGTCAACGAATTCAAGCTCACCACCCTGCTTAAGGCTCAATTCGTCTCTCTCGCCAGCGACGAGCAGGTCAAGGAAGCCACCGGCGCCCCCGTTGGCTTCGCCGGCCCCATCGGCCTGCCGGAGAACGTCAAGCTGCTGGTGGACGAGAGCGCCCGCCCGCTGACCAACTTCGTCTGCGGCGCCAACCAGGCCGACGCTCACCATATCCACGTCAACTGGGGTCGAGACGTAGAGCCCCACCAATGGGTGGACCTCAACACCGCTCAGGGCGGGGATCCCTCGCCGCCGGACGGCGCCCTCGGCGCGCTGGAGCAGTTCCGCGGCATCGAGGTGGGCCACATCTTCAAGCTCGGCACCAAGTACTCCGACGCCATGGGCTGCACCTTCCTCGATTCCGAAGGCAAGAGCCACCCCGCCTCCATGGGCTGCTACGGCCTCGGCATCGGCCGCACCATCGCCGCCGCCATCGAGCAGAACCACGACGACGACGGCATCATCTGGCCCCTACCCCTGGCTCCCTTCCAGGTGCTCCTCATCGCCCTCAACACCAACGACGAAGCCGTCACCGCCGAAGCCGACCGCCTCTACCAAGAGCTCCTCGACGCCGGCCACGAAGTCTTCTACGACGACCGCAACGAGCGCCCCGGCGTCAAGTTCAAAGACGCCGACCTCATCGGCATCCCCGTCCGCGTCGTCGTCGGCAAGAAGGGGATCAAAGAGGGCAAGGTCGAGCTCTCCCTGCGAAAGGACCGGGAAAAGCACCTGGTGGAGCTGGGGGAGATCCTGGAACGGGTGGGGGAGTTGCTCGCCTAGGTCCAGGGTTGCTGATTTAGATCCAAGAATCTCGCCCCAACAAAAACGCCCCTCGTTTCGAGGGGCGTTTTTGTTGTGAGGAGGTCATTCTGACCTCGGTATTTCAGGCCTCCACCGGAAGCCACTTCTCCATTTCGACCGCCTGTCCTTCCAGCACCGGGTGGTCGAAGATCAAGCCCAGCGGCAGGTCGATCTCCAGCTCATCCCGAATCAATCCCGCCAGTCTCGCGGCGGTCAGGCTCTGGCCGCCGAGGTGGAAGAAGTTGTCGTGGATGGAGGGGGTGTCTTCGAGGCCGAGGATCTCGCACCAGAAGTCGGCGAGGAGTTCTTCGAGGTCGTTGCGGGGGGCGACGTAGGGGCGCGCGGTGGCGGTGGCGGGGTCGGGGAGGGCGTGGTGGTCGAGTTTGCCGGTGGCGGTGAGGGGTAGCTCGGGGAGGGAGACCCAGGCGGTGGGGATCATGTAGTGGGGGAGGTGCTGGGCGAGGTGGGTGTGGAGGACCTCATCGCCGGTCTCGCCGTCGGCGTTGCTGGGCAACCAATAGGCGACGAGTTGGGACTCGTCGTTGGCGGTGGTGCGCACCAGGACGACGGCATTGGCGACGCCGGGATGGGCCTGGAGGATGGCCTCGATCTCGCCGGGCTCGATGCGGAAGCCGCGGAGCTTGACCTGCTGGTCGAGTCGCCCGAGGAATTGCAGTCGGCCGTCGGGGAGGAAGCGGGCGAGGTCGCCGGTGGCGTAGAGGCGCTCGCCGGGGGTGGTGGCGAAGGGGTTGGGGATGAAGGTCGAGGCGGTGAGGGCGGGGCGGTCGTGGTAGCCGGTGGCGAGGCCGGGGCCGCCGATGTGGAGATGACCGGGGACGGCGCGGGGGAGGCGTGCCTGCCGGCGGTCGAGGAGATGGATCTGGTATCCGGGGAAGGGGCGACCGATGGAGGGCAGGGTTTCGCCGCGGTGAATGGATTGGGTGCGCAGGGTGTCGTAGGTGGCGCCGATGGTGGCTTCGGTGGGGCCGTAGACGTTGTGGATCTTGGCCGGGAAGTCCGCCGGGGCGAAGCGACGAAGGGCCGCGCCGCCGGTGATCACGTGACGCAGGGACTGAAGGTTGTTGGAGCCCGCCTCATCGCGATGCTGGAGGATCGCCTCGAGGAAGGGGGTCGGCAGCAGGGCGAAGGAGAGGCGGTGCTCGTCGATCCAGCGGACCAGCTCCGCCGGCTCGGCGCGGACGGTGGCGGTGGGGGCGTGGAGGTGGGTGCCGTTGGTGAGGCCGGCCCAGAGCTCGATGCCGGAGGCGTCGAAGGAGGGGCTGGCGATGAGGCTGGTGCGGTCTTGGGAACCGAGCTGGAGCAGGTCATCGCAGCAGGAGATGAAGTGGGCGATAGCGCCGCGGGAGACCACCACCGCCTTGGGCCGGCCGGTGGAGCCGGAGGTGTAGATCAGGTACGCCGGCTGCTCGGGGTGGAGCGGCTGGGGAGCGGCGGAGGAGAGAGTCTCCTCAGCGGCGGTGGCGGCGTCGAGGGGCAGAAGGGCGAGGGAGTCGCCGAGATCGGCGGGGACCCGCTGGCGCAGCTCCTCCGTGAACACCAGGGCCACCGCGCCGGCGTCCTCCACCATGGCGCGCAGGCGCTCCGGGGGATGTTCGGGATCCAGAGGCAGGTAGGCGGCGCCGGTTTGGAGGGCAGCGAGAATCGCCAGGGGAAGCTCCGCTCGCCGGCCGGTGAGAACCGCCACGATGGCGCCGGGGCGGGCGCCGTGCTGGCGCAGCTCGGTGGCCAGGGCCTGGGCCTTGCGGCCGAGGGCGCCGTAGCTCAGGCTCACATCCTCGCCTTGAGCCGAAGGAGCAGTGACGGCCGGGGCTTCCGGCTGCTGGAGAGCCTGTTGGTGAACGCGCTCGAGCACGTCCTGCTGTCCCTGGCGGCTCTGCCTCGGTCCGGCGGGGGCGCTGCGCTCCCAGCTTTCGAGCTGCTGTCGCTCGGTGGGGGAGAGCAGGGGCAGCTGGGAAAGGCGAGCTTCCGGGCTTTGCAGGAGCGCCGTCAGCAGTCGCTCGTACTGACCCCGCAGCTTCACTACGGTGTCCTCGAAGAGCAGGTCGACGCAGTGCTCCCACATGATGTCGATGCGGTCCGCCTCGCGGTCTCGCTCGCGGCCCACTCGCTGCTCGGCGCCGGGCACCACGATGACGTTGAGGTCCGACTTGGCGCTGCCGTTATGCTGCACTCGAACCTTGCCCTGCAGCTCGCCGAGCTCGAGATCCGGCACCGGGGAGTCGTGGAAGCTGAACATTGTCTGCACCACGGGGTTGCGGGAGAGGTCGCGATGGGGCATCACGTCGTCCACCAGTCGGTCCAGGGGAGCCTGCTGATGGGGATAGATGGAGACGGTCTTCTCCCGGGCGCGGCGCAGCGCCTCTCGCACCGTCGGATCTCCGCTGAGGTCCAGGCGCAGCACCATGGTGTTGACCACCATGCCGATCATCGTGTCCATCTCCGGCCGCGGGCGGTTGACGGCGGCGGTGCCGATGGCGAGATCATCGCGGCCGCTGTAGCGCTGCAGCAGCGCCAGGAAAGCGGTGAGCATCACCGGGTAGAGGGAGAGGCCCTCACGGCGGGTGAAGGCACGCAGGTTGTCCGCCAGCTCGTGGGGCAGAGCGCCGAGATAGGCGCTGCCGCGGAAGCTCTGGACCTTCGGTCGGGGAAGGTCCGTCGGCAGGATCGCTTCGGTAGGCAGGTCCCGCAGCTCGTCCCGCCAGAAATCCAGCAGCTCTTCGAGGGTGTCTCCGGAGAGCCATTCCCGCTCCCACACGGCGTAGTCGCCGTATTGGATCGGCAGAGGCTCCAGCGGTGAGGGTCGTCCGGCGGCGAAGGCGATGTAGAGCTCTTTGAGCTCCCGAGACAGCAGCGCGAAGGACCAGCCGTCGTGCACGAAGTGGTGCTCGATCTGCAGCATGCGGTGGTCTTCGATGCTGTTGCGGAAGAGGATCCAGCGAGCCAGCGGCAGCTTGGAAAGGTCGAAGGGGTGGTCGATACCCCGGGCGATGAGGCGCGTCTCCTCGGCCTCTCGAAGCTCTGTCGACAGAGCGCTGAGGTCCACCACCGGGACGATCACCGGCATCGGCGGCTGCACCGTCATACTGGCCTCGCCGCGGGGGGCGGTGAAGGTGGAGCGCAGCACCTCGTGGCGCTCGACGATCTCGGTCAGGGCGCGTTCGAAGAGGTCGACCCGCAGGGGCCCCTGCCAGTGAATGGTGGCCTGGAAGTTATAGGCGGTATTGCCCACTTCGGTGAGCTGATTCAGGAACCAAACCCGCTCCTGGGGGAAGGAGATGGGGAGCGGCACGCTGCGGTCGGCGGGCTGGATGGGCGGCGCCGCCGGGGGAATGGGGCGATCTTGGTCGCCGGTCTGACCGACGGCCAGGCGGTCGAGATAGGCCGCTAGCTCTTCGAGGGTCGGGTGATCGAAGACCGCGGTCAGCGAGACGCTGCGGCCGATGTAGCTCTCGAGATGGCCGGCCAGCTGGCCCGCTAGCAGCGAGTGGCCGCCGAGGCTGAAGAAGTCTGAAGTGGCGCTCACCGGCACGCCCAACATGCTCTCCCAGAGGTTCCCGAGGTGCCGTTCCGTCGCGGTCTTGAGAGGGCCTTCGGAAACCTGGGGGCTCTCGAAGCTGGAGGCCTGCTGGACCAGGCTCTCTCGGTCGATCTTGCCGTTGGGGGTCTTCGGCAGCTCGTCGAGGCGGTGGAAGCTCGCCGGAACCATGTAGCGGGGAAGCTCAGCGGCGAGGGTGTCCCGCAGGGCGCGGGCTTCGTCACTGCTGCCGCCCTCTTCCTGTCCTTCGTAGAAGGCGATGATTTGGGCCGCCTCACCCTTGCCGACGACCACCGCCGCTGCGGCACTGGCTGCTGGCTGCCGAGAGATCAGGGCTTCGATCTCGCCGAGCTCGATCCGCTGCCCTCGCACCTTGACCTGTCGGTCGATTCGGCCGCGAAACTCCAGGGTGCCGTCGTCGCGGTGCCGTCCGAGATCGCCGGTGCGGTAGAGGCGCCCACCGGGAGTGGAGGCCCAGGGGTTGGGGATGAATCGGGCCGCCGTGAGGGCAGGGCGGCCGAGGTAGCCTCGGCTGAGGAGCGCTCCGCCGATGAGGATCTCTCCCTCTTGCCCCGTCGAGACCTCTCGCTGCTGGGAATCTGTGAGGGTGATGGGGGCTCCGGGCACCGCATGACCGAGGGAGGGTTCGAAATCAGCTCCGATATCGCCACGCGGCACCTCCCCATGGGTGGCGAAAATGGTGGTCTCTGTGGGACCGAAGCAATTCCTCAGGGTCAGGCTCTCGTCACCGTCCGTCAGCAGACGATCCGCCAGGGCTCGAGTCAGGCGCTCGCCGCCGCAGGCCAGGCGGCGCAGAGAGGGCACCCGGAAGGGGTCGGCGGCGAGCAGTGAAGGAGGCGAGAAGAGGTGGGTGATGCCCAGGCGGGCGAGGTGGGCGGGGTACTCGGGCGTCGGAATCCAGCGCTGGGGAATGGGGCAGAGAGCGCCGCCCTGGGTCAAGGCGGCGGTCCACTCCATCACCGAGGCATCGAATCCGAGATTGGCCTGGAGCGCGACCCGATGGCCAGGGCTCACGTCGAGGTAGGAATACGACTCTCGCATCAGGTGGAGAACGCTGCCGTGGGCGATGAGGGTTCCCTTCGGGCGTCCGGTGGAGCCAGAGGTGTAGATGGCGTAGGCCAGGGTGTCCTCGGTAGCGCCAGAGTCGAAGCGCTCGGAGCTCTCGTCTCGGGCCGACTCCAGCTCCGCGCTGAGGTCCAAGATCTCGACTTCGTTTCCAAAGGAGATGTCGCTCTCCGTCGTCAACACCAGGCGGACGTCGGAATCTTGGGCGATGAAGCGCAGCCGCTGGGAAGGGTTGCCGGGATCCAGGGGCAGATAGGCGCCGCCGGCCTTGAGGATCGCCAGCAGGGCGCGCACCGCGTTGCCGGAACGCGGAACGTGGAGTCCTACCAGGGTTTCTGGGCCTACGCCCCGGCGCCGGAGTCGGCGCGCCAGCTGGGTGGTTTGAGCATCCAGCTCACCGTAGGACGTGGCGCGTTCTTGCCCCGCCGGATCGCCAGGCTCGATCAGCGCGATGGCGTCGCGATGGAGGTCGACGGCGGATTCGAACGCCTGGCTCAGCGACGTGGCGGAAGAGCCAGCAGTCGGCGGGGTGGTGGGAGCGGTGGGCGTCGAGAAAGAGGAATCCATGGCGACCTCCAAATTGGAAAGTAGGGGGATAGGAAAGTGGACGCGCTGGCTCAGCTGGGCTCACTACATCCAGGCCGACAAAGCCCGAGAAGGGCCAAGTCGGCGCGAGGTGAGAGCCGTCCAAAAGGGAAGCTTATGCCACAGAGTAGGGTGATTGGGGCGATAGATCGTGCCCGTTGCGTCGGGTGATTGTAACGATCCTCCTGCGGCACCTCAATCTAACCCGCTGACTGAGAATGGAGTCCTGAAAAGGGTTGTAATCACGAACTAGGGAAAATGTTAAAAATCAGTCAAAGGACGGCTAAGGAGCAGCGAGGGGGCGCGGAAAATGAAACCTGAGGGAGTAACGATTACTATGGGCTGATGAGCGAATCGTCATCTTCTACGTCATCGTCCACGTCTTCTTCTGACCTCTCTTCGGCGAGCACTTCCTCTGGCCAGCCCCGGGTGACTGTCCATCTGCGCAAGGGGCGAGAAAAGGCGGTGCGGCAGCGGCACCCCTGGCTTTTCTCCGGGGCGGTATACCGGGAAGAGGGCGACCCTGCAGCTGCCGTGGCTCGGGTGGTCGCGGCCAACGGGCGAGTCTTGGGCGCTGGTTTCTTCAGTCCCGGCGGGCGAATCCGGGTGCGCTTGGCGACCCTGGGCGAAGCCGTGCTGGATGAAGGCTTCTTTCGGCACCGCCTGGAGCAGGCCTGGGCCCTTCGCCGGGAGCTGTTGCCTGCCGATACCACCGGCTATCGTCTGCTCAACGCCGAGGGCGACGGCCTGCCGGGCTGGACCATCGATCGCTACGGCGACGTGTTGGTGAGCCAGGTCACCAGCGCGGGGCTGGAGTCGCTGCGCCCCGCGGCCCACGCTGCCCTGTCCAATCTGTTGGAGGACGGTAGGGGGAGCGTGGCGGGCTGGGTTCAGCGCAACGATCTTCCCGCTCGCCGCCAGGAAGGCCTGAGCCTGGAGGATGAAGTGGTGATGGGGGAGGTGCCCGAGCAAGCTGCCTTCACCGAATGCGGCCTGCGCTTTACCGCGGACTTGGCGGCGGGGCAGAAGACCGGCTTCTACTGCGATCAGCGAGAGAGCCGGCGCCGGGTGGAGAAGCTGGCGGCGGGCCGCCGGGTGCTGGATCTTTTTGCCCACAGCGGCGCCTTCACCTGCTATGCGCTGCGCGGTGGAGCGGAGAAGGTCACCGCCGTGGAATCTGCCCCCCGCCCGCTGGAGCGGGCCCAGCAGCATCTCCAGGCCAACGTCGAGGTGCTCGATCCCCAGCGCGTGGACTTCCACCAGGCGGACGTCTTTCGATATCTCCGCGAGCTGCCAGCAGATCCGGCGGCGGAGCTCATCGTCTGCGATCCGCCGCCGCTGGCGCCGCGCCGTGGAGCCCGCGATGCCGGCGCTCGGGCCTACAAGGACCTCAATCGCCTCGCCCTCAAGGCCCTGGCTCCCGGCGGGCTGCTGCTCACCTTCACCTGTTCCTCCGCCATTGACTCCCGCCTCTTCCGCCAGATCCTCTTTGCCGCCGCCCGCGACGCCGAGACCCGAGTCCAGCTGCTGCAGCCTCTCTCCGCCGCCGTAGACCATCCCGTCTCCATCGACCATCCGGAGGGGGAGTACCTCAAGGGGTGGCTGCTGCGGCGGGTGGGTTGAGGGCTCGACAAGGCCTGGCGGCGGCGCTTCGGGTTGTTAGGCTCTTTTGCGGGTCCTCGCTGTTCACGCAGCATACTGCTTCCAGCTCGGGGATCTAGGGGCAGGGCCTCCACGGGCATCTAGGCTGTTATCCCGACGGGGCATCTCAACCGTGTCTTTAGACCGTGGTTGACACCTCTAGGGCCCCCTGCTAGCCTCCTCGTTCTGCGGCGCAGCTGCGCCGTCTTTGACAAGCGAATACAGGCCCGTAGCTCAGCTGGTTAGAGCGCTACGTTGACATCGTAGAGGTCAGCGGTTCGAGTCCGCTCGGGCCTACCAGATCTTCCTGATCTGGTGCTGTAGAGGATCCTCTGCGGCAGGATGAGATAAATCTCATCGTGTCGATTTGGGGGATCACGATTGAGGCGCTTAGCTCAGCTGGTTAGAGCGCTACCTTCACACGGTAGAGGTCAGCGGTTCGAGTCCGCTAGCGCCTACCACGTCCCGCATGAACCCTCGGTGATCGAGGCTCAATGAGAGACGGGGTTCAAATCCTACAATTCGCCTGTCCCCATCCGCCGGCCACGAGGCCGGCGTTGGTGTATCAGGACCTTTCTTTCCGCCTTCCAGGAGACGAGCCCATGACCACCGCTGCGCTGAATCTCACCCTGCCCAACGGGGACGTCCGCACTATCACCGCGGGGCAGACTGCGCTGGACGTAGCGCAGGAGATCGGTCCCGGTCTGGCGAAGGCCGCGCTAGGGGCGAAGCTCAACGGCGAGCTGGTGGATCTGCGCCAGCCCCTGGAGGTCGAGGGCGCCTTCGAGATCATCACCGGCCGTAGTCCGGAGGCGGGGGAGTTCATTCGCCATTCCGCGGAGCACGTGCTGGCGGATGCGGTGAAGCGCCTGTGGCCGGAGGTCGAGATCGACGTCGGCCGCAAGGACCACTCCGAGAAGTATCAATACGACTTCCGCTTCCCTCGCACCTTCACTCCCGAAGACCTCGAGAAGATCGAGCAGCAGATGCGCAAGATCCTCAAGGAGAAATCCACCTTCCAGCGCCGGGAGGTGAGCCGGGAGGAGGCGCGGGAGATCTTCGAGGCCCGCGGCGAGACTCTGAAGGTGGATCGCCTGGGGGATATCCCTGACGGGGCGCCCATCACCATCTTCCAGCACGGGGATTTCCTCGACCTCTGCCGTGGACCCCACGTGCAGAACCTCTCTCAGATCGGCGCGGTCAAGCTGCTGGATACCTCCGGCGCCTACTTCCGCGGCGACGAGAGCAACGAGATGCTGCAGCGCGTCTACGGCACCGCTTTTGGTTCCAAGAAGGAGCTGAAGGCGTATTTGGAGAATCTGGAGCTAGCGCGGGCTCGCGATCACCGCAAGCTGGGGAAAGAGCTCGATCTCTTTTCCTTCCATCCCGAGGCGCCAGCGAGCCCCTTCTTCCATCCCAAGGGGGCCACGGTCTACAACCTGCTGGTGGATTACGTGCGTAGCCTCTACCGCCGCTTCGGCTACGGTGAGGTGCTCACCCCGCAGATTCTCGACGTGGAGATGTGGAAGACCTCCGGGCACTACGACAACTACGCCGAGGGGATGTTCTTCATCTCGGCGGACGATCGGGAATTCGCCGTCAAGCCGATGAACTGCCCGACCCACTGCCTGATCTATGGCGATGCCCGCCGCTCGTACCGCGAATTGCCGATTCGCTACGCGGATTTTGGTCGAGTCCACCGCTATGAGCGTAGCGGGGTAACCCAGGGCCTGCTGCGGGTGCGTTCCTTCTGTCAGGACGACGGCCACATTTTCTGCACCGAAGAACAGATCGAGCAGGAGGTGTTGGGGGTCGTCGAGATGATCCTGGAGCTCTATTCCACCTTCGACTTCCAGGACATCCACATCGGCATCGGAACGCGGCCGAAGAAGTTCGTTGGCGAGGTGGCGCTGTGGGATCGTGCTGAGGCGATGCTGAAGCAGGCGCTGGAAGCTCGTGGCACCGAGTACAGCATCAATGAAGGCGACGGTGCCTTCTACGGCCCGAAGATCGACTTCCAGGTCAGCGATGCCCTGGGCCGCCGATGGCAGTTGGGCACCGTGCAGCTAGACTTTCAGCTGCCCCAGCGCTTCGATCTCACCTATATCGGTGCGGACGGCGACGAGCATCGCCCGGTGCTGATTCATCGCGCCATGTTGGGTTCTCTGGAGCGCTTCCTGGGCGTGCTCATCGAGCACATCGGCGGAGCTTTCCCGCTGTGGCTGGCCCCGGTTCAGGCGGCCGTGCTGCCGGTTTCAGATCGCTTCCTGGATCACGCTGAGGCGGTGCGCAAGGAGCTCTTCGACGCCGGCATAAGGGTCGAGCTGGACGATCGCGGGGAGAAGCTGGGCTTCAAGATCCGTGAGGCTCAGCTGCAGAAGATCCCCTACATGCTGGTAGTCGGGGCGAGGGAATCCGAGTCCGGTACCGTGTCGGTGCGTTTGCGCACCGGCGAGGAGCTGGAGGCGATGACTCCGGCGGCGCTGATCGAGCGGCTCAACGGTGGAATCGAGTCGCGAAGCAAGGAGATCTGACCACCGCTGGCCAGCGTTCTCAACGATTCAGCGTTCTCAGCGATTCAGCGTTCTCAGCGATTCAGCGTTCTCAGCGATTCAGCGCTCTCAGCAATTCAGTGCTCTCAACCGATTCTCGGCGATCGGTCCTCCCGCTTCGGATGTCCGATGGCGGGAAGGCTTGATCGCTATGGAAAGGTCTTGCCGTTCAGAGATTGATTTCTCTATAATCGGGAGTTCGCGCGTCGGCTCACCAAAGTCCGCGCACGAGTTCCCGAAAGACCCTGCCGATCCGAGCCTCGGCCCTTCCTGCCGGCCCTGCGAAGTGCACGTCGGGCGACTGGACCGAGACGAATCGAAGGAGGCCATCGTGCCCAAGAAGAAGACCCACAAAGGCGCTGCCAAGCGCTTTCGTATCTCCGCGACCGGGAAGGTGATTCGGCGTCGCGCCAACAAGAATCACATCCTGACGAAGAAGACCACCAAGCGGAAGCGCCAGCTGCGCCACGCCGTGGAGGTCGACGGTAAGTTCGCGGAGAACATCAAAGAGATGATCTGAAGCCTCCGGCACCGTCGTGGTGCCGGAATCCCCGGTATTCCTGCTCTAAGGAATATCACTCGCGTCACCGCTGGGACATTGTTCCGAACCTGTCCAGCGGGACGCCCCGGGCGCTTCGAGACTGCAGCGAGGCTCCGCGATGAGCGGGCCCTGCAATTGAGTCTCAGCGCGGCTCCTCAGGGAGCGCGCTCCCCATCGAATCTTCTCGCCCTCCATCGGTTGGAGGGGCAGAGGTTCGAGGTGTCGTCATCGCCCCTCGGCGATGATGCCGGCGACCCGGTCCAACCCATGGATAACGAGGTTCGATTATGCCGAGAGTCAAGCGCGGGCCAAAGCGCGTCCGCAAGCGTAAGAAGATACTCAAGCTAGCGAAGGGCTATTGGGGCGGTAAGTCCCGCAACCACCGCATCGCTAAGCAGGCGGTGGATCGTGCCGGCGCCTTCGCGTACCGCGATCGCCGCCAGCGCAAGCGTCAGATGCGCCGCCTCTGGGTGGTGCGCATCAACGCCGCCGCCCGCATCAACGGCTTGAGCTACAGCCAGCTGATCCACGGCCTGAAGCAGGCCGAGGTGGACGTCAACCGCAAGATGTTGGCGGACCTGGCGGTGCGGGAGCCGGAGGGCTTCGCGCAGCTGGCGCAGGTCGCCAAGCAAGCCCTGGAGGCTTGAGGCCTTGGCCGACGCCGCGCCGACGGAGTCGCTAGAAGAGCTAGCTCATCGCTTTCGCCAAGAGGCGGAGGCGGTGAGCGACCGTGCTCAATATGATGCCCTCCGGGTCGCCTGGGTCGGCAAGAAGCAGGGGGTATTGCGCTCCCTGATGGGGCGGATGAAAGAGGTCCCGCCGAGCGAGCGGAGGGATTACGGGCAGGCCGTCAACCGACTCAAGACCGAGGTAGAAAAGGGCCTACAGGCTCTCGCTGCTCGTCTTGAGGACGCGGACCGACAGCAGGCTCTGAAGGGCGCGTCCGTCGACGTGACCCTGCCGGGAAGACAGCCGGATTTAGGCACCCTGCATCCCCTCACCCGGGTGGTGGCGGAGATGGAGGAGATCTTCGCCGAGCTGGGCTATAGCGTGGCGGAAGGGCCCGAGGTGGAGAGCGATTTCCACAACTTCGAGGCGCTGAACTTCCCGCCGGATCATCCGGCCCGCGATACCCAGGACACCTTCTTCGTGAAGGGCAGCAGCCATCAGGACGGGCGCCAGGATTTGGTGCTGCGAACCCATACCTCTCCGGTACAGATTCGCACCATGTTGTCTCGTCGGCCGCCGATTCGGGTGATCTGCCCGGGGCGGGTGTATCGCAACGACAACGATCTGCGCCATTCCCCGATGTTTCACCAGATCGAGTGTCTGGCCATCGACGAGGGGATTACCGTCGGCGACCTGAAGGGCACGCTGGAAGCCTTCATTCAGCGCCTCTTCAGCCCCGATACCGGCGTGCGTCTGCGTCCGAGCTACTTCCCCTTCACCGAGCCGTCGGCGGAGGTGGACATCACCTGTCCCTTCTGTGGCGGAACTGGAATTACTCCGGGAACCAATGATCCCTGTCCGGTCTGCTCTGGAACCGGCTGGATGGAAATCCTGGGGGCCGGGATGGTGGATCCGCGGGTTCTCTTGGCCTGCGATATCGATCCGGATCGCTACAGCGGCTTCGCCTTCGGGCTCGGCATCGATCGAGTAGCGATGATTCGCTACGGCGTGCCGAACATCCGCATGCTCTTCGACAGTGACCTTCGCCTCCTTAGGCAGATTCAAGGCTAGCTAGGGGCCCCTACGATGAAGCTCTCGTATCAGTGGATCGCCGAGGCCGTCGATCTGCCGGAGGGGGTCGACGAGGTCGCTCGACGCCTCACCGCTGCCGGCTTGGCGGTAGAGAATCAGGAAGAGGTGGGAGAGGACGTCGCTCTCGACGTCGACATCACCACCAATCGCCCGGACTGCATGAACCATCTCGGGATGGCTCGCGAGGCCGCGGTGCTCTTCGGCCGCGAGCTTCGGCGCCCGCAGGCGCAGAGCGAAGCCGGGGGAGCCCCGACGGCAGAGGTGGCGACGGTATCCATCGAGGATCCGGAGCAATGCCGCCGCTATGTCGCCTGGGCGGTGCGGGGCGTGACCATCGGGCCGAGCCCGCAGTGGATCGTCGACCGCCTCGAGCTTCTGGGGCTGCGTTCGGTGAACAACGTGGTGGACATCACCAACTACGTGCTGTGGGAATGTGGCCAGCCTCTTCATGCCTTCGACTTGGCCAAGCTGCGGGGCGCTGACGAGCAGGGGCCGGCGGAGATCGTCGTGCGGGAAGCCCGGGACGGTGAGACCCTCACCACCCTCGACGGCGAGGCGCGGGAGCTCAAGGCAGGGATGTTGATCATCGCCGATGCCTCGGGACCCATCGGCCTTGCCGGCGTGATGGGAGGGGCCGACAGCGAGGTCACCGACAGCACCGTCGACGTGCTCCTGGAGAGCGCCTACTTCGATCCTCGACCGGTACGCCGCACCGCTTCGGCGCTGGGCATGCACACCGACGCATCTCATCGCTTCGAGCGCGGGGCGGATCCGGAGCTCTGCGCCTGGGCGGCGCAGCGAGCGGCGGCTCTGCTGGTGGAAGTGGCCGGAGGCGAGATTTCCGAATCGCCGGTGGACGCCTACCCCGCACCTTTCGAGGAGCGGGCTATCGAACTCTCCCAGCGCCGCTTGGAGGCCTTCGCCGGGGCTCGCTTCGAGCGAGAGCAGGTGGAAGCCTGGTTCCGCGGTCTAGGCTTCGGTATTGAGCGGACGAGCTCAAACGAGCGGAATGACCCAGCGGACTCCGACGAGCAGGGGGCTCGGTGGACGGTCACCGTGCCCAGCTGGCGCTACCTCGACATGGAGCGGGTGGAGGATCTCTACGAGGAGGTCATTCGGCTCTATGGCTACGATGCTATCGAGGCAACCCTGCCGGCGCTCTCGGGGCACGACGGCAATACCTCTGCGGTCTATCGCCGAGGGATGGCGGCTCGTCGCCATCTCGCCGCCTGCGGTCTCGCCGAGACCGTGCACTTCGCCTTCCAGGATGCCGCCGTAGACGGCCGCTATCCCGGCGTCTTCCAGCAGGGCCAGCCCGGCGCTGGACCGGCGGTGGAGTTGGTGAACCCCCTCTCCGATCTCTATCGGGTGATGCGGCGTTCCCTGGTGCCCGGCCTGCTGGGCGCGAGTCTCTACAACCAGCGCCGCGGCGCCAGTGCGGTTAAGATCTTCGAGATCGGCCACGTCTTCCTCGCCCTGGAAGAGAACAGCTCCCTCACCGGCGTGCCGGTGGATGAGCGGGAGACCCTGGCGGTCGCCCGTGGGGGCGTCATCGGCAACGACTGGCAGGGAGAGAAGGAACTCGACTTCTTCGATCTCAAGGGCGTGGTAGAGAGCCTCTTTTCCACCTTTGCAGTGACTCTCCAGGTACGACCCGCGGCGGTGGCGAGGGAAGAGCTGGTTTCCGGTGTCGCCGCGGATCTGGTGGTGGTGGAAGAGGCCGGCGAGGAACAGGTGGTGGGTTATCTGGGGCAGATTCTGGATGCCGAGGACCTTCCCTTCCCGCTCTTCGTCGCGGAGCTGGAGACCGCTGCGCTGGTGCCGGAAGGAGATCGATTCTCCGGCCTGCGAGTGACGCCGCCGTCCCGTTTCCCCGGTGTTGGCGCCGATCTGACCCTCACCCATTCCCTCGACGTTCCCTTTGCCGAGATCCTCGCGGTGGTCCATGGGCTGAAGCTGGAAGATCTCGCCGATGTTCAGCTGGTGAGCCGCTACCAGGGCAAGGGAGTGCCGGAAGGGGCGGTGAACACGACGCTGCGATTCCACTACAGCTCGGCGGAAGGTTCGCTGACTCAAGATGCGGTGAACGCGCGCCAGAGCGCGGTACAGCAGGAGCTGAGCCGCCGCTTCGCGTGGTCTGAGGGCGCCGGATAATGGCCCAGACCGAGGTTCCCCAGGCCGATTTACCCTGGCTCTCCGCCCTCGAAGATACGGTGCGGCGGGCGCGGGAAGAGATTCAGCGACTGCGTCAAGAGAACTCGGAGCTGGTGGCGCGAATCGAGACCTTAGAGCAGGCCGCCGAGGACGCAGCAGCGAAATCGAAGGACGTCGCGGAAGCCTCCGAGGACCCGTCGGGGGACGAGACCTGGCAGCAGGAGCGGGCCCAGTGGGCGGAGGAGCGAGAGGTGATCCGCCATCGGGTGGAGGGTCTCGCCTCTACTTTGGAAGGTCTGCTGAAGAGTCTCGATGAGGATGAATCCTTTCCTCCCGCGGCTTCGGAAGAAGAGTGACTCAGAGAGCGTCGGTCTGTCCAAGGTCCAGCAATTCATAGACTTGCGGCGAGCGGGGGATGCTTTGTCCGCAGGCGAAGGCATAGGACAGTACGGACGGGAGCCTAGGGGCCCTGTGCTATAGTCCCGGCCAAGCACATTGCGGAGCAAGCCGGCATCGCGACACTCGCGGAGCGCTTCGCAGGACTCTTCAAAAGGGCTTCTCAATTAGGGAAGTTTTTCAAGCCGGCGACGAAAGGATTTGAAGTAACGCCGGTATGGGCGCTCGAGGCACCACGACGGCCGTCAAGATTTTCGACTCCGTTTACCACATCCGCGGCGAAGCCGACTCCGAGACTTTGCTCGAGCTGGCGGATCTCGTCGATCGAAAGATGCGGGAAATCGCGGCGGCGGTGAAAACGGTAGATAGCGCGAAAATCGCAATTCTGGCGGCGGTCAATCTAGCTGACGAGCTCACCCAGATCCGGAGAGAATTAGAAGAGGAACGGATCAACCTCCGAAACACGGTTGAAGAGCTCACCGCGGATTTGGATCAAGTGCTCGAACCCTGATCGCGGCCCCTTCGACCTTCGCTGTACCGACGGCGGAATAGAGATCATAAGAACTGACGAGCTCGGCATCCCCTGCGGGGTACGACATGGGTCATCCAAGTGTAGAACCAACTCTCTTGCCTAGGGAGTTCAAAATCCTGCAGGTTTGTGCATGCCTCGGGTCCGCCTGAGGAGTCTAATGACTTGTAGTGAGGACACCCACCTGTACGCTTACAGGTTCTAAACGGCAGCCCAATCGGCCATCGCGGGGGATGCTTTTCTCCTTCCCCGAAGCTCGTGCTCGACTCGACCTCCACTTCCGATCATTCTTCCCTCGGGGCCTGCCTTTCGGCAGTTTCCGACCGCCGTAGCGATTCGAGATGAGTCGGAGAGAACCGACGATCGACTTCCGGAGATCCTGATCCTCTTTCAGCGTCCTTCAGGACGCCTATATCGAGAGGGGGATCCCCGTGGGCATTGAAAGTTTACTCTTGGTGGTGGTGGTCGCCGCCATTGCCGCGATCTCCTTTTTTTGGTGGGTGCGGGCGAGGCGAGCGCTGGACTCCATCGAGACCGCAGCGCGTTTGCGGGCGGACCAAATTCAGCTCGATGCGGAGCGCAGCGTTGAGAACAAGCTGCGGGAAGCGGATGTGGTGGCGAAGGAGAAGCTGCTGCAGGCGCGATCTGAATTCGAGAAGGTCTCTCGCCAGCGGCGATCGGAGCTGGAGCAGCTGGACCGTCGGCTGAATCAGCGGGAAGACAGCGTCGAAAAGCGCCAGGAAGAGGTCGGGGTGCGAGAGCGGGAGCTCTCGCTGCGGGAGCGGGAGACCACCTCCCAGGAGCGGCGCCTCAACAAGCGAGAGCAGGAGCTGGAAGAACTCTTGGAGACCGAGCGGCGCCGTCTCGAGCAGCTCGCCGGCCTCACCGCACAGCAGGCCAAGGACGAGCTGGTGCGCCTCGTCGAGGGGGAATCCCGAATCGAGGCCGCCCACCTGGTCAAGCGTATCGAGGACGAAGCCCGAGAGCAGGCCCAGAAGCAGGGGCAGCGGATCATCGCCATGGCCATTCAGCGAGCGGCTTCGGATTACGTGGCGGAGACCACGGTCTCCGTGGTGATGCTGCCCAACGACGAGATGAAGGGGCGGATCATCGGCCGCGAGGGCCGCAACATTCGCGCCCTGGAGATGGCCACCGGCGTCGACCTCATCGTCGATGACACCCCGGAGGCGGTGATCGTGTCGAATTTTGATCCGCTGCGGCGGGAGGTCGCTCGGCTCAGTCTCGAGCGATTGATCGCCGATGGCCGAATTCACCCCGCTCGGATCGAAGAGGTGGTGGAGAAGGTGAAGGCGGAATTCGATGATCGAATTCGCCAGGAGGGAGAGTCGGCGCTGCTGGAGCTGAATATCTCTGGAGTCCACCCGGAGCTGGTCAAGCTCTTGGGGCGTCTGCGCTATCGCACCTCCTACGGCCAGAACGTGTTGAAGCACTCCAAGGAGGTCGCCTTCCTCGCCGGGATCATGGCGGCGGAGCTGAAAGCTGAGGTCCACGTCGCTCGCCGTGCTGGCCTACTGCACGATATTGGCAAGGCGGTAGATCGCGAGATGGAGGGCTCTCATCTGGAGATCGGTATCGATCTACTGCGCAAATTCGGTGAGACCGAGGAGGTGGTCCACGCCATGGCCTGCCACCACGGAGACTACGATCCTGAGACCGTCGAGGCGGTTTTGGTGACCGCCGCCGACGCCCTCTCCGCCGCTCGCCCCGGAGCCCGGCGAGAAATCCTGGAAACCTACGTCAAGCGCCTAGAGAAGCTCGAGGAGATCGCTTCGAGCTTTCGCGGGGTACAAAAGACCTATGCGATCCAGGCGGGTCGAGAGGTTCGAATCATTGTGGACAGCGAGCGAATGGCCGATGAAAAAGCGATTTGGTTGTCCAAGGACATCGCTCGCCGCATTGAGGCCGAGCTCACCTATCCCGGTCAAATCAAGGTAACGGTGATCCGCGAGACCCGCGCGGTGGAGTACGCAAGATGAAGATTCTGTTTGTCGGAGACGTGATCGGTAAGCCCGGTCGGAGGGTCCTTGCTCGCTTGCTGCCGCGATTGGTGGACGAGCACGGCATCGACTACACCATCGTGAACGTGGAGAACTCCGCCGGGGGCTTTGGGGTTACCCCAGACGTGTTGCGGGAGCTGGATAACCTGCCTATCGACTGCTATAGCTCCGGGAACCACATTTGGGACAAGAAGGAAGGGCTGCCCCTTCTCGATAAGCGCGAGGATCTGCTGCGGCCGGCGAATTATCCCAAGGGAAATTCCGGCCACGGACTCCATGTCGGCTCCACCGACAGCGGAGTCTCGGTGGCGACGCTGAATCTCGAGGGCAGAGTCTTCATGAGCGATCTCGACTCTCCCTTCGAGGTCGCGGATCGCCTGCTGAAGTCCCTGCCGGGCTCGGTCAAGGTGGTGGTGGTGGATTTCCACGCCGAGGCGAGCAGCGAGAAACAGGCCCTGGCTTTCCACCTGGACGGCCGGGTGTCGGCGGTGCTCGGCACCCATACCCACGTCCCGACGGCGGATGAGCGGATCCTCGCTGGAGGCACGGCGTTGCTGACGGATGTCGGGATGACCGGTCCCTACGACAGCATCATCGGTTTTCGCGCCGACCGCAGCCTGGAGCGCTTCCTGCTGCAGACCAATGTTCGATTGGAGGTCGCCAAGGGCGATGTGCGACTCGCGGGGGTGGTTCTGGACGTCGACGAGCACAGTGGCCAGTGTCGCTCGATCAAGCGGCTGTTGGTACCGGAGCTCTGAGCGCTGGCCCTTCTCGACGGGCCTCTAGGGCTCGTCAAGCCCCCTGTCGCAGCCGGTAGCTCCGCCGATAGCCGGAGCTGAGGTTGGCGATGTGCACCTCGATCATCCCGTGGCCGTCACAGGCATAGCGCTCGCTGACCACCGGGGCGGCGCCGTGGGGCATCGCTTCGACCTGGAGGCCGGCAAGATCGCCGTGCTCCTGGAGGCTGGGGTGGAGAGGGAAGAAGATATCTTCCCAGGGGGTCAAGTCTCCCCGGGGCTCTCCCCGTTCGTTCACCTGGCTGCATTCGAGGAAGCGAAAGTGCCCCACGGTGTGGGCGGGGCGGTATTGACGCTCCAGGATCAGGGGTGCGTGGCCGGGCTCCGGAAGCGGGGTACCGCTGGCGAAGAGGGTGTCGAAGACCATCCGGCGGCCGCCTTCCGCTTCTCGCCAAACGCCAAAGTTGCGGGTGAAGGTGCGCTCGATGCGCCACGGCGCCTCGTCGTCTGCGGCGACGGCGAGACCGATGGCGGTGGCCGCCTGGGGATAGGGGGAGCGCCGGACCCGGCGCCCAAAGCCCTCCCGCAGGCGCCGCGGCACTAGCGGCAGCTGGCTGGCTCCGCCCACTACGTAGAGCCCCGCGAGGTCCTCGGGGCCCGCTTCAGGGCAGGCTTCCAGGGCCGCTTCGACTTGCTCTACGGTCTGCTCCACCAGGGGCAGACAGGCGGCGTAGAAGGCTTCCACCTCCACCAGTGCTTCGCCCCCTCCAAAGCTTTCGAGGTCCACCACCAGCTTGCGAGTATTGGCGTGGAGCCCCTCCTTGCGCTGGCGACATTCCTCCAGCAGCAGGGGCAGGGAGCTCTCGTCCTCCAGCAGCGATTCCATTCCCGCCTGCTGGCAGGCGAGCTGAGCGAGAGCGTGGTCGAAGTCATCGCCCCCTAGTTGGGTGATGCCACGGTGCTCGAGGGCTCCTTGGACATAGTCCTCGATGCGGATACAGGCGGTATCGAAGGTTCCCCCTCCGAGGTCGTAGACGGCGAGGATCTCCTTGCGTCGGTGCCCGCTCTTGGTGGCGTGGTGGTGGGCGTATTCGAGGCCCGCTGCGGACGGCTCATCGATCATCGCCAGGACCTCGAAGCCGGCGCCGCGGAAGGCTTCCAGGGTGAGGAAGCGCTGGTTGGAGTTGGCGTTGGCGGGCACCGCGATCACCGCTTCCAGGGGCTCACCCTTTAGCGAGGGAAGGTTGGAGCGTTCTCGCAGATCGCGGTGGAGGGCTTTCAAGAAGCGAGTGGTGAGATCCCATACGTTGTAGTGCTGATCCCCGAGGACCACGGTGGTGTTCGGCCCGCAGTCGCCTAAGCGACGCTTCAAAGAGCGCAGCAGCGCGACGGGTTGTGCCGCTGTTTTCGACGCTCCATTGGAGGCGGTACCGGTTGAGGCCGTAGCAGTTGAGGTCGTGCTAGCTGAGATCAGGGCAGGGCTCTGCTGAATTGCGGCGGCGGCATCTAGGCCGAAGAGCAGCTCCCCAGCGCGGCTCGCTATGAGGCTGGGATAGTAGGTGAGGTCTTCACCGTTTTCGCCATGGAAGCTGAGCACCGGATAGTTGCCGCGATCCACGGTCGCGACGACGGTGCGGGTGGTTCCGAAATCGATTCCCAAGCGCATGATTTCCATCCTTCCGGCCATGCCGACGATTCGGCTGGCTATGAGGCCGGTATCTTATCTAGGCGCCCAGGTCGCTCCTAGAGGTCTGTTCCTAGAGGGCCGCTCCTGAGGAGCGATCCTCGGAGCTCGATGGGGAGCCCAACAATAGGAAAACGCCGACCCGTAGGTCGGCGTTCAGGGGGAAGGAAGGATGTGCTTTCCCTGGCGGGCCCCGCCGGGAAGGGTGGGATCAGGCGGCGCAGGTCTCCGCCGTGATAGTGAGGAAAGAACCGGGGGCCCCGGTGGAATCTGCCAGCCACCACGCATCTTCATTGACGTTGGTGGGAGGGTTTGTAGGAGCATCCGGAGCTGCGGGCTCTGCATCGTCTCCGGAGTAGCTGTCCCTGACTCGCTTGCAGCAGGGAGCTCCAGCAACGCAGCAGTCGGAGGGCTCCATCGCCGCGGGTTCAGAGGATTGTTCAACCAGGCCGGCAATCTGAACTTGATGTGGCTCGAGGATGGAGAAGCTGCCAGCGGTTTCGTCGGTGGGAGCGCCGAAAGCAGATACGAGTACGGCGAGGAGTAAGTGGACCATCAGATTGGAATCTCCCGAAAGAGAAGCCCTCGCCCTGAGATTGCGAGGGCCCGTAAAGTTGGAGGTAACCGGAGGCCGCCTCCGTGATTCCCTGCGAAGGAATTCGACTTTCTGGATTCCCCTTGAAACGAAATCATAGCTGCCCTCGGCAGCAATCGCTGAGACCGAGGGCGATCTTCCTGAAGGTCATCGATGCAAGCCCGGGCCGGAGTGGCCGTCTCTTTGCGGCGAGGCGGGGGGACCGCGAAGGGGCGAATCGAGCTCAACGCCATCTCCCTCTAGGGGAGACATGAACGAAGAGAATTGACTCAGCGATTGTGCTTATTGTGTTTCACTAGGAGGCGAGATCTCGTGGCCGGAATCGAAAAAAATATCGCTTTCTCGCGAGATTTCGGCATGGCTCGATTGCGGATCAACTCCAACGAGAACAAAAGCTGCCCAAGTCCTCTCGGCGACGCCAGCGCTGGCTAGTTCTAGCTTGGCGACCCGGAGGGCTTCGGAGGGGGAGAGGCCGCCGGTAAAGAGGTGTTGATAGAAGGCCGTCATCAGGGTGCTGGTGGCGCTGTCTTCTACCTTCCACAGGGATGCCATCACCTGGGTGGCGCCGGCGGATAGGAAGGCCCGCGCCAGCCCTAGTACCCCCTCGGCTCCAGTGACCTGGCCAAGGCCGGTCTCGCACCCGGAGAGGACCACCAGTTCAGCGGAGAGGTCGAGCTGGGCGATATCCGCGGCGGTGAGGATACCGTCGTCGTCAGCGCTATAGGGGGCCGTTCCGGGATGGTGATTCTGTAGAGGAGGGTCGGCAGCGCCAAAGAGGTCCTCGCCGCCTTCTTCTACCGTGTCGCAGGGAGCGCCGTTGGTGAGCGAACTGCTGGCCTCGTCACAGGGGTTTGCAGGTTGCTGGTTGGAAGCTGAGAGCACCATGGCGCTCCAATCCCCCTGCCAGGAATCCGTCATCGCGTGGGTGGCGAGGTGGATCAAGCGATATCTCTGAAGGTCCGCCTCCCTCAGTCGGGCTTCGCTGGCGTCCCCATCGGTCCATAGGGTGGTGCGCCACCGATGTTCTCGGGCGATGCGATCGATGGCCAGAACCTCTCGTCGGCTGGCCGGCAGGCGCTGCAGGTCGTTGCGAAGCTGTGGATGAGGTACCTGGGCGATGAGGGGTTCTTGTTGGGGAATAGCGAGGGTGGTGCGCGGGCGGTAGATGGGGTCGCCCAGGAGCAGGAATCGACCCGGCTCGGCGGTCGCCGGGTCTGCCGAATCCGCCGGGGTCGATGGCTCCGGCCGGGCGATCACCGACACGGAGGGGGCATACAGCACTCGGTGCTGCGCGATGAGCGTGCGGAGTATGCGTTGCGGCACGCCGCGGGAGCTCGCCTTGGCGAGCGCGGGGAGCGCCGCCGAAGAAGCTGGAGAGGCGCCGTCGCTGAGCTGGGTCGTGGTGACCGGTGATCCAGGGCTGTAGAGGGATTCGAAGGGAAGGCCGTGGAGCACGTCATCCGGGAGGATGATCAATAGCTCTTCGTCCAGCAGTTCCTGAACCGGCTGCAGCAGCAGCTGGCCTAGTTTCTCGGCGCTGTCATCGAGGGCCGGGAGTAGCCGGTTGGCTTCTCCTCTCGTCACGGCGAGGGCGCTTTCGTAGGGGGCTTCGGAGGCGAAATGCCGCCAGTCCCGCACCAGGGGTTCCAGCTCCATCGAGCCGGGGATCCGCGCCAGCTTGGCTCCCCGCTGGTTGAGAGCAACGACAAAACCATCGCTGGGTCCCAGCTGGTAGAGCACTACGGTGCTGCCGTCGGGACGCTCCTCGAGCCACTTCTGAACATCCCCGGCATCGAGGATCTTCAAGGCTTCTGGGCCATCCGCTTCCGGACGACGATGCTGCCTTGATTCCAGGGTGATCAGTCGGGCGACGAGATGGAATCTTTCGTGCTCGAGGGTCTCTACAGCGGCGAGATCGACGTTCGGCTCACTGGTGAGCTCGAGTCGCCTGCGCGCCAGCCGAGAGATCTCTTCGAGCAGCTGTCGGTGCCTCTCGTCCAGAGCCGTCCCTTCCTCCCGCAACGAGATTTCCGCCAGCAGAGAGCGGCCTCGGGTCCTCTCGGCGTATTTGAAGGCTTCGAGAGCGCGAGATCGACCGTCCGCGAGCTGCAACGCCTCGAGGTTCGACAGAATCTGGGTGGTAATCGCTCGCCCTTGGAGCAGGTAATCCCTCCGCAGCGCTTCGACCGGCTCGTTTTCCCACGCCTCCTCGACCACTTCGAGGGCCTTTTGAAGCTGCTTCAGGGCCAGCTCTGGGCTATCCCGGCGGCTGTGGCCTTGAGCGCTCAGCTGGAGGGAGGTTCGATAGGGCTGAGGATCCTTCAGCTGGCTCGCGAGCTCCGCCGCTCGCTCCGCCGTTTCGATCGCCTCTGCATCGCGCTCGAGGGCGAGCAGGGCCAGGGCGGCGAGGTTGAGGGCCGCGACCTCCTCGCGGATGATCCCGGCGTCGCGGGCGATGCGGGCAGCGAGGTGGGCCTGGGGCAGGCATTCTTCGGGCTGGCGCTGCAAGAGCAGACTGCTGGCTAGCACTCGGGCCGTTTGAGCGGCGGTTTCCGGCTCCTGATTCCTGCCTAGCTGCGCGGCGAGCCTGGCATGGCGCAGAGCCTCCTCCTTCTGGCTCATCGGGAGGTAGCCATAGAGCGAGGCGTGAAGCCGAGCGACGGCAGCGGTCGCCGGTGACTCGTGCCTGGAGTTTGCGGCTTCGGGCAGCCGGGCGAGCTCTTCCTGGGCCTTGCGGTAGTAGAACTCCGCCGCGTCACTCTGCAGCAAGTAGCGATAGAGATTGCCGTACGAGGTATAGATCGTGAGCAGGGCAACGGGCGCATCGGGGGCCTCTGCCGCCGCCCTTCGGGCGCGCTCCAGATGCTTTATGGTGTTGCCGAAGCGCATCGCTTCCGCCTCGAGACTGGCGACTTCCAAATGCCAGACCCAGCTGAGCCCTGCTGAATCTTCTTCCAGCGATTCGGCGTCAGCGCTGCTTGCGTCGTCGTTGGCGGGCCGTGAGGCCTCGAGCAATTTGAGCCCCTTGTCGGGGTGCTGTTGCCAGCGCAGCTCCCGGGCATCCAGAAGCGCCGCCTCTTCATGAGGCGGCGCATTGCCCGAGAGGCTGTACCGATCTCCCAGATCGAGACCTCGCTGCTGTGAGCTGAAGAACCAGAGCCCCATTCCAAGCGCAAGGATCACCCCAAAGGTGAGGGCGCTAAGGGTCCTGGATCTAGAGGTCATGGAAGGTTGGGAGGGGCCTCCAAGGCTTCAAGAAACTTGCGGGCTTGCGAATCCCAGAGGCCGTCTGGGTCATCCTGAAGCAGGCCGTTGAAAATCTCTCGGGCCTCTTCTTTTTGGTTGCCGACGGCGAGGGCAATGCCCAAATAGTAACGGCTTGCCAGCCGTTGCTCACCACCGGCGAGTCGCTGCGCGCGGCGCAGAGGGTGGAGAGCCTCTTCTGCCTTGCCCAGTCGAAGCAAAGCAACACCGCGGTAGAACCACGCGTTCACCTGAGAATCGTCGAGGCGCAAGGCTGCGTCGAGCTGCTCCGCCGCCGTCTCGTAGTCGCCGCGCCTCCAGGCGTCGCGTCCTGCGGCCATAGGACCGCCGATAGAGCGTAGCAGAGGACGGTCGTCGGCGGGGAGGTTTTCCCACGTTGGGGGCGACCAATCGGGAAGAGTCGCAGAGATCTCTGAGGAAATCTCCTGCGGCTGTACCGGATTCGGGCTGTCCTGGAAGACCAGCAGGCTGGTGGAGAGGGCCGTCAGCAGAATCGCGGCCGCTACGGGCATCCATCGCCGCCACTGAGTCGGTTTGGAGGGTCGGTCGGGTTGTGGGTCGGCGCCCTCTCGTTCGAAACCGTCTACCGGGTGGGATACCGAATCGCGGTGGCGGGCGCTTCGGGAAGCGGGGCGCAAAAGGGCGGCGACCTCTTCGAAGGAAAAAATCTCTTCGTGGCAGGCTTCACATTGAAGAAGGTGGTCAAGAAAGGCCTTGCGCTCAACTTCATTGAGGGCTTCGAGCTCATAGCGGGCCAGATACCGTCCCAGTCTTGGGTCGGTACAGCCGCGAGGCGCAGGGTGGAAAGACTCAGGGGGCTTCATGCTCGATCTCCGGCAGCATTGGGTCGGAGGGATCGGTGTGCGGCGCGGGAAATTAAGGAGGGTACCGACGACGCTAAAGGCGGATCCCGAATTCATCGCGGAGGATCTCTTTCAAGGCGCGTCGACAGCGGTAGAGGCGGTCATCGACGCGAGCTCTCGGAATGCCGAGCTGGAGAGCGATTTCCTTGATTTCTTTTTCGGCCCGTATACCGTCAAAGATCTGACGACAGCGGGGGCGTTTTTCTCCAAGGCGGGCGAGAGCACGAACCAAAACCCGTTCTAATTCAGCAACTTCGAGGTCTGCGTCGATGGTCGCGCTGGGTTCCGGCGCCGCCTCATAGTCCACGTGGTGCACTCTGCGGCGGTCTCGCTTGCGGTAGTAATTGCCAATCTTGTTTCGGAGCACCTGGTGTGCAAAGGCCAGCACGGCCTCCGGAGAGGTGATCCGATCGAGCTCGGCGTCGAATACTAGGAGTGTCTCCTGTAGGAGATCCTCGGCATCTGCTTCTGCTACCCTTCGTTTCGCCAGGGGGAGTAATCTCGCCTGCAAAAAAACGAGAATACTCTGGCGGGCCTGAAGGTCCCCGCTTTGCACACGGCCTAACAGGCCTTCGAGGTCTTGAGTCGAAAGTCTCACGGTAGGCAAAGCTAGACAGGGGGTTGGTGGAGGAGGGGGACAAAAATAGCACAGGCAGGCGTCGACCCTGAGTACGACCTTTTGAACCTTGAGGATTTACGGAAATAACTCATGTCTGTTTCTGCGAGAGCCAAAATCCTAACGCCTTTCGAGGCATTCTTTCGCTCCGAGAGCCGTAGCGGCTTCCTGCTGATTTTTGCAGCTCTCGCCGCTTTCTTGTTCGCTAATTGGGAGTTTCTGGAGCCAGCTTCCAACTATGAACGTTGGAAACAGGTGCAGATCACCGTCGAGATCGGTGATTTTGCGAACGTGAGCAAGGGGCTGCTGCTGTGGATCAACGATGGCCTGATGGTGCTCTTCTTTCTCTTTGTAGGCCTAGAGATCAAGCGCGAGATGGTCTTCGGAGAGTTGAAGGATCGTAGCGCCGCTGCCTTTCCGGTGGCCGCCGCCATCGGTGGCATGGTCTTTCCGGCCCTAGTCTATGTGGGATTCAACGCGGGGGGAGAAGGCGCTGCCGGATGGGGCGTCCCGATGGCGACGGATATCGCCTTTGCTCTAGGGATGCTGGCCTTGTTGGGCCCCCGGGTGCCGGTGGCGCTGAAGGTCTTTCTCACCGCTCTGGCGATCGTCGACGACCTCGGCGCCATCGCCGTGATCGCGATCTTCTATACCGAAACGGTGAAGGTCTCCTACCTAGCGATCGCCCTGCTGGCGTGGGTGGTGGCTCTGCTCTACGGCCGTCGATTCTCTAACCTGGGAGTCTTCGCCATTCTTGGGGTGATCTTGTGGTACGGCTTCCTCAAGTCTGGGGTCCACGCCACCGTAGCCGGGGTTCTGCTCGCCTTTGCGGTACCCATCCGGCACTTCGGGTCCGGTACCCGGCTGCGCCAGCAGCTGGAGGAGGCCCTGGCGGAGAGCGAGTTCGAACGGCAGGAGGCCCGCTTCGAGCGGCTCGAGTCGGCGGTGAACGACGCCCAAAGCCCGCTCCATCGCCTGGAGCATGGGCTGAAGCCTTGGGTGGCTTATCTGGTGATGCCGGTGTTTGCATTCTTCAACGCGGGCTTTGCCCTGGAGGGAGGTCTCACCGCCTTGATGGCGCCGGTGGCCATCGGCTCTGCCCTCGGTCTGCTCATCGGCAAGACCGTGGGGATCACCTTCTGTGCATGGCTTGCGGTGCGCCTCGGCTGGGCAAGGCTGCCGGATTCCTTCGGCTGGTCGGCCGTCGTGGGAGCTTCGATGCTGGCGGGAATCGGCTTCACCATGTCCCTATTCATCGGCTCTCTAGCCTTTGGCGAGGGCCCTCTCCTGGATCAAGCGAAGCTCGGAGTGCTCAGCGCTTCGGTGATCGCCGCGATCGCGGGTCTGATGGTGTTGCGCCGGGCTTTGCCGGAGCCCGGCTCCGCTTCCCAGTGAAGCGCTTCTCAGGGACCTGCCCCCTGCGCCGTTGCCGTTTGGGCTCCCTCCTCATCGCTGCGGCGTGGGGAGCCTGGAGTCTCGGCTGCGGGCCGCCAGAGGCCCTGAGGCAGACCCATCAGCTGGCGGCCCAGTGGCCCGGCGCGGCCATCGAGCGCGAGACCTCCGTCCTCGATATTGGCTCTCCCCAGGCCCGGGCAGCTCTCGGCGCCGGGTGGCATCGCAACGAGCGGGATCGGGAACGGAGCTTCGCCTGGACTCGGGGAGAGGCGGAGCTACGCTTTTTCCTCCTGCGCCCCCGGGCGACGAGCCTCACCCTCCGCTGTCGGGGCCCGGAGAGCGGAACGCCGCTAGAGGTTTCGGTCAATGAAACCTCCCTGCCGGTCGTGGGCTTGGAGGAAGCCTTCCAGCCGGTGGTGGTGGAGCTGCCCGCGGAGACGCTGCAGGCGGGAGAGAACCGCCTCCTGCTCAAGACCCCGGTGGCCTCGATCCCGGGGGACCGGCGAAGCCTGGGGATCGCCTGTGAATCTTTGCGCCTAGGGGGCGAGGAAGAGACGCCGAGAGAGCCGAGGCCGGTGGGAGAGGATCTGTTGCTGCCGGCAGGGTCTCGGGTGGACTTCTTTCTGCGGGTGGAGCCGAAGAGCTCTCTCAAGGTGCTGGGGCTGGAAGCGGTGGGGCTGGGTTCACCGAGATTGGCGGTGGAGGCTCTCCAGGACGGTCCCGCTGGAGGCCCCGCGGTCGACTCGCCGAAGAGAGCGCAGCAGGAGTGGAGCGGCACCGGACCCCGGCAGCTGGAGCTGCCGCGATGGGGCGGCCTGGTTCGCCTTCGCTTCGAGGCCTTGGCGCAGCAGGAAGAGTCCGGGGGAGCCCTGTTGATCAAGGCTCCACGGGTGGTGAGCCGGGGGCCGGTGGAGCCCGAGCCGGTGGAGCCCGAGCCGGTGGAGCCCGAGCCGGTGGAGCCCGAGCCGGTGGAGCCCAAGTCGGTGGAGCCCGAGGCGCCCTCGCCCGCAGCGGCAAATCCCTCTCGGCAGGAGTCGCTCCCTTCGCCCTCTGCGGTCAACGTCGTGCTCTACCTGGTGGATACCCTGCGGGCCGACGGGCTCGGCACCTACGGCGGTCGCCCCGGTCTAACACCACGCCTCGATGCCCTAGCAGAGGACGGGGTGGTATTTGCCGACACGACGGCCCAGAGCAGCTGGACCAAGCCCTCCGCCGCGTCGATCCTCACCGGATTGCAGCCTCGTCGCCATCGGGCGGTGCGTCTGGATTCCCCTCTCGATCCCTCGGTGCCCACCCTGGCGGAGCATTTCCGGGCGGCGGGATGGCATACCGGGGCGGTGGTGGCCAACGCCTTCGTGACCGAAGCCTTCGGCTTTCACCGCGGCTTCGATCACTTCGTCTTCCTCAGTGAGGGGAGCGTGCAGGAGCATTGGGACATCGGTGCGCCGCGCTCGCCGCGACTCCATCGCAGCGCGCTGGCGTGGCTGGACGAGATCTACGACGGGGATCCTGCCTCAGGGCAGCAGCAACCCTTCTTTCTCTACGTCCACACCGTAGACCCCCACGCTCCCTACACCCCGCCTCCGGCCTATCAGCGCCGCTTTGCGCCGGGAGTGGAGGTGGCGCAAGGGCCACGGCCCTCAGCTCTCGGGTCGGTGGAGATGATGTCGGCTCTCTCGCAGCGACGCATGGAGGGCTCGCCCGCCCTGGCGAGAGACCTCAAGGCCCTCTACGAGGCGGAGATCGCCTTTCAGGACGCGACCTTCGGGCGCTTTCTCGATGCCCTGGAGGAGCGGGACCTGCTGGACGACACCGTCATCGTCTTCCTCTCCGACCACGGCGAGGCCTTCGGCGAGCACGAGGAGTGGACCCACGGTCTAGATCTTCATCACGAGGTTCTGGCGGTGCCCTGGCTGATGCGCCTGCCGCCTTCCTGGGCGGTAGAGCCAGTTCGAGTCCATCAGGCGGTGAGCCACGTGGACGTCACGCCCACTCTGCTCGATCTGGTGGGGCTGGAGGTGCCGGCGGACCTAGACGGATTCAGCCGAGCTCCTCTCCTGGGCTTGGGTTCAGAGGGCAGCCTCGGCGAGGATCGAGAGCGGCAGCCGGTGCTCGCTCATCTGCACTACTTCGATCGTCGAGCGGAGAGCTGGATCGACGGCCAGTGGAAGCTGATCCGGCCCCTGTCTCGGGCTTCCGGGCGCCGCTCCGGGGGGCGCTCTCAGCTCTTTGCTCGAGACCAGAGCCCGGCGGAGGCGGAAGATCTCGCTCCCTGTCGCCCGGTGCTCGCCGGCTGGCTGGAATCCCGGCTGCGGTGGCTCGACAGCGAGCGCCGGGCGCCGCCGGTGGAGTCCGCGGGCCCCGAATCTCTCGATCCGGAGCTTCGTCAGCAGCTGGAAGCCTTGGGCTATCTCTGAGGCCCTCGCCCTCGGGGCTCGATCCGGGCCCCGGTACAGATTCTCGACTCAGGTCCTCGAGATGGGCCTTGTCCTGGGCGATCGGTGACGAGCACTCCGGAAGTGGAAGCTATACTTCGTAGACCGAAATTCGCAGATTCTTCGTCCAGAGCGATTCGCTTCTCATCCTAGCTCCGACACCTGATGAGGTGCCGCCTATGAAGTCCCCCGCCGAGATCGCTGATTTCCTCATGCAGGAGTATTGGCGCGCGTACCGCGATTCCTTCTTCTTTGTGCTGCTGCCGATGCTCACGGCTCTGGCGCTACTTTTCTTCCAGCACCAAATCCCCCTCGGCGCCGCTCTGCTGTGGGCTAGCTCCTTCTTGGCCTGCGGCGTGCTCGTAGGCTTTCTTTTCGGCATTCCGAAGGTCAGCGACGAGCAGCGGATCATCACGGCACCGGCTCAGGAAGCGGGGCAAACGACGGTTCTCGAAGCTGCGGGTGGGGAGGGAGCGGCCGCTTCCGGGCGGCATGAAGCCGCCACTCGCTATCGGCAGGTTGCCGTTTCGGACCTGCGGGTGAATACCAATCTGGAGCGGGTTTCGGATTGGCTCACCAAGACCCTGGTGGGCGTCGGACTCATCGAGCTGCGGGAGATTCCCGAGGGCGTGGTGAAGCTGGCGGAATTCATCGCGATGGCTAGCGGAGAAGAGCCCACCGCTATGGCCCGCTCGGTGAGTATCGCCATGGTGCTGATCTTCTGCAGCCTCGGCTTCCTCGCGGGGTATATCAACACCCGCCTCTATTTCTCTCTAGCCTTCGCCAAGGCAGATCGCTCGCTCCAGGGATTCAAGCAAGGTTCGACGGGCGAGCTGAGGGTAGGCAGCGGGGAGTTGAGGGGCCTGGACGACGATCAGAAGGCTTCGATCCACGGCGGTGACGAGGGGCGAGAGGCCCAGAAATCAGATCAGGAGAGCAAGGAATGAGCTCGAAGAAGAACGCGGAGAATCAGCCCAGAGGGTACGGGTTTCGGGTAGCTCCCGGGGAGCGCTTCGACCTCGACGCTATCGACCCTCGCCACGATGATGCTCCCGACGGCACCGACTGGAAGCGAGCCGCCGGCGAGGCTCGGCTGGCGGACAATCATCTTCGGCTCAACGAGCTGCAGCGGCGCCTCTACGCGGGAAATCGCCACGGTCTGCTGATCGTCCTGCAGGGCATGGATACCGCCGGCAAAGACGGCCTGATCCGCCACGTGCTCGGGGCCTTCAACCCCCAGGGGGTGCGAGTGGTGCCCTTCAAAGTGCCCACAGAGGAGGAGCTCGCCCACGACTTCCTGTGGCGGGTGCACCGCCATACCCCCCGCCGCGGCAGGGTGTCGGTGTTCAATCGCTCCCACTACGAGGACGTGCTGGTGGTGCGGGTCAAGCAGCTGGTTCCGGATCCCGTGTGGCAGGCTCGCTACGACCACATCAACGCCTTCGAAAAGCTGCTCACGGATAGTGGAGTCACCGTCGTCAAGCTCTTCCTGCACATCAGTCCCGAGGAGCAGGGAGACCGGCTGCGCAAGCGTCAGATCAATCCGGACAAGCACTGGAAGTTTTCCCCCGGAGATCTCGAGGATCGCAAGCTCTGGCCGCGCTTCCGTCACGCCTACGAAGAGGCCCTGACCCGCTGCAACACTCCCTGGGCCCCGTGGTGGGTCGTGCCGGCGGACAAGAAGTGGTACCGCAACCTCTGCGCCTCGGAGATCCTCCTGGAGGTTCTCGAGGGGCTCGACCTCGAATACCCGAAGCCCATCGAGGCTCTCGAGAGCTACGTCATTCCGGAGGTCTACTGAGGGCGAGGGGCGGCGGTCACCGCCTGTCCCGAAGGAGGATCGCCGGGAGCTGAGGTGCCGGTAGTTGAGGTACCGGTGGCCGAGGCGTCGGCGGGATCTTTGCGGAATATCGTAACCATTGCTCAGCCAGCGGCTTTTCCTGGGTGATGGCACGAGATAAGACTTTCCGTGACGATGCTCCGGTGCTTTCCCAGAGGCTGGGTGCCCAGCGAGACCCCGGCGATGGGGTGCGGATCTCTGCAGAGCAGAGCGTCAGCGCCGAGGCGCTCATGGTTCGGGCGCGGGAGGGGGATGACCAGGCCTTAGAGATTCTCTATCAGCGATTCGCCGGTCAGCTGGTGGGCTACTTCCGGCTTCGCGGGGCCTCTCCGTCGATCGCCGAAGATCTCCTTCAGGAGACTTTCCTCAGAGTATTGGGCTATCGACGGTCTTTCCTGCGTCCGGTGTCGTTTCGCGGCTGGCTCTATCGCATCGCGCGCAGCGTTGTGGCCAGAGCCCACCGCGCCGGTGGCAGGGTGGGGAATACAGATCCGGTCTCCTCTAGAGGTAGCGAGCACCAGACTACTGGCCTGGAGGTGGCGATGCTGGAGGATCGGCGACCCTCGCCGCTGCAGCAAGCCGAAGATCGTCAGCGCTTAGAGCGCCTGGCGGTGGCGTTTCGCCAACTCTCCCCCCAGCGCCAAGAGCTGCTGATCCTGGCGCGATGGCAGCGCCTGCCCTACGCGGTGATTGCCGAGGCCCTGGGGATTTCCGAGGGGGCGGTGAAGGTGCGGGTTCACCGCGCGCTATTGGACCTAGCCCGGCGACTGAAGCGAGTGGAGGAGGTCGGTCATGAGCGAAGCTGAGCGGAACGAGAAGCGGCTGCAGGAGCTGTGGAAAGAGCTCACCGAAGCGCAGAGCACCGAAGCGGAGCGGCGGGCGGAGGAGCTCGCCTCGGACACAGAGCCGCGATACCCGGCCCGAGAGCGCCAGCTGATCGCTCTGTGGAGAGATCTTGGAAGGCTCGGAGCTCCCGGTGACGATCCGAGAATCGTTCGCCCTGCGCCGATCGCGCTCCTGAGGCAGCAAATCGCGAGGCAGCAAGTTGCGAGGCAGCAAGTTGCGAGGCAGCGGACCGTCCGGCAGCGGCGGATTTTGGTCGCCGCGCTTCTGCTGCTGAGTCTCGGAGCCGCTTTGCTGTGGATCCGGCCGCTTTCTGGACCCGGAGCGGCGGTGGCGCAGCGGGAAGCTGATCTTCATTCCCCCCTCGCTGCCGATCGCGTTGCCGCGGCGCTCCTGGCGGCGGGCTCGGAGCGAGGAACCCCCCTCGACCTGCTGGAGAGCCTCGAAGGAATCGCGTTGAGTGATACCAGCCGTCCGGTTCGTTGCGCTGCCCTCGAGGCGATCGCCCTGGCCCCCGAAGACTGGCTGCAGGAGCGATTGCGCGAGCCTCGGTGGATCGACGATTTGGTGAACGCGTCGGGATCTGTCCATGCGGAGTTGATCATCGTCGATCTACTCACAAGGCAGCGAACCCCCGAGGCTCGAGGGCACCTTCGCACACTAGCGAGGGATGAAGAACGGTCGGAGCTGACCCGAAATCTGGCTCGGGAAGCCCTCTTGCTAGGGGATCACGAGTTGATCGCTAGAACTTCCGTCGGCTGGCGGGTTCCCCGTGGGCCTCAGCCCCAAGAGATCGAATGAAGCTTAGCCGCCGGCGCATCACGGGGAGACGAGCAAGACCCGACGGGTAGCGAAGCCTGCCCGACAGGTGGCGAAACTCAACAGCCCGAGACTCAACAGCCCGAGACTCAACAGTGCAGCGGTTTTCCAAGGACACACTTCCCATAGGAGATAAACCATGGTTCAGGACATCCCGTTTGACTCGCCGCCGCGGCGAGGATCGAAGATCGACGCAGAGCGAGGAGCGATCGAGTGCTTCCCGCTGAAATTCTTCACCCTCTGCCTTCTGTCGTGGGTCGCGATGCTCTCGCCGCAGCCGGCTGAGGGGGCCGGGTTCTCTGAGGGCGCTGCTGAATTTCACCGCGAGCTGCCCGAGATTCAGCTGAGTGAGCCAGGCCTGCCGCTGGAGCTGGATGTGCAGGTGGCCTGGGGCGAGATTCGCGTGATGGGGCAGGATCGAGACACCGTAAAGGTGCGGGCCCGCTTTGACGGCACCGCGGAGCACGGGGCGCAGGACGTGGAGCGCGCCACGGCGCTGGAGGTGAGCGAGGAGAACAACCGGATCACCGTGCGCAGTCCGCTGCGGGAAGCGGGCTTCTGGGGGGCGTATCTCGAGATCTACGTGCCTCGCCGCACGTCGCTCTTGGCTGGAATGGAGCGCGGCGGAGAGATTCTGGCCCAGGGTTTGGTGGGCGATCATGAAGTAGAGAATCTCAACGGATCCATCGAGCTACTCGATTGTGGCGGTTCGGCGGTGGTGACGGCGGCCAACGGGTCGGTGACCGCTAGCTTTCATCAGGTAAACCCTGACGGGGCTCTCTCCATGGTGTCGATGAACGGCTCGATCGATCTTGCGGTGCCGGCGGATCTCGATGCAGACCTCTGGGTGCGCACCGCCAATGGAGGCCTAGAAACGGAGCTCCCGATCGCTCTTGCCGAGGCCGATTCACCCCAGCTGAAGTGGCTCGAGGAAGTCGACTCTGCAAACCCCGATCTGCGGCAGAAGGCTCCCCGACTACGGCTGGCGCGTCTCGGCCTCGGAGGGGTACCGGTGTATTTGTTCAGCGCCAATGGCAGCGTTCTGCTAGGCCCCGTGGCGCCCGACAAAGTTCTGACATCGATGTCACAACGTGGAGCAAGGTGAAGCATCAGGCGCTGGGAAAGCGTAGGCTAGGCTGAGGTTTACCCGATCCTTTCGATCGCTCGACCTGTCCGCGCAGAGCAGATTGAGACTCTGGGCGGCGGGGTCGCAGAGATTGAGTTGAGTAGGCAGAGAGTGAGTTGAGTAGACTGTGGCTCACGCCCTGCTCACCACCCTAAGCCTTCGTTGCGATCGTCTCTCTTCCAAGAAATCTCGGTTAGGAGATTCACGTCTATGCTCCCCAAGCGCTTTCCCTTTTCCTCGCCCCGCGGTGCTTCTTGGCGCCGGCGGTTCGGCGTGGGCCTGTTCTCGGCCTTGCTTGCGCTCGGCGGATCGGCGGCTGCGGTTGCGATCGTTGGCTGTGGTGGTGAGGGGGACGAGGATCGTCTGGGGTCTATGCAGGACGCCGTGCAGCTGGTCTTCACCTACGGCTCGGAGAAGGAGAAGTGGCTGGAGGCGGTGACGGAGGAGTTCAACCGCCGCAGCCCGACCCTGGCGGATGGGCGCCCGATCTTCGTCGAGGCGATCCCCATGGGCTCGGGGCAGAGCATCGATGAGGTGATCACCGAGAACCGCCAGGCCCATCTGGTGAGCCCGGCATCCGCGGCCTTCATCGAGCTAGGGAATGCCGAATCCCGGGCCCAGACGGGGGATGACCTGATCGGCAGGACGCAGAATCTAGTGCTCTCGCCGGTGGTGATCGCGATGTGGCAGCCAATGGCGGAGACCCTGGGCTGGGGGGAGCGTTCCCTCGGCTGGAGCGACATCCTGGAGCTGGCTCAGGATCCCGATGGCTGGGCGTCCCTCGGGCATCCCGAATGGGGAACCTTCAAGCTGGGGCATACTCATCCGGATTTCTCCAACAGCGGTCTGATCTCCCTCTTCGCGGAGGTTTATGCGGCCACCGGAAAGACCGCTGGGCTCACCCGAGAAGATGTCGACCAGCCGGCGACGGCTGACTTCCTGCGCGGTATCGAGAGCTCCATCGTGCACTACGGCAGCTCCACCGGCTTCTTCGGGCGCAAGATGTTCGCCAACGGGCCTTCCTACCTCAGCGCCGCGGTGCTCTACGAGAACATGATCATCGAGTCTTATCGCTCGCAGCAGGATCTTCCCTTTCCGGTAGTGGCGATCTACCCCAAGGAGGGGACCTTTTGGTCGGATCACCCCGTCGGCGTAGTGAATCGTCCGTGGGTCCAGGAGGAGCATCGGGAAGCGGCACAGATTTACATCGACTGGCTGCTGGAGCCGGAGCGCCAGCTGCGGGCGCTGGATTTCGGCTTCCGCCCGGCGAATGTCGAGGTGCCCCTTGGGGAGCCGGTGACTCGGCGCTATGGGGTGAACCCCGAAGAGCCCCAGACCACCCTCGAGGTGCCGACGCCGGAGGTGATGCAGGCGATCCGGGAGCTCTGGCAGCGCAACAAGAAGCGCTCGGAAGTGACCCTGGTGCTGGATACCTCCGGCAGCATGCGAGAAGAAGAGCGCATGGCCAACGCCAAAGCCGGTGCTCAGCAGCTCCTCGACATGCTTTCCGACGAGGACTATTTCTCCCTGCTGACCTTCGCGGATCAGAGCGTCTGGGTCGCCGAGAGCGTCCGGCTCGGCTCGGTGAGAGAGGATGTTCATCAGCGCATCGAGGGGGTGTTCGCCAACGGGGGAACTCGGCTCTACGACTCGGTGATCGAGGCCTATCGGGCGCAGCAGCTCCAGGCCCAGCGGGGCAGCGCCGGAGAGCGGATTCAGGCCATCGTGGTGCTGACCGATGGCGAGGACACCCGCAGTGAGCAGCAGCAGGCTGACGTGCTGAGCATGGTGGACGCCGGCTCCGAGGGGGTGGGAGTGCGGATTTTCACTATCGGCTACAGCCCGGACGTCAACGCGGACGCGCTGGAGAACATTGCCGACGCCTCCCGGGCGAAGTTCTATCAGGGCGATCCGCGCACGATCCGCAACGTCTTCCGAGAGATCTCGACCTTCTTCTGATCTTCTGGATTCATGGGCTCTGGATCCGACGGCAGCCCACGGTGAGTTTCGATACTCGTCGTCGCTTTCTAGGCTGATGCCCGACTCTACCTCTATGCTTAACGTTGACTCTGGTCGCCTTTTCGGTGGCGCGATGGTCTCCAATCTTCAACCGAATCTTCGTCCGCCGAAGCTCGCGGCGAAAGGGAAGCTATGAGCAGCCAAGGAAACTCTAGACCCGGATTGACCATCCTCGGCAAGTTCGTCGTCTTCGTCTTTATCCTCGGCTGTGTGGCTGGGGCCTGGTGGCTGCTGGGTGGGGACTTCAACCTCCCCATCGGCGGGGCTCAGGAAGGGGAGGAAGGTCAGCGCCAGAGCCGCAGCCGCTCGGTCTTCTCCGGGGATCCGGTGACCATCGGCATCGCCTACGGAACCGAGAAGCGGCGATGGTTGGAGTGGGCGGTAGAGGAATTCGAGAACAGCGAAGAAGGCCGCAAGGTGAAGGTGGAGCTGATCCCCATGGGCTCATTGGAGGGCGCTCAGGCGGCCCTCGCCGGGGACGAGCGGATTCACGTCTGGAGCCCCGCCAGCGCTCTCTACACCGATGTCTTTGTCCGCGACTGGACGGCAAAGCACGGCAATGAGCCGCTGCTGACGGACGATCCCCTGGCGCTGACTCCGATGGTCTTCGTGATGTGGAAGCAGCGTTACGACGCCTACCTGCAGAGGTACTCGCGGCTCGACTTTGTGAGCATCAGCGAGGCGCTACAGGAGCGATCCGGCTGGGCGTCGATCTCCAACAAGCCCGAGTGGGGTTTGTTCAAGGTGGGCCATACCCACCCCAATGAGTCCAATAGCGGGCTCATGAGCCTGGTGCTGATGTCCTACACTTACCATCAGAAAACCCAGGGCCTGGAGCTGGCGGATATTCTCGACGGGGGCTTTCAGGACTGGATGCAGCAGGTCGAGGGCTCGATCTCTGGCTTGGCCAACAGCACCGGCAACATGATGCGGGATATGGTGCTGAAGGGGCCTTCGACCTACGACGCGCTCTTCGTCTACGAAAACCTGGCCATCGACTATTTGAAGAATGCCCAGGGTCGCTGGGGAGATCTCCAAGTTGCGTACCCAAACCGTACGCTGTGGAACGAGAACCCTTATTACGTTCTGGATGCCCCCTGGAGCACCGAGGATCATCACGAAGGGGCGCAGGTCTTTCTCGACTTCTTGCTCTCTGAGCCGGTTCAGCGTCAGGCTTTGGTGCACGGCTTTCGGCCGGCGAACCCTCAGGTTCCGATCCTCTTTCCTGAGAGCCCCTTTGTACGTCTGGAGCGCTTTGGGCTGCAGGTGGATCTGCCGACGGCTTGCGAGGATCCCCGGGCAGAGGTGGTCGAGAACCTTCTGTTGAGCTGGCAGCGGGGCCAGGCTCGCCGCTAGCGCCTGGGGTGCGGGAGGCACCCTGGAAATAGACACCAGTCGGGATCTCTCTCGCCTTGGGCTGAGAGTTGCCGGGTCGGGGTCTACCGTTCTTTCAGGGCTGCTCTCTCAGATCTGGCCTCTGAATGACGGTTTCGTAACCCCTCCTCGAAGCACATAGTGTCCCGAAGCGGCTCTTCGGGGCACTTTCTCCATGGAGGAAGGGCGCGGTCGTAACGTCGCTGGCCTGTGGCCTTCGGAAACTAAACCCTCGGGTGGGTCAGCCGTATCTTGGAACGGAACATCGAGAGCTCATGGCTTTCCATCGTACGGCCCCGTCTTCGACCTTCATGGTCATCGTCTTTGCCATACGAATCTTCGATCGTCAGGGGGCTGAAGAGCCACCGTCACCTTTCACCCCTGGGTGCTGCTGGCACTGGTTTCCCGGCGAGTTTGAGATGCTGGGGAGTCGCACGGCATTGCTCTTTGCGCCTCAATGGCTCTCTTTGTTCTCTGCGCTTCGCGACTCCGCTGCCATGGGGCCGCCGCCCTCGGCGCCTGGATTTCAGACCGGCGTCAAGGCTCGAAGGAGCGCCTTCTTGAAGCGCAGCTCATAGCCCCTTAGGCTTTGCTGCTGTGCTGACCGCTTCGGTGACCTTGATTCTTAGCAGATCGACGATCCTCATCGAAGATCGGCAGCCTGCGGGTACATCTCGCTATATCTTCTCAACTCCAAGAAACCGAAAGTACGAAACGTGACATGACGGATAAACCTGAGAGTTTTCAGAGTGTAGGTGTTGTCGGAGCCGGAGTGATGGGTGTCGGCCTAGCCCAGAATCTGGCTCAGACGGGGCATGATGTCGTGCTCATCGATCTGACCGATGAGCGTCTCGAGGCGGCTCTCGGTGAGATCCGACAGAACCTGCGGATGCAGAAGCTGTTGGCGAAAAGAGCCCCGGGAGGAGCGGCGCCGACGGAGTCCGCGGAGGTGATTCTCGGCCGGATCACCACCAGCACCGAGTACGAGTCGCTCTCGAACGTGGACTTCCTGATCGAGAACGTGATCGAGAAGTGGGAGGCCAAAGAGCCGGTCTATCGGGCGATTGATCCCATTTGCCCGGAACGCTGCGTCTTTGCGGTGAACACTTCCTGTATCTCCATCACCCGCGTCGGCTCGATCACCGAGCGGGCGGATCGGGTCGTGGGGATGCACTTCATGAATCCGGTTCCGATGAAGCCGGTGGTGGAGGTGATCCGGGGCTTCTATACCTCGGAGCAGACCCTCGAGGTGGTGGAGTCCTTCCTGAGCGGTCTCGGGAAGGAAGGCATCGTGGTGAACGACATGCCGGGTTTCGTATCCAACCGAGTCTTGATGCTGACCATCAACGAGGCGATCTACCTGGTGCAGGACCAGGTGGCCGAGCCCGCCGATATCGATCGCCTGTTCACCACCTGCTTCGGGCACGCCATGGGGCCTTTGGCCACCGGGGATCTCATCGGATTGGATACGATCCTCTACTCTCTCGAGGTGCTCTACGAGAGCTTCAATGACGATAAGTTTCGCCCCTGCCCGCTGCTGAAGAAAATGGTGTGGGCCGGTTTACACGGCCGCAAGAGCGGCCGGGGCTTTTTCAACTACGGGATTGCAGGTTGAGGGCGCGCGCCGTCGCGCCCACCGATGGAGACTCACGACATGGCTGAACGCAAAGGCAAAATTCGTCAATTTCTCTCGACTTTCTTCCGCAATCACGAGCTCAAGGACGACGAAGACATCTTCGCCCTGGGCTTCGTGAACTCCCTGCTGGCGATGCAGCTGGTGGGCTTCGTGGAGAAGGAATTCGGCATCACCGTCGAGGACGACGATCTCGACTTCGAGAATTTCCGCACCATCAACAACATCGACGCCCTGGTGGAGAGCAAGCAGCCCGCCGGTGCCGGGGTCTGAGGCTTTACCATGGAAGCTCAAGCCCTCGCCTCTGCCGGCCCTTCTGACCCTGAGAGCGAGGCCGTGCAGAGCGAAACAGTGCCGGGCATGTGGATGGAGCTCTCGCCAGCTCAGCGGGAGCTGCGGGCGGCCTTTCGGCAGTTCGCCCGAGAGCAGATCGCTCCCTACGCGGGGCAGTGGGAGCGCGATGCTGCGGTGCCCCGGGAGCTCGTCGACGGACTGATTCGGCACCGCTGGCTCGGCGCCCCGGTGGCGCAGTCGGTAGGTGGTGGAGGGATGGACCTGGTCACCTACGGTCTGCTGACGGAGGAGATCGCCTGGGCCTGTTCCTCGGTGCGCTCCCTGCTCACGGTGCACGACATGGTGACCCTGGCGGCTCACCGTTGGGGCACTCCCGAGGTCAAGGAAGAGCTGGTGCCGGCGATGGCCCAGGGGCAGCTGCTGGGGGCCCTGGGACTCTCGGAGCCGGGGATCGGCAGCGACGCCGCCGGAGTGGTGACGAAGGTACGCCAAGAGGGAGAGGAATTCGTCCTCGACGGCACCAAGAAGTGGACCACCTTCGGCCAGCTCGCCGACGTGGTGCTGACCTTCGCGCGCAACGAAGACGGCAAGATCGGCGCCTTCCTGGTGCCCACCGACTCGCCGGGCTTCTCTCGCACGCCGATGCAGGACTTCATGGGCACCCGCGCGTCGATGGTCGCCCAGCTGCACTTCGACGGCTGCCGCATTCCCTCCCGATTCCGCGTCGGCCGAATCGGCTTTGGCGTCACCCACGTCGCCTCCACGGCGCTGGATCACGGGCGCTACAGCGTCGCCTGGGGCGGGGTGGGCATCGCCCAGGCCTGCCTCGACGCGAGCCGAGAATACGCTGCGGAGCGGGTGCAATTCGACGCCCCTCTGCAAGAGCATCAGCTGATTCGGCGACTGCTGGCGGACATGATCGCGGACACCCGGGCGGCTCGGCTGCTCTGTGCTCGTGCGGGCCACCTTCGCCGCTCGGCGGATCCCGCCGCGGTGCCGGAGACGATGATCGCCAAGTACTTCGCCTCCCGGGCGGCAACCCGATCCGCCGGCAACGCGGTGCAGCTCCACGGCGCCAACGGTCTCTCCGACGACTATCCCGTCGCCCGCCACTGGCGGGACTCCAAGGTGTTGGAGATCATCGAAGGCAGCACCCAGATTCAGCAGCTGTCGATTCCTCGCTATCCCCTGCAGGAGCTCTGAGCTCAGGGCTCAGGGCTCAGGGCTCAGGGCTCAGGGCTCAGGGCTTTTAGGGGCTTGAGCCACTGAGCCTGGGCGCTTGCTCCTTCCTTTCCGGCTCCTTCCTTTCCGGCTCCTTCCTTTCCGGCTCCTCCTTCTTGGCTCCTCATCTCGGCCATCCCGACCAGGAGATCTTCCTCATGAGCACCACCGACTCGTTGACCGCTAGCCCATCGTCCTCCGTCGAGGATCAAGACCAAAAGATCGCCGCCGAGAAGGAATCCTTCAAGGTCGTGAAGGTTCTGGTCTGGGACCTCGACAACACCGTTTGGGACGGAACTCTGCTCGAAGGGGGTGCCGGCGATCTGCGCCCCGGAGTGAAAGAAGGGCTGGAGATCCTGGACGAGAAGGGCGTGCTGCACTCCATCGCCAGCAAGAACCAGTCGGAGCCGGCGCTGGAGAAGCTCCAGGAGCTGGGGATCGATCACTTCTTCCTCTATCCCCAGATTCATTGGGGCTCGAAGGCCGGAAGCGTGCAGCGCATCGCCGAAGCGATCAATATCGGCCTCGATACGGTGGCCTTCATCGACGACCAGGCCTTCGAGCGGGACGAAGTGCGCCACTCCCACCAGGAGGTGCGGACCTTCGACGCCGATCAGGTCTCGGAGCTGGCGGGGCTCGAGGATTTCCAGCCCCGCTTCATCACCGATGAGTCCTCTCAGCGCCGAGCGATGTATCAGGCGGACATTCGCCGCAAAGAGGTGGAAGAGGATTACACCGGGCCCCAGGAGGACTTCCTCGCCGACCTCGACATGAAGTTCGTCTTGGGGGCCGCCAAGCTAGAAGATCTCAAGCGGGCCGAAGAGCTGACCATGAGGACCAACCAGCTCAACACCACCGGCTACACCTACTCCTACGATGAGCTGGCGGAGCTTCGGGAGTCCGAAGAGCACCTCCTGCTCATCGCCAGCCTCGACGACCGCTACGGCACCTACGGCAAGATCGGTCTCGCCCTGGTGGAGAAGGAGCCGGAGGTGTGGAACGTCAAGCTCCTGCTGATGTCCTGCCGGGTGATGTCCCGCGGCGTTGGCACCATCATGCTCAACCATCTGATGGCCCTGGCGAACGAAGCCGGGGTGAAGCTGCGGGCGGAATTCCGCCACAACGGCCGAAACCGCATGATGTTGGTGACCTACAAGATGGTGGCCGGCTTCCAGGAGATCGAGACCCGCGACGACGGGATTCTGATCCTGGAGAACGATCTCTCTCGGATTCAGCCCTTCCCGGAGTACGTAGAGGTCGTCCTCGACGACTGAATCCGCCCTTTCTGCGGCTCCCCTCGCTCTCTCCTTACCTCTCTAACTCCTAATCATTTCGCGCCTCGGGCTCCCTGTAGTGGAGCCGCGAGGCTTTCTACTTCTCCGCCGAGCCAGGACCCCAGTCGATGAAAATCATCCTGTACCTCTACCGTCGTGCCCCTCTCCCGCTGGTCGCGGCGATCATTGCTGGCGTCATCAGCGGGATCAGCAATACGGCTCTGCTAGCGTTGATCAACGACCTGGTCACCGGCGCAGGGCGCCTGGTCAGCGAGAACTCGCAGCTCTTGGCCTATGCGGTTCTCTGCCTGGTGGTCGTGGTGACCCGCCTTCTCTCAGGGTTCCTGCTGGTTCGAATCGGTCAGCGCCTGGTGGAGTCGCTGCGAATCGAGATGTCGCAGCGCATTATCTCCACCCCCCTGGCCCGGATTGAAAAGCTCGGCTCTGGAAAGCTTCTCGCCACCTTGACCACCGATATTGGGGCGATCAGCACGGGCATGATTCAGGTGCCGACCCTCGCGGTCGCCTCGGCCATCGTGGCGAGCTGCATGGTGTATATGGTGTGGCTCTCGTGGCAGCTTTTCCTGATCTTTCTCGCGGTCTTTGCCGTGGGTGTGGTGACGTATCAGGTCCCTACCATTATGGGCATGCGGCGCTTCGAGGCTGCCCGTGAGGACAACGACGTGCTCATGGAGCGCTTCCGTGACCTGGTGGAGGGCTTTCAGGAGCTCAAGCTTCACCGTCTCCGTTCGGCAGACTTCGTCGATCAGGTAGGAATCGTTTCGAGGCGGCTGTATTCGCTGACCCTTTCGGCGATGACCATCTTCATCGCCGCGGCGACCTGGGGCAACGTGCTGATCTTCGTCGTCATTGGGCTACTGCTGCTCGTCGCCCCCGGTTTCTTCACCGCGACGCCGGAGGTGATCCTCGGCTACACCCTCGCGCTGCTCTACCTGATGAACCCGCTCCAGGGAATGCTCACCCTGATTCCCATGCTCGGCCAGGCGGCGGTCTCCGTGCACAAAGTGGAATCCCTGCGCCTGAGCCTCGACGCAGGCGCCCTCGCAAATTCTCCGCGGGAAATCGGAGAGTCCTTCGGAGACTGGCAGCACCTGAAGCTCGACGGCATCAGTTATCTGCAGGGCTCGGGAGACGATGCCTTCCAGCTGGGGCCGGTGGACCTGACGCTACAGCGCGGGGAAGTCGTCTTCTTGGTAGGAGGCAACGGCAGCGGCAAGACCACCCTGGCGAGGGTCCTGATGGGCCTCTACGAGCCCTCCGGCGGCTCCCTTTCCCTCGGGGACTTCGAGGTCACCGCCCAATACCAGGACGACTATCGACAGCTCTTCTCGGCGGTCTTCGCCACCCCCTATCTCTTCGAGACCCTCCTGGGCCTCCAGGGGGACGGCCTCGACGACCGGGCGGCGAGCTACCTCGAGGAGCTGGATCTCGGCGACAAGGTCAAAGTAGAGGAAGGGCGCCTCTCCACCCTCGCCCTCTCCCAGGGCCAGCGTAAGCGCCTAGCGCTGATGGTCGCCTACCTCGAAGACCGCCCCATCTACCTCTTCGACGAGTGGGCGGCGGACCAAGACCCGAGCTACCGAGAGATCTTCTACACCAGGATCCTGCCGGAGCTGAAGTCCCGGGGCAAGACGGTGCTGGTGATCAGCCACGACGACCGCTACTACTCCGCGGCGGACCGAATCCTGCGCCTGGACTACGGCAAGCTGACCTACGACGGACCCTTCGCGGATTCCCCCTACGCTGCGGCTCAGCAGGCGAGGTCGTTGACGGCGGGTTGAGGGGGGATCGGGTCGTGAGCTGGAACTGGCCCGCTAGCGGAGCCCGGCCAGCAGCCGGGAAGCCTCAAGGAGACCCACCGGGCGGGTTCGCCCTCGGAGCCGCGTTGGAGCTCAGGGGGACGTGCTCTTTCTTCACCAGGCTCTCGAGGGAGGAGAGGTCGCGGGAGAATTCTGCGGCCCAGGTCTCGGTCTCCTGGAGCGCAAGCTCGTTGAGCTGGTCGGAGAAGTGGTGGACGAGCTGGAGGAGCTGCTCGACTTCCTGGCGCCAGGCTGGGTCCGAGGCGGGCTGTGCTTGTTCCGGAGCGGGGGTAGCCTGCTGGGCTTCCGGCTGAGGATCTGACGCTTGCTTCGCCGCGGTGTTGAGGCCGGCGATCTGCTGCATCCAGGAGAATTGGAAGTCCTCCACTAGGCGCTTGATTTTGAGCGCGGCGAGGACGTGGCGGATCCACGCGGAGGAGTAGCCGAGGTAGTTGTTGAATGCGAGGAGCGCCGCGGCGAGGCCGAAGAAGAGGTAGCCGAGGTGGCTGAGGGTGGTGGGGTCGTAGCCCGCTTTGGTGAGCACGGCGCCGAAGTTGAGCTGCAGCAGGGGCATCAGGCCGCCGAGAATGGCCAGGATCGTGGCGGTGAAGCGAAGCCCCTGGGCGCGGGAGCGGAAGCGCTTGCGCTTGCGGTAATACCAGCGAATGGTGCCGAGAGCGTGCTCGAGGGCGAGGTCGTGGATGCTCTGCACCGCTTCCCGAGCCCCTTGCGGGGTGCTCCAGTCGTAGTGCTGGAGCCGCAGGGCGTGAAAGTCCTGAGTGCTTGGGTCCCCCGACTGGCTCATCTTCCCTCCGCTGCGCTGTGCGCGCTCTGCACGCTGTGGGTGCTGTTGCTGGTTTCTAGGCGGCGATCAGGCGAGGCCGACGGCCTCGGCGTCGCGGTCGCTGAGGAAGCCGCCGTCGGAGCGCTGGCTGACCGTCGCATCGCGGCGCCAGGAGCGCTCGCACCTCGGCTGCTCCCGGAGGTCCTGGATCTCCAGGCCGCCGTCGGCGGTGAGCTCCACTCGGGAGACGCCGAAGAGATCCGCCAGGTCGTCGCCGAAGGGCGCCAGGGCGCCGTCGTCTTGGAGGGCGACTCCGGCATCCAGGGAGTTCTCCAGGCCGCGGCCCTTGGCCTCTTCCAGGGCCTTGAGGACTCGGTCCCGGGTCTCGAGCACCTGGGCCCACTGAGCGCTGGCCTGGTAAGCCAGCGGCGGGTGGGTGGCGAGGTGGACGCTCTCGCTGCCACTACCGCTACCACTGCCGTGGAGAGCCTCCCAGGCCTCGTCGGCGGTGTGGGGGAGGATCGGTGCCAGCAGGGTGCAGAGCAGCTCGGCGATGTGGTGGAGGGTGCTCTGGGTGCGGCGCCGACGGCGGGAATCCGGGCGGTCGCAGTAGAGGCGATCCTTCACCGCGTCGAGGTAGACCGAGGACAGGGTGTCGTTGCAGAAGTCGAAGAGGGCCAGGTGGGCGCTGCGCATCTGCTGAGCGGAGTAGGCCTCGCGCACCCGGTGGCCGAGGTCGGTGGCCTGCTGCAGGGCCCAGCCGTCGATGGAGTCGGCCTCGATGTCGGCGAGGTCGAGGGCGTGCTCCTGGGGGTTGAAGTCAGCGAGATTCGACAGCAGGAAGCGCAGGGTGTTGCGCACCTTGCGGTAGGACTCGCTGGCGACGTTGAAGTAGCCCAGGTCGACCTTGATGTCCACTTCGTAGGCCAGGGAGGAAACCCACCAGCGGCAGACGTCGGCGCCATATTGCTTTAGCAGGTCATCTACCACCAGAGCGTTGCCGAGGCTCTTGCTCATCTTGCGGCCGTCTTTGTCGACGATAAAGCCGTGGGTCAGCAGGCGGCGGAAGGGGGGCTGGCCGGTGACGCCGAGGGCGGGGAGCAGCGAGAGCTGGAACCAGCCCCGGTGCTGGTCGGAGCCTTCCAGGTAGAGATCCGCGGGAAAGCCCAGGTCGCGCTGCCGCAGCACCGCGTTCCAGCTGGAGCCGGACTCGAACCAAACATCGAAGATGTCGTAGAGCTTGGTGAGGCCGGAGATCTCCAGCCCCTCTGGGGCCTGGGGATCGGCGGCGGCATCGTAGCTCTCCAGCAGCTCCTCGGGGCTGCCCTCAAACCAGGCGTCGGACCCCTTGCGGCGGAAAGCCTCCGCCACCGCCCGCACGCTGGCGACGGTGAGGAAGATGGAGCCGTCGGCGCGGCGGAAAGCGGGGATCGGCAGGCCCCAGGCGCGCTGCCGGGAGATGCACCAATCGGGCCGCGATTCGAGCATGCCCCGAAGCCGCTTCTCGCCCCATTTGGGCACGAAGTCGATGCTCTCTTCGGCGGCCTGCAGGGCGGCGTCTCGCAGCGACACCGGACGCTGCCGGCCGGGCTGGTCGACGGCGATGAACCACTGTTCCGTGGCGCGGAAGATCACCGGGGTCTTGGAGCGCCAGTCGTGGGGATAGGAGTGGACGAAGCGCAGATGGTGGAAGAGGGACCCGGAGCGCTGGAGCTCGTTGACGATCAGCTCGTTGGCGTCCCAGATGGAGACCCCCTGGATCCATTGCGGCACGGTGTCGTCGTAGGTACCGTCACCGCGCACCGGGCAGTAGACCTCGATCCCTTCCCGCAGGCCGGTCTGGTAATCCTCCTGGCCGTGGCCCGGGGCGGTGTGCACCAGGCCGGTGCCGTCGTCCAGGGTGACGTAGCTCGCCGTCACCACCCGGCCGTCGTCGGAGGTGGTGTCGTCGAAGTCATCGAGGAAGGGGTGGAGGTAGCGCAGGTTCACCAGGCGGCTGCCGGGCGCGTGCCCCAGGACCTCGAAGGATTCCACCTCGGCCTGCTGGCCCACCGGCTCCACCAGGTCGTCGGCCACCACCGCCAGCACTTCCCGGGGCTCGGCGCTCTGCTGCCCGTGTTCCTGGAGTCCTTGCCCCTGGAGTCGGTAATGTACCAGGCTGTAGTTGATGTCCTCGTGGACCGCGATGAGGCGGTTCGCCGGCAGGGTCCAGGGCGTCGTGGTCCAGATCATGAAGCTGACGTCAGCGCTGACCTGGGCGTCGAAGATCCTGGCCACCGCGGCGGAATCGGCGGCGCGGAAGAGCACGTAGATCGAAGGATCTTCGCGATCCTGGTATTCCAGCTCGGCCTCCGCCAGCGCGGTTTCGTTGGCGATGGACCAATGCACCGGCTTTAGGGAGCGATAGATCAGCTCCTCATCCACCAGGTCGGCAAAGACTTCCAGCACCCCGGCCTCGTAGTCCCGCTGCATGGTGAGGTAGGGCTGGTCGTAATTCGCCTGGGTCAGCAGGCGCTGCATCTGCTGGCTCTGGGTCTTGACGTATTTGCCGGCGTAGCGCGCGCACTCCCGGCGCACGGCCATCCGCCGAACGTCCTCGTCGAGGTCGCGGATGGCGTCCATCTTGCCCTTCTCTACCAGGCCCTGGAGCACCTTGTGCTCGATGGGCAGACCGTGGCAATCCCAGCCCGGGATGTAGTCGCATTGCAGCCCTTCCATGTGGCTGCTGCGGACGACGATGTCTTTGAGGACCTTATTCAGCAGGTGCCCGACGTGAATATCCCCGTTGGCGTAGGGAGGGCCGTCGTGGAAGACGTAGGTGTCGGCATCGGCGCGCCGCTGCTGAATCTGCTGATAGAGCTTTTCCTTCTTCCAGCGCTTCTGGGAACGAGGCTCGTTCTGAGCCAGGTTGGCGCGCATGGGGAAGGAGGTCTTCGGCAGATTGAGGCTTTTCTTGTAGCGCTTCTTGCGCTCGTCGGCGCTGAGCACGGTGCTGCCGTCGCTGGCCGGCTCACCGGCGGGGGTCTTGCTGCTCATAGGGGATCTCGCTCCATCGAGGGCCCGAGGCAGGCCCTGGTGGCGTTGAGTGAGGAAGGGAGAGTTGAGTTCTCTAGCGGCTCGGCCTTAGGGGTGGTGGGGAGGCCGTAGGTGCTGGGAGGTCATTCGGTGGCAGGTGGGCAGCTGGGGCAGCTGCCGTAGAGAATGATCTCGTGGGATTCCAGAACGTAGCCGTCGGGCACCAGATTGCCGAGGTCTCCGGGGCAGGAGTGGAGATCGAAGACTCGGTCGCAATTCTGGCAGTGGAAATGGTGGTGGTGGGCTAGATCCGCTACTTCGAAACGGCTGCCGCTGCCGGGAAGATCCACGGTCTTGATCACGCCTTCGTCCACCAGGAAGCGGAGGTTGCGGTAGACCGTCGCGATGCCCAGGCTGGGAACGTCCTCCTGGGCCACCTCGAGAACTTCTTGGGGGCTCAGGGGACGCCCGGTTCGCACCAGGGCTTCGCGGATCGCGGTTCGCTGTTGGGTTCGCCGGCTACCGCTGCGCTGGCGACTTCCCTTCTCGCCGCCGGGCTGCTTGGACGCTGCGGCTGAAGAGGAGCTGGAAGAGGGCTTTGATTCAGGCATAGGGCATTCGAATCCAAAGATCGGAGTCAGTTTCGAATTGAACGATGATAACGCATGCTGGCGCCTACCCGGGGATTGGTCGCCTCAGGATCGATCTCCCGAGGACTGACTTCCTGATTCAGGATGGCTTGGGGGAGGAATTAGTACAGAGCATTTTAGTAGCGATTCATCCGCTTAGGCCATGAACGAGATGCTCTGGCGAGTAAATAAGAGTGTTAGTGTCAACGATCGTGAAGCGATCGATGACCCAGCGGGTGACCTCATTTCTCAACGTCCCCTTGGCGAGGATCTCTCGAGCTCGAGGGCAGGACCAGGGCTGGCGAGCTGTGTGGCGGGCTATGTGGCGGGCTGTGGTGAGTGTGAGGCGGGGAGCCCTGGGGTGGGCGGGGATCCTGTTGTTGGTGGCGCTCTGTTGGGCGGCCCCCCAGGCGGCGTTCTGGGCCGATAGCTGGCAGAGCCACGGCGAAGAGATCGACTGCTGTTGCGGCAGCCAATGCTTCATGGCCTGCTCTCTGGATGCCCGGGCATCGGGAGACGAAGCGCCGCTGCGCTGGATTCCCACCAGCCCGTGTGCCGAGAGTTGCGCCAGCACCATCGCCCGGGCTCTGCCGCTGCAGACCCTCGCGACGATCGAGTCGCCCCGGGTCGGAATCCCGCTAGCTCCCGTATTGGCGGCGAGGGTCTCGGCGATTGATCCGCATCGCGCTCAGGGCCGCAGCCTGCCTCCCCTGCGCGGCCCTCCCGCAGCCTGACCGCTTCGACAACCTTCCTTCGACTTCATCGCTCACCGCCTGCGCCGAGACTGGGTCTCGCCGCCGCGGCGGTCGGCAATGACGCCGCCTCGGGCGCCTCTCGTGCGTCTGGGACGAGGCGTCCGTCGGCCCTCGGGCTCGAGCCGTGGCTCGGGTCCAGCGATCGCCGACCCATGAAATCGCATGTGAATTTGACCTCGACGATGGTAAGGGACTTAGGAAATGAACACTCGCAACGACGAGTCGCAGGCTGTGGGCAGAATTGGGAGTAGGGCTGTAGGCAGGTCCAGGAGCAAGACTAGGAACAGGACAGCGATCGGCAGAAATTCCATGACCAAAGCGGTGAGCCCCAGGAGAGAGGGTCCCGGGGCTGGGTTTGCGCCGAGGCCCCGGGGTGCGGTCCAATTCACTAAGGCTCTGGGGAGTAGGGTCCTAGCGATTGGAGCTCTGCTGGCGCTCTCGCTGATGGCGCCGGTCGCTCTGGCGGAGACCGCTGCGGACGGCGACGAGCAGCAGGACGCTTCATCGGCGCCCGTGAGCAAGGAGCGTGTGGAGGGCCGAGTGACGGTGACGGCGACCCTGCCGGAGCTGGCGGCGGAATCCCTCATCGAAGGCGATTTGCTCGAAGAATCCGGGCCCCAAGATCTTGCCCGCTCTCTGGAGCAGGCGCCGGGGCTGGACGCCACCCGCCGCGGCACGATCAATCTCGAGCCCGCGGTGCGGGGCCTGCAGGAGAACCAGCTCGCCCTCTTCGTCGATGGCACGAGGCTTCTGGCCGCCGGCCCGGCGAGGATGGACTCGGGCATCAGCCATGTCAGCCCCTATGCGGTGGAAGAGGTGCGGGCGGTAAAGGGGCCCTATGCCCTGAGCTGGGGGGCAGGAGCTCTGTCGGCGGTGGAAGTGTTGACCCCTTCCGGCGCCTTTTCCACCGGGGCGGTGGAGACTGAGGGGCGCTTGGGAGCGAGCTATCGAGACAATGGCTCGGCCTCGGATTTCTGGGGCAGCCTGGGGGGCGGCACCGAGACCGTGCGCTTCTATCTCGGCCTCTCCAGCCGCCAGGGAGACGACTATGACGCCGGGGATGACTCCTCGGTGGACGCGGAGTACGAGTCCCTGGAAGGGCGCTTCTCCCTGGGCTTCCAGCTCTCCCCCTCCTGGCTGCTGCAATACCGCGGCGCGCTGCAGCGCCAAGACGATGTGGAATACGCTGGCCGCCTGCTCACCGCGGAGCTCTTCGACACCGATTCTCACGCCCTCGGGGCTCAATTCGTGCCCGATTCTGGAGATTGGAGCGAGATCTACGTTCAGGTCTACGCGAATCTCAAGGATCACCGCATGAACAACAGCGGCAAGCCCACCGCCGTGGCGATGCCCGGGCGCATCCCACCCTTCGCCCTGCGGGTAGACCTGCCGACGACCTCCGATACGATCGGCGGCCGCCTACGGGCGCAGCGGGATTCTGGCGACTGGACCTGGCGCTATGGCCTCGATCGCTACGAGGCAGAGCAGGCCGCCGATCGCTTCGTCTTCCGTCGCGATATGGATCGACTGCTCTTCCAGGACATCGTGTGGGGAGATTCGACGCTGGAAGATACCGGCGCTTGGGTGCAGGGAGTGCGCCGAGGCGACGGTTGGGAAGTGGGCGGTACGGTGCGCTTCGACAGCTGGAGCGCGGGAATCGATCGCGCCTCGAACTTCTTCTTGGAGACCATCGCCGGCGGCGCGACCCTCGACTCCCTGGATCGGGATGAGGATGATCTCTCCGCTGCGGTGAGCGCCCAATGGCGACTGGAAGGGAGTTGGCTGGCGCGAGTGGGCATCGGACGGGCGGTGAGAACACCGAGCACCCTGGAGCTCTACTCCGATCGCTTCCCGGCGACGCGCTTCCAGCGGGCTTCGGAATTCGTCGGCAACCCTAGTCTTGCCCCTGAGGTGGCGCTGCAATTCGATGCCGGCGTCGAGGGTCGAACGACCGGCGGCTGGAGCGTGGCGGTGAGCGCCTTCTACCGCACCCTGGACGACTACGTGACCATCGAGGCGGCCCCGGAGATCCCCCGGCGTCTGCCGCTCTCGCCTCCACTGGTGTACCGCTACGTCAACGGCAGTGAGGCGACCTTCTGGGGCGGCGAGCTAGCGCTGCGGGGTCCGCTGGCGGACGATTGGTCGTCCTGGCTGGTGGTGGATTGGGTGCGAGGCGAGGACGAAGAGCTGAACGAGCCGGCTCTCGGGATGCCTCCCCTGGCGGCCCGCCTGGGGCTGCGCTACGCCCCGTCTGGCGCGAGCTGGTGGGCGTCCGTGGAGGCGGTGGCGGAAGCGGAGCAGGATCGAGTGGCGGTGAGCCGATTCGAGCAGGTGACCCCGGGCTATGAGCGGGTGGACTTCCGCCTCGGCCTCGAGCTGGTGGATCGCTGGTCCCTCACCCTCGGCGTCGACAACCTCACCGACGAGGCCTACGCTCGGCATCTCGACGCCCCGAACCCCTTCACCGGTCAGCGGGTGCTGCAGCCGGGGCGTTCGGTATTCGGGAGTTTTCGGGTCTCTTTCTGACGCTCGTTCTCTAGCGTCCTCTGGGTTGCCCCGGGCGCCCTAGCGCCCGCCCGGGGCAACATCGCCTGTCTGGGCACATCGAGGTTGGCTCCGGGGGCGAAGAATCAGGTAGAGGTGCCCGCCGGGTGCTTCCTCGGGCCGCCTTGCGCCAGCGGGGCGGCCCAGCTAGTCTCAGGTCTCGTGGACTCCGTGAGGGATCCCAGGTGAGCAGCTTCAGCAGCTTCACTTCGGGATGCCCCCCGCACTGCCCTTGCCGAAAGGACCTCATGAGCGACAACCCTTTCTCCGGTCGACCGGACCTTCCGAAGCTGGAAGTTCAATTGCCCGAGGCTCCCGAATCCGCGATCCGCTGGGCGATTATCATCGTGCTAGCGCTGATGGCGGGATGGACGAGCTTCTTCACCGTGGGCCCTGAAGAGAAGGCCGTGGTGTTGCGCTTCGGTCAATACTCCCAAGCTCGGGTCTTCGGACCGGGTCTTCACCTCAAAATACCCTTCGGCATCGATCAGGTGATCAAGGTGCCGGTGCAGCGGCAGATGAAGCAGGAATTCGGCTTCCGTACCGTCGGTACGGGCGGGGATGCGCGTTCCGAGAAGCGCGCCTTCCCGGCGGAGGCCAAAATGCTTACCGGTGACCTCAACGCCGCGGTGGTGGAGTGGGTGGTGCAATACCGCATCGATGACCCGGAGCTCTATCTCTTCCGGGTGCGCAATGTCGAGGAGACCTTTCGCGACATGAGCGAGGCGGTGATGCGCGAGGTGGTGGGAGATCGCACCGTCAACGAGGTGCTCACCGTCGGCCGTACCGAGATCGAGCACCTGGTGATGGTCAAGCTACAGGAGCTCAACCGCCTCTACCTGACCGGCATCGTGGTGGATCAGGTGGTGTTGATGAACGTCACCCCTCCGGAGGCGGTGCGGCCCTCCTTCAATGAGGTGAATGAGGCGGAGCAGGAGCGAGAGCGCTCCATTCGTCTGGCGGAGAAGGAGCTCAACGAAGCGGTTCCCAAAGCCCGCGGTGAGGCGCAGCAGATCGTGCAGGAGGCGCAGGGCTACGCGCTGGAACGCGTCAACCGCGCTCGCGGTGAGGGGGCGCGCTTCGACGCCCTCTACGAGGCCTACCGGGAAGCTCCCGAGGTCACCCGCCGCCGGCTATATCTAGAGACCGTCGGCGAGGTGCTGCCGAAGGCCGGACACAAGGTGGTGGTGGACAGCGATTCCGCCACCGTAGTGCCCCTGCTCGGGCTTGAAGGTCTCGGTTCTTTGAGTTCGTCCCCCAACTCGTCCCAGCGCCAGGGAGGATCCAATTGATGCGCGCCCCACTGATTCTCTTCGGCTCCCTCATCCTGTTCCTGGTGCTGACCTCCAGCCTGTACGTGGTGGACGAGCGGGAACAGGTGATCATCACTCAGTTCGGTGAGCCCATCGGCGATGCGGTCAGCACCGCCGGGCTGCACCTCAAGCTGCCCTTCATTCAGAAAGTGCATCGCTTCGACCGACGCTTCCTGGAGTGGGATGGCCAGACCAACGAGGTGCCGACCCTCGACAAGCGCTTCATCATCGTCGATACCTACGCCCGCTGGCGGATCACCGATCCGCTGCGCTTCTTCGAGCGGCTGAAGGACGAAGACGGCGCCCGCCGCCGCATCGACGACATCATCGATGGTGAGACCCGCAACGCCCTGGCGAAGCAGAATCTGGTGGAGGTGGTGCGCACCACCGTCGGCCGCGAAGCCCTGCCGGACGAGAGCGAGCCCGAGGCGGAGAACCGGCTGGAGGTCATCGAGCTGGGCCGCGAGGGAATCCGCCAGCAGATTTTGGCGAATACCCAGGATCGCTCCCAGGGCCTCGGCATCGAGATCCTCGACGTGCAGTTCAAGCGCCTCAACTACCGGGAAGAGGTCCGCCGGCAGGTGGAGAATCGAATGATCGCCGAGCGCCAGAGTATCGCCGCCCGCTTCCGCTCCGAGGGTGAGGGCGAGGCGCGCAATATTCTCGGCCGCAAGACCTTCGAGCTCAACCAGATCCTGTCTGAGGCGAATCGTCAGGCGGAAGAGATCCGAGGCACCGCTGACGCGGAGGCGACGCGAATCTACGCCGAGGCCTACAACCGCAACAGCGACACTCGGGAGTTCTTCGCCCTGCTGCGCTCCCTGGAGGCCTACCGCACCTCCATCGATGAGTCCACTACTCTGGTGCTGTCCACCGATAGCGACTTCTTCAGCTACCTGGAGGATGGAGGCCGCTGAGCCTCCTGGATCCCGTGGTCTTTCGCGGCCTCTTAGGCATGGTGGTGATGCTGGGCCTGGCCTGGGCCTTGTCCACCGATCGGCGCCGTATTCCGTGGCGGGTAGTGCTGGTGGGCACCGGCCTGCAGCTCTTCCTCGCCCTGTTGATCCTCAAGACGGAGCTCGGAGGCCGCTTCTTCGACGCCACCCGACAGGGGGTCACCACCTTTCTGAACTATGCCGACGAGGGCTCTCGCTTCATCTTTGGTGAAGGCTTCGAAGAGCATTACTTCGCGTTCAAGGTGCTGCCGACGATCATCTTCTTCTCCAGCTTCATCGCGGTGCTCTATCACTTCGGCGTGATTCAGTGGCTGGTGCGCTGGATTGCCCGCTTCATGATGAAGTTCATGGGGACCTCGGGGTCGGAGTCGCTGGCCAGCGCCGGCAATATCTTCGTCGGGCAGACCGAGGCGCCGCTGCTGTTGCGGCCCTACGTCGGGGCGATGACCCAGTCGGAGCTGATGGCGGTGATGAGCGGCGGCTTTGCCACCATCGCCGGCGGCGTGCTGGCGGCTTACGTCGGGATGGGGATTTCCGCCGGCCACCTGGTGGCGGCGAGCGTGATGTCGGCGCCGGCGGCGCTGGTGATGGCGAAGCTGATGCATCCGGAATCGGAGGAGAGCGTCACCGCCGGCGAAGTGAGCATGGAGGTCGAGAAGAGCTACGTCAACACCGTCGACGCCGCGGCCCAGGGGGCCGGCCAGGGGCTCAAGCTGGCGCTCAATGTCGGCGCCATGCTGCTCGCTTTCACCGCTTTGCTGGCGGTGGTCAACGGAGCTTTTGGAGCCGTCGGCGAGCTCTTCGGGCAGGAGGGCTGGGCTCTCGAGGCGCTCCTCGGCTGGCTGCTGGCGCCGCTGGCGTGGCTGATGGGAGTTCCCTGGGACGAGGCCCATCGGGTGGGCGCTCTGCTGGGCGTCAAGACGATGGTCAACGAATTCATCGCCTACCAGCAGCTGTCGGAGATCGTCAAAGGGGATGAGCCCCTTTCGGAGCGCTCGACGGTGATCGCCACCTACGCTCTCTGCGGCTTTGCGAATTTCTCCTCTATCGCCATTCAGATCGGCGGCATTGGGGCCATCGCTCCGGAGCGCAAGCAGGATCTCGCCCGCCTCGGAGTGCGGGCGATGATCGCTGGAACCCTAGCCTGCTTCCAAACCGCGATCATCGCGGGCTTGTTGTTGTGAGGTCCGTGCAGCTCCTACCCGCGTCCTTCCGCTCCTCCGCCCTCCGTCTCCTGCTGCCTCTGCTCCTGGCTCTCGCCCTGAGTCCGGTGGGGGTGACGACGTCGGTGGTGGCGGAATCTTCGGCAGCTGCATCTTCAGCGGCCGTCTCTTCAGTGGCCGTCTCTTCAGCGGCGGTCTCTTCAGCGACCAGTCCAGCCTTTCGCGCTGAGGTCAATCGCCAGGTAGCAGCGGCGCGCAGAGTGGCTCCGGATCTTGGCGTGCATATCGTCGACCTATCCACTACCCGCACCGTCTATGGCTTCCAGGCGGACGTTCCGCGCATCCTCGCCTCCAACACCAAGCTGTTGAGCTCCGGGGCCGCCCTCGAGCTTCTGGGGCCGGCGCATTCCTTCGAGACTCGGATCGCGGTGCGGGGCCAGGTGGTCGAAGGCCGGCTGGATGGAGATCTGGCGGTGGTGGGAGGGGGAGATCCCAATCTCTCCGGCCGCTTCCACTACGGGGATATCTACGCGGTCTTTCGCCGCTGGGGAGAGGAGCTGCGGGGGCAGGGGATCGACCGCATCGGCGGTGATCTCTACCTGATCAACGGCCAATTCCAGGGCGACCAGATTCACCCCGATTGGCCGCGGGATCAGCTGACGCGCTGGTACGAAGCGCCGGTGGACGCGCTCTCCTTCAACGACAACTGCGTTCTGGTGCGGGTCAAGCCTGGACGACGACCCGGGGATCCGGTGCGGGTGGAAGTGGAGCCGCCGCTGCCGATCTTCGAGGTCGAGAGCACCGGGCGCACCCGGGGGCGCGGCCGAGGAGTGATCCAAATCGATCGCAAATGGGGCACCAATACCCTCACTGTCGCCGGTACTCTGAAAGTCGGAGCCTCCCCGGTGGAGAAATGGGTGGCGGTGGATGACCCGGTGCAGTACTTCGGGGCGGCCCTCAAGGCGGCCCTGGGGGAGGTCGGGGTACGGCTCGAGGGGAAGGTCTTTCGAGCGCCCCAGCTGCCCTCTGCCTCCTGGCGCCTAGTCACCGTTCACCGCAGTGATCTGTTGACCACCCTGGAGGTGGTGAACAAGAAGAGCCAGAACTTCTATGCCGAGTCGGTGCTCAAGCACCTAGGCTTCCATCATTGCGGTGAGGGAACCTGGGCCGGTGGGCTCAAGGCGGTGGAGGAGGTGCTGACCCGGGCGGGCATCGAGCCGGGGACCTATCAGCTGGCCGACGGCTCGGGGATGAGCCGGGGCAATCGGCTCTCGCCCTACCAGATGACGGCTTTTCTGCTGTACATGGACCGCCATGCCTATCGAGAGGCTTTTCTGGAGACTCTGCCGGAGAGCGGTGAGGCGGACACCTCCTGGCGCCGCCGGCTGGCGCAGTCGCCATATCGGGGCTCCGTGTGGTCGAAGACGGGGACGCTCAACGGCGTCTCGACTCTCTCCGGCTATGTTCGAGGCAAGTCGGGACGCGTCTATGCTTTCTCGCTTTTGATGAACGGCTCCCGGGCAGCGTGGCGCAGCCGCCGTGCCCAGGACAACATCCTGCGAGCGATCATCGACCACGGATAAGAGAGGTCGTGCTCCGGGGCTGGCGCGGGGCGGATTGGGATAGCCGCCGATCGCGGAACTCCGCGCTTCGATCGGTCTCTCAGTCATCCTCGCTGAGCCAGACCCTCGGTCCGGCCTGCCTCCGTCGGGCCCTTCAGTCCGCCTGGGGCTCGCCGTGGTTGCGAATACGCTCGGAGTTGGCGAGCTTCTCCACCAAGCGCTCCAGGCCTTCGCGAATGGAGAGCCGGGCCGATTCGGAGAGCCAGGTGGCCACCTCTTGGCAGGTGCCGCCGGCGTCTCCCTGGGCGCTGCGGTTGGCTCCGGCGGTGCCGCCGTAGAGCCTTCCCTCCGGGCCGCGGACGTTGACTCCGAAGGAGATGTCGGTGGTCGCGGTGCAGTTGGCGGAGAAGAAGCCCATATTGCAGGTCACCCGGGGCTGGAAGTGATCCAGGCGCACCAGGATGACGCCAGCGTAGCCCCCTTCTTTGAGGGCGCTATTGCTGGGGGCCGTGGAGCGCACTTCTACCTCCTCGAAAATGGACTCCATGCTGCGGGAGATCGATGCGCGGAGGGTATCCCCCGCCTGGAGCGGGTAGTCGTGGGCGCTGCAGGCGTAGCTCGAGGGCTTGACGTTGCGGTTGGCGTCGTTGACGGAGTCGTCGACCACCAGCACCCACTGACCCGAAACGGGATCGTCGTAGGACGAATAGACGTTCACCGCCGGCGCGGTGACCGGCGTGGCGTTGTAGGTGCAGCCCACCAGGCCCATCGCTAGCAAAAGAACGAGGGCTAGGGCGGCGAGGTAGAGCGGTTGGCGAGGGTGCATCATCATTCGGTCTCCAAAAGAACGGCCATCGATACCGCCCCCCGGTCCCGTGAGCTAGAAGCACGGGATAAGAGCACAGGCCAGGAGCACGAGCCAGGCCGCGATTCAGGATCGGGAATCAGGACCGCGACCCAGGAGCCTAAAAGGTGATGTGCCCGGCCTGGTGGAGGCGATGGAAGAGGATCAGGGCCTCGATTTCCGGGATCGGGCTGATCTTGAGGATCGACTTCAGGTCATAGCTGCCGTCGATTCGGGTCAAGATGAAGCCTTCTTGGGCGGAGACATCGAGGGAGTAGAGCGTCTCCATCGGTACGGCGAGTTTGGGAACCTTGTCGACGGAGACGCCGCTGCTCTCCAGGGTCTTACGAATTTGTTGCTCCGCGGATTTGACCGCGGTCTCCAATTGGCGATCTTCTGGACGAATGCTGCGGGCGGCCCGCAAATAGCGCACCGCGCGGGTGAAGTCTCCGCCGACGATGGCCTCGGAAGCAGCCTGGAGCAGACTCTGGGGATCGAGCTGATCGGCGCTGGAGGGCTCGTTGGGCAGATTGGGCTGGTGAGCGGCGACCCCCGCCCAGGTGTCTTTGCCGAAGCTCGGAGGAGCCGGGGATGCCGGCGAGCCGGCGGCCCCTGAGCTAGGGGGTTGTCCGGGAGGAGGTGAAGAAGACGGGGGTGATTGAGCCGGGGGACCCTGGTTTGGAGGCGATGGGCTGGAGTGGGGGTAGGCGCCGCCGGGTGCCGGATAAGGCTGCTGTCCCTGTCCTCCCGAGGGCTGGTGCATCGGGTAGCCGCCGCTGGGATGAGGATGGGGCGGCGTGTAGTTGCCGGGAGCGGGGGCGTAGGCGGGAGTATTGGGGTGCCCGCTGTAGGCCGCCGCGGGATGCTGTGGGTTCGGCTGCATTCCCGGGTAGCCCTGCGCTGCACTCTGATCGGCGCCGGCCGGTACGGCAGCGCTTTCTGCGGTGGCGGGCTGGGCTGGAAGGGGTGCCGGGACCTCCACCTTCACCACTCTAGGCTCGACGACCTTCACCCGCTTCGCCTTGATCTGCTCGAAGAGCACGCTGGAGACGAAGAATTCGCTGGAATGAGACTGCAGCTGGATCTCTTCCACCGTGCGGCGGTCATTGATGAGGTTGAGGATCTTCAGAGCGCCGGGGCTGAGCTCTCCCTCGAAGTCACCGAAGGTGACGGGGATGGCGTTCTTGGAGGAGATCACCTCGCGGATTCGGGCCCATTCGTCGACCCGCCGGGCGCCCTCCATCAAAATTCCCGTGAGATCCAGCTTCAGCGGCACGAAGGTGCGGCTCGGGAGCTCATCGTTGAGGAAGCGGAACTCCCCCTCAGACCACGAGAAGATGTCGTAGATGCCCTCTTCAGCCTTCAGTCGCAGCATGCGCTGAAGGGCCTTTTCGTCGACCCAGCCCTCGTTGATCAGGATCTTGCCGAGGAGCATCTGCTGGGTGGACTGCATCTCCATGGCCGTCGCCAGCTGTTCCTCGGTGATCAGGTCATGGCTCACCAAGAAGTGGCCCAAGTATTCCCGGGGGTCCGTGGAGGAGGACGAGATGATCTTTCCCTTGTCGAGAAAGAGCCGCTTCTCGATCTCTCCGCTATGGATGACGAGGGTCCCGGTCTTCTGGGATTGGGAGAGCCACTGCAGCAGCTCCGCCAGGTCCATCGTCTTGAGATTGCCGGTGATACTCATGGCGCGAGGCGAGCGATGTGCTCCTCGAGGTCCCCTGTGGCGGAGGGGAGATCAGTCTTCGGGGCGGTCATGGCGGGCCCGGGTGGTGCCGGTTTGCCCTTGGTAATGGCTGGAGGAGCCGGGCTCCCCGTAGGCGATCTCGGGCTCGGAGGCCATCGCCATGAAGATCAGCTGCGCGACTCGGCGGCCGGCCTCCAGAATGAAGGGTTCGGGCCCTAGATTTTGCAGCTCGAGGGTGATGTTGCCCCGGAACCCAGGGTCGCACCATCCGGCCAAGGAGTGGTTGATCCACAGTCGGCCGAAGGTGGACTTGAGCTTGAGGTCACAGGCGACGGATCGCGGGATGCGGACATATTCCAGCGTGGAGGCGAGGATCACCTCTCCGGGAAAGAGCTTGACTCGATCGCCGCTGAACTCCTCTGGGTCACGGGTAGGGCAGATCCAGTGATCGGAGAGCCGAACGTCGTAGCTAGCGGAGTTGACCTGCTCCGGGGCGTAGGGCTCACAGCCGCCGGTCTCGCCCCAGGCGCGAATCCAATGATCCGGCTGAATCACGGGCGAAGGCCTCCCGAGGCGTTGCGCTGACGGCTAGCGCCGGGAGCCATCGTCACTCGAGCTGCGGCGCTCACTTGAACTGCACCGGGAGGTAGAGGTTCTCGCGGTGGATGGTGTCGATGAACTGGATCGAGCTCCTGCGCAGCGACATGAAGAGGGTCGCGGTGCGGGTGCCGCCGCCGAAGAAGCGAACTCCGCGCAGCATTTCACCGTCGGTGATGCCGGTGCAGCTGAACACGATGTTGTCTCCGGGAGCCAGCTCCTTGGTGGAGTAGATGCGCTGGGTATCGGTGATGCCCATCTGCTGCAGGCGCTCCTCCTGCTCTGGGTTCAGAGCGAGGAGGCGGCCGTAGATCTCGCCTCCCAGGCAGCGCATTGCGGCGGCGGTGATCACGCCCTCCGGCGCGCCTCCGGTACCCATGACGGCGTGTACGCTGGTGCCGCGGACGGCGGCGGAGATTCCGGCGGAGAGGTCGCCGTCGCCGATCAGGCGAATGCGGGCTCCCGCCCGGCGGATATCGTTGATCAGCTGGCCGTGGCGATCGCGATCGAGCACCACCACCGTCAGATCGCTGACCTCGCGGTTGAAGGCGTCGGCGATGTTTCGCAGGTTCTCCGCCACGGGAGCGTCGAGGTGGACGCGTCCGCGGGCGGTGGGCCCGACGATGATCTTCTCCATGTAGACGTCCGGGGCTTCCAGCAGCCCTCCCCGCTCCGCGGCGGCGAGCACTGCGACGGAACCGGGAGCGCCGGTGGCGCAGAGGTTCGTGCCCTCCAGCGGGTCGACGGCGAGGTCGATCATCTCGCTGGGATCGGCTTTGCCGACCCGGGCGCCGATCTCCTCGTGGATGTAGAGCATCGGCGCCTTGTCCCGCTCACCTTCGCCGATTACCACTCGGGCGGAGATCGGCAGCTCGCTGAGCTCGTGGCGCATCGCCTCGACGGCGACCTGGTCAGATCTCTCTCCGTCCCCGAAGCCCATGGTGTGGGCGGCCGCTACGGCGGCCTTCTCGGTGACCCGGAGAAGGCCTTGTTCGACGAGATCGGAGCTCATGAAGCGGTCTCCGCCACTGCCTCGACGGGAACTCGTTTCGGCTTCGGAGCGGACTTCATCGGTGCGTTGTAGGCCGGGATGCCGGTGATGTGCTCACCGATCACCAGGCCGTGAATGTCGTGGGTGCCCTCATAGGTGAACACCGACTCGATGTTCAGCATGTGGCGGATCACCGGGTAGTCGTCGACGATGCCGTTGGCCCCCAGGACCTCGCGGGCGAGCTTGGCGGACTCGCGAGCAACCCACACGTTGTTCCGCTTGCCGAGGGAGATTTGGTAGTGCTTGAGCTTGCCTTCGTCCTTGAGGCGCCCCAGCTGCAGCGCCAGCAGCTGACCCTTGCTGATCTCGGAGACCATCCACACCAGCTTCTCCTGCACCAGCTGGTGGCTGGCGATGGGCTGATCGTTGAACTGCACCCGCTCCATGGCGTAGCGGCGGGCGCATTCGTAGGTCTCCATGGCGGAGCCGATGCCGCCCCAGGCGATGCCGTAGCGGGCCTGGTTGAGGCACATCAGCGGGTGGCGCAGGCTGGAGGTCTCCGGCAGCAGGTTCTCGGCGGGGATCCGGCAGTCGTGGAAGCCCAGCTCCGAGGTCACCGAGGCGCGGAGGGAGAACTTGCCGTGCTGATCCGAGGAGGTGAAGCCGGGGGTGCCCTTCTCTACCAGGAAGCCGCGAACGCCGTCTTCGGTCTGGGCCCAGACCACCGCGACATCCGCAAGGGTGCCGTTGGTGATCCACTGCTTGGAGCCGTTGAGCACCCAGCTGTCGCCGTCACGGCGGGCGGTGGTGCGCATGCCGCCGGGGTTGGAGCCGAAATCCGGCTCGGTGAGGCCGAAGCAGCCGATGGCCTTGCCGGAGGCGAGGGCCGGGATCCAGCGATCCCGCTGAGCCTTGGATCCGAAGGTGTAGATCGGGTACATCACCAGGGCGCTCTGCACCGAGACGAAGGAGCGGATGCCGGAATCTCCGCGCTCCAGCTCCTGCATGATCAGCCCGTAGGCGACGTTGGAGAGGCCTGGGAGATCGTATTCGTCGATGGTGGCGCCGAAGAGGTTGAGGGCGGCCATCTCCGAGACCAGGTCCATCGGAAAGGTGCCTTCGCGGTGGTGCTCCTCGATCACCGGCAGGACGCGGTCATCGACAAAGGCGCGAACGGTGTCGCGGACCATCCGTTCCTCTTCGGAGAGGAGAGAATCGAGGCTGAGGAAATCGACTCCATGAAAACGGTTCATTGGAACCTCCATCAATTCGATACACAGGCATGCCACGGCATGGCGTTGAATTCGCCACGGTGGTCAACAGCGTTAGGGTGGCGCGCTCGGGTCTTGAAGCGGATTCCGGGTGAGCTGACCGGGACCGGAGCGAACCGCGATGCTATCACGTTGGAATAAGGTATTCTGCCCGCTTCGCGGGTGCCGCAGGCGCGAATCCGGGGTGCCCACCGCGGGTGTTCCCGCCACGGCTAGCGCTCGGCCCTCGGTCGATCGCTGCGGGGGCGTAGCGCCGGCCGAGGCGCGCGCTGAATCCGCTCTCCAGGCCCGCCGGTGGGCGGCGGAAAACGCCCGTGAAAAGCGCCCTGCGGGGCATCCCCTTGGAGGGCTTGGCATGGGAGTCGCGACATGGATGAAGTGATCTGGCAAGTCGGAGTGCGTTGGCTGATCCCGATCGTGCCGGCCATCGCCCTCGGCTGGTGGGTGATCCGGCAATGGGTTCGTCATCGGCGCCCTCCGGGGCTGGAGGATCCGCTCCGCCGCGGTCTTGCGATGACCCTGCTGGCGCTCTTTTTCTATGTCGGCCCTCTCGGCTCCATCGCCCTGTTGGGAATGCCCCTGCCGGAGCCTCCGGAGGAGAGCTGGATGCTCTTCTCCTTTCAGTTCTTTACCGTGGTGAGCCTCGCTCTGGTGATCTGGACGGCCTATGGCTCGTCGCCGGTGCCCTGGCGCCGGCTGCGGGAAGACCTCGGTTGGCAGGCCTCTCGGCCTTTGGAGGAAGTGTCCGTGGGAGTGCTTTGGGGAGGGCTCGCCTGGTTCGGTACTTTGTTGGTGCTGGCCGGCGTGGCGCTCACTATCCAGGCTCTGTGGGGTGACGGCATCTTGCCGGAGACCCCGCCGCAGCTGGTTACCGCGATGGCCGCCCAGCCCTTCGCGGTCCGAGTCGGGCTGGCCCTCAGCGCTGGGGTGGTGGAGGAGACCTTCTTTCGCGGCTTCCTCCAGCCGCGGATCGGGATCTTCCTTTCGACCCTGCTCTTCACCCTCGGTCACCTGGCCTACGGTTCTCCCATGCTGGTGCTGGGAGTGGTCTTGCTCTCGCTGGTCTTTGCGGGCTTGATGCATTGGCGAGGCAACGTTCTGGCGGCGGTGGTCGCCCACAGCGTCTTCGACGGGATTCAGCTTCTTTGGCTGCTTCCCGCTGCCCAGGACGCCGCCCTGGCCGGTGGTTGAGGCTGAGAGCCCCAGTGATGAAGTCCCAGTCAGGAGCGGCGCTTCTGCTATGCTCTTCAGCCTAAACCCCAAGCCCATGGAAGCCACTGCCCAACAATTTCACGTCGTTGTCTCGAGTCGCTACGAGAACATCGATGTCGTTCAGACACTGCTTGGGGAAGCCCTCGATTGCGTGTCGGCGTCGGAGCAGGAATGCCACTGGATCGATCTGGCGCTGCGGGAAGCCTTGGCCAACGCCATCAAGCACGGAAACGGCGAGAACCCCGAAAAGCGGGTGCGGGTGGATGGGCGAGTGACCGCCGAGGGCGTTTGGATCGAGGTCGAAGATGAAGGGGATGGATTTACCCCGGAGAAGGTCGAAGATCCTCTCGCTCCAGAGAATCTGCTCAGCCCCAGCGGGCGCGGTTTGCTGTATATCCGCAACGCGATGGACCAGGTCGAGCTGCGCCCAGGACCGAAGGGGGGCACTCTGATGTTCCTCTTTAAAGAGCTGGGAGCCTCCAATGCCGAAGAATCCGAGGGTTCCTAAGACCAAGAAGTAGAATCAAGAACCTGCGATCACGACGGCATCGAGGCTCCGCTGACCCATGGGTCTAGCTATCTTGATGCCCCGAGGGCCGGCGACCTTGAGGGACGGTGGTCTCTAGGGGCGGCAACCTCGGGGGACAATGGATCGCATCATGGATGCCGATGTGCAGGATTTCCGATAGATTCCATCTAGAGAAAGACCGCGATTTCCCGACTTAGGGATTCGCTGAAACGAAGAGGGTAGAGCAAGATGAAGATCAATATCAGGAACGTGAACCAGGTCACTATCCTTGAACCGAAGGGCAAGATCACTATCGGAGTGGGCGACGTCGCTCTGCGGGACGCTATCCACGGCGCGCTGGAAGCAGGCTCCACGAAGCTGCTGCTGAATCTCGCCGGGGTCTCGGTGATCGACTCTTCCGGCGTCGGTGAGTTGGTTTCCGCCTACACCACCTGCACCAACCGTGGCGCCAAGCTGAAGCTTCTCAGCCTGCCGCCGAAGGTGGTGGACATCCTGCAAATCACGCAGCTGATCACGGTATTCGAAACCTTCGAAGACGAGAACGAGGCGATCGAGAGCTTCTGACTTTCTCACCGCTCTCGGGTACCCTTGCGTGCCCCCTCGACGCGCTCTTTCGGCGGGCCGGGGTTGAGAGCCTAGCTCGAGCTGCGTTTCCGTGAAGGCCCGACTAGACGAACGTCTGCTGCGCTGGGCGGGGTTGGTGGAGAAGCGTCTGCCGACGCTGATCCCTGGGGAAGAACAGCGGCCGGAGGTGGTGCATCAGGCGATGCACTACGCCCTTACCAGCCCGGGGAAGCGCCTGCGTCCGGTGTTGACGCTGGTCGCCGCCGATATCTTCGGCGGTGACCCCCTGGGCGTGGTGGAGCTCGCCTGCGCGATCGAGATGGTGCATGCGGCGAGCCTGATCCTGGACGATATGCCGTCGATGGACGACGCAAAGCTGCGTCGCGGACGGGTGACCACCCATCTCGAATTTGGCGAGGACATCGCCCTGCTGGCTTCCTTCGCCCTGCTCAATCGAGCCTTCGCGCTGGTGGCGGAGCGAGGGCAGACCCTATCTCTGCGCCGCTACACCACGGAAGACATGGTGCATCATTTGGCGGACGCCATCGGTAGCGGTGGCCTCATCGGCGGCCAGGCGCTGGATCTCACCAGCAGCCCGGAAGAGCTGGATCTAGAGCGTTTGGAGTACATCCACAGCCACAAGACCGGAGCTCTCTTCCTGGCCGCGGGGGAGATCGGCGCGATGGCGGCGGATGCTCGTCGCCGAGACCTGGAGATCATCTCGCGCTACGCCAAGAACTTGGGCCTCGCCTTCCAGATCAGCGACGATCTGCTGGACGTGACCGCCGATAGTGACCAAACCGGCAAGGATTCCGGTCAGGATGAAGGCAAGGTGACCTTCGTCAAGCTCTTGGGGGTCGAGGGGGCCCAGGCGCTAACCCAGGAGCTGCTGGATTTCGCCACCGCCTCGCTGGCTCCGCTGGGGGCGCGGGCCGAACCGCTGGTCTCTCTCGCTCGCTTCGTGCAGCAGCGAGGTCATTGATGCCTTCCCCTTCGCCATCGAGCCAGGAGTCCGTAGCCCTCGAGCAGGTGCGCGCGGAGCTGCGCAATCGGGGATACCTGGATCATGGCTTCGAGCGCGTCTTCCTGCAGGACGCCCTGCGGCCCCAGGCGAGCACCTCCGCGTTGCTGCGGCTGTTGGGTCGGGTGACGCTGATGGGCGCCGCTCTGACCGCCCTGGTGCTCTCCATCGGGCTGGCGGCGGTCAACGGTCATCTGACCGCCGCGCCCCTGGACCTCCTTCCCCTCTTTCTCCATCTGCTGATCCCGGCTTCGGTGGTGGTCGCCGGCGGGTTTGCCTCGTTGGCCCTGCTGGTGCTCGCCCTGCTGCGACGACATCCGGGGCGCCATATGGTGACGGTGACCTTCACCGCCGCGGTGGTCGCCGGGGTGGTGGTGGGGGCGGCGGCCTTCTATCAGCTTCCTCTGCGCGGCGAGGAACGATCCCCCCTGGTGCTCCTGCTCGTCGCCGTCGTCCTGCCTCTGGTGCTCTACGGCCTGGTGCAGCTCATCGAGGGCGCTCTGCTGGGTCTCGCCGTACGCTTGACCCATCGCCTGCCCCGACGGCAGCTGGTCTCTCGCCGGGGGCTGGCCTGGGGTGCGGTGGTTCTTGCCCTCGCCTTGCTGCTGCCGGCTTTCCTGGCGGTGGGGAAAGACTCCTCCCCTCAGGAAGCTCCTAGTCTGCCGCTGGGAGATTCCGGCAATGTACTGCTGGTGGGGATCGATGGCGTCAACGGCGAGGAAGTGGACTACCTGCTGGCATCGCAAGAGCTCCCCACTCTGCGCGGGCTGTTGGCGGCGGGGGGAACCCTGGGGAGCTATCCGCGTCGGCGTGAGGCTCCGGCGGTGTTCTGGACCACGGTGGCGACCGCCCTGCCGGCGGCTGAGCACGGCGTTCGCTCCCTGGACGCTTACCGCCCGTTGGGGATGCAGAAGCCGCTGGTGGAGAGCGGTTGGCTGAGATGGTACTGGCTACACGTCGCGGAGCCCCTGGGGCTGGTGGAACACCGGCCGGTGCTCTCGGACTTGAGGCGAGCGCCGACCTTGTGGGAGCTCGCCTCCCGCGGTGGCCGGCCGGTGCTCTCGGTGGGGTGGTGGGGAACCTATCCTGCCCAAGCCCTGCCGGGTCTGGTGGTGGCCCACGGGGCGTACCAGACTCTTCCCCAGGAGGCGCCCGGCGCGCAGGGGGGGAGCGTCGCCTCGGCCTCAGAGACGCTGCAGGTCGACGTGCAGCAATTGCGGGGTGCCGTTGCCGCGGCGCCTCTGACTCCCGCCGTAGCGGCGTTGCCGAAGGGGTTGCGCTCCGACTTGGAGGAGCGGGCCTGGCGGGCGGATCTCTTCTACTTGAGAACCTTCGAGGAGGCTCTCGCTCTAGAGCCGGTGGTGGCCTCCCTCTATCTCGCGGCACCAGATCTAGTGTCCTCCCAGCTCGAGGAGCAGCCTCGGGCCTTGGGAGCCTTGGCCCGTTCTCGACTCCTGTTGCGCCAGTTGCGGCTGCTAGACGATGTTCTCTCTGGAGCGCTCCCACAATTCGACGGGATTGCCGTGATCTTCGATCCTGGGCGCCGCCCCGAGGGGGATGAAGGGCGCATTCTGCTGTGGTCCCGGGGGCGTGCTTGCGAGGCGGTGAAGGAAGAGGTGCTGGATCCCGAGAGCGCCGTCTCGGGCCTCTTCCGTCTCAGCGGCCTGCCTCAAAGTGAAGAGCTGCCGCCGCCGCCGTCCCTCTGCCCTTGGCCCTCTCCTCCCGCGACGGTGGAGACCTACGGTTCGCGGGAACAATCTGCTGGCGATGAGGTTCAGGGTGAGGACTACCTGGAGAACCTGAGGTCTCTGGGTTATTTATAGCTTTCCCCGGTGCTCGCTTTCCTGGGGCTCTGCCGTGTCCCTCCTGCTACTACCGCTACTACCTCTTGGAAGGCTTGGAAGGCCTCTTCTGCGGCCTCCTCTACTGCCTCCTAGGGTCGCCCCTCGCTTGCCGGGGGCAGCTCGAGCCTATGGGGCTGGTGAGAGGCTGGGGTTGGTGGGAGCCTGGCGCTCTTTTTTGAGCTAGTTCTTGAGCTAGCTCAGTTGCGCCGATGTTTCCCCGACTCGGGCGGCCATTGGGCGGCCATTAGGCGGCCATCGGGCGGCTTTTGGAGCGGGGAGCCGCTCCGCGGTGGCGATTGGGAGTTTTCCGGTAAATACGGGGACACATCTCCTGGAGTGTCCCCGATTTTTGTTTGGGAATAAGTAGATTGAGCTCTTTGGGGCCTCGTCGCTAGCGCGATCTGGACGCTTTAGGGGGTGGCTGGGGAGAAATTTGAGGTCGCTGCAAGGCCTTGTCCATGCCTTTTCAATTTTTTTTCGTTTTTTTTTGGCACCCCTCGGCATGCGAAACATTGCGTTCGGAGGAAGTCTATGGGCCTCCGATTGTGTCTCGAGATTTGTCGGCTCCCATCGGCTCTTCTTAGGGCGCTAGTTAGCCATCCATTGATTTCTATTTCAGCTCAAAGTACTGATTCCATTGCTCCATACTGGTTGCAGTTCGGGCGTCGCTGGCATTGGGGCTAAGCCGAAGCACCGACATCTCAAGGAGCAAATGAAATGTTGATGAACTTGAATGACACCTCGCGGAAAATCATCATCATCACTCTTCTGTCGATCTTTTCCTGCTTCTGTTTCACCGGCACCGCTATGGCGACTTGTGAAGGTGAGGGATGTGGCGACAAGGGGAACTGGACCGATCCCAACGGCCTCCAGGGCGGTGGTGAAACCGACCTCTTCATCGAGTGGATTTTGGCCAACGAGTCGGAGCCGGCCGAAGAGGCCTGATCCGGGAATCAGAACTGAACCGTAGAGCTTGCTGTGATCTACCTCTCCACATCGACTGCGCTCGGCCTTGCGCTCGATACCCCAGCGGCGAAGGGGATCAATCCCGTCGCTGAGCAGCGGGGGAGAGATTTCGCGGTGGACCCATACGCGGTGTCGTGCCGACTCCCCGGTGACGAAGACGGGGAAGTGCGACGCCGACAAAGTTTGAGACCAGTGACGTCCGAGATGGATGGGGTCCGAAGGGTGCATGCCTTGGGCCGCCCTTCGAGGAATCTAAGAAAGCTGGACAAAACTCCATTCCCCGCAAGGGCTTCATCGAAGATACGAAAAGGCGATAGGCGTTTCAGAAGATCTATGGGAGTCTGAAGGCTAGCGTCGCCCAAGCTTAGGAGGGAAGTGAAGCGATGATCGAGAACATTGGATCGGGCCACAATGGCTCTTATGACTGGCCGAATTCAGGCCGAGTTCATAAAATTGGGGATCGGCCGCAGCTCGAGGCTCCTGAAGATGCCCCGAGCACGGAGGAGACCTCCATGGAGCATGCTCACGTAAACGCACATACGCTGCGTCAAATCCTTGACCGCGGGCAGGACCCTCTGGCGATGCGCCTACTGCTCCATCAGGTGTCGGTCTGTGCCGGCTGCCGCGAGCGACTCCACCCTCTCTACGAGTTGGTGACCTCTGGTTTGCTGCCGGATGACGGTAGCTTCACCGCCCTCGATCTTGCCTTGGCGGTGTCCCGCTATCAGGCGCCTGCCCTCTGGGCTGAGCTCTCGGAGCTGCCGGAGAGCGAATGGTCGCAGCGCGTTCAGGAAGACCCCCGGTTCGCGTCCTGGGGTTTTGTTGAGCATCTCTGCGCCATGAGCCGCTCCACCGCCAACGGACAGCCGGCGCGCGCTCTGGCGATGTGCGAGCTCGCCGAGGAGCTGGCGGAGGTCGCCCATTGCGATCAGCTGCCCGAGAGCATTCGCCCTGAGCTGCGAATGCTGGCGGTAGCCCATCGCGCCAATGTCTATCGCGTCTTGGATGATGAGCAGGTAGCGGAACGCCTGTTCCGTAAGGCCGAGGCCCATTGGGAGGTAGCGGAGGACGAGTTCCTGCACTACCGGCCTCTGGTGCTGGCCTTGAGGACTAGCCTCTTGGTCTCTAAGCGCTTGATGGACGACGCTTTCGAGACGGTGCGGGAAGGGCTCATTCTGGCCCGGGACCTATCGACTCCTCGACCTGAGCTCGTCGCCCACCTACAGATTCTTCAGGCCATCGTGCTGGCAGAGACGGGGCGAGTGGAAGAGGCCGGCGATGTCTTGGCAGATGCCGCGCGGGGCATCGATCCGCAGCAGCATCCACTGCTGTGGACCGCGTTGCGCCACAACCAGGTGGATTGCCTGACCCGCCTCGAGCGCTATGAGGAGGCGGCGGAGCTGATGCCCGAGGTGGAGGCCTTCGTGGCAGACACCGGCTTCGAGCACACCAAGGTGCGCCTCGGCTGGACCTGGGCCCGGATCCATCAGGGGCTTGGACGCTTCGAGGAGGCGATCGGGCTCTACGATGCCGCTCGCCAATACTTCCTCGAGGAGAGCATGCCCTTCACCTACGCCATCGCATCCCTGGAGCTGGCGAGCGTTTTTCTGGAGCTGGGATACACCCAGCAGGTACAGCGCATCGCGGCGGAGGTGCTGCCCACCTTCCAGGCCCGCGACGTGCACCGGGAGGTCTTCGCGGCTCTCTCCCTCTTCCAGAGCGCCGCTGCTGTGGACAAAGTGTCGAAGGAGATGGTTCTCGACATCGCCCACTACCTGCGCCAGGCCCGCACCAATCCCAAGCTCCGCTTCGAGCCCGGCAGCTGAGTCTGCTGACTTCCTGGGGGCCGCCTGAGGGGTCAGCGCTGAATCACCTAAGTAGCTGATTTGTTTGGGTTAATGGCTTATTAAAGTCGGCCTTCAGCGCCCGCCAGCGCCGATCATCGCTGCCCTCCGGGGGGAGCGAGTCGGGCCGGTAGGGAGCGTCGCCGGACGGAGCGAGGACCGGGTCTACTGCGCGTTACCCTGCCCTCGCTCCGTCCCGCGGATGCATCGATGCCAAAGCCGGTGGGACCTGGGGCTCGCTTGCGCCGCCTTCCCGATTCGACTACTCTTTACTACCAATCATCCTCCGCGACCGATGAACTTCGGTTTCCCTTGAAACGGAGCGCCGAACCCTGCGGCGTCACCGTAGATGTCAGGAAGCAGCCTTCGGGACGTAGACGGCAACGCCCGATGGCGATGCTGAAATCACTTTGAAGGTCGTGATTGCATGGCTGAGTTTGAAGGTTTGGGCGAAGCGCTGCGGGCGCTGCGCTTAAAGTCTGGTTTAAAACAGAGCGAGTTGGCGGACATGGCGGAAGCCACGCCGGCGATGTTGTCTTCCTATGAAACGGGGAAGAAGCTTCCGGCGCTACCAACCCTAGAGAGATTGCTCGCTGCAATGCAGGTCGATCGTTTCGACTTGGTGAATTCTCTGGAAGAGGCGAATGGTCGTCCGCGCAGAGCCTTCCCCTATGAAGATTCGATGAAGTCCGCGCCGGGCATGATGCTTCTCTCGGCGCTGGATATCGACAATCTCACTCCGGAGGAAGAGAAGGTCTTCCTGGAGATGCTGCACTCCTTTGGGCGCTGGCTGAAGCTGGCTCGGACGACGACGCGCTCGATATCGCGTTGAGCGATCTCGACGCAGTGTAGGAGTTGGCAGGACTGGAGTTGAGGGGAGTGGAGCCAGCGGGCGTGGACTTGGCACCAGTTGCTTCTTCCTCGCTCGCTCCCTCTTCCTCGCTCGCTCCCTCTTCCTCGCTTCCAAGGGGCTGGGTTGCAGGCGAGGTGCGCTGGTTTTGGGACTGGCGGGCTGGCTGGAGAGCCGAGGGTGCGACGGGGGTTTTCGTGCTGACTTGAGTCGGGAGGGAGGGTGGAAACATTGCTAGGAATCAAGAGCTAGCGCTCTTGTCCAGGTTCTGGTAAGCACGTTGAAGGCCTTCCTGGAAGTGCCTATGTTGTTGCTGGCGTGGAAGTTAGGTCCCCCCGGTGGGGCCTGGGACATGTCTCGACGAAGGTCGATTATCTCTTGGGATGTGTTAACATATGTCTCGATGCAAGTGATCGATGGGCCGTGACGGAAGGCGATGGGAGGGGGGCCGATCGATCATCTTCTCAAGGCGCTCGATAGAAGGATCTTCACTTTCTCGAGTGACCCTGAGTACCGAAGTAACACGACGCCCCGAATAGGCCCCAATAGGCATAGCGCCCCGCGAGAGATTTCTCCATGTCAACCTATCGATCCAGCGACCGCAGCCGCGAAGGCCAGCGTACTCGAAGGCAAGATCCGGGGAATGTTCTTGACTACTTTTCCCATCCGGCAGTCTCGGTGCGACAGCCCCCCGTGCCGCGGCAGGAGGTCCCGACCTTCGCCGGTTTGGAGCAGCTGCGGCAAGCGCTGGTTCGTGAAGGCTCGGGTCGTCAAGAGTCGACTCGCCGAGCTTCGGGCCGCCAAGCACTGGATCGTCAAGACGGCAGCGGTTTGCGAGGCGATGGCCCTGGCGTGCTGCCGCAGCTGAAGGATGTTCTGCATCGGCACCGGTTGCTCAGCGAAGGGCTGAGGGAAGAGACCGCTGAGGCGATGGAGCTGTGGGCGGTGCTCGACTCCTTGGAGAGCCATCATGAGCGGGTTGGCGCGCTGCGGGAGCATCCGAACCTGCTTTCCCTGAGCCTGGCACGGCTGCTGCTCGCCGCCTCGAAGGCGAGCATCTACGTCGAGCCGGAGGTGGGGCGGAATTATGCCGAGCTGGCGATTCAGATCGGCTGTCGCCTCGATGGCGAGCGCTATGGCGAAGCGGAGGTGCACGACCTGCTCTCCGAGGGCTGGGTGCGGATGGCAGATGCCTGGACCTTCGAGCAGGGGGCGGGGCCTTGCCGCGACTTCCTGGTCAAGGCCTATCGGCGATTCAAGCGTGGCTCCGGAAGCCTCCCCCTGCTCACCGACTTCTGGATTGCCGACGCCCTGTTGGCGCGCTTCCTCGATGATCTCGACATGGCGGAGGATCTGCTCCGCAGCGCTGAATCGCTGGCGATGGTCAGCGGTCGCCACGGTCTTGGTCTCTACAGTCGCTGGCTCCAGGCGCTAGTCCACATGCAGGGTGGAGCGAGCTGTGAATGCCCTTCCGCCTACGTCAGCATCGACGAGGAGGAGGACGCGGAGTTCGCCGAATCCATGGCGGTGGCTCTGGATGCTCCGCTGCGGGATGCGATGCGACAGAAACAGGCGACTCGGGCGGCCCTGGTGCTGCAGCGGCACCGGCCTCTCTTCGAGCTCTATCGCCGCCAGCGCATCTGACGAAGGCTGTAGAGCTCCCCGCTGGGGTAGCTTTCATAGCCTTCTAGAGAGCCGGCCATGACGGCAAAATTCACCCGCGTGTAAAGGCTGATGTAAGGCAGCTCGCGGGCGAAGATCTCCTGCGCTTCGAGGTAGAGGGGGCGTCTCTGCTCCTGGAGAGGGAGTTGGGCTCCAAGGTCGACGAGCTCGTCGAAGCGGGCATTCTGGAAGCGGCCGCGGTTCTGCCCATTGGGGGGGAGCTGGCTGGAGTGGAGAACCAGACGATAGATATTCGGATCGATGATGCCGGTGCGCAGCAGCGAGAACATTTGGAAGTTGCCCCGGCGCACGTCGGAGTAGAAGGTTGCGAACTCGTAGGATCGAACCTCGATCTCGATACCCGAGGCCCGAGCCATCTGCTGAATCACCTGCGCCTGGAGCAGGTAGGGCTCGTTGGTAGACGTCTTGTAGGTGAGGGTGAGGCGAGGCAGCGGCCCGTCCCCATCGGGGTCGCGATACCCCGCCTCCTCTAGCAGAGCGGCGGCGGCGGCGGGGTCGTAGGGGATCGTCGGCAGATCGTCGTGATACGCCCAGAGCCCTGGGGGCAGCATCGTTTCGGTCACCACCCCGAGGCCTCGCCACAGAGTATCCACCAGGCGCTGACGGTCGATGGAGAGGGCGAGAGCTCGGCGCACCCGGGGATCGGAGAGCGCGGGATCCTCGAGGTTCAGGCCGAGGTAGGCGTAGTTGACTCCCGGCGCCTCGACTACTCGGAAGTGAGGATTTTCCCGGAACAGGGGCACCACGTCCGGGGCGATGTCGTTGACCACCAACTGGACGGATCCGTTGAGCAGCTCGAGGGCTCGCACCGTGGCGTCGGGGACTTCCTTGAAGAGCACTCGGTCGAGCTCCGGCGCGCCTCGGAAGTGATCTTCGAAGCGCTCGAGAACGAGGAGCTCCGGCGTGCGCTGCTGGAATCGAAAGGGGCCGGTGCCGATGGGGTGCTCGTTCATCTCCTGCGACGTGGCGCCAGCGGGCACGATGCCCTGCTCGGGAGTGAGATCCGTGAGCAGGGAGGAGTTGGGCTCCGAGAGATGCAGACGGAGGGTCAGCTCGTCCACCACCTCCACCGTTTCGATGGCGGCAAAGGCTGCCTTCTTGGCGGTCTTCACCGTGCCGTCCAGCATCGAGTTGAGAGTCCAGGCGGCGTCCGCGGCCCGCAGCGGTCGACCATCGTGGAAATGAACGCCGGGGCGCAGGAAGAAGTCGTAGGTCAGACCGTCGGCGGAGATCTCCCAACGCTCGGCGAGGTCGGGGATCAGATTGCCGTGACGATCTTTGGTCAGCAGGCCGTTGAAGACCAGCTGGAAGACCCGGGCGGAAGCCTGGTCGGTGGCGCGCCTCGGGTCGAGGTGAGTGGGAGCGTTGGCGAGGGCGACCACCACCTCATTTTCGGCAGGCCAGGAAGGCATCCGCTCCGGCGGTGCGCAGCCGCTGGCGAAGAGGAGCGCTGAGAGCACCGCGAAGGCTGCGAATGCTGAGGACAGCGTGCACGCTGAGAACGCTGACGCGAGGAAGCCCGACGGCGGCCTTTGGGGCGCTGAAGGAAGCCCGGGTCGGGAGCCGGAATCGGCAGCTGCTCCGCCGCTAGCGACGGAGTGTGAGGGAGCCTGGTAGAGGCCCGTGGCCAGAGATCTCGCTCCGGGTTGCTGCTGGGGAGACGCTCGGTGGTGCATTCGTCGCGTTCGTGGCGCGAGGAGAGAAGGCATCGATCCCACGATTTGCTATCATCCTATGCCAATGCCGCATCGGGGTCGATGCGGCGTTTGAGCTTAGCACGCGGCGTGGCGTGCTTCGGATGCTCTCCACACCAGCCCCGGCACCGCCCTTTCACGGGTTGCGGGCTTCGCGGGCTCCTTCGATCCCCCAAATTCAAGTCACGGAAACCCTGCTCATGATGAAGCGTTCTGCGCTCTGTCTCGCTCTCCTCCTCATTGTCGCGGCCTTCGTGTGGGGCTTGCCCCAGGCGGCAGATGCCTCTCGTGGTGATGCTCCTAAGACGGTCGTTCTAGGCTTCGATGGAGCGGACGCCAATCTGACAAAACGGTGGATTGATGAAGGGCAGCTGCCCAACCTAGCGGAGCTGGCGCAGGAGGGAACCTTCGCGCCCCTGCGGGTCACCATTCCCTCTCAGACCCCGGTGTCCTGGTCGACCTTCTCCACCGGCCTGAACCCCGGGCGACACACCATCATCGACTTCCTGCGGCGGGACCCCAAGACCTATCAGCCGAGCTTCGGCTTCATTGCCGAGGGCACCAAAGACTTTCTATGGGGCGCCAATACCCCGATGATGTTGAGCGGTATTGCCCTGGTGCTGCTCTTCCTCCTCTCTTGGGGCCTGTTGCGCCTCTTTAAGGTGAGGAATGCTGCGGCTCTGGTGCTGGCGCTAGTGGTGGGTGGAGCGGCGGCTTACGGCACTCACAGCAGCGCCGTGAAGCTGCTGCCGAAGCAGGTTCCGGATGTACAGAATTTTCAGCAGGGCACGACCTTTTGGCGCGCCCTCGGAGACGCCGGCTACAAGGTCAAGGTAGTGCGGATGCCGGTGACCTTCCCGCCGAAGCCCTTCGAGCACGGGGAGCTGCTCACCGGCCTCGGCACGCCGGATCTTTCCGGTCGTATCGGCAAGCCCTTCTACTTCACCTCGGAGCTCTTTTTCACTCCCCGCAACGGCGGTGATTTCTCCATCGAGATCGTCGAGCTCTACGACAACCGCGGCCGGCTTCCCACCGAGATCAAGGGACCGCCGAACAAGCTCTTCCCGGACTCCGAGGAGAAGTACATCAATATCCCCATGGTGCTGGACGTGGCGGAGGACAAGTCCCGGCTAGATATCGAGGTCTCCGGGCAGAACCTCTCCCTGAATCCGGGGGATTGGAGCGATTGGGTGAGCTTCGACTTTCCCTTCAACGAGCTGATTTCGGTTCAGGGCATCGGCCGCTTTCGCCTGCTTTCCCTCGAGCCGGAGGTGCGTCTCTATCTCACTCCCATCCAGCTCGACCCCACCTCCCTGCCGCCGATCGTGGACATCTCGACTCCGCGCAGCTTCGCGCCCAAGCTGGCGGAGCGCTTCGGCCTCTTCAAGACCATCGGCTGGGGCATCGACACCTGGTCTCTGACCGACGGCACCATCGACGAAGAGGTCTTCATGGAGGACGTGGCGAAGACCCGGGAGCATTACGAGAAGATGCTCTATGGCCTGCTGGAAGAAGAGGAAGATGACTGGGACGTGCTGGTGTTCTACTTCGAGTTCACCGATCGGGTTCAGCACATGATGTGGCGATTCTTCGATGAGCAGCACCCGCTCTACGACGCCGAGCAGGCAGCCCTCTGGGGCCCGACGATCCTCGAGAGCTATCAGCACCTCGACCGCATCGTCGGTGAGACCCTGGAGCGCAAGCCGGAGGGGGCGGAGCTCTTCGTCGCTTCGGACCACGGCTTCGCCAGCTTCCGCCGGGCGATGAACTACAACACCTGGCTGGTGAAGAACGGTTACATGACCCTCAAGGGCCAGGAGACCGGTCGCAAGACCCTGGAGGACCTCTTCGACGAAGGGGAATTCCTCACCAACGTCGACTGGAGCCAGACCAAGGCCTACGCTCTGGGTCTCGGGCACATCTACATCAATCTCGAAGGGCGAGAGTCCGAGGGCATCGTCAAGCCGGAGGAATACGACACGGTGGTGGCGGAGATCAAGACGGGCCTCGAGGCCTTCGTGGATCCCGAGACCGGCGAAAATCCGGTGGCTTATGTCTACACCCGGGACGAGGCCTTCGGGGTCTATGATCCGAATCACGTCTCGGACATGGTGCCCTCCAACAACGATGGCTACCGAGTCGGCTGGCAGGATAGCCTCGGTGGCTTCGGTCAGGAGATCGTCGAGGACAACACCCGGATTTGGAGCGGCGATCACTGCTCCGTCTATCCCCCGCTGGTGCCGGGAATCCTCTTCTCTACCCTGCAGCTGAAGAAGGACGACCCCTACATGGCGGACATCATGCCCACGCTGCTGGCGCGTTACGGGGTAGAGCTGCCCGACGTTCTCGACGGTGAGAATCTGCTTCCCTAGGAATTGCCGAAGAGGGCTTGCGCCGCTGGCGCTGGCGCTTGCCCTTCTCGCCCTCGGCATCCCTTCGGTGCCGAGGGTAGATTCCCTCGATGCCGCCGCTCAGGAGCTGAATCAAGGGGAGCTGAATCAAGGGGAGCTGAATCAAGGGGAGCTGAATCAAGGCTCGTCGGTAGCGCCGGAGGACCGGCAGCGGCGCCGGGCCTTGGCGGAGCTGCGAGAGGAGATCCGCTCCCTGGAAGATCGCCTCGGCGGGCTTTCCCAGCGCACCGACACGCTGTCTTCGAGGCTGGAGCGCACCCAGGCGGAGCTCAGTCTCCAGCAGCGCAAGGTGGAGGAAGCGACCTCCGCCCGGGCGCTGGCGGAATCCGGCGTGGAGCGGCTGGAGGCGAGGGTGGGGGAGCTGGATGCGGAACTGGCGGAGCTGCGCAAGGATCTGCGCCGCCGCTTATCGGCGCTGTACCGTCTCGGTGGCTTTGGCTACCTTCGCTTGGTGCTTTCCATCGATCGCGATTCCGATCCCCTGGAGGCGATGCGGATGCTGCGCTTTCTCGCCCGCCGGGATAGCGAGGCGGTGGACGAATACGTGGCTCTACGAGAGCAGCAAGAGTCGCAGCGGCAGCGCCTGGAGGGGGAGATGCGCCAGGTGCGGGAGTGGGCCGAACAGGAAGAGGAGCGTCGCCGCGAGCTGCAGAGCCTGGGGCGTCGCCAGGCGCGGCTTCTGGCCAGCCTGGAGCGAGAGCGTCGCCAGGTAGTGGAGCAGAGAGATCGACTCCGGGGTAAGGAGCGCCGGCTGGCGGAGCTGATCCAAGCCCTCTCCCAGGGGGAGCGAGAGGCCCTCGAGGGAAAGTCGATCCAGCAATATCGGGGCGCCCTCGACTGGCCAGCTCGGGGAGAGGTGCAGCTGGGCTTCGGGCCGGTGAGGGATCCTCGCTATCGAACCGAGATCCCCCATAACGGCATCGATCTGGTGCTCACGGATCCGGCCCGGCCGGTGACGACGATCTTTCCTGGGCAGGTGGTCTTCGCCGGTCCCTTCGAAGGCTACGGCTCGATGGTGGTCTTGCTGCATCCGGGGCGGGTGTATTCCATCTACACCGGCCTGGAGGAAGTGGTGGTGGAAAGAGGACAGAGCCTGGAGCTGGGGGCTCCTCTAGGGCGTGTAGAAGACAGGCTCTATTTTGAGATTCGGGTGGAGAACATGCCGGAAGACCCCCTGCTGTGGCTGCAGTGAGGCCGTGCTGGGGTCTTCAAGGGGTCGCTATGGACCTAGTGCTGAGGCCTTTTTTGACCTCCTGGAAGGAGATCGGGAATGCTGCGATGCCCCCGGGGAGTTGATCTTCTCGAAGGGGCCGTTCGGCACCTTCCCGACCGCCGGCGAGCCCCGGCTTCAACGCGGACAATTCACCGCGACTCCTCCTCCAGCGTGTACCCTAAGAGGGTGATCTGCCGAATGTGTCGGGGATCGTCGTAATTCTCAGGAGACCGATGTCATGCGTAGCCGATTGATTTTTGTCCTCATCTCCTTGCTTTTTGTTCTGCCCATCGTGTCTGGCACGGTTAGCGCTCGCGATCTGAAGGGCGCCGGGGATGACGACTCCATTTTCAAGCACCTCGCGGTATTCACCGAGGTTTTGAGTTTGGTGCAGCAGGCCTACGTGGAGCCGATGGAAGATGAGGCATTGATCCTCAGCGCGCTGGACGGTGCTACCGACGCTCTGGATCCGTTCTCCATCTACGTGCCGGCGGACGGGGTGGAAGAATACGCGGCGGCTCGGGAAGTGGGCTCTGGCCACAGCGGACTGTACCTGCTGCGGGAGCGCGGCGTCGCTTACGTGGTGGGGGTAGAGAAGGGCAGCCCGGCGGATCGCGCGGGTCTGCGCATCGGCGACATCGTGTCTCAGATTCAGGGTCTCGCCACCCGGGTCACGCCGCTGTGGGAGATTCACCGCATGCTGGCCCAGAAGCAGGGCACCCAGATCACGCTGCAGGTGCTGCGGGGGCAGGATCAGCTGACCAAGAACTTTGTGCTCGAGACCTTCGAAGTGCCGCCGGTGAGCTTCGAGACCCTCGAAGAAGAGGGCACCGGCCTTCTCACCCTCCACGAATTCTCCACCAACACCGCCGATGAGGTCTCCGAGGCCTTGACCACCGCCCGGGCGGCGAACATCGATCGCCTGATGATCGATCTGCGGGGCGTCCCCGGCGGAGCGGCGGAGGTGGCCTATCAGGTGGCTGGCCTGCTGGCTGAGGGAGATCTCGGTGCGCTCACGGAGCGCGGCAACGCGGTGGTCAGCTTCCGCGGCAATGAGCCTCGCTGGTCCGGCGAGCGCCTGGTGGTCCTGACCAATCGGGGAACGCTGGCGGCGGCGGAGATCTTCGCCACGATTCTGCGTCAGAAGCTCGATGCCAGCCTGGTGGGAGAGCGCACCTTTGGCTACGCTGGCCGGCTCAAGCGGGTAGACCTCTCCACCGGCGGTCACCTGTGGATCACCGACGCCTTCTACACCGGCCCGGACGCCTCGCCTCTCAACGACAGCCTGATGCCGGATGTGCAGGTTTCCGATAGCCGGCTCCATCACGGCCGGGCCCAGGGGGACGGCAAGATGAAGGACGAGATCTTCGATCGGGCGCTGGAGGTGCTTACGAGCGACGCTCCCGAGGAAATGACGGACGCTCAGGCTGCCGCCTGATTCCAGCCTAGGTCGCTTCTATCAAGGCCGCTCTTGGGGAAAGCCGCTCCTGAGGTCTTCTCCCGAGAGCAAAGACGCACCGAGACAGGTCCTGCGATGACGGACCTCGGAGGTGCCTAAAGGAACCCTCCCGGGAAGTTTTCCCGAGGAGGGTTTTCCTCATGTTGGTGGGGGTTTGCGCTATCCTGTGGGCCTATGGCGAAAGCACCAACGGCAAAGCCGAAACCCCGGAAGCGGCGGGCTAAGCGCTCTCGAAAGAAGCAGCTCCGTCGCAGGTATGGAGTCGCTCTGCTGCTCTTTGCGGCGGCGGCGCTGATCTTCGGCGGCGGCCTGCTGATGGGATTGATCTGGCAGCAGGATTCGGCGCCAGGAGCGGGGGAGGAAGCCCGGCAGGAGGTACCGGTTGGCGACGACGGCTCTGCGGTGGCTGAGCGCGGGGCGGAATCCGCCGAAGTGACTCCGGAGACCGCGCCCCATGCTGCTGAAGATTCGGCGCCGACTTACGCCGCGGCGGAGCCGGAGCCCGGCAGCGATGTTGCCGGGGATGGCTCTGGGCCGGACGGTGCTTCCTCTGGCGATTTGTGGTTTGGCGACGTGCAGTCTCCGAATGCTTCCTCCCCGGAGGCCCTGTCCCCAGATGGGCTGTCTCAGGCTCTGCCCCCTGGAGGCGGTGCCCGAGTTGCGCTGGTGATCGATGACCTGGGGCGCTCCACCGCGGATATCGAGACCTTGGCCCGCTTGGGGGTGCCGTTGAGCTACGCGGTGCTGCCCTTCGAGAGCCACACGCCCCAGGTGGTGGCGGCCCTACAGCGGCGGCGATCGGAGATCCTGCTGCACATTCCCATGGAGCCGGCGGGGGACGCCAATCCCGGCCCTGGAGCGCTGACTCGGGGAATGAGCGAGGTGGAGGTGAGGGCGGCGATGCGGCGGGCGCTGGCGGCGGTTCAGGGGGCCGAGGGGGTGAACAACCACATGGGTTCGGGGTTCACCACCGATCTGCGGGGAATGACCGCCGTGCTCGAGGAGGTGCGCAGTAGCGATCTCTTCTTCCTGGATTCCCGCACCAGCCCCCGCAGCGTAGGCTACGAGCAGGCCTTGGCCCTGGGGATCCCGGCGGCGGAGCGACAGGTCTTTCTCGACGGTGATGCCGACCCCCAGGCGATTCGGCTTCAATTCCGCCGGCTGTTGGATATGGCCCGGCAGCGCGGCGCGGCCATCGCCATTGGACACCCCTACCCGTCGACCCTGGAAGTGCTGGCGTCGGAGGTGCCCAAGGCTCATCAGCTGGGCTATGAATTCGTGCCGGTGAGCTACCTGCTGGATCGCTCCGATTCTGGATCCGCCGCCGCCGACTGATTCTTGCTCGAGTTAGGGCTGGCTGGGAGTTGGGCCTGTTGGGATTGGGGCTAACTAGTTTGGCGCGACAGTGCTCTCGCAGTGCCCTCGCAGTGCCCTCGCAGTGCCCTCGCAGTGCCCTCGCAGTGCCCTCGCAGTGCCCTCGCAGTGCCCTCGGGGCTTTCCCGTTCAGGGACTGCTCTTACTCGCCAGCCCTTCAGCCCTTCAGCCCTTCAGCCTTCGGCTCTGAGCACCGCCACGGGCCGCTGGGTGAGGGCCCGCAGGCTCGCCGCACAGCCGGCTCCCGCCGCCAGCAGGGCTCCCGTGGCGAGGGCGATGAGGAAGGGGGCAGGGGAGAATTCCCAGGGGATCTCCAGCGCGAAGGTGAGCACCGCCCAGGCCAGGGTGCCACCGGCGACGGTGCCGATGAGACCCGCCAGCAGGCCGGTGAGGGCGTATTCCACGGCGAAGGCCGCGAGCACGCCGCCGCGGGTGAGGCCGAGGGTCTTCACCAGCGCTACTTCTCGGCCCCGGCGAGAGGTGCTGGCGGCGATGGCGCCGGCCAGAATGGCCAAGCCGGCGAGCACCGTGAAGGTACCCAGGAAGCGCACCCCGAGACCGAGTCGTTGCAGCACCGCCGAGACCTTCTCGAGGATCTCTCGCAGCTGGATCACGGTGACGTTGGGGAAGCTGGCGGCGAGGGCGTTCTGCAATTCCTGTTCTCCGCCCTGGGGCAGGCGAGCGGCAGCGACGCGGAATTGAGGGGCGGCCTCCAGGGCTTGGGGCTCGACCACCATGAAGAAGTTGAGGCCGAAGCTCTCCCAATCTACCGTCCTCAGGCTGGAGACGGTGAGCTCCAGCGGAACGCCCTGAACGTCGAGGGTCATGGTAGACCCCAGGCCGACGCCGAGGCTCTCGGCGAAGTCCGCTTCGAGGCTGATTTCGTCTAGCTCCGGGCGGTCCCAGAGGGCGCCTTCGATGATCACGTTGTCTGCCGGAAGCTGCTCCGCGTAGGTCAGGCGCTGCTCCTTGGTGAGGGCCCAGTTCCCGCGTCCTTCCTGCTGAGCTCGCTCCTCGGTGATCTCCTGTACCGTACGGCCGTCGAGGTGGGTGAGCCTCGCCATCACCACCGGGTCCGAATCGATGGAGCTGGCCTGCTGGGATTCCAGCAGCTGGCGAACGCCGTCCCATTGGTCCGGCTGGATATCTACCAGGAAGGCGTTGGGAGCCTGCTCCGGAAGCTCCGCGTTGAGCTCGCCGGAAAGATGCTGCTCCACCAGCGCCATGGCGAGCACCACGGTGATGCCGAGGCCGAGGGCCACCACGGCGCCGATGGTTCCGGCCCCCGGTCTGCCGAGGGCGGCGAGGCCGTGCCGCAGCCAGAAGCGCCGCACCCGCTCCCGGGGGATCGCCGCCGCGGCCTGGGCGAGGCCGTAGGCGGCGAGGGAGAGCAGGCCGGCGACCAGGCCGAGGCCGGCGGCGAAGCCGAAGCCCAATATCAGGTCCCGGCTTTGGGCGGTGGCGACCAGAGTGATGCCGAGGCCGAGGGCGAGAGTGATGGCGAGAAGAGTGCGTCGATCCGCCGGCAGCGGCGCGGCTCCTCGTCTCAGCACCCGCACCGGCGGGATTCGCCGCACCGAGAGCAGGGGAGGCAGGCTGAAGAGCAGCGCCACGCCGGTGCCGAGAATCATGCCTCGGAGCACCGCCGCTGGCTGCCACAGCTGAATCGCCTCGGCGGGGAGCAGGTCCCCCAGCAGGGAGGGCACAATCAGCGGTACGGCGAGCCCTGCCAGGGCACCGAAAAGGCTGCCGACCAGGCCCAGCAGGGCGGTCTGGCCGAGGTAGACGGAGATCACCTGGGGGCCGGTGAGGCCGAGGCATTTGAGGATCGCGATGGAATCCAGGCGTCCCTCGATCCAGGCGCGAACGGTTTGGGCAACGCCGATGCCGCCGGCGAGCAGAGAGACCAGGGCGACGAGGCCGAGGTAGCGCTCGATGCGGTTGAGGCTGCGGCGCAGCGCCGGCTGGGCATCGGCGTAGGTCTCCACCCGGTAGAAGCCGCTCGTCGGCAGCGCCTCCCGCAGGCGCTCCGCCAGGGGCTCGATCTCGGCTTCAGAGATCGATTCCGGCAGGCGCAGCAGCAGCCGCCGCTCGATCCTGGAGCCGAAGGCTTCGAGACCGCTGGCGGCGAAGGCCGTGGCGTCGAGGAAGACCCGGGGCCCGAGGGTGAAGGCGAAGGAGAGGCGGTCCGGCTCGTCATGGACCACCGCCACGATGGGGAGGCGGTGGGTGCCGACGGTGAGGATGTCGCCCACCTCGACCCCGAGGCGCTGGAGCAGATCCGGGCCCACCACCGCGCCCTCTTGCAGCAGCTCGCCGAGAGGGCGGTCGGGCTCCAGCTCCAGCTCGCCATAGAAGGGGTAGGGCCCGTCGACCACCTTGAGCTCTACCAGCTGGCTGGCTCGCGCGCGATCTCCGTCCCCCGGGAGCGCCACCACCGTGGGCATCTCGTGGACCTGCACTCGCTGCAGGCCCTCGATGGGGGCGAGCATTGCTTCGAGCTCCGGCGGCAGGGGCCGCCGGCTCTCCACCTCCAGGTCCGCGGACAGCAGCTTGCGGGCTTCCTGGCGAATCGCTCCATCCAGGCTGTCGGAGAGGCTTGCCACCGCCACCACCGCGGCGACGCCGACGGCGAGGCAGAGGACGAAGAAGAGCAGGCGCCCACGGGAGCCGCGGGATTCGCGAATTAGATACTTCCAATACAGGGCGGGGGTCATGAGGCCTCCCGCTCTGGCCTAGCTGTCTCTGCCTCGAGACCTGCACCGGCTGGGGCTGCTCGCGTGATTTCCTCTCGCTCGATGCGCCCATCGCGGAAGTAGATCTGCCGGTCTGCCCGGGAGGCGACGGCGGGATCATGGGTGACCAGCACCAGGGTGGTTCCATGGCGCTGGCGCAGCCGCTCCAGCAGCTCGAGAATCAGCTCGCCGGTGACGCTATCGAGGTTGCCCGTGGGCTCATCGGCGAGGAGCACCGGAGGGCGGCAGGCGTAGGCTCGGGCCACCGCCACTCGCTGCTGTTCGCCGCCGGAGAGCTGCGTCGGGTAGTGGTGGCCTCGCTCTCCGAGGCCGACCTCTTCCAGCAGTTTTCGAGCCTGCTCCACGGGATTCGGGATTTGAGCCAGCTCCAGCGGCAACAGGACGTTCTCGAGGGCCGTGAGGTTGCCCAGCAGCTGGAAGCTCTGAAACACGAACCCCAGCTTGCGTCTGCGCAGGCGGGCGAGCTCATCCTCTGACAGATTCTGAATCGCGACGCCGTCGAGCAGGACTTCCCCTTCGCTGGGTCGATCCAGACCGGCGAGGAGAGCGAGGAGCGTGGACTTACCGCTGCCGGAGGGGCCGAGGATGGCGAGGAACTCGCCCGGGGCAACGCTCAGATCGACCGCTTCTAGAATGGTCAGCTGGCGGCCGCCAGAAGGCAGCCGGCGGGTGAGGCCGCGGGTTTCCAGGCGAGGCGCGGTGGCGGATGGCGCTCCGGATGGCACCTTGGAGGGGGCTGCGGGTAGCTCTTGAGTCACGGTGATGAAGTCCTGTGGGAGGGGAAGAGGGTGGGGTCTTCGAAGAGGATCAGGGGGGTGGAGGAGGCCAGGCGGGAGCGGCGTCTTGCCGTCTTGAAGGATATGCCTTCGTCAAGAGAATTCGCGCTATGCTTTCGATCATGAAGATCGGCTGGATCCAGCGTCCTCCTCAGTCCTCGCCGCAGGGCATCTTTTCTTATGCGACTCGCGGCGTAGCTCCGATGCTCGGGAACGCTGTGCTGGGGCTTTTTCTACTAGCTCTCGCTGCCTGTGGTGGAGGGGGGGAAGAGCAAGCATCACCGTCGGTTGGAGCGGCCGGTGAGCCGCCAGCGGAGGCGGCGGGAGATTCGCTCTCGGAAGATCAGCAGACGCCCGCGGAAGCCAATCCCGTGGAAGATTCGCCCTCGGAAGATGCGGCCGCGGAGGTTGCCATCGTGTTCTTGGGAGACTCTCTCAGTGCTGGTTTCGGGCTGGTGCGGGAAGAAGCCTTTCCCTTTTTGGTGGAGCAGCAGCTGCGCGATGCGGGCTGGCCGGTGCGGGTGGTCAATGCCGGGGTGTCCGGCGATACCAGTGCCGGAGGACGGTCTCGGATCGCCTGGGTGCTGCGGCAGCAGCCGGATATCGTGGTGGTGGAGCTGGGGGGGAACGATGGTTTGCGGGGTCTCGACCTGGAGTCGACGGAGGGAAATCTAAGGCAGATCATCCTCGAGGCCCAGGAGGCCGGGTGCTTGGTGCTGCTCACCGGAATGCAGATCCCCACCAATTACGGACCCGACTACACTCGGCAATTCCGAGAGCTCTATCCTGTTCTCGCCGCCGAGCTCGAGGTCGACCTGATGCCTTTTCTGCTGGAAGGGGTCGCTGCGGACCCCGAGCTGAATCTGCCGGACGGAATCCATCCGAATCCCGAGGGACACCGCATCGTGGCCGACAACCTGCTGCCTTATCTAGAGCCGCTGGTAGGCCGCGTCCTCGACCAGCGAAGGGCCGACGGCGAAGGGGGGGAGGGGGAGAGCCAGCGCAAGAGAGAAGCGGCCTAGCTGGCTAGACCGGGATTTGGGCTCGGTCCTTGGTGGGACCGTTTCGGGCAACGGCTCAGTCGGCTGAGCTATTCCCGCTGCGCAGATTCTCCGCTCACCGCTTCCGCTTCGTCCCTCACAGCTCCTGACTCCTGACTCCTGACTCCTGACTCCTGACTTCTCGCTCCTGTAGCTACGCGGCGCTGGGTTCGCGACTCCGCCGCCGTGGGGAGGCCGCGCTCCAGCGCCTTGGCTTCGTCCCACAGCGCGTCCATCTCCTCGAGGCTAGCGTCGACCACCGTGCGGCTTTGGGTCGCCAGTTGAGCTTCGATATGCCCGAAGCGGCGCCGAAACTTGGCGTTGGTGCCGGCGAGGGCTGCCTCCGGGTCGATGTCCAGCACCCGGGCGAGGTTCGCGATGGTGAAGAGGAAGTCCCCCAACTCGTCCTGGAGGTTAGACCGCAGCTGGTGGCGCTCGTCTTTCGCGTCCCTCTGGGACCGGTCTTCCTGAGCGCTTCCTGCTGAATTGGTTTCTGCAGGACTAGTTTCTGCTGGAAGGGAGTCGTATTCGGCGACGGCTTCTTCTAGCTCTGCGAGCTCCTCATGAACCTTGCCCAGCACGCCTCGGCGGTCCGGCCAGTCAAAACCGACGCCGGATGCCTTTTGGGTCATGCGATAAGCCGCCAGCAGGGAGGGCATCGAGCGCGGCACTCCGGCCAGCAGGGAGCGGTTCTCGCCCTGCCGAACCTTGCGGGCTTCCCAGGCCTCCTGTACCGCCGCGGCGGTGTCTAGAGTTTGGTTCCCTTCCGCGGAGCTCTCTGCGCTCGTCGACGGATTACGCTCGTTCGTCGTCCCGTCGCCGGGGCTGAAGACATGGGGATGCCGGCGAACCATCTTGTCGAAGATTCGGTCCACCACGAGGTCGAGGTCGAAGGCTCCGGCTTCCGTCGCCAGCCGCGCAACGAAGACGATCTGAAAGAGCAGATCGCCGAGCTCCGTGGCGAGGTGATCCATCGCTGCTTCAGCAGCAGGCGGGCCCGCCGAGGAAGGACCAGCAGGGGCCGGATCGGAGCCCGAGGCCGGAGCTTCCTGCACGTCATCCAGGGCGGCGGCCACCTCGTGGGCTTCTTCCAGCAGATAGGCCCGAAGATCTCCCAACCGCTGCTTGCGGTCCCAGGGACAGCCGTCTGGAGCCCGCAGGCGGGTTACCAGTGCATCGAGTCGGTCCAGGCCGCGGAGTCCAGCGGGGGGAGGGGAGGGCATGGGGAGCTTCCTGATTTCTGGGGTGTGAGAAGGCGAGTGGAACACGCTGCTTTTCTTGCTTCGTCCAAAAGCCGCTTGCTACGATACCGTAGGATTCAGGGACACTTGAAACTACCGTTACCGAAGGGCTTAAATCCTTGAGCGAGAGTCGCTTCAAAGTTACCGACAAGCGCATGTTCACCGCCGATGGGCAGCTGCGGGAAGAGTTCCGCTTTCTCGAAGAGGAAGGGTCTGCCACCGCTGAAGAGCCCGCCGTGGCGGCGGCGCCAGAGAGCGCCGAAGCACCGGAGCCGACGGCCGGTGGGGCACCCGGCGGCAGCGGGGGGTTCTCTCCTCCAGCGGACGCTGGACCTGCGGCTCCTGAGGCTCCAGCGCCAGAATCGGCAGACGTCGGGGAGGAGGGCACCGGACCAGCTTTCCTCGACCTCTTGGCGATGATGGCGGAGCCGGCCTCGATCTACCTACAGCGAGCCCAGGCGGCGCGGGGGCAAGATCCCGAGAGCCTGCAGCTGGCGGGGCTGCATATCGATTTGCTGGATGTCCTTCGTCGCAAGACTCACGGCAATCTAAGCGCCCAGGAATCCTCGGCTCTGGAGAGTGCGCTCTACCAGCTGAGGAACGCCTACATCCAGATTCGCGGCGTTTGATTCGGTAGGGCGAGGTAGATGGGCAAGGCCAAGGTGGAGGGGGAGGAACGCCTTCCGCGAGCGACGAGGAGGGCGATCCGGCGTCGGGGCTTGTCTCGAGCCCTTGGAGGGCGGCTGCTTCGCGCTGCTGTTTTCTCGACACTCTGCCTCGCGATGCTGCCGCTGGCGCTATTTGCCCAGGCGCAATCTGCTTCTTCCGGGTTCGAGCTCGACACTGCGACCCAGCGCTCCTTGCGGGACGTGGTGGACGCTTCGATTCAATGGCATCGGGCCTTCCTGCAGAACGATGCGGATGGGGTGGATCGGGAGCTGGGGGCTTTGGTGGCGCAGGCTCAGGCCCTCGGCGTAGAACGATTGCCGGACGTCGCCGCCAGCGCGCTGCTGAGGGCCCACGAGGCGGCCAAGGATGGCGACTTTGTTCGTGCCGCCTGGGGGCTCGAGGCGGCGGAGCAGCTCGATCCCGGAACTCCGGAGCTGGCTTTCGCCCGCGCCGCGGTGGAGTGGGAGCAGGGCTCGTATCCGCTGGCGGTTGTCAATTCTCTCCAGGGCTATTGGCAGCTATGGACCCAGCCTACGGAGCGCTCTCTATGGCTCCACAACCTCGCTCTCTGGTGCTGGCTTTCCCTGCTGGTTGCCGGAGCGCTGTGGCTCGTGGTGCAGGTTGGCCGCTACGGCGGGGCGATCGCCGGAAGCCTCAATGCGGCCTTCGCCCGGGCGCTGCCGGCGCCGCTGGTGATCCTGCTGCTGCTGATTTTGGGCCTGGCTCCGCTGGCCTTCCCCCTCGGTCTGCTGTGGTGGTTCGCGCTGTGGTCGGTGCTGCTGTGGGGACTCTTCAACGGCGCTGAGCGCTCGGTGCTGGTCTTCGTTTGGCTCTTGGTGGCAGCCTTCCCGGCTTTCACTCACTGGCAGCAGCAGCAGGTGAGTCTCACTCTTTCCCCCGAGCTGCGGGCGGTAGAGGCGCTGGACCAAGATCGTCTGTATGGCGACCTCTTCGCCGATCTGGAGTCGCTTCAGGATGCGCTGCCGGAGAGTCGGCAGGTGAGCTATCTGGTGGCCGACCTGCATCGCACCCTGGGGCAGTGGGAGAGCGCCCGAAACCACTATGGGGCGATCCTCGATGAGGAGCCGGAGCACCTGGCAGCGCTCAACAACCTGGGGGTGTATTTCTTCTACCAAGAGGATTTCGGTCGCGCGTCGGAGTACTTCCAGCGCGCTACCGACGCTCAAGCCGACAATGCCCTGGTGTTCTTTAACCTCAATCGTTCCTTCAGCTCTCGTTACCTGTTGGCGGATGCCCAGACCGCCTTGGAAAGAGCCCAGCGGCTCGATCCTTCGGGCGTGAATCAATGGCTCAGCCAGGTGGATGTGGTCTCCGTGCTGGAGCTCCCGGCGGCGGAAACCAGTCGAGGAATCATTCGGCGGGAGCTCGCGCAGCGCACAGCGCCGGCCACGGCGACGGCGACGCCGGAGGAGCCGACAGCGGCAGCTCCGTCCAGCGGGGAGAGCGCGCCGAATTCTGCGGCTCTGGAGCTGGCGGATGGTGATGAGGATCTCTCGGGGGCGGCGGGCTCCGTCACGGAGGCGCAGTCGGAAGGACTCCCCTGGCTGGGCTGGGCTTATGGCCCGCTCTTTCTGGTGGGCATCGTGCTGGCGGGTGCTCTCCTTTCTCCCATCACCGGGAGAGGCGCCTCGGAGGAGGTGGATCTAGGGGAAGGGCTGGACCTGCTGCTGCGGGTGCTGGTGCCGGGGCTCCCGTCGCTGCGGGAAGATCGCCCGTGGCTTGGCTACGTGGCGATCTGGCCCCTGAGCGCCCTGCTGTTATTGCCCATCGCGAGTCGATGGGCGTACCGAATTCCGTGGGACTTTGCCCCTGGGCAGGCCTCCTTGGGCGTGTTGGTGACCTTGGGCCTCGTGCTGCTGCTGCTGTTGCGACTCCTACAGCAAAGGCGGGCAGACCTGTGATGCGAGAGAGCGCAGCGTTGGCGGGGCGCGGGATGGTACCGGTTGTAGTGATGTCGGGTAGTCCGCTGAGCGCTGATGGCTTGCGGTTTGGGAGTTCGAGGTCCGGGAGTTTCGGCGAACGCCGGATGCAAACCGACCGGAGGGAGCCGTCATGAGCTCGGGAACCAGCCTCGAAGGGAGTCTGGAGCTTTTCAAGCTTCCGGAGATCCTGCAGGTCATCGCGCAGCAGCAGAAGACCGGCATCCTCACCGTCCAGGGGCAGGACGACATCTTTGCCATCTCCTTTCACCAAGGGGACGTGGTGGCGGCGGACTCCCTCAATCAGGCCGGTGACGAGGCTCTCTTCAACCTGCTAGAACGAGATCGGATCCTCGACTCTGAGGTTCTGGAGTCGGTGCGCGAGATCGTCGAGAACGACGGCGAGCGGCTGGTGGATGTGCTCGAGCAGGAGGGGCATCTGGAGCGTGATTCGATCCTCAGCGCGCTGAGGAATCAATATTTGGATCTGCTCGGTGCTCTGCTCTCCTGGACCAGTGGTGACTTCAAGTTCTACAGCAACAATGAGGTGGCTTTCGAGGAAGGGCTGCGGCCCATCCGGGTACAGGACGTCCTGCTGGATTCGATGGCAGAAGACGATCCTGCGCCCGCGGACGAGGACCGGTCCCGGAGTGGTGGGGAGGACCTTTCGAAGCTCGCTGCTGACTCGCAGCCCCAGAGTCTCGAGGCCGACCTGTTGCCGCCGCTGGAGGCGCCACAGCAGGGTGCAGTCTTGCCGGATCCAGATTCGAGCCTCTTGAGCCTGGACGAGTCGCTGCTCGCGACCACGACCTTCGATGGAGAAGGCAGCAGTCCCGGCGGCTCCGCTATGGGTGAGGACACCTCTTCGGCCCCGCGGAGTGAAGATCCCGTCGACTCGGCGCCTTTGCAGAAGGAGCTGCGTACGGAGCTGCAGCAAGAACCGAGCGATAGTGAGGCCGAATCCAGAGGCGGGGACCGCTCTTCGCGCGGCGGCACTTCGCTGGCGGACGAATCTCTATCCCGGGTGCTCCACAGCCTTTCTCCGGCGAAGCCCCTGGAGGTGCGAACCGGAGAATCCCCGGGAGTGCGTTCCGATGTGGTGGTGATCAACCCGGCTCATCAACAGGTTCTCTCGCGGGTCGACGGACAGCGCACTTTGCAGCAAATCGCCCACGATTGTGGGTTGGAGGACGGAGAGGCGGTGGTGTTGCTGGAGCAGCTCCAGCGGCTACGCCTGGTGCGTGCGGAGGCGGTGAGCCTGGACGACATGTTCGACTCCTCGCCGGCGGTGATCGCCGAGATTCCGGACGAGATCGAGGGTGCGGGCAGGGGGAGCACCGTAGAGTGGGGCAAGGTCGCCTCCTGGGCAGGCATTGTCGTCTCCCTCGCGGCGCTCGTCGCCCTGGGGCTTGGAGTGAGCAGCTCTCCAGGTCAATTCCTGCTTCCCTTTCCGTGGCAAGGGGAGCTACAGCATGAAGCGGCCGAGGTGTCACGAGAGTCCGCCTACCGGGAGATCGACCGGGCTGCCAAGACCTATTACCTGGTGCACGGGGCGTTTCCGGAAAGCCTGGAGATCTTGACCGAAGCCCAGCTGCTTTCCCCGGGAGCGCTGCGGGCGCCGTCGGGGCGTCAGCTCTCCTATCTCTCGGATGACGTGACCTACGGCGTCGCTCCGGTGGAGCGTGGTCAGCTCTTGGAGGGAATGGCGACGACCGGGGGAGTGGGGGGGAGCTTCTTGCTGGATCTAGATTTCTACTCCCTCCAGGCGCGAGAGCGCAGCACTCCCCTCGTGCTGCTGGACTGAGATCCGTCTCCCAGGGCTGTTCCCTGGGGCTGTTCCCCAGGGGATCTCTCACAATCTTAGGTTCGGTTGCGACGGGACAGGTGGCGCAGGCCGCTGGGCTGGATGTGCCGGTTCGGATGTACCGGTCCGAATGTGCCGGTTCGGATGTGAATTGCTAGATCGCTAGGGCGAGACGGGGGAGGCGCAGGGCGTAGAGGTGCAGGATCGAAGGAGAGTGAGAGGCCCTTTGCGGGCGGTTGGCGGCGTTGACGAGGGCGCCCTCGAGGGGGCGTTAGGGCGAAAGTGGAGAGAAGTTTGAGTGCTCTGGAATAAATATGAGTTTATCTTTGTCATATGTAGTGTGCGCCGAGATTGACAAGATGGCGCTAACATTTATAGAGTACGTCCAGCAGGGTTGAACCCTCTCCCGGAAGCGCCGGAGAGGACGAGATCAACCGCCAACAGGACTCTGCGCTGGTTCGCTCTTCAGAGACTCGCTCTTCAGAGGCTCGCTCTTCAGAGAGCTGTGCTGCTCTGGGGGAGCGGGACCAGGATCTGGCCGCGAGTGCAGGAACCCAAACCCCATTCGCGAGCCGATAGTCGCCGACGGGCGCCCGGTCGATCGGCGGTCATTCCGAAGATTCAAGCCATTACGCCAAAGCCATCGACGCCAAAGATTGACGTCAAGAGATAGACGCTAAGAAGTAGACAACGCACTCAAGCGAGCGACGCGCGCCCGTCCACCGGAGCCAGGCGTCGCCGCAATAAGAAGGGAGATACCCCATGAGTAAGATCATTGGAATTGATCTCGGCACCACCAACAGCGTGGTCGCCGTGATGGAAGGCGGCGAGGCGAAGGTCGTCGCCAACGCCGAGGGCAGCCGCACGACCCCGTCCGTCGTCGCCTTCTCCACCAGCGGCGAGCGCCTGGTGGGCCAGGTCGCCAAGCGACAGGCGGTGACCAACCCGCAGAACACGATCTTTTCCGTCAAGCGCTTCATGGGTCGCCGCTTCTCAGAGATCGGCGACGAGAAGAAGCTGATCCCCTACCAGGTGATCGAGGCGGATAACGGAGATGTCCGCATCGGCGCCAGCGACAAGCAGTACTCGCCGCCGGAGATCTCGGCGATGATCCTGCAGAAGCTGCGTCAGGCGGCCGAGGACTACCTCGGCGAGAAGGTGGAGAAGGCGGTGATCACCGTGCCGGCGTACTTCAACGACTCCCAGCGGCAGGCGACCAAGGACGCCGGCCGTATCGCCGGTCTGTCGGTGGAGCGCCTGGTCAACGAGCCCACCGCGGCGGCCCTGGCCTACGGTCTAGACAAGAAGAAGGATCAGGTGATCGCGGTCTACGACTTCGGCGGCGGTACCTTCGATATCTCCATCCTGGAGGTCGGTGAGGGCGTCGTGGAGGTGAAGTCCACCAACGGCGACACCCACCTCGGTGGTGACAACATCGACCAGGCGATCATCGAGTGGCTGCTGACAGAGTTCAAGAAGGATCAGGGGATCGATCTATCCCAGGATCCGATGGCCATGCAGCGCCTCAAGGAGGCCGCGGAAAAGGCCAAGATCGAGCTGTCCTCGGCGCAGGAGAGCGACGTCAACCTGCCCTTCATCACCGCCGATCAGTCCGGCCCCAAGCATCTCAACGTCAAGCTCACCCGGGCGAAGCTGGAGCAGCTGGTGGAGCCCATCGTGCGGCGCTCGGTGGGCCCCTGCCACCAGGCGCTAAAGGACGCCGGCCTCAAGGCCAGCGACATCGACGAGGTGGTGCTGGTGGGTGGCCAGACCCGCATGCCGTTGATCCAGAAGGTGGTCACCGAGGCCTTCGACAAGGAGCCCAACAAGGGCGTCAACCCGGATGAAGTGGTGGCCGTCGGCGCGGCGGTGCAGGGCGGCGTGCTGGCGGGAGACGTCAAGGACGTCCTGCTGCTGGACGTCACGCCTCTCTCCCTGGGTATCGAGACCCTGGGGGGCGTCTTCACCCGGCTCATCGAGCGCAACACCACCATTCCGGCGCGCAAGAGCGAGACCTTCTCCACCGCCGCCGACAACCAGACCTCGGTGGAGGTCCACGTGCTCCAGGGTGAGCGCGAGATGTCTCGCCACAACCGCACCCTGGGCAAGTTCCACCTCGACGGCATTCCGTCGGCGCCCCGCGGCGTGCCGCAGATCGAGGTCTCCTTTGACATCGACGCCAACGGCATCGTCAACGTGTCGGCGAAGGATCTCGGTACCGGCAAGGAGCAGAAGATCACCATCACCTCCTCCTCCGGTCTCGCCGAGGACGACATCGAGAGAATGGTGAAGGACGCCGAGCAGCACAGCGACGAGGACAAGGAGCGCCGCCAGGCGGTGGAGACCCACAATCGCCTCGATGGTCTCGTCTACTCCACTCAGAAGACCCTGGAGGAGAACAAGGACAGCCTCGCTGCTGACGTCCGCGGTGATCTCGAGCAGGCGCTGGAGAAGGCCCGCAAGGTGCTGGATGAGAACGGCGACGATCTCGCCGCCATGGAGGCCGCGGAGCAGGAGCTCCAGCAGGTGTCCCACAAGCTGGCGGAGGCGGTCTACAAGAACGCCGCTCCCGGTGCCGAAGGCGGCGACGCGGCGGGCGGGGCTCAGGAGGCCGACGACGACGTGATCGATGCCGAGTTCGTCGAGAGCGAGCCGAAAGCCGACTGATCCTGCCGACCTGGTGTAGCCTAGAAGCCTCCGGCCGCCGTGGCCGGAGGCTTTCGATTTGCGACCTGGAAGGATTCGGACGATGGTTCGGCGGCGAGAGACCAAGAAGAAGCTCCTGATGATCAGCGCCGTCTCAGAGCGCTTTGACATCCACCCTCAGACGCTTCGCATGTACGAGCGAGAGGGCTTGTTGGAGCCGAAGCGTTCCGCCGGCAATACCCGCCTTTACGACGATGAGTGCCTGGCTCAGCTCGAGGTGATCCTCACTCTGACCCGGGATTTGGGCGTCAACCTGGCGGGGGTCGAGGTGATCCTCAACATGCGCGAGCAGATGGATCAGCTGACCTCGGAGGTGGATCGCCTTCTGGAGGTGGTTCGCCAGCAGATGGTGGAGCGCCGCTCCGGCGTCGATCGCCGTCAGGCTTTGATGAAGGTCGAGGGCGGCCCCTTGACCAAGATCGAGCGCTGAAATCGCAAGATCCAGGAAGCGCCAACAGGAAGTGCCGAGACGAAGCGCCGGGACTGGGGTCTCGGCGCTTTTTCGTGGCTTCTTCGTCTTCTGATTTGGGCTTGGAGTGCCGAGGCCATCGCACCAGCTTCGCCTATGGGAGTCGTTTCGAAGTGCACTCGCTAGCCCTTCACGGTCTCTTGGGTATCGCCCATAGAGCCGTCCTTCGGCAGCCACCCTTGGGGCCGAGCAGCCCTGAGGCCCATGCTACGATTCCCGCGAGATGAGAGCCCCCACCCCGTCCCGTCCGAGATCCTTCGCGCCGGATCCCGACTGTCCTCGCTGTGAGGGACGAGGTTGGGAGCTGCGTCCGGACGGCGGTGCCGGCTCGGCGAGGCGCTGTAGCTGTCAGCAGGGTAGTGATCTCGAGAGCTTGCTCGCTGCTTCCGGCCTGCCGGCGCGCTATCGGGATCTCAGCCTGGAGCGCTTCGATACGCACCAGAACGATCCCCTCGCCGGGGGTAAGACGCAGCTGCTGCGGGCGCGCAAAGAGAGCCAGGCCTACGTCGAGCGCTTCCTGGAGCCGGGTCGGGGATTCACCGATGCCGGCCTGCTCTTCTATGGCCCCACCGGCACCGGCAAAACCCATCTCGCCGCGGCCTCTCTGGTGGAGATCATTCGCCGCTATCGAATCGTCGGCCGCTTCGTGGACTTCACCACGCTGGTGAGCCGCATTCAGAGCACCTTCGATCCTCGCTCCCCGGAATCCCGGCGCCAGGTGCTAGACCCGGTGATGAAGGCTCGGCTCTTGGTGCTAGACGAGCTGGGAGCGCAGAAGCCGACGCCCTGGGTGCTGGATGTCCTCTATCTGGTGATCAATACCCGCTACGTCGAGCGGCTGCCGACTTTGTTCACCACCAATTACGCTCTGGAGGAGGGCGCCACCGCGGCGGTCTCCAGCGGCGCTTCCCGCTCGGCCCCGGACGGACGCAATTTAGATCGCGGCGCGGAGCAGCGAGGCCCCAGCCTCGAGTCCCTGGAGCGAAGAATCGGTGCTCGTCTGGTGAGCCGTCTCTGCGAGATGGCGAAACCGATTCCGATGACGGCGGTGGAGGATTTCCGCCGCAACGTCAAGATGCAGCAGCATCGATTCTGAGCGGCGGCGCTGGCAATTCATGGTGTTGCGACCGCTGCCGTGGCTCTTGGCTCTCGGCCTGATCGCTATGGTCTGGCCGCCGTCGGCGGAAGGCCCTGGAAGTCCAGCCGCGGCCGTCGCTAGCGAGAGATCCCTTCACGAGGCCAGGTCCGACGGAGCCAGGGCCCATGAAGCCAGTGCTCATCAAGCCAGTGAATCGACCTTCCTGAGGCAGCTGGAACAGGGTGCTCCGCTATCGGTTCACCGGCGCTCTCCGAAGAGCGTCCGGGTAGGTTTGGCTACTGACTTAGAAGAGGTCTCCTTCGCCTGCTGTGAGGGTTCCGTATGGGCTCGTGGTGAAGAGGACGTCGAGGGTGGGGGGCAGCAGATTTCCCGGCGTCTCGGGGGGCCGGTCAAGGTGCGACCGGCGGCCGCCGCCGGAGGCCTGGTGTATCGCCTGCAGGCGGGAGCTCTGCGCAGCGGCGAGCAGGCCGCCCAGCTAGCGCTGCGCCTGAAGCGCGACCTCTCGACCCCGGCGGATTCTCGCTTCGATGCCGCCGACGGGCTCTACAAAGTACGGGTCGGGCGTTACGCCACCCGAGATGCGGCGGAAGAGGGGCGCCGCTCCCTCGCCGCTGCCGGGGTGAAGGGATCCTTCTTGGTGACCGAAGGCTCTGGCCTTCAATCTCCGGGCTTGGCCTTGGTGGATGCGGAGGGCACGCTTCGTTTCGCCGGTCGCCGGGTGGTGCTGAGCAGCGAGGGGGGCGCTCTGTTGTCCTATCGCGGGACTCGCTACCGCGGAGCGCTGGAGGTCTATCTCAACGATCGCGGCAGCCTCAACGTGATCAACGAGCTCTCCCTGGAAGACTATCTGCGCGGGGTGGTCCCCAAGGAGATGGGGCCGGAGCTCTATCCGGAGCTCGAGGCATTGAAGGCCCAGGTAGTGGCGGCGCGCACCTACACCCTGGTGCATCTCGGCGAGTTCGCCGGCGATGGTTACGATCTCTGCGCCGGGCCTCGATGTCACGTCTACGGTGGCGCCGACGCCGAGCATCCGCTTTCGGATCGGGCGGTGCGGGAGACCGCCGGACAGGTGATGACCTGGCAGCGGGACCTGGCGGACACCCTGTATACGGCGACCTGCGGCGGGCATACGGAATCCGTCGAGGCGATCTTTCCGACCCTGCTGGGGCGGCCCTATTTGGCGCCGGTCCATTGTTTAGAGGCCGGAGCGCGCTCCCTCGGGGGCGACATGGCGAACGGCGTCGGCCTTGAGTCGGGTCTGGCACAGCGTCTCGTTCCAAGCCGCTTCCAGGGGGATCCGCGACAGGATCTCGAGACCCGGCTGCTGGACCTCGCCCGTCTCGCCGGTCTGGCGGCACCGGCGGATTCCCTCGCCTCCCTGGAGCGGCGAGAGGTGCAGCGCTTCGTCGCCTCGGTTTTCGATCTGGTGCTCGACGCGAGACTCTTCATCACGCCGGAGGAGGTGCCGGATCTGCTGCGGGATCCGCCCCAGGATTGGGGGCCAGAGGCGCTGCGGCAGGCGGCTTATCTGGTGGCCAGCGGGCTCTTCGACGGCTCTTTGGAAGACGATTTTTCCACCGCCGAGGCGGACCCGCTGATCCTGCGCCTGGCCCTGATGCTCCACGTCCTGCGGGAGGTCGACGGTCGCTTCGCCGCTCTCGATGGAGCAGAGCTGGTGCTGCGAAGCGGAGCCGGGGAGTCGCGCTACTCGCTGTCGACGAGCCTGGCCTCTTTCCGCCACCGGATCGGGATCGACGGGCGGCCGACGGTGAAGGCGAGGCCCCTGGAGCTGGCGGCGGGGGACCCGGTGACGGTCTATCTGCGGGCGGGGGAGCTGGTAGCCGTGGTGCAGCGGGTGGGGGGGGATGAATCTGCCGGCGCTCGCCACACCGATCGCCGACAGTGGCGCCGCTTTCACAGCGATGCGGAATTGGCGAAGCACGTGGAGGGGCGCTACCCGGGGCTCGGCTTTCAGCGCTTCGAAGTGCTGGAGCGGGGCGCCTCGGGCCGCGCGGTGAAGATCCGCCTCTTCGGGCGCGGTGGGCGGACGGTGGATGTTCAGGGCCTGGAGGTGCGCTGGACCCTCGATGTTCCAGAGACCTTCTTCACGGTGACTCGCCTGACGCCGGAGGGAGGAGCCGCCGGGTGGCTGTTCCGCGGCCGCGGCTGGGGGCACGGCGTCGGCCTCTGTCAGGAAGGGGCCTTCGGCATGGCCCGACGGGGTCATGAGTACCGCGAGATCCTGGAACACTATTACCTCGGGGCGCGCCTTGGCCGGCTGGACTCCGGAGGTCTGTGGCCGCTGCAGCCGCCGACTTTGCCCGATTCTCTGCTCGGGCGTTAGCCCGCCGAGGGGGCAATGGACCCCAGCACTTCGCAAGGGGAGGGTGAGACCGCGCCGCTGAGCAGCGCCGGATCTCCGATCTCGGTATACTGGCGCCTCACTCAGGCCCTCCGGCCGGATTTCCCCACCGCTTCCTCACTGATTTCTCTGTACAGCCCACCATGTCTTCCTCCTCGTCATCCGATGCCGAAGCTCGCGTCCGCGGGCTGGTGCAGCGTGCCCTCGAAGAAGTCCTCGATGGCGCCGGGGGCGCGAGCTCCCAGAGCCTGGCGGCGCAGGGCGCGGCGCGCTCTTCTTCCGCCGGGGGCTCCTCCTTGGCGGAGAAGAGCATCGCCATCGGTGCGGACCACGGGGGCTTCGCCCTCAAGGAGCGGCTCGGCACCCTGCTGCGAGATCGGGGTTGGCAGGTGAGCGATTGCGGTACCTTCTCCACCGCGTCCTGCGACTATCCCGACTTCGCCCACGAGGTCGCCAAGCGAGTGGCGGCGAGGCAGTGTCGATGGGGGGTCGTGGTAGACGGGGCCGGGATCGGATCCGCGATGGTGGCGAACAAAGTTCCTGGAGTGCGAGCGGCCCTTTGCTACGATCTCTCCTCCGCTCGCAATAGCCGCGAGCACAATCACGCCAACGTGTTGACCTTGGGAGCCGGCCTCGTGGGGCCTGCTCTCGCGGAACAAATTCTGCTGACTTGGTTGGAGACCCCGTGGGGAGAAGGCCGGCACGCCAGGCGCGCCGGGATGATCTCCGCGGTGGAAGCGAGCTACTCCCGCCCCGGAAGCTGAGAGAACGAAAGCTGACATGTCGAATACCGCTAGTGCAGGCCTCGACCGCGAGGCTCTCGTCGAGCTGATCACCCGCCGAGTTTTAGAAGCCCTCGGGCCAGGCGAGCTGGACGGGAGCTGCGAGTCGTGCGCCGCGAGCTGCGCCACCTGGTGCTCTGAGCAGGCCCGCTGCGTGGTGGACGCCGGGGCGCGGCGATTGGGCTACGAGGGGGCTGGAGACCAGGTGCCGAGCGACTTGGCGCGCTACGTCGATCACACCCTCCTGAAGCCCGGGGCGACGGCCACCGAGATCGACGAGCTGTGCGACGAGGCGCTGGAGTACGGTTTCGCGGCGGTCTGCGTCAATCCCTGCTGGGTGCGCCGGGCGGCTTCTCGGGTTCGCGGCTCCAAGGTCACCGTGGCTTCCGTGGTGGGCTTCCCCCTGGGTACCAGCACGCCGCAGATCAAGGCGATGGAAACTCGCCAGGCGCTGCGCGATGGGGCCCGGGAGATCGATATGGTGATCAACATCGGCGCCCTTAAGAGCGGCGATCACGAATGGGTGCAGCGGGATATCGCCAAGGTGACGGACGCCTGCAACGAGGTCGGAGCGATCAATAAGGTGATCCTGGAGACCTCGATGCTGAACGATCACGAGAAGGTGGCCGCCTGCCGCTTGGCGGTGGCCGCGGGAGCCCATTACGTCAAGACCTCCACCGGCTTCGGAGGCGGTGGCGCCACGGTGTACGACGTCGCCCTGATGCGGGAGTCCGTGGGGCCGAAACTCGGCGTCAAGGCCTCCGGCGGCATCAAGAACGCCGAGGATGCTCGGGCGATGATCGAGGCCGGGGCGACCCGCCTCGGGGCCTCCGCAGGAATCCGCATCGTCTCCGGAACCTGACTCCCAACTGCTTATCCCAACCTCCCGGTGATCCCAACCTCTTGGCGATCCCAGCCGACGGGCCCTCAATCAGCTCAATCCCCTGCTTAGGAGACCGCCGCCGTGGCCGATATCGATCTTCGTTCCTACGTCTTCCTAGATAGCCTTCAGCCTCAGCATGCCGCTTTCCTGGGGACCGTGGCGAAAGGCTTCCTGCCGCTGGCGGGGGATGCTTCCCTGTACGTTGAGATCGCTCCCGGGATCGAGATCAACCGCCTGACGGACGTCGCCCTGAAGGCGACCTCGGTGCGCCCGGGCATGCAGATCGTCGAGCGCTACTTCGGGCTCCTGGAGGTGCATTCCGAATCCCAGGCGGACGTACGGGCTGCCGGTGAGGCGATTCTCGACGAGATCGGGCTCAGCGAGGCGGATCGCTACCGCCCGCGCATCGCCACCTCCCAGATCATTCGCCGGGTGGATGGCCATCAGGTGCAGCTGATCAACCGCATGCGCCACGGCCAGATGCTGCTCACCGGTCAGACTCTCTACGTGCTCGAGGTGGAGCCGGCGCCCTACGCGGCGCTGGCGGCCAACGAGGCGGAGAAGGCGGCGAACATCAACATTCTCGACGTGCGCTCCTTCGGCTCCTTCGGCCGCGTGTACCTCGGCGGCGAGGAGTCGGATATCGACGTCGGCTGGCGGGCCGCCGTCGCCGCCCTGGAAAACCTCGAGGGTCGCGATATCCGAGCGAAACGCTGAAGTTGCCGGCTTCTTCCCTTTGGCCTTCGGCCGGAGTGGAGGCTGGCTCTGCTCGAAACTCGTCTCTCTAGAAACTCTGAATACGCATTCCCTCACATACTCTCCGATGGCGCCCCAGTGCCCTCGGTAACCTCGGCAAGGAGATCGACAAATGGCTGATGCCCTAGGCATGATCGAAACCCGCGGCTTCGCCGCGGTGGTGGAAGCGGCGGACGCGATGGTGAAGGCCGCCAAGGTGGATCTGGTGGGCTACGAGAAGATTGGCGGCGGCTACGTGACCGCGGTGGTGCGCGGAGACGTGGCGGCGGTGAAGGCGGCGGTGGAGGCCGGCGTTCGCGGGGCCGAGAAGGTGGGAGAGGTCGTCGCCACCCACGTGATCGCTCGCCCCCACGCCAACGTCGACGCCGCGCTGCCGCTGGGCCGCGGCGACGGCGGCGGCGACTCCTAAGCGGAGCTCGACGTGCAGTTGGGCCGCGTAGCCGGCACGCTGGTCGCCACTCGAAAAGAGCAGCGCCTCGAGGGATTGAAGTTCCTGGTGGTGCGACAGATCGACGTGGACGGCCAGGAGACCGGCGCCTATGTGATCGCCAATGACGCGGTGGGAGCCGGCGTCGGAGAGCTGGTGCTCTGGGCCTCCGGTAGCTCCGCCCGGCAAACCGAGCTGACCCGCGAACGTCCCTGCGACGCGGTGGTGATGGCCATCGTAGATAGCTGGGAGGTCGGGGGAGAGGTGGTCTACCAAAAGGGCCGCGACGATGATTGACGACCGGCGGTCGAGCTCTGACATGGTGAGATCCGGGGGGAGGTCATGAGCCGCCGGCCAGATCTCGACCCGGAATCCATCGACGCCGTCGTCCGGCGGGTGCGGGCTCGCTTCGGTGGCTCCTCCCCGGAGTCGGCCAAGAGCCCTCCGGTCGCTGGGCCCCCTGTCCCCCCTTCGGGCTCCTCGCGGGAGCTGCTCGGGGAAGGGGTCTTCGCTTCGGTAGACGAGGCCGTGACCGCCGCTCGCAGCGCCTTCGAGGCGTACCAAGACCTGGGCTTCGATCTTCGCCATCGACTGGTGAAGGCGTTGCGGGAAGCTTTCCGCGAGCATGCCGAGATCCTGGGGCGCGAAGCCTGGCAGGAGACCGGCCTCGGCCGCGCCGAGGACAAGCGGCTCAAGAATCTGCTGGTGGCGGAGCACACTCCGGGTCCGGAAGACCTGGAGACGGCAACCCTGCGCGGCGGCGGGGGACGTACCTGGACGGAGTACTCTCCCTACGGAGTGATCGCCTCCATCACCCCCACCACCAACCCCACCTCGACGATCATCAATAACAGCCTGGCGATGCTCTCCGCAGGCAATTCGGTGGTCTTCAACGTCCACCCCAACGCCCGCCGGGTGAGCCTGGATACGGTGCGGCTGATCTCGCGGGTGAGCGCCGCCGTCGGCGCGCCGCCGAACCTGGTGACGGCTATCTGCGAACCGACCATCGACAGCGCCAAGGCCTTGATGCACCATCCCAAGGTGCGCCTGCTGCTGGTCACCGGTGGACCGGGGGTAGTGAAAGAAGCGCTGGCGACGCAGAAGAAGGCGATCACCGCGGGGCCGGGCAATCCGCCGGTGGTGGTCGACGAAACGGCGGATCTCGAGGTCGCCGCCGCCGGCATCGTCGCCGGCGCTAGCTTCGACAACAACGTCATCTGCACCGACGAGAAAGAAGTGCTGGTGGTCGAATCGGTGGCGGACGAGCTGCTGCGCCGCCTGCGTCGACAGCCGGTGCATATCCTTGCCGAACACGAAGTGCGCAAGGTGGAGCGGGTGATCTTCCGTCAGCTGGGGGCCCCGGGCCGCCCCGGCCGCATCGAGCCGAAGTGGATCGGCCAGAACGCCGGCAAGATCCTCGAGGCGGCGGGGCTGGGGGCGGCGGACGATGGATTGCGTCTGCTGATCGCTCCGGTGCCGGTGGACCACAGCCTGGTGTGGACAGAGCAGCTGTTGCCGGTTCTGCCCATCGCCCGGGTGGCGGACTCCCGCCGCGCCCTCGATGTCGCCCGCCGGGCGGAGCATGGATTCGGCCATACCGCCTCCATCTACTCGCGCAACGTGGAGACCATCACCGCCATGGCGCGAGCGCTCTCGGTGAGCATCTTCATCGTCAACGGACCGAATTACAGCGGCTTGGGCTACGGCGCGGAGGGCTTTACCTCCTTCTCCATCGCTAGCCCGACGGGGGAGGGGCTGACCCGCCCCCGCACCTTCAGCCGGGTTCGCCGCATGACCGTCCTCGGCTCGCTGGAAGGGTTCTGATCCCGTGACCCCCGCATCTTCGGCTGGCCCCTCGGGCGCAGCGCCGACCGCCCCCGCTCTTCTGCTCCTGGAGCTGGTCTCCATCGCCCGCGGGCTGCGGGTGGCGGACGCCATCGCCAAGCGGACTCCCCTGGCGACTCTCGCCATGGGCACGATGCAGCCGGGGAACTTCCTGATCCTCGCCGCCGGTGAGGTGGCGGAGGTGGAGGAGGCTCTAGTCGCCGCCGAGGAGCACGGTTCATCCGGGGGCAGGGCTGGATGGAGTCACGTGCTGTTGCCGGGGGTGGCGCCGCAGGTGATCGCCGCGGCGGCAGGGCACCGCGCTTCGGCGGCGGGGGACACCCTGGGGGTGGTGGAGACCGCCGATGCCCCCAGCGTTTTGGCCGCCGCCGACGCCGCCGTCAAGGAAGCTCCGGTGGAGCTGGTGACCCTGCGCTTCGGAGACGGTCTCGGCGGTCGCGGATATTTTCTTCTCACCGGAGAGCTGGCGGACATCGAGGCGGCGGTGGCAGCGGCGCAGGCCGCCGTTTCCCTCTCCGCCCGTCGGGAGACGGCGGTGATTCCCCGCACCGACGAGCTGCTGCGACAAAGCCTCGCCGCGGCGGACGAGCTAGCGCCGGGGCTGCGCCTGCTAAACCCCGCGGGGGCCCGCTGAGAGGCCCTTTCGAAGGGGCCTCCGGAGACCTCCTGAGGAGCATTCATGCAGCTGGGAAAAGTCATCGGAAGCGTAGTCGCCACGGTCAAGGTGCCGGGGCTCGAGGGTGTGAAGCTGCTCCTGGTGCAGCCTCTGGATCGCCGTCGCGAGCCGAAGGGGCGCCCGGTGGTGGCGGCGGACGCGGTGGCGATGGCGGGGCCCGGTGAGGTGGTGTACTACGTCGCCAGTCGCGAAGCGGCGCTGGCCTGTCCCGAGCCCTTCGTGCCGGTGGATCACGCCATTGTGGGCCTGGTGGATCGGGTGGATGACTCGCCGGTCGCCGACGCAGTACCGGAGGCTACGCCATGAAGATCGCTCGGGTTACCGGCACCGTGGTCTCCACCATCGCCCATCGCGACCTCGGGGGGCAGAAGCTGCTGCTCTGCGATCTGCTGGATCTGAAGGGGGCGCCCACCGGGGCGTACCAGATGGCCCTGGACACCGTCGGTGCCGGCGTCGGGGAGACGGTCCTGCTGCTGGATGAAGGCAACGGCGCCCGGCAGATTCTTGGCTCCAGCACCGCCCCGGTGCGCACGGTGGTGGCGGGTATCATCGACCGAGTGACGGTGGATGATTAAAGACTGGAGAGCGGCTCTAGATCTCTTTGCTCTCCGCCGGATGGCGCGATAGCATGAAAGGCCGGTTTGACGGGTCTCGGCGCACTGAGTTTGCTTCCGCCTTGAATCACTACGCCGCCGAAATTCTGCGACCCCGGCTCTTATTTCCTGGCCCTGCGGAGCTCGCTTCCCGGCGCCAGCGAGAGTGGCTTCAATAGATTGCCGCCTGCTGTCTTCGAACCTCCGGTAGTTGAGGATGGACGCAGGGGCCTGACTCAGGAGAACCCTTCCCAATGCCCACTTTGGATTCGACCCCTAGCGTCGCCGATATCGAGGCTCTCACCGCCGGGAGCGACGGCCCTGACTTTGCTCTGACGGATGAGCAGAAAGCGATTCAGGAGGCGGCCCGTGAGTTTGCCCTCGGCGAGGTCGATCCCATCGTCGAGGAGATCGACGAGGCGCAGCGCTTCCCCATGGAGGTGATGAAGAAAGCCGGGGAGCTGGGCTTCCTGGGCATCATCTTTCCCGAAGAAGTCGGCGGCACGGGGCTCGGCTATATCGAGTACGTGCTGGTGATCACCGAGCTCTCGAAGGTCGATCCCTCCGTCGGTATCAGCATCGCGGCGCACAACTCTCTGTGCACCAACCACATCTACAAATTCGGCAGCCCGGAGCAGATCGAGCGCTGGGTGCGTCCGCTGGCCTCCGGAGAGGCCATCGGCGCCTGGAGCCTCACCGAGCCGGACGCCGGCTCCGATGCCGCCGGTACCCGCACCGTCGCCGAGAAGGTAGATGGAGGCTGGGTGATCAACGGCGCCAAGACCTTCACCACCCACGGTTCGGTGGGCGACTATTGCGTGATCATGGCGGTCACCGATCCCGACGGTCCCCGCCACCACAACATCTCCGCCTTCGTCGTCGAAAAGGGGATGGACGGCTTCCGCCCGGGCAAGAAGGAGAACAAGCTCGGCATTCGCGCGTCGGATACCGCGGAAGTGATCCTGGAGAATTGCTTCGTGCCGGACGACTACCTTCTCGGCGAACGGGGAGACGGCTTCATCCAGGCCCTTCAGATCCTCGACGGCGGCCGGATCTCCATCGCCGCGCTGGGCTTGGGAACCGCCATCGGCGCCTTCGAGGCGGCCCGGGATTACGCCAAGGAACGCAAGCAATTCGGCAAGGCCATCGCCGACTTCCAGGCGATCCGATTCCACCTGGCTGAGATGCAGACCCGCATCTCCGCCTCGGAGATTTTGACCTTCGCCGCCGCCGAGGCCATGGACCGCGGTCAGCGGGTCTCGCGCCTGGCGTCGGAGGCGAAGCTGCACACCGGTGAAACCGCCGTGTTCTGCTCCGAGCGGGGCGTGCAGATCCATGGCGGCTACGGCTTCGTCAAGGATTACCGCGCCGAGAAGTTCTATCGCGACGCCAAGATCTGCACCATCGGCGAGGGCACCAGCGAGATTCAGCGCCTGGTGATCGCCAAGGACATCCTGAAGCGCGGCGTCTGAGGAGCGACAGGAGCATGCTCGAGAAGATCGATCACCTCGGCATCGCGGTGCATTCCATCGAAGAGGCCAAGAGCTTCTATGAGGCTATGGGGCTCGCTATCCATGAGATAGAGGAGGTGCCCCAGGAGAAGGTGCGGGTGGCGATCATTCCCCTGGGGGAGAGTCGCATCGAGCTTTTGGAGCCGACGGCGGATGACTCCCCCATCGCTCGCTTCCTCGAGAAGCGAGGGCCGGGGATTCATCACGTGTGCTTCGCCACCGACGACGTCAAGGCGGAGGGCGATCGTCTGCGCACTTCCGGCTATCGAGTCCTGAGGGACGAGCCCACTCCCGGAGCCGATCACTGCCTGGTGAACTTCATTCACCCGAAGAGCGCTGGGGGCGTGCTGACGGAGATCTCTCAGAAGCTCCCTCACGGCGCGGCTGAAGATGCGGCTTCAGATGCCGCGGGCGACGCCGCCGGTTGAGGAGTAGAGGCAGGCGCCGAGTTCTCGGCCGCCTCGGGCCGGGCTCGTTGCCGCTGAAGCGCCATGTTTGATCCCGGAACCCTGGTGATCACCCATCTCGGGCAGCCTACGGAGCAGCTCTGGGGGATTTTGCTGGAGCTCGCGCCCCACGGCGTGACCCTGCAGGCGCTGTCGGTCAACAGTTTCGAAGACTTCATCGCTCAGGCGGCGCGGGGAGGGGAGCAGAGCCTCGGCTTGGCGACTCTCTTCATCCCCATGTACCGGGTGCGCAAGATCTATCTCGACGAGCAGGTGGGGCCGGTGGAGAGCTACCAGCAGCGCTTCGAAAGCCGGGTGGGGATGAGTGTGCAGGCTTACCTAGGGCTCGAAGACCTGGCACAGCTGGAAGAGGACCCGGGCTCGCTGCCTTCTTGAGGGTGGGGTTGGCGTTGCAGAAGGCGCGTGCTGAAGGGCCGTAATCAGCACCGAATAGGAAGCATAGAAAAAGCCCGCCACGACCCGAGGAGGGCGGTGGCGGGCTCGATCGTTGCGGCGTCCTGGGTCAGTGGAGGACGACGATGCTCACTCGGCGGTTTTCGGCGCGCCCTTCGCGGGTGCCGTTGTCCGCCACGGGCTCGCTCTCACCGTAGGAGATGACGTTCATGCGGTGCAGCGCGATGCCCTGACGGGAGAGGTGGCGACGAACCGCCTCGGCGCGCTTCTGGCCGAGCTTCTGGTTGTAGCCCTCGGCGCCGGAGGCGTCGGTGTGGCCCTGGATCTCCAGGTACACGTTCTTGTTCTCATCCCGCAGGCGCTGAGCGAAGTCGGCGAGGGCCTGCTGTGCGGCCTCGTCCAGCTCGCTGCTCTCGAACTCGAAGCGAATCTGATCTTCGGTGAAGACCACCTCGTAGAGGAACTTCCCTTCCGCTAGCTTACCGGCCTCCTGGGCGCGCTCCAGGGCGTCCTGGGCGGTTCCGGAGAGCTCTGCGATCTGCTGGTTCTGATCCTCCAGGCGGCGATCCTGTTCGCTCAGCTGGGTCTGGTTCTGCTCTACCTGTCCCTCGACGCCGCTGATGCGTTCGTCGGTTTGGGCCTGAGAGCTAGCGATCTGCTCGTTGACGTATTCCTTGGTAGCGCAGCCGGTGGTCAGGGTGAGGGCGATGCCGATGGCCAGCCAGCGGGTGATGCGGGAAGCGAGGGGTTGGGTGAGGCTCATATCGAGGTACCTCCGAGGGGAAGAGGATGCGGCGGGCGCCGCAAGGGGATAGGGAAGGGATCGCGGGATGGTTGAGTTTCCGAAGTCCAGCTCGCGACCGGTAGGGGAGCCCTGCAAGGGCTGGAGAATGAGGGACTCTATCAAGCTTTCTTCCCTCTCCGCCGTATGGCGGCTGGAGCAAGTTCTGCTCTATCGCTACCTTTTGGCGGCTCGGCCAAGCTTTGTTCCATCGTCGCCGTATGGCTGTAGGCAGAGGGAGCACGGGCTCAGCGACTTGGCAGCAGGGGAGGCCCACCGAGATAGCCGCGGCGATAACTCAGGGATTTGCGTCGGCTGCGGGTCTTCACCTCGACTTCGATGGTGTGCTCGGAGCTGGTGGCTCCCTGGCTGCCGTCGATGCGGAAGCCGAGGACGTATTGATGCCGCAGGTCCGAAAGCAGAGGCTCGAGGGCGAGGGGAACCTCCCGCGGCCCGCGGACCGTGATGTAGCTGCCTCCGGTTTCGTAGGCCAGCCGCTGCAGCAGGTCGTCGAAGCTATGCACCTGGCGCCCGTCGCGGTGCCGAGCCAGGGGACGACCGCTGGCGAGGCCGAGAACGTAGACCGGCAGCTGGGCCTGCCGCAGCAGGCGCCTCGCCTCGCCATCGCTGATCTGAGACGCGTTGTCGTCGCCGTCGGTGACCAACACCGCGACGCTCTTGGCGTGGGGTTGGGGAGGGGTGAGATCCGGCAGCCAGGCGACGGCGTCGTAGAGAGCGGTGATGCCCCAGGGCTTCCACTGCCCGGCGGCGGTGCTCAGGGTGGAGAGCTCCTGGGTGCGGGGGAGCTGGATGCGCACGCTGCCGCTGCCGAAGAGGGCGATGGCGACGTCGTCCGGCGGGCGCAGGTGGCGGGCGAGGTGAGAGAGCAGTGCGCGGCTGGTCTTCAGCTTGCCGCCGTTGCCGATGCTTCCGGAGACATCCTGAAGGTAGGTCAGGCTCACCTTGGCGTCGTCGGCGGTATCGAAGCTGGCGATGGGCACCCTCTTGCCGTCGATACGAAGGGTGAAGTCCTTCTGCTCGAGATCCTGAAGATAGCGACCGTCGGCCTTGACGATCACCGGCACCAGAACCCAGCGCACCGCAACCGAGTCGGTGAAGGTGCCGGTCTCCTGCGTCGGCGCTGCTGGCTTCGGCGCCGCTGGTCTTGGCGCCGCTGGTCTCGACGATGCTGCCTCGGCGAGCCCTGGGGCCGCGGACATCACCAAGAGAGTGAGAGCAGCGAAAACGCTTCGGCGCCGGAAGCTCAGGCAATGGCAGAGCCGGTGCTCCCTCCAGGCGCCTCGAAAAGAGGCGATGGAGGGACGCGCCGTTCCTGGTAGCCTTCGCACAACGGCGCCCGTCGAGCTTCCGGCGGGGGCGAGCTCTTGGAGAGCCATGACGATGAGTGAACTCCAGCACGACATGATCAATATCCGGAACATCTCCGTTAAATGCGCTTATTGCAATACATATCAGACATTGAGCGCCTATGAGCCTCGCGAGGAGTGGAATATCTACACTTATGAGTGCGAGAACGAGGTTTGCGATCCAGATCGTTCCCGTACCTTGGTGGAGGTGCCGCGGGATCTCGACAGCTTTGCCCGCCGGGATCCTACCTGGCGCGGCGGAGCGAAGTGGGGCGGCGCTGGGGACAAGAAGGAAGGCTGAGGGCTGCGGCCCTCTTGTAGGCCTCCGCGGGGCGCCCCTGTGGTAGATTCTGGGTCCGCTGCCGCCCGGCGGCGGTCCCTTCCTGCCAAGACTCTCTCGGAATCGCTCCTCCCGGCAGCGTTCTCCTCCAACTTCTCCTCAATACGTAGAGGCCAAGATGAAGAACATCGTCCACGTCGTGGGTACCGGAACCATCGGCGAGCCGCTGATCGGTCTGTTCACCGATTTCGGTCACAAGATGGGCATCGACGAGGTGACCTTCCACAAGCGGACCCCTCTGAAGTCCGATCGCGCGAAGATCGGTCACCTCATGGCCCGCGGCGCCAAGCTGGCGGTGGATGCGGATCGCAAAGAAGCCTTTGAGGCCCTGGGGCACGAAGTGAGCTTCGAGGCGAAGGAGGCCCTAGAGCGGGCCACGGTGATCATCGACTGTACCCCCGCCGGCAACGCCAACAAAGAGGAGTACTACCAGCACCTCTCTGGCCCCCGCGGCTTCCTGGCTCAGGGCAGCGAGTTTGGCTTCGGCAAACCCTACGCCCGCGGCGTGAATGACGAGGCGTTGATCCCCGGTGAAGATCGCTTCCTGCAGGTGGTGTCCTGCAACACCCACAACATCACCACGCTGATCAAGACCCTGGCCCAGGAAGACGATGGGGTCTTCCATTTCGAGCACGGGACCTTCGTGTGCATGCGCCGGGCCAACGACATCACCCAGGCGAGCGGCTTCGTTCCGGCGCCGCAGGTGGGTGCCCACGGCGATGAGGATTTCGGCACCCATCACGCGCGGGACGCTCACGGGGTGTTCACCACCCTGGATCGGGATATCGATGTCTTCTCGTCCGCCGTGAAGCTCAACACCCAGTACATGCACTCCATCTGGTTCAACATCAACCTCAACCGGGATATCTCCCTCGACGAGGTGGTGGAGAAGCTGCGGTCGAATCATCGGGTGGCCCTGACGGATAAGACGCAGGCGAATCTGATCTTCAGCTTCGGCCGTGACCACGGCTATTACGGCCGGATCCTCTCCCAGACCGTCGTCGCGGTGCCGACCCTGGCGGTGCGGCGCCAGCGTCAGGTCTACGGCTTCTGCTTCACGCCCCAGGACGGCAATTCTCTGCTGTCCTCGGTGGCCGCGGCGCTTTGGCTGATCGATCCGGACGCCGAGAGCGTGCGCCATCGGCTCGACGCGATCCGTCACTGGCTCTATCGCGAGATCTGATCGCGGCGGCTTATCTTCCGACGGCATACCTCTCGACGAAGCGGTCTCCCTGCGGAGTCCCTTGCGTTGGGGCTCCTTCGTCGGGAACCAGATTCCTTGAAAGATCCCCTCTTTGGAGGGGGTCGAATCGCTGAGCCCATGGCGGGGTTGGCTAGACCTTAGGAGGGCTGAGCGATGGCCTATTCCGACGACTCTGAAGACAAGACTGGAGGGGCCGCCGGGCATTCTCTCTATCGCGGCCCTCGCGACGGTATTTCGGAGCGCTCCAAATCAGACTCTTCGACGGAGAAGGCCCGGTCCCGGGATCGACGCGATGCCGACTCGGCGGGGCCTCGTGCTCGGCGAGGGGCGGGGGAGTCGGAGAATCTCGGTGAGGCTCGCTCCGCGGCAGGCCCTTGGAAGATTCGTTCGGAGGAGCGCCGAGAGCCTTCCCGGAGAGATTCCGGCGGTGGAAGGGGAGATCAGGCCCAGCCTTCGGAGGCTGGTAGCCCCGACGTCGGCCCTTGGAAGATTCGTTCGGAGGAGCGCCGAGAACCCTCACGGAGAGATTCCGGCGGTGGAAGGGGAGATCAGGCCCAGCCTTCGGAGGCTAATCGCCCCGCGGCAGGCCCTTGGAAGACCCGCTCAGAGGAGAGTGGAGAGTCTTCCCGGAGAGATTCCAGGGGTGGAAGGGGAGAGCAGCGCCGGCCCGCTGGCGAGAGCCTGTGGAAAGGGCCCTCGGACCGTCAGGCCTCAGACCGTCAGGCCTCAGACCGTCAGGCCTCAGACCGTCAGGCTACAGATCGACGATCCTCAGTTTGGAAATCGGCGGAGGAGCGCTCGGCCGACAAAAGCCCGACCGATAGCCGGCCGACAGAATCCAGGCCTTCGAGAGAGAGGCAGGGCGGCTATCGCGACGAAGGTGGCTATCGGTCCAGAGGTGATGGCCGACGGAGCGAGAGGACGCCGGAGGGGCGCCCCTGGGGCGACCGATCCCGCAGTGACGGACCTCGTGGTGACCGCTCACGGGGAGATCGAGGCCGCGATGGAGGGCCGGGGGGCGGAAAGTCGCGAAATGCTGGCGGCGTGTGGGGTCTTGCATCTCAGGAGTCGGCCCCGGGGGATAAGCCGCAGCGGCGAGAGGCCGGTCCCGGAGAGCGGGCCAGCCGTCCGGGGAGAGCTGAAAAAACAGAGCGCAGAGAGCGTTCGGGCAAGTACCGAGGCCCCTCGGATCGCCCCCGGGGACGGGGGCCTCGCCGCGATGGAGAGGGCCGCAGCGGGGCGGACCTGAGGCGACGCCCTTCCGAGGATCGCCCCCCCGGTCACTCTTCTGAGGGTCGTCCTGCCGGTCGCTCTCCTGCAGGCGGTCCTTCCGGGCGACGCTTTTCCCGGGGTCATTCGTCTGAGGGTCGTCCTGCCGGTCGTTCTTCCGAGGGCCGGCGGCCCCGAGGCCGGACGGAGGGTCGTCCGGGACCGGGGCGCCCGACTCGCGGTCGTCCGGCTCCGCCCCGGCCACCACGAGAGCTCTCGCCGGAGCAGAAAGCCGCGGCGGCGCGGCGGGCGGAGGTTTCCCGCCGGCTGGCGGCGATGGAAGAAGTAGAGGTGCGAGTCGATCAGCTGGTGGCGGGAGGAGAGGGACTGGCCCGAGTCGATGGCATTCCCCTCTTCATTCCTCGCTCAGCTCCAGGAGATCGACTCCGGGTGCAGCTGACGGACCGCCAGGCCGGATACGGACGGGCGCAGATCCTCGAGATTCTGGAGCCCGGTGCTGGGCGTCGAGAGCCCCCTTGCCCTCATTTTTCCCGCTGCGGTGGTTGTGATCTCCAGCACCTGGAGGATCAGCTGCAGGTGGACCTCAAGGTCGAGGCGATGCGCGAGACGCTGCGCCGGCTCGGAGGAGTAGAGCCCCCGGAGGTGAAGGTCTTTCGCGGGGATGCCTGGGGCTACCGCCTGCGTACCCAGCTGCAGGTGCAGAAGCCGGCGGAGGAGAGCGTGGAAGCTCCTCGAGCCCGAGTCGGGTACCACGCTCGCGGCAGCCACGAGCTGGTGGAAGTCGATCGCTGTCCGGTGCTTTCGCCGACCCTCGAGGGGCTGCTTCCGCGATTGCCGGAGATCCTCGGGGTTCCTCTGGTGGAGAAGGGTAGCCCGCGGCGCCTCGATCTCGCCGCGGGGGATGGCGACGCCGTTGGATCTGCGCCGGTGGTTGAAGGCTTGCCCCACGGGGAGCTGGAGATCGAAGTGTCGGGAGAGTCCTATTCCTTCGATGCTCGCTGCTTCTTCCAGGGGCATCGGACCCTGCTACCGACCCTGGTAGAAGAGGTGCTCGGCGCTGCGCCGACGGAGGGGGGCAGCGCCGAGATGGCCTATGATCTGTACTCCGGCGTCGGCCTGTTCTCTCTGCCTCTGGCTCGACGCTTCGCCAAGGTGGTGGCGGTGGAGGGGGATCGCCTCGGCGCTCGCTATGCGCGCAAGAATGCTCGGCGGGCGCAGCTGTCTCAGGTAGAGGTAGTGAATGCGGCGGTGGAGTCTTGGATCGAGCCTCACCTGCCCGCTGCGGCGGCGCGGGTGGTGGTGGATCCTCCGAGGGACGGCCTTTCGGTCAAGGTGCGTCGGGTGCTCAAAGAGCGCCGGCCGCGGCACCTGACCTACGTTTCTTGCCACGCCGCGGCCCTGGCGCGGGACCTGAAGTCTCTGCTGCAGGGTGGCTTCGAATTGGATTCCTTGACCGCCCTCGATCTCTTTCCCCAAACCGGTCACCTCGAAACCGTGGCGCAGCTGCGCTGGGTGGGTCAGTAGAGAGGTTCGCTGGGTCGGGCTCTCGGATTCCCGAGCTCTCGGATTCCCGGGCTCTCGGGTTCTCGGGCTTAGGAGCCGGCGAAGGGCTGGGCGCGGATCTGCTGCTCTTCCTCCTGGCGGCGAGCGCTCAGACTGAGAGCCCGGAGTTGGCTCTCGCTGTTGGAGAGTTGGTCGTAGTCGGTGATCAGCCGCTGCCAGAGCTCGGCCTGGGCAGGGTTGGGCGTCTCGCCACTATCGAGCACTCGCAGCGCCTCTTCGATGTGCTCTAGGGCGCGTTCCGGCGCCGGGCGGCGGCGATAGACGTGGGCGGCGCGGGCGAGAAGCTCTACGGTGCGGTCGAGGTCGCCGGCGCGATGAGTATGGAAGCCGATCACCGCGGAGTATTCGTCTAGCTCGTCCCGGTGGCTCGCGGCCAAGAAGTGGGCGATTTGGTCGTGGATGGCTCGGCGGCGGGGCAGCCGTAGTCGCTCATAGAGGATGTTGAGCAGTCGCTCATGAGCAAATTCGAAGGGAGCGCTGTGATCTTCTACGCTGCGGCTCGTCGCCGTGAGGTCGCCGTTTTCTTCCCGGGTGAGCTCCGGCAGGGGATCGACCAGGTGGCGCACGAAGCCGCGCTCGATCCAGAGGCGCAGATTGGCGCGGACCACCGAGGGGTGCTCGTTCTCGGCGCTGGCCAGCATCTCCAGGCCCAATCGCGGACCGACCACCGCCGCCAGCATCAGCAGGCGCCGCGCCGAGGTGGGGAGGCGGCAGAAGCGTCGCCATACCAGCTCTTCAAGGGTCAGAGAACCGAGATGTTGCACCGTCGCCCGGGTACCGTTCCATCGCCACAGGCCATCGGCGGTGGCGGTGAGGGCGCCTTCTTCATAGAGATTGTGGATCACCTCTCGGACCGCGAGAGGAAGGCCGCCGCTGACCTCTTCCAGGAGCTCCGTGAGGGGAGGCTCGGGGGCCCCTCCGGTGAGGTCTCGGCTGATCTGCTGAAGATCCCGGTGGGTGAGTCGCCGCAGGTGGAGATGATCGGCAACATGCCCGCCATGGGTCGCCTTGGCGTACAGGCTCTGTAACTGGCGCAGGCCCAGCTCGAGATGAGCCGGGGCCCGATCGAGGTTGAAGGTGGCGACGATCCACAGCGGTCCCTCCAGCGGCTGCTGGACGAGATAGCTCAGGAGGTTGAGAGTGTCCAGGCCAGCGCGGTCGATATCCTCTAAAAAGAGGATCAGAGGTAAGCGGGGCTGATCTTCATCAAAGGGGCGGCACAGGCGATCGAGGAATTGGGAGATGGCGGCGAAGAGCGTACCGAGATCCGGCGGTGGCGCGGCGGGAAGATCAGATCTCACCTCCCGTAGCTCCGGGATCATTCGCGCAAGCTCCGCGAGGCGGTCTAGGGACATCTCCGCGAGGGCCGAGCGAATGTATCCACTCTGGCTCAGGATCGCGCTGCGCAGCGCTTCCTCCAGGGGTTCGTAAGTAGAAGAGGTGGAATACTTGCCGCTGCGGCCGCGCAGCACGTTGAGGCGCTGTCCGCTGCGCAGCTGCTCCAGCAGCCACTCCAGCAGGGAGGTCTTGCCGACCCCCGACTCCCCCTCTACCAGGGTGAGATGGATTCCTCCGGAAGGCATTTGCGCCCAGCGATCTTGCAGCAGGGCGAGCTCCGCATCGCGACCTACCAGCTGAACGCTGGGGTAGGGGCTCTCGCGATCTTCCGGCGCCGGCGGAAGCTCCATCGTCTCCTGCAGCATCACCCATTGACGTAGCTGCTGGGTGGCTTCCTCGGGCTCCACCCCGAGCTCCTCCTCCAGCACGCGGGCGCATTCCTCATATTGAGCCAGGGCCTGGTTGCGGCGCCCCGAGAGGGCGTAGAGCTTCATCAGGCGCCGGTGCGCCCGCTCCGAGAGCGGATCGAGGCTCATCAGGCGCCACGCGTAGCGCACCCCGAGATCGTAGGAGCGCTCGCGGAGGTAGTGGTCCACCAGAGTCCGCAGGCAGAGGATCACCGACTCGCGCAGCTGCTCCCGGAAGTCCAGCAGCCAGTCGTCGAAGGTGGGGCAGTCTTTGACGAAGAAGTCCGCTAGGAAGTCGCCGCGGTAGATCTGCACCGCGCCGCTCAGCTGCTGCGGATTGATCGCTCCCTGCCCCGCATTCTCGGCACCACCGATGGCCATCGCCTGCTGAAAGGTCTCGACATCGCACCAGCAGGCGCTGGAATGCTCCAGGCGCACGATAGTGCGATTGGTGGTGAGCAGGGGAGGGGTCTCGTCGACGGCGAGGGTATTGCGCAGGTTGTAGAGAGCCTGCCGCAGGTTACGGCGGCCGGCATCCGCCGAGAGGTCGGACCACAGGAGCTCCGCTAGATGGTCTCGGGGACAGTCCCGTCCCCGATGACAGAGCAAGTAGGCGAGGAGAGCGCGGACTTTCTGGGATTCGAACCCAGGAACGCTCTGCTCGTCGCGACGAGCTTCAAAGCCTCCCAAGAGGCGGATTTCCAATCGACTCATGAGGCGTCAGTGGGGCGGAGCTAGGAGATTGGGGTGGAACAGCGCAAGTCACTAAATCGCGGAGCTCGAGCGCAGCTTGGGAGAGAGTTTCTGGCGAGAATAAGTGCCAGCTTCGGGCTCTGATCGGGGAAAACGTACATAGTTTACTGCATTTTTACGGGGACTCCTGACGATCTCCTGACGTTTTCCTGACGGTAGAAGCCAGTGTTGGGGATGAGAGGTGCGTAACCAAGCAAAATTATGTCGGAAACTACAAAAACCCACTTCTAAAGTAATGTTTCGATCGATGCAATGGTAAGAAGCTGGGGCCCATCAACCTAAGAGAGGTAGCATTTCCTGACGGTTGAGGCCCGATCTCAAGGCCTTTCTCTCCGCGTCAGGAGAGGTATTTCGCTGCTGCCAAGGGCTGGCGGTAGGAGCAGTGGTGGCTCCTGGCAGGGCTTTGGGAGCGCACCTGGAGGTTTCGTAGTAAGAGTTTAAGTCTCTTGATTGCAATATTTATTGCCGATTGATGGGCTACTGAAACCCTTTGTTGGTCCTCGATGAGCGCTGCGCCCGGAGATTCCAGGACGAGCTAGCGCCCATCGCAGAACATTTCCTGACGCTGAGTCTCGACGAGGAGAAGATTCCTGACGCTTCCCTGACGTAGCTTCTAGACAATGTGCGTGTAGATGGGAAAACCACCTGAGTCGGTTTCTCCCCCTGCGGCTCTCGAACGACCCAGCTCGCAGGATTTTGAACTCCCCACCGCCCCTGACGAAGCCTCGGAACTCCGGGCCTCGGAACTCCGGACCCCGGTAACCCGGACCCCGGCAGATCAAAGCCCAACGGCTTAGGCCTCTAGACTCCAAGCTTTCTCGAGTTTTTAGTGATCACCCACCCTCATTCCCTAGCTTTGCCCCCCCGGCACTCCCATTCGGCGTCTCCTCGCCATGAATCCAAGGAGGATCTGATGTTGTCCCGTACCAAGATGTCCACCTTCGCCATGCGCTCGGGCCTCGTGCTCGCGCTGGCCTTGCTCCTAGCGCCCATCGGCGCGATGGGGCAAGCGGGCATCGGACCGTTTGCGTATTTCCCCACTGGGGATGTCACCGACGGCCGCATGCTCTCCTTTGGCTGTAATGCCAACGCTACCTTCGTCGAGACGGTGAACGTCAGCGTTGCCGTTCCGGCGGACCAGCCAAACTTCTCAATCTCCTTCTTCGATGGAGATACCGGTTCCGTTTGGGATTCCGGTACCCGCGAGCTGTCCTTCGACCTCTTCTTCGATCCCCAGGCCGAGGGCAGCACTGACCCGGCGAACCTGGTGGCGAGCTGGAAGGGCAACAGCGTCAACCCCATCAGCAGCACCAGCGATCCGGATCGCACCTGGGTTGCTGACGCGACGATGATGCCGGACAACGACTGGTTCAACATCGACGTCACCTCCTCTCCGCTGGCCGCTGCGCCCAGCGGCGTGCGCTTCTACAACCTGCGCATCGTGGCCGACGAGTGCGATCCCGGCGAGTCCCTGAACAGCAACCTGAAGCTGGCCGCTTCCGCGCCCCTGACCTTCGTCACCGCGCGCTTCGGCTTCCAGGCCGTGCTGATCAACGCTGCGGCTGAAGGGCCGATCATCTACCCCGATTGGCCGCCTACGAGCCCGACTTTCTTCGTCGATTCCCCGACGACCTACGACGGCTCCTTCCGCTTCTTCGTCAACCTGCCGCAGAATTTCACTCAGCTGTCGATCCGCGACGGTGACTTCGACTTCGGCACCAACCCGGCGCAGCTCACCGGCCTGCCGGCGGGCGTCGCCCTGACTCCCTGTGTCGACACTGACGATGCGGACACCCCGGCGGACTACGCCGGCATCGATCTCGGTGAGAGCGGAGCCAACGCCAACCTAGAGGGCGCCACCGCTTTCGGCGAGCCCTCCGACGATTCGCAGCTGGATTCCTTCCGCCGCGGCGAGCCCGGCAGCACCGACAACGTCGGCTGCGTGCGTTACCAGGTCACCGACCCCGACGGCGTGACCTACCGCAACGACAACCCCTCCGGCAGCTTCGAGTGGGAGCGCTTCCGCATCGCCGGTAGCGCCGCCTCCGATCCGGCGAATGCTGATTACGGTCCGACCGTCGCCGCCGATGGCTCGACCTTCGTCAACACCGCCACCCTGCCTCCCGGCGTGTGGACCGTGGACATCTTCGGCCTCGACCTGTCGAACCTCAACTTCTGGGTGATGGATCGCGAGATCTGCGCCACCCGCTCCGACACCCCGGCCTGTAACCCCCCGGCCTTCCTGGTGGGCGACACGGTGTACTTCGACACCAACGGCAACGGCGTTCAGGACGCCGACGAGCCGGGCATCGACGGCGTCACGGTGGAGCTCTACCTCGACCCCGCCGCGCCGGCGATTCTTACCACCACCACCGGTGACAACTCCGGCGAGGCCGCCCAGCTCTACCAGACCGTGACCGGCAACACCGACTTCACCGGCAAGTACGCCTTCGGCGTGCCCTCCACCGGTGTGTACACCGCGGTGGTGGCGGCTTCCAACTTCCTGCCCGGCGGCGCCCTGGAGAACCTCGCTTCCACCACCGGTGGCGACTCCATCTCTGGCGACCTCGACGGCAGCGACAACCTCTTCACCCTCGACTTCGGCTACCGCGGGACCGCCTCCATCGGTAACTCGGTGTGGTTCGACGCCGACAACGACGGAATCGAGAACGACGGATCCGATGCCGGCATCGGCGGCGTGACGGTGAACCTCACCGGCGCCGGCGACGACGGCGTGATCCCCTCCGGCGACGACGTGGACTTCGGTTCTCAGGTCACCGCGGCTGACGGCAGCTACCTCTTCGAGGGCCTGCTGGCGGGCAGCTACCGGGTGGACGTGGACGACTCCACCGTTCCCGCGGGCCTCGCCCTCACCACCAACAACGATCCGCTGGACGTCACCATCGCCGCTGGCGATGCCTTCCTCGACGCCGACTTCGGCTATATCGGTACCGCCTCCATCGGCGACCGGGTGTGGAATGACGACAACGGAGACGGCGTGCAGGACGCCGGCGAGACCGGCATCGACGGCCTCACCGTCACCCTGCTGGACGCTGGCGGCAGCCCGGTGGCGGTAACCACCACCGGTCCTGACGGCTTCTACTCCTTCAACAACCTGGCCGGCGGCGACTACACCGTTACCGTCGACGCCTCGCCGCTGGCGGCCGGCACCGTGCCGACCTTCGACGTCGACGGCATCGGCACCGCCAACACGGCGACCGTCACCCTGGCGCCGGGCGAGAACCGCGACGACGTCGATTTCGGCTACAACACTCCTGTTGCCGGCCTCGGCTCTCTCGGTGACCGCGTCTGGTGGGACACCAACAGCGACGGCATCCAGGACGCCGGTGAGCTCGGCCTCAACGGAGTCACCGTGGCCCTGCTCGACTCCAACGGCGACGTGCTGGCTACCGACACCACCGCTGGTGACGGCAACTACCTGTTCACCGATCTGGAGGCTGGCGCCTACACGGTGATCGTCGACTTCGTCACGCTGCCCTCCGGCTTCGAGGCGACCGGCGATCTCGACGGTCTGCTGACCCTCAACGCCGCTTCCGTGGCCATCGCTGGCAGCAGCGATGTTCTCGACGTGGACTTTGGCTACAACGCTACCGAGGCCAAGTGGTGCGCGGAGGAGACTCGCTCTCAGGCTCCGTACCACGGCGGTAACGACGAGCACGCCGTATGGCTGCCGGGTATCGATCGTCATCTCCTCTTCGAGAAGACCTCCTTCACCCAGCTGCCGGACGGTACCGCCCGCCTGGTGGGCACCGCGTTCTCTCGCGATGTCGCCAACGTTGGCTTCGCCGTCGACGTGACCTTCACCGGTCGCACCACCACCGCTCCCTCCGGAAGCCCGAAGAAGGAGCTTCAAAGCTCCGCCTACGTGCAGAACGGCGGCCCGGTGGATACCGACACCTGGACCTACTACACCGGCTTCTCCGGCACCCTCTCCGGTACCGGCGATTGGGCTGGTGCGAGCCTGGCCATCGATCGGGTCGGCCCCGCCTTCCAGCTTGGCTTCGGCGCCAACGGTAAGAGCGTCGACCTCGGTGGCTCCGGCTGGTTCACCTGGCAGGTGACCTCGCAGCCGACCTCCGGTGGTGCTCTCAAGACCACCGGCCAGGGCGACTTCAACGTCGACTTCGGTCGCTGCGCCACCTACTGCGCTGAGGCCGCCTACCGCGGTCCCTTCGCCCAGAGCAACTACGACCACGCGATGTACCTGCCGATCGTCGGTAAGGACTTCGAGTACGTGCCGGACTTCGGTACCTTCCGCGAGAACCTCGACGGTACGGCGACCATGACCGGTCTGCTGCAGCGTCGCGGTGACGCCGGTGCCCAGTTCCGGGTCGACGTGACCTACTCCGGTCGCACCTCGATCCCGGGTGAGGGTAGCCCCTACCTGAAGATGACCTCCAACGCCTACGCGGTGAACGGTGGTCCGGTGAACCCCTCGGGCTGGTACTACTACACCGAGATGAGTGGAACTCTCACCGGCGAGGGTGACCTCGCGGGTGCCGTGCTGAGCCTGTCTCGCCGCGGTCCGGCCTTCCAGGTCGGCGAGGGCGCCAACGAGAAGAACGTGAACTTCGGTGGATCCGGCTGGTTCAACTGGACCCTGGTGTCCCAGCCGACCAACGGACCTCACTTCCCGAACTCCGGTAACGGCGACTTCAACCAGGACTTCGGCACCTGCCCCAAGGGGCCTGCGCCGATCTGCCCGGTGGGAATCGACTGGAATGTGGATGCCAACGGAGCTCCGACCCACGCGGGTCAGATCATCGACGATGAGTACTCCGCCTTCGGCATCACCATTACTTCCAGTCGGAGCAACAAGCCGCCGATGATCTTCGACTCCAGCAACCCCACTGGTGGTGACCCGGATCTGGGCACCCCGAACCAGGACTTCGGTGGTCCCGGTGTGGGCTCTGGCGGTGGCGCCGGTGAGGCCGGTGAGAACAGCCAGGCGCTGGGTCATCTGCTGATCATCTCCGAGGACGGTGACTCCTCCGATCCCGACGACAACGCCGGGGGCGGAACGCTGACCTTCGACTTCGCTAACCCTGTCGACGTGACCTCGGTCACCGTCGTCGACATCGATAGCAACGAGTCGAGCGGCACCATCCGCACCTTCGACGCCATCGGTCAGCTGCTGACCACCAGCCCGATGGTGAATCTGGGCGGCAACAGCGTCCAGGCGGTGAGTGTGGGAGCTACCGGGGTCTCCTCCATGGAGATCGAGTTCCCGAAGAGCGGCGGCGTCGGCCCCATCTCCCTGTGCGCTACCACGCCTCCGGGAGACGATGACGACGACGACGACAACCCGCCGCCTCCTCCGGGCGACGACGATGACGACGACGACAACCCGCCGCCTCCTCCGGGCGACGACGATGACGACGACGACAACCCGCCTCCTCCGGGCGACGACGATGACGACGACGACAACCCGCCGCCTCCTCCGGGCGACGACGATGACGACGACGACACGCCGCCTCCCCCGCCGGGTGACGACGACGACGACACGCCGCCTCCCCCGCCGGGTGACGACGATGACGACGACACGCCGCCTCCCCCGCCGGGTGACGACGATGACGACACCGGTGACGACGACAACCCTCCGCCTCCTCCGGGTGGTGGTGGCGACACCCCTCCGCCTCCTCCGGGTGGTGGTGGTGATACCCCTCCGCCTCCTCCGGGTGGTGGTGGCGACACCCCTCCGCCTCCTCCGGGTGGTGGTGGCGACACCCCTCCGCCTCCGCCGGGTGGTGGAGACACCCCTCCTGGTGATACCGGAGACAACGACAACCCGCCGGCTCCGCCTGCTGATCCTGGATTCCAGGGTCCCCCCGCCAACGTGGGAACCAGCGGTTTGTCCTTCTGGCGGAACCACGAGCAGCATTGGCCTGCCGCCACGGTGAACGTCGGAGGAGTCGAGTACGCCTCCGCTGACGCCATCACCACCTTCCGGATGAACCCCCAGGGCGATCAGACCTACGTGCTGTATCGCAACCTGGCTACGGCGAAGCTCAACATCGCCCACGGTAACGACGACAGCTGCGTTGCGGCTGCTATCGCCACCGCGGACGCCTGGCTGGTCCAGAACCCCCTAGGCAGCAATGTTCGCGGCAACACCAACACCTGGAAGGACAGCGCCCGCGCTGCGAACCGCACCCTGGTGGACTACAACAAGGGCGAGCTCTGCGCTCCCCGACGTGTCGGCACCAAGGGCTGGGGTTACTTCAAGAACGCGGATCGCTGGCCGGTGGCGAACGTCACCGTCGGAGGCACGAGCTACGACACCGCTGGTGGTGTCCAGATGCTCAAGGCCTCTGCCGGTGGCGATCAAACCTACGTCATGTACCGGGAGCTGGTGGGTGCTCGACTCAACGCCGAGCGCGGTACCGACGCTTCCTGTATCGCAGACACTCTGGCCGCGGCGGACCTCTGGCTGACCCGCCACGCCGTCGGCTCCAACGTTCGTGGGCGCGATGGTGCCTGGCGCGATGAGGGCAACCCGTTGCGTCTCTCGCTCCGCGAATACAATCGGGGTGAGCTCTGCTCGCTGCCGAACCCCTGAGGGTCCTTACAGCCGGAAGGTCGTAAGACCTTCCGATCCCGGCCCGCGAGTCCTGCCCGTTCTGGGGCTCGCGGGCCCCTTTCCGTCTGATCTCATCGAACGTCTATGGAAGAAATCGGGTCATCCTCAGAACAACCGTTCCATTCTTTTCGATGATGTGGACGCCTATGGTAATGTTGAGCACTCTTGCTTTTAATTGTCGTCTTCTGATTGCATCCCCGGGACCCCTCCCTCCGCTGGCCGACTTTCCGAGATGCTCATGATGATCGCGCCTCCTCGTTTCGCCCCATCGACTTCCGCTGATTCCCTTGACGAAAACAAGGCAGCGGCCACGCCACGACGCCGGTATCAGCGGCCTCGTCTAGAGCACCTTGGCTCTTTGACCGAGCGCACACAGAACGCTGGTAACCTGGATTTCGACGCGTTCTTCCTCGGTACGGAAGGCCAGCAGGTCTTACCGCCGCCGGACGAACAGTGATTTCCGGCCTCGTTCACTCGCAGCTATTTCAGCAGCGATAGCCAAGCACTTCTGAGCTGTCTCGCTGATGGCCTAAGGCTGCAGAATGAGGACCGTCCCCCCAAGCGACCACCGGCTCATGCCGTGGTCGTTTTTCGCTTTCAGGAGAAAGCAAGACCCTGGTTTGTACCGTGGCGATGGGTGGAGTGAATAAGGCTCTGGCGAGCCAGCGCAGGGCCCCTAGGTCTGAGCCGATCTCGAAGGCCGGTTGCGCGGGTGATTTGTTGGTGCGCTGGTCGAGGGGGGATTCACCTCGCTGGCTTGTCGAGGCGGAGAGCGAGAGAGAGAGCGGGGGAGAAGTTGGTGGGGGGAAGAGTTTCCAAGAGCTGTGGTCTCAGGGCACCTGCTTCATTCCCTGGTGCTCGGGAGTCAGCCAGCAGTCGGTGGCATCCTCGGGCAGTCTTATGGGTTCGCTAGGGAGCGGTCTCCAAGAATGGGCGACAAAGGCCGCAGAGAAATATCGGGCGGGGGGGGAGGAAGCGCTGACCGATTTTCTCGGAAGCCAGCAGGCGGTGCTTCTGGCGGATCCCCAGCGCCACCGGCTGTTGCTGTACCGAGACCGAGTCGGGATTCAGGATCTTTACTTCGTCTGCACCGCTGAGACCACCTGGCTGAGTACTCGAGTGGAGTCTTTACTGACGGTGGGCGCGATCAGCGGTGAGCCGGATCTCGAAGTCTGTTCGGCGATGCTTTGCGGCGTCGCTCCCTCAGCCCAGCGTTCGGCGTACCGTGATCTGGGCGCGTTGGGAGCCGGGGAGAGATTGAGCGTAGATTCCGATGGAGTCGAGGTGCGGCGCTATTGGAGTCCCTGGCCAGATCTAGGTACGCAGGAGTCTGCCGCCCCCAAGGACGCGAAGCCGGACTCCTGGTATGAGGATCGCTTCGAGAGGCTGCTACGAGAGATCCTTCTGGAACAAACCCCGGGGCGCGGCTCTGTCGCCTGTACCTTGAGCGCCGGGCTGGATTCCTCGACGGTGGCGACCCTGCTCCGGGAGGTCCGTCCGAAGCTCAGCATTACGGCGGTGACCTTCTCCTCGCCGGATTTTCCGCAGGAGGACGAGGGGCCTCTCGCCGCGGAGGTGGCGGCCGGGGGTTCGATGGAGTCGCTGGAGCTGCGCCTCGACCGCCATTGGCCCCTGTCGAGACCGGACGGTTTGGTCGTTCCGCGAGGGCTGCCGCTGGGGAATCGGTACCGCGAGGTGTGGGAGCAGGCCTTCGAGGCCCTCTCCGCCCGGGGCATCTCGACCCTGTTCACCGGAGTTAGCGGCGACAATCTCTTTCCTGCCGCTGTGAGCCCCTACGCGGACCAGCTGCTCCAGGGGCGCTGGGCGACCCTGTGGCGAGACGCTCGCGCGCACCTTGGCGGGCGCTGGAGTCTGCTGCCTCGACTTTTGAGGTATCGACTTGTCGAGCCGCTGAGGGCCCATTGGAGAGGCTTTGACCCTCCCGCTCCTCCTGCGTGGTTGACCGGGAAGGGTCGAGCCCTGGCCGCTCCCTGGCTGGTGCGTCGGAAGGCTTCGGAAGAGAGCCCGGGGCGAACTCTCCATCGCCACTGGATGGAGGACCCGTGGCTGCCCCTGGCGGTACAGGAGCTCGGAAGGCAGGCCCGCTCCCATGGCATTGAGTTTCGGCACCCGCTGCTGGATCATCGGCTGATGGAATTTGCCGCCCGCCTTCCGCCAAGACAGGTCACCCGAGCCGGCTGGACCAAGCATCTGCTGCGTCGGGTGATGAAAGATCGGCTGCCGTCGGGAATCCTTCGGGAGCCGGGCAAGAAGCTGCCGAAGGGAGTTTGGGTTCGAGGCCTGGTGGATCGAGAGGGGCAGAAGGTCAGAGCCTTGATGACGGAGATGCGCTGTGCCGAGCTCGGCTTAGTCGATGCCGAGCGGCTGAGTCAGGAGTACGAGAGCTTCGCCCAGGATCGGCGGGGAACTTTGAAGCATCTATGGGCGGTGCTCAGTCTGGAGGCGTGGCTCCGTGGCCAATTCGTCTGAGGAATTGCCCCAGGGGCAAAGCGAAGTAGCTTCTGGAAGCGCCGAGCGCGATCGGGCCCGCTTCGCCATGCTGAAGGAGCTGCTGCGCCGCCGCGGAGACCGCTATCGGGACTTGTCTTGGTGCCAGGCGGAGGAGTGGGCGAAATATCTCGCCGCGAAGCTGCTGGAAGACTATGGTCCCGAGGAGCTGGCTGGCTTCCGCTGGATCGGTATCCCTCGAGGGGGCATCGTGGTCCTGGGCCTGCTTTCCTACATGCTGAACCTCCCGGCCTCAGCGTTTTGGCCGCCATCGCAGAAGCGAGGGTCAAAGGGTTCGGAGAGGCGACCCTGGGTGTTGGTGGATGACGTCGCTCTCACCGGCTACCGGCTGCGCGAAGCGATCGACATTCTCGGCCTGCGGAGCGATCCATCGTCGTCCTCACCAGCAGGAATCTTCGCCCATCTCGCCTCCCCGGCGCCCCTTCGGCAGGAGGTCGCAGCGGCGGATGGAGGCTGGCTGCGCTGCGTTGCGGCGCGGGATCTCGAAGTCTGGAACCCGCTAGTTGAGGGGGAAGAGCAGCGGGAGGGTCGCGGCGATCGTGCTGCTGAGATTCGACTCGCCCTTTCGGTGGAAAGGGCTGGAAAGACCGGGCGCTATTGGGCCGGCTGGCCGGAGCTGATCTCTTTCCCCTGGAGCGAGCCGGAGATGGTGTTTTGGAATTCCAGCCTTGGAGCAGCGGAGTCCGGCTGGCGTCTGAGCCCGCCCCATCGCTGCCTCAAGCATCGCGCAGCCTTTGGTCCGCCGAGAGTCAGCGCGGCGATCCACCGCCGACAGGCGTCGGTCCGTCGCTGGCGAATGGCTGAGGAGGTGGTGTGGGGGGAGTTCGACGGTTTGCTCTACCTCGCCCACCCTCGACTCGACGAGGTCCACCGCCTGCACGGCTCCGCGCTGGATTTCTACCGCGGGCTGATCCATTGGGGCGATGAGCAGGAAGTGATCCTGCAGCTGGCTGACGAATACGGCGTGGACGCCGAGGAGCTCCGCGGTGATTTGACGCGCTTGGTCGGCGAGCTGGTTTCCAGGGGTTTGTTGGAGCCTGTCGACGAGGTGCCCCGGGAAGAAACTCGGTGATGGGGGAGAGTGGAAATGTTGCCCGTAGGAACGCAGGCGGCGTGAGTCCGGACGAGGCCAACCCAGGAGGTGCCGACCCAGAAGGTGCCAACCCAGAATGGGCTAGGGCGGGGAGCGGCAATCCTGGAGCCTTCGATGTAGCTCTCTGCATCGACCGCCCCCTCCATCAGCGCCTGATGCCGGCCCTGGAGGGCAGCCGCAAGGTCGACGTGAGGGTCTGCGGGGAGCTTCCGGACTCCTGGGCGACGAGGGCCCGGGAGCTGCGGGATGCGCCGATCTTGGCCACCGGCGTCACCCCCTGGCAGGAGGGCCAGCCGACCACCGTGCTGCAATCCACCGCCGCCGCCCAGGCGCTGCGTCTGGATCATGCGGCAACGGACTTCTACTGGCCTCTCGTGGAGCCGGAAGGTCGCCCGCCGGAGCTTCTCGTACATCTGCGGCCGGGGGCTCGCTGGGAGGTGGCGGAGATCCAGCTGCTGGGAACGGTGCTGGCGCTGCAGATGGAGCTCCAGGGTCGTCTCGCCCTCCACGCTTCGGCGGTGGCTATCGATGTGGGGAGCGAAAGGGCCGCCCTAGGGCCTGGCGGCCTCAGAGCAGATGGGAGCGCCGGAAAAGTCTCAGCAGCGGTGCTCTTCCTGGCCGCCCATGGTGGCGGCAAGACCACTTTGGCCCTCGACTTTGTGCGCGCTGGGGCGGATCTTGTGGCGGACGACCTGAGCATCGTCGAGCTCGAGCCTGGAGAGGCTGGTGGGTCTGGAGATTCTGGGGGGGCGAAGGTCTGGCCGGCCTTTCCGCAGATGCGGCTATGGCCCGATCATGCGGCAACGCTTCTGGGAGAGGTCGCAGAACGGCTCTCTCCGGTGCTGCCGGGAGCGCCGAAACTGCGGGTGCCGGTGGCCTGTGAGGGCTTGCCTGGAGGGGTGGTGGGGAGCCTAGAGACAACCGCTCAGGCTGGGTCCTTCCGCCGCCGCCCAGTGCCTCTGCGGCGCCTCTACTTGCCGCAGCGAGAAGAGTCCGCGCGGGAGGCCCGTATCGAGGCGGTGCGAATCGAGCCGCTGAGCGGCCCGGAAATGCTCATGGAAGTGCTGCGGGCGGCCTTCGTCGGGGGGCTGCTGGAGCGGCTCCAGGATCCGCGCCGCCGCCAGGGGCGATTGGACCTCGCCGCGGGGCTGTTGTCGAGGGTGCCGATGAAGCGCTTAATCTATCCGTCCGGCTTAGAGCACCTGTCGGCGGTGCGGGCGGCGGTGGAGAAGGATCTCGCCTCTGGCTAATGGCGATGGGCTTGGAGCCTCGCCCTGGCTCTCACCCTAGGTTTGGCTCGTGGGCCAGGGGGCTGACCTCACCACTGTCTCCCGATGCCTCCTGAACGGCGAGGGACTCGGCCATCACCGCATCGTAGCGGGGCAGAATACGGGCGGAGGTGGGGATCTTGTGGCAGAGAGCGAGGACCCGACCAAGCTCTAGCGGCGAGGCGTCGCCGAGGGAGAGCAGCACGTGGTGGATCTTGTGCTGGCGTATCAGGAAGGCTAATTCGTCGCCGCTGCCGAGCACCCGGATGCCTCGAATCACCGTGCCGTGCTTGGTGGGGTCGTCGTCGATGAAGCCTTGAACCACGACATCGGAATCGCCCCGGGCCTGAATCTCCCGCAGCGCGGCGACCCCGGCGATGCCGGCGCCGTAGATCAGCACCGGACGGGGCCCCTCACCGACCTCGCGGCGGCGCTTTCGCCGGGCGAGGCGCTGGCGCCGCTCGAAGTCCATTCGCCGCGCCACCCGCAGCGCCAGCAGGCCACCGAAGGCGAGACCGGCGCTGATCAGAATCACCGAAAAGGGGACTCTCCAGCTCTGATAGCGCTCCGGCAGAAAGACTCGGGCAAGGATCAGCGGTACCGAGGAGATAAGGAATCCTCGAACGAAGGCCTGAACCTCGGTGAGGCTGATGTATCGCCAGACGAAGGAATGAATGCCCGAGAGGTAGTAGGCCACCAGCTGCACCACCATCACCATCGGCAGCTGCACCCACATGCGCTGGCGTACGGCGTAGGTCAGCTCGAATTCGAAGCGCAGCGCATAGGCGAGGAGAAATGCGGCGGCGAACACCGCGAGATCGAGCAGGAATTGGGCCTGGCGAAGGTAGCGCCGGGTCCACGGGACGGGAGTTCGGAGGGTTTCGGAGCTGGCCTCCTCGCCGCCCCAGAGTCGGGCGATCTCCTCCCGGGTGGGGGGAGGGTTCCTGCCGGGGAAGATCACTCCCAGGGCCGTATCCCACACCACCTGGCAGTCGCTCAGAGCGCTGCGGCGGCGCAGATAATTGCGGTAGCCGCGCAGCTTGAAGGGCAGGAGATAGCTGGTGTAGAAGGTCTCCGGGTCGCCGTCCAGGGCACCCAGCAGCTCTTCCTCGTTGCGCAGGCGCAGGGTCACTGGGTCCGTCAGTCCAGGCCTTGCGCTGAGCACCGCGCTCCATAGAGGATCGCTGGATTCGACGTAGCGGGGGACTTCCGGTCGTGGCCCCACCAGCGCTAAGTCCCCTAATAGGACATTGAGGAAGCCGGGAAACTCGTCGATTTTGAGCTTGCGCAGCACTTTGCCTACCGCCGTGACTCGGGAGTCTCCGCTGGCGGTGAGGGGCACGCCTTTTCCGTGCACCCGCATGGAGCGGAACTTATAGAAGGTAAAGGCTTCGCCGCCGAGGCCGATTCGCTGTTGGCGAAACAGGATTGGGCCCGGAGACGAGAGCTTCACCGCCAAGGCCGCCAGCAGCAGCACCGGGGAGAGCAGCAGGAGCGCGAAGGCGGCGGCGGAAGCGTCGATCCACCGGGGCAATCCGGGGGATGCCTGAAAGGTGGAGGCCTCGGCAGGGCGAGGGGAGCTCATGGGCGGTGGCCCCTATGGTCAGGGTCTCAGACCCGCTCGGCGGCGACGCCGCGACGGCGATGTTGGTGACAGAGGTCGCGAATCACCGTCACGACCCAATCCATCTCGGCCTCGGTCATGGTGGGGAAGAGGGGAAGGCTGACGATGCGCTGCCAGCACTCCGTCGCCGTCGGCAGATCCTGGGGGCGCCAGCCGAAGGTCTCCCGCCAATAGGGATGGAGATGGAGGGGCCGCCAATGAACCGAGTGGCCGACGCCTCGATCCCGCAGCGCCGTGGTGAACTCCAGGCGATCGATGCCCAGCTGGTCGAGGCGCAGCCGCAGCAGGAAGAGGTGCCAGGAGTGGAGGCGCCGGGCGTCGGGCTGCGGTGGCAGCTCTCCCTCTTCGAGATCGCCGAGGAGCTCGTAGTAGCGCTGCGCGAGGTTCTGCCTCTGCTGACGTAGGCTCTCTGCCCGCTCCAGCTGATGAAGACCGATGGCGGCGGCGATGTCGGTGAGGTTGTATTTATAGCCGGGGGCGACGATTCGATAATCCCAGGACGCCTTGGCGGTGAAGCGTCCCCAGGCGTCCGCCGACAGACCGTGGAGGGAGAGCAGCCGAATGCGCTCCGCAACCTCCGGATCGTCCGTGGTCGCCATGCCTCCTTCGCCGGTGGTGATGGTCTTGTTGGCGTAGAAGGAGAAGCAGCTGACGGCGCTGGTGGCGCCGCCGCAGCGTCGCCAGGGACGCTCCGGGGTCGAGCGCCAGGCGGCGGGGAAGGCGTGGGCGGCGTCCTCCACCACCCACAAACCATGGCGCTCGGCGAAGTCCTCGATGGCCTCGATGTCCATCAGCCAGCCCCCGACGTGGACCGGAATCATGCCGACGATGGGCATCTCCGGATCCAGGGCTTCCGGCAGCCGCCCCGCCCGCAGCGCCTCGATCTTGGCCTCGGCGTCCGCCAGATCCATGTTCATGGTGTCGGGCTCGCAGTCCACCAGAATCGGCACCGCCCCCTGGTAGCGCACCACCTCCGCGGTGGCCGCCATGGTCATGGTGGGGATCAGAACGCCCTGGCCCTCCTGGAGGCCCAGCGTGACGCAGGCCAGGTGGAGAGCGGCGGTGCAGGAGTTCAGGGCGACGGCGTGGCGGGCCCCGACGGCGGCGGCAAACTCTTCCTCGAAGCGCTTGACTCGCGGACCGGTGGTGAGCCATCCAGAGCGGATGGTCGCCGTCACGTCGTCGATAGCGGCCTCGCTGATATCAGGCCGAAAAAACGGTACTTGCATGATCTGTAGTGCTTTGGCTGTGGTGCTCTGGAGGGGAGCTAAGACGAAATCATATACCGGCAGCGGAGATCTGGCGCCGCTGGAATCGGTCTTTCTTGCGGGAGCGCTTGAAAGCTCCCGTCTTCCTTTAGCGGGGTTGAGGCGTGGAAGAGGAGCGCCAGCCGACGCGCTGGCCGAGGTGCTGGAGTCGCCGCAGGAACCACGGGGATCGGGGGCTGGTCTCGCGTTCGACGACCCCCGGGTGAGCCCACACTCGCCGCAGCAGGGAGCGCCAGCCGGAGCGAGAGGGGCGCCCGGAGAGGCGGTGGGCGAGGGTGATGCTCGAGAGCTGAAGGGTGCCGTCGCCGCGCTCTTGGAGTCGCTGCAGCAGCCGCCTTTCGAGCCGCGAGAGGGTCGGCTCGAGACGCTCGACGAGGGTAGGGTGTATCGGTCCGCCGTAGAGCCCGGCGGCGGCCTGCGCCGCCAGCGCGACCGGGAGCTGAAGGCCGTGCTCGACGCTGCGCTGAGCGATGGAGCTCACCATGGTCCCCTCGCCCTCGGGGCTCTGCGCGCCCTTGCGGGCGATGCGCTGGAGATCCCACCAGGTGGCCAGAGGGCGAGGTCCCGCATCGGTCCAGGAGTGCACGGCGGCGAGGGCATAGGCGTCTGCGAGGGAGGGCCTTAGGGCGACGAGGCCTCGGTGGTTTTCGCAATCTTCGAGAACCGCGGAGGCGAAGCTCTGGGGTACGGATCCCCAGAGTCGGAAGTGGAGCTCGATCATCGGCCTGCTGGGCCGCTGCGCCTGCCAACAATAGCCCTCGTCGTGGAGAAAACGGTGGTATCGCGCCCCCTGGGCCCTGGGCTGCCAGCCGGAACGCTGCAGGACTTCGATGCCTCCGTCGAGGGCCTGGGGCTCGATCATCAGGTCGATGTCTCCCGCGATGCGGTCTCCGGGAGCGTCATACACCCGTGACCCGAGATCGCAGCCTTTGATCACCGCACAGCGGATCCCCGCGCTCCCCAGCGCCTCGGTGGCCTCCTTCAGCTCCTGCTGCCGCAGCAGGGTGCCGACGGCCGCCTGTCGCCGAGCGGTGGCCAAGCCCTGCTGCAGGGCCTGGGGGAGCTCCTGGGCCCGGGGGCAGCGTCTCAGCACCCGGGCTACCGCCGACAGCACCCGGTGACGGTGCAGCCAGGGCAGAAGCTCGAGCGGATCTGAGCCTTCGACCAGGCGCAACAACTCCGCGGCGTCAGGATCGTCGGCCTCCAGCGCCGCTGCCAGCTGGTTCAGCCTTGGGATGACCTCAGGATCCAGCAGGCCGGGAGCGTCAGGGCTGCTCACGGGGGGTCTCGCCGAGGGTCGTTGCTGCTGGCGCCGTGGGCTTGCGCAACACCGCCAGCAGATGGCTGCGCAGCGGCGGCAGGGTTTCCAGGGCGAGGGCGAGCCAGCGCAATCGAGGGGCCAGGGGGCGGGCGAGGGGAGGTGCCAGAGTGAGAGAGCGCGCTCTGCCCTGGAGCTGGGGAAAGAGCTGGCGAATCTCTTTCGCCGTCAGCGCCCTCACCGCCGGGTTGCGGGGATTGTCGACGCGGAAATCGTAGATTATCGCCGCGCCGCCGGGGGCCAGGGCCTCGACTATCGATTCCGCGAGGCGCTGCCGTACTGTCGGGTCGAGAATCGAGGTGAAGACCGTCGATGCGATCACCAGGGAGAAGCTTCCGGCGCTCCACGGCAGGTCGGTGGCGTCCCCGACGCGCAGATCGGCGGTGGGGAGGCGCCGCTTGGCCTCGGCGACGCGCTGCTCATCGAGATCGATTCCCGCCAGGTCTGTGGCGGCGACGCCCCAGGCGATGAGATCCGGCATCCAGCCGCCGCTGCCGCAGCCGACCTCCAGGGCCCGCTGGCCGGCCTGGGGAAAGGCGCCCAGGTCGTGGAGGCAGCGGGCCGCCAGGAGACGGCGCCCGGAGCGGGCCAGCTCCTCCGCGGCGTTCCAGGGGGCGTAGCGGTCCGAGGAGATCTCCCGCTGCCGACGCTGATACTCGGCGAGAATGCGCTGGGCCTCGTCGGCTGCTGGCGAGGGATCCGGAGCCGTCATTTCCCGCTGCCCTCTCGGGGCCTGCTCGCCCCATCGCCCCAGCGCCCGGCGAAGCCCACGATGCCGGCGAGGAAGCCGCTGCCGTAGCCGAGATGCATGGCGGCGAAGGCCACCGGAAGGCGGGTGAGTGCCAGCAGCCGATGCCCCTCCACGGCTCCCATCGTTCGCAAGGTCGCCCAGAGATTGGCGGCGAGGTAGGGGAGTGCGACGAGGGCGAGGAGCAGGATGCCCAGGGGCAGCAGACCGCGGTGGAGGGAGGCTCCCGCCAGGGTGAGGGCGAGGGCTCCCAGCAGGGCGGCGACGAAGCTCGGCGGGGCGAATTGGCGCAGTCGCATCTGCCGCGGATGTTTTTGCAGCACCCTCACCTTGTAGTAGCCGTATTGGAAGAATTGCTTGGCGAGCTTGGGCAGCCGGGCGCGGCTGTAATAGAGCGAGCGCACGTCTGGAGCCAGCAGCAGGTTTTCCCCGAGCTTGCGCAGCCGGTAGTTGTATTCGTCGTCCTGGTTGCGCATCAACTCTTCGTCGAAGGGTCCGGCGAGCTCCAGGGCGCGGCGGCTATAGGCGGGAAAGGCGATGGTGTCCACCAGGGTGGGGTGCGCTCGCCCCACCCGGAAGGCGGAGCCGCCGACGCCGAAGGGGGAGGCCATGGCGGCGGCGATGACCCGGGCTCCGGGAGTCTCGCCGAGGGTGGTGATGGGGCCGCCGACGCCGGCGATGGAGGCCCGAGCGAGATGCTCGACGCAGCGGCGAACGTAGTCCGCGGCGATCTCGCAATGCCCGTCGACCCGCACCAGGATCTCGGCGTCAGAGGCGAGGAAGCGCTGGAGGACGAGATTGAGGCCGGTGGGCACGATGCGGCCAGGGTTGGGCACCAGCTCCACCGGGCAGGGGGAGCTCGCCGCGAGGCGCTGGACCCGCTCCTGGGTGTCGTCGTCGGAGAGGCCGTCCACCACCACCACCCGCATTGTCTCCAGCGGGTAATCCTGGGCGAGCACCGCCCCGAGGCTGGCGTCGATGTACGCGCCCTCGTTGCGTACCGGCATCACCACCCAGACCTTTGGGGTCGGGGATGGAGATTCGCTCGCAGCATTCGAAGCTGAATGCGGATCGGGGGGCGCTGATGCAGAGTCGGTCATCGGTTGAGTCCATGCGGGCAGCAGAGAAACCGCAGGGAGAGAGGAATCGGTGAATGTGGAAGAAGATGCTGAGGACCAGTTTAGCCTCAGTCACCTGCGAAAGCGGACATCAGGCGCCCTTGGCTGCGCCGTTCGAGGCCCCGTTCGAAACCCCGTCCGAAGCTCCATCTGAACCTTCCGAGCTGGGCGAGGAGGATGGATCGTCTTCCAGGGGAAAAGTGCGCACCACCGACCTTACCTTTCCGGCGGAAGTGCGGGGGAGTCGCTCCATCAGCTCGAGCTCCAGGCGCATGCTGTTGCCCAGGCGCTGGCGCAGGCGCTGGAGCAGCTCGTCGCCGTGCTGGGGTCGATAGCCGTTAGCGGGTACTAGGCGCAGCACCGCCCGGTCTCGGCGATCCTGGAGGATTTGAGCCCCGTGGATCGGCAGCTGGGATTTGAAGATCGGATCCAGGCGGCCCACCCGCAGCCCCTCCGGGGTCACCAGGACGTCGTCCAGCCGGCCCTCCACTGCGGCGAGCCTCGGCAATCGTCGGCCGCAGGGGCAGGGGGGCTCGTCGTCCGTCGTCATCCGCACTCGGTCGCCGGTCTCGTAGCGCACCAGAGGCATGGCGTCGTTGAGCAGACCGGTGGCCACCAGCCTGCCCGGCTGGCCCGGGGGGACCGGCAGGTCATCGTCGTCCAGCACCTCCAGCCAGCCCACCTCCGGCCACCAATGGAGAGCGCCGGCCTCGCACTCGCTGGCGGCGGCGGTGATTTCCGCCAGGCCGTAGCTATCCCTCACCGGGCAGCCGAAGAAGCCCTCGATACGCTGGCGGCGCTCGGCGGTGAGGGGCTCGGCATTGCTGAGGATCACCCGCATCGGCGGCGGCGAGGCCCCCTCCTGCTGCGCGAAGTGGGCGAGGTCCGCCAGCGCCGATGGGTAACCCAGCAGGTGGGTGACCCGGTGTTTGGCGAGGGCGCGGACGTAATCCGTGGCGGTGCCGGGGCGCAGATGATAGGCGCTGAGGTAAAGCTGTTTGGAGGCGAGATTCCACACCCAATAGGGAGGCCTCTGGCGGTTGACCGGGGCCACCAGCTGGCCGCCGATGAGGGCCCAGGGCTCATCGAGGCGCACGCCATTCCAGCGCCGCATGCGGGCCTCTACCAGGGCGTACCACCGATGGGAGGCGTTGCGGCTCCACCACAGCACCAGAGGCGTTCCGGTGGAGCCGCTGGTGTGTTCCCGCAGCGCCCGTCGCGGCAGACGGCCGCCGGGAACCAGCGCTCGCGGCCTGCGGCGTACCTCCCCTTTGGTGAGGATAGGCCACTCCTCGAGGCGGTGCAGGTCCCTGCCCTGGGCCGCGAGGTGGTGACCCCGGGAGCTGCGGCGAGCTTCGGCCAGGGTTCGCTCCAGCCACAGCTCTCTCTCCTGCTGCCAGCGCTGCGGGCTCCAGGATTCTCGCTCCAGGGCCTGGGCCACCCAACTCCCGGTATTGGCGCCGTAGCGGCGCTCCCTCAAGATCGCTCCCCGCAGGCTGGCGGCGGCGACCTTCGCAGCGTAGGGCAGGCGGTGATAGGTGTTCAGCAGGAGACTCAAGGGGAATCTCCGGAGAGGGAGTCGGAGACCAGGCTCCGCTTCGGTCCGGCCTGGGCCGCGGCGCGCAGCAGCTGCTGCCAGCGGGGCAGGACCCGATTCCAGTCGAAGGCCTCGACCTTGGTCCGGCCCGCGGCGCTCAGCCGAGTGGCCAGGCCAGGGTCTTCCAGCAGGCGCCGAAGGGCGGCGCTCAAGGCCTCGGCATCCCCCACCGGGGCGAGGAGGGCATCCTCGCCGTCGGAGAGCAGCTTGGGTAAGCCGCCGGCGTTGGTAGAGACGATGCACAGACCACAAGCCAGGGCCTCTAAGATCGAGACCGGCGTATTGTCGGCATCCGTCGTGTTGAGGAAGAGATCCGCCGCGGCGAGGCGCTGAGGCACCTCGCTCTTGGGAACCCCCGGCACGATGCGCAGATTATCCTGCACCCCCAGCTCCCGGGCCTTCGCCTCGGTGGCCTGCAGACTGCCGTCGCCCTTGTCGGGCCCGATCATCTCTAGCTGAAGCTCGGGGTAGTCCGCCACCAGTGGGGCGATGGCCTGGGGCGCCAGCTCCGGGCGATAGGTGCGGTGGAAGGCCCGTAGCCACACCACGCGGGGCCGTAGCGACTTCTGAGAAGGACCTCGAGGTCGAAAGGGGTAGCGCTCCAGCTCCAGGGGATTGGGCAGCAGCAGCAGGTCTTCCCGCCACGGGCGCAGGGCGTCGGCAAGATAGGGGGAGGGCGCGGTCACCGCCGCGGCGTGGCGCAGCAGAGCCTTTACCCGTTGCGGATGACGGCGGGCGAAGGCGGGAAGCTCGCCGCCGTGGAGGGTGAAGATCACCGGCTTGCCGACGACCCGCAGGCAGGCGGTGACGGCTTCCGCCCAGCGAAAGGCGGGGCCGCTGAAGACGTCCACCTGGGCGACGTCGTAGCGGCGGTGGCGCCGCAGGGTGGTGATCACCATGTCCGCCAGGCGCCAGGGGCGAAGGCGGCGGTGGGAGGTGGTGATGACGTCCCAGCGGAGCTCCCGCAGCCGGTGGGCGAGGTCCTCTCCGACGGAGGGATTCGCCCCATGGCGGGAGAGGAAATTCCCCACCATCAGGACCCCGGGCCGCTGCGGTGAGTCGCCGGGGGTCATAGGCTTTCGTCGGCCCGCCGCCGCACTCGCCCCAGGAGCCAGGAGCCGAGCATGGTGAGGTGGTGGGGGCGCAGGCGCCGCAGGGCCGAGAAGAGGACTCCCCAATGGCCCTGGGCAATTTGCTTCCACAGGCCGGCGACGGCGAGGCCGGTGTTGCGCTCTCCCCGCTGGCGGCGAAATTCCTGCTGCCAGCTGGGGCTGGCGAAGGCTTCGCTGAGGCGCTGGAGTCGGTCCAGCACCGCCTCGCCCCGGGAGCCGAGGGCCCAGCGCAGGCTCATGTCGTCCTCCACCCACACCGGAAGAGCGAAGGCCTGGGCGACTCCGTGGGCGTCGAGATCGAAGACCAGCAGAGCTCCGCTGCGCTGCGGCCCGATATCGGCGGTAGTGGCAATCTCGCCTTCCTGCCAGTCGAAGAGCAGATTGCCGAGGTTGTGGCAAACCACCGAGCGTCGAGGGCCGCTGTCCACCACCTCGATGCCCTGTAGCACGTGGGCATGGTGGGCCAAGACTAAATCCGCCCCCGCTGCCGCTACCTCGAGAGCGAGGCGTCGCTGCTCGGGGTCTGGGTAGTCGATGAACATGTAGCCGAAATGGATCGAGACGACGATGGCGGAGAGCTCTCCGGCGCGCCGCCGCTCGCTCGCCTCGGTGACGGCGTTCAGCAGCTCTTCGCGCTGCAGCTCCCAGATGCAGGGCCCGTGGGGCGGGGCCGGCTCCAGGGTGCGGGCGGTGGCGAGCCAGAGGATCTCCCCGGCCTCGTGGTGTCGCGGGGAGGTGAGCACCGGATGGGCCGCGCTGCCTCCTTCTCCGGCACCGACGCTGGAGATGCGGGCCCAGTGGAGACCCTGGAGAGTGGTGAGGAGACCGTCCGGTCCGTAGTCCAGGGCGTGGTTGTTGGCCAGGCTGAGGACGTTGAGGCCCGCCGCGGCGAGACGGTTGGCGGCCTCCGGAGGGCCGGCGAAGAGCGCGCCCTCGGGTACATTGCGCGGCAGCGGGCTCTCGAGATTGGCGAAGGCAGCGTCGCTGCGCCGCAGCAGGGGAGCGATCTCGTCTAGGGGGCCGGCCCCTTCTTCCCCGGCGCGAGGGGCGAGGCGGCCGGAGAAGCCGAGATCGCCGCCGGCGGTGATCCGAACCGGCGTCTCTTGGCCGGGCGGACCTTGCTCGGAGGTTTCGGGGGATTGGCGCTGGCAGAGCACTAGGGCTTCCAGCTGAGACGGCAGCTGGTAGGCGGCGGTGGCCGGCGTCGGTGAGCGCAGAAGTCCACCGGCTCCCTGGCTCAGTAGACCGAGCTCACGGGCACGGCGGCGGTGAATGGAGTCCTCAGGCGCCATGGGGACTGGGGTTAGGATTGGGATCAGGATTTGAACCAGGGACCGATCCGCGGCCTGAAGCGCGGCCTAGAGGTGTGTCCACCGCCGGCTGGATTCGTCGGCGGGCGGAGATGGGGTTGGGGCCCCAAGCGGGATTCCAGCCCCTCCCGCCGACTGGAGACCTCACAGTTTGTCGGGCACCGTGGACCGGCATGGTCGCCAGCAGGCGTCCGCCGGCGAAGGCGAAGACGAAGGCCGGCGCGGCCATTCTCAAGGCAGCGTGGAACATGAAAAGCAGGGTCCAAACGGTGAATGCGGCGGCCAGCGCCTTGGCCGCCGGGGTGCGCTGGGAGAGCACGTTGCGGATGCTGAGGAAGGTCAGCAGCAGCAGGGAGATGGCTCCCAGGCTGCCGTGCTCCGCCAGGGTTCGGGTGTATTCGGTGTGGGCGGCGGAGACCTTGAAGGTCAGCGCATGCCAGTAGCGGCTCTGTCCCGGCCCTACTCCCAGCAGGGGGTTCTCCTGAAAGGCCAGGAGGTCGCCCTCGATGATGCGGTCTCGCCCGGTGAGGGAGTCGTCGCGGAAGCGGTTCTCCAACTCACCGCCGGTGAAGGTATTGAGGAAGGGCCACAGCAGAAAGAGCCCCACCAGGGCGGCGAAGAAGGTTCGGGCCACCAGGGCGGAGCGGGAGCGGCGGTCCTGGAGCAGGAAGAAGCCGGCGGCGGCGGCGGCGATGAGGGCGGTGAGCATGCCCCCTCGGGAGAAGGTCAGCAGGCCCTGGCCGGCGCACCACAGCCCCACCAGGGTGACCACCCACTGGAAGCGGCGGGGAAGGTCTCCCTGAAAGATCAGCAAAAAGGCGACCAGGGCCGCCAGCCCGAGGGCAGAGGAGGCCTGGTTCTGGCCGAGCCCTCCGGAAGCCACCTTGGAGCTGTAAAAATTGATGCTGGAGGTGGTGACGGTGGAGAAGGAGGCGATGGTGACCAGCGACAGGATCGGCGCCAGCAGGCCGGTGAGGGTGCGGCGAACGGTGCCGAGATCCATCCGCTGCCCGCCGAGATAGGCGGCGGCGAAGCCCAGGGCCATGGGGCCGGAGAGATTGAAGGAGATGTCGTCCTTGGAGAAATAGGGCAGGACCAGCAGCGAAGGGACGAGAAAGAAGAAGTAGGCCAGGGGAGCGAGACGGAATTTTCCTAGGCGGTTGAAGCGCATCACGGCGTAGATCGCCAGGGCGACCAAGGCGTACTTCCCGGTTTCGTAGAACACCCGGGCCCCGGTGGCTCGCCAGATCGGCTCGGAGCCGACGATATAGGCCATCAAAGCCACCAGTCGTCCCTGCTCCTTGCGCCCCCGCTGGACCAGCCAGAAGCCGAAGAGGACCGCCGCCAGGGCGTGGGCGGTGGAGAGCAGCGGCACCACCCGCAGCGCGATGCCGAGGGGGATGTGGGCGAGCAGGAAGAGCGTGGCCCGCAGCCCTTCCCGGGGCGTGCCGGGCCAGGGGGCCGGCGGCGCCAGGGCGAGCCAAGGACCGGATCCGGCGCCTAGATCAGGGCTCGAACCGTGGCGTGGGGCGGGGGCGCCAATCGCGGGGCGCCGGTCAGCGGGGTTCATCGTTGTCGCTGTCGCCGAGATTCCAGTGGAGATCGCAGGGGGCGAGACTCTCGGTCTGGTCGGCGGTGGTTCCGAGCCAGCAGAAGCGGGCGGTAGAGGTGATCAGGAAGCCAGCTCGGCGTAAGGTCGAGCTTATCAGGCCGTTGCCCGCTAGGGCGGTGACCTGGGGTTCTCCCTCCGCCGCGGCGCTGGCGGCCGCTCGGCGCAGCAGGGGGATCACCCGCCCGGTCTCCCTCAGGTCGCCGAACAGGTCGAGGATCCGGGCGCCTCGCCCGGTGTGGCGGGAGATGACCGCTAAGCGCGGGGAATCTTCGTCGTCCACGTGCAGTCGCAATCCTTCCCGGTAGCTGGGGGGGGCCTCGAGGTAGCGCCAGGAGAAGTCTTCGGCGCGGCGGGCGGCGGTGAGCCAGGGGGCTCCGGCGGCGCTGTGGGTCGGCGTGGTCGAAGCCACTCGGGCGAGGGCCTCCGCATCCAGCACCCAGCGCTGCGGAGGAGTCTTGACGGCCGGCGTCGAGGGCAGCAGTCGGCGCCGGTGCCAGTGGGCCAGGGGGGTGGCGAGGGTCGCCGCGCTGCTGCGCAGAGCGCGGGAGAGGATGGAGTCGCCGCGCTGGAGAGCCGGCATTCGCCGGGGCTCCAGGGGGAGGAGGTGGACCTTCAGATCCTCCTTTACTCCCCAGCGGTGGCGGCGATGAATCTTGGCGGCGAGGGCGTTGGGGAAGCCGAGGATCCAGCGGAAGCGGCGGCGGACCTCGGCGTCCAGTCGGCGCTCCAGGCCGCGGCGGCGAAATGCTGGGGCGACCACCAAATCCATCCACCAGGCGCCCTCCAGCTCCTCCTGTCCGCGGCGAACGGTGGTCGGGATCACCCCGGTGTAGGCGGCGACCCTGCCGTCCACCAGGAGCACCAGGCGGTTCTCGTCTCCGCGATGCCACCAGCTGCCGTGATCCCGCAGGAAGGCGGCCTTGGTGGCGCCGAAGAAGGTCTGGAGGAAGAGATCCAGCTCTCCCGCCGGGGCCTCGGCGGCGGTGACCAACTTCGCTTCTAGCGGCGCGGAGCTCACGGCCCTGCTCCTCGGCCGGAGCCCAGCGCCTGTCGGTAGAGGGTGGCGAGGCGCTGCGCCCCGGCGCTGGGGCTCAGCTCCTGGCGCGCTCGCCGCTGCCCGGCGGCGCCGAAGGCCTCGGCCCGCCGCGGGTGGAGCAGCAGATCTTCTACCCGCCGGGCGAGGGCCTGGTGGTCCCCCGGCGGCACCAGGTAGCCGCTGACGCCGTCTTCCACCAGTTCCGGCACGCCGCCCACCGCCGTCGCCACCACCGGACGACCGGCGGCCATGGCTTCGAGAATGGAATTCGGGCTGCCCTCGCTGTGGGAGGTGAGGCAAACCACCGTCAGGCGGTGCATCAGCTGGGGGATCTCGCCGCGAAAGCCCGCCAGCAGGCAGCGTTCGCCGATGCCCGCGGCGTCGATGCGCTGCTGTAGCTGCTGCGGCAGCTCGTTTTCGCTGGCCAGGGGCTGGCCGACGAGCATCGCCTTGGCGCCGGGAACCTTCGGCAATACCCGGGCCATGGCGTCGATGAAGAGGGGGAGGTTCTTGACCTCCCGCAGGTTGCCGACGATGCCCACCAGGGGCTCGTCGGGGCTCAGCCCGAGATCGCTGAGATCGTAGGGCCGGGGGGGCGGCTCGGATCGCTCCACGCTATTGGGCAGCACCCGCACCCGGCGGGCGGCGACCCCGGCCTGCTCCAGCTGCGCTCCGAGCTCCCGGCAGTTGACCACCATCGCCTGCACGCCGTGGAGGCAGGCCCAGCGCAGCGGGGCCGGGAGCCCGGCGAAGCCGGCGGCGGCGAGGGAGCCGCGCAGCGAGCCCCAGCGCACCGGGGCCCCGGCGAGGCGACCCGCCAGGCCGGCATAGGGGTTGTCGTGAACGCTCCAGCTATGAACCACCGCGGGCCGCAACGCCCGCAGCCGCCGGGTCAGCCACAGCAGCCGTCGGGGCACTCCCCGCAGGGACGCGGGCATGCTCTCCACCGCCACTCCTGCAGCCTCCAGGGGGCCGTCCCACACCAGATTGCGGCTCGGGTTGAAGACCACCACTCGATGGCGGAAGGCCTTCGGGTCCATCGCCGAGAGGGTGAGATAGAGCTGTCGCTCGGTGCCGCCTCGACCGAGGTGGTTGATGAGATGAACGACGAGGGGAGGCGCGGCCATGGATTAGCTCGCTTCCGCCGGAGCGCTGCTCAGGGAGCCAGTGCTTGAAGAATCAGTGCCGGAAGATCCTGCATCCGAAACATCAGCGCCTTCGGTCCGCTGCTGGATCAGCCCCTCGATCGTGGGCATCACCACGTCCCGCAGCCCTCGATGCCCCGCCGGAGAAAGATGGGTGTCCACCCGGCCGTGGGTTAAGTCGCCGGAGCTCTGCTGGCGGCGCAGGGCTTCGGTAGCGTCGACGAAGGGCACCCCGCGCTCCGTCAGCAGGCGGCTGACTCGCTCCCGAGCCTGGCCGGGCTGGAGCCCCTCGGGGCCGATCTCCAGCCCCACAGAGCCGGCGTAGGCGGTGGCGAGGTCGGGATCGGTGTGAACCGCCGAGGGGATCAGGGCGACCAGCAGCGGGAGCTCCTCGCCGGCGGCGAAGCGCTGCATCTCCGCGAGGACCTCGGCGGTGAGCTCCCAGCGGGGATCCTCGAGATTGCGGGCGAGGTCCGTCGCCGCCACCCGCCGGGCGCTGAGCCCCACTCGCATCAGCAGCTGCCAGCTTCCCTTCTTGAACAATTGATAGAGGTGAGAGCGCTGCTCCAGGGCATCGTTGAGGGGGTAGAGCAGGGCCCCCTTGATGCCGCGAAAGGAGAATTCCGTGGGCCAGTGGAGGCCCCGCTGGGCGCGGGACGAGGCGCGCGGGGGAAAGCGATCCACCGCCACCTTCTCGATGTCGTTGCCGAGGAAGAAGGCCACCAGGGCGAGGTCGAAGGGCCTGCCGGCCTCCCGGGCGGCGCCGACCTGCTGCTGCAAGAGCAGCCGATAATGGCTCGGCCCCCAGCCGCCGCAGGAGGCATTGACCACCTCCACCGGGCGTTCCAGGCGTTGGGTCAGCTGGTGGCGAATGAGCTCCGGGAAGGCGTCCGCCGCTTCCACCTGGAGGGCCGCGGCGAAGCTATCCCCCAGCACCAGGACCCGCGTTGGGTCGGGGTTCAGCAGGTCGGAAGCCGGTGGCGGGGCCTGGGGGTCGATGCGAAAGCCCTGACCGTCGGTGACTAGTCGAACCTCTCCCTCCCCGGTATTGACCTCCGTATCCAGGCCCGCCGCCATGCGCCAGCCGAGGCCGGTGTCGTCGGGAACCCAGATATCCGGCCGCACCACCACCAGCTGCTGGGGAGCCGCCAGGCGCAGGGCGAGCTCCCCGAAGAGGAGGGCGAAGAGGCCGGCGACGGCCATCACCAGCAGCCGGGCGAGGAGGCCCCGCCAGCCGCTCAGCCGGGAATTTCTCCGCCTGGGGCGTCTGGCTCTCTGGGCTTGGGATTTCCCGGCGGCGAACTGTTGTTTTCCGCTCGGCGATGAAGTGCTCATCGTTGCGCCTCCGTGGGAGAGCCGTCGAATGCCGTCGCCGCGTCCTGAGCCTTTCGGCTCGGAAGGGGCAGGGAATGAGCTGGGCGATGAAGGCCGCTGAGCTTGGCGTCGAGGTAATCCGCCTCGGCGCTGTAGAGGCCGACTCGGTGGAGGTCGAAGGCGGCGAGCTCCGGGGCCCGGGTCTTCAGGGCGAGGGAATCCTCCGCGAAGGCGGCGCGGTAGCCGGCGGCGGCGGCGGCCCGGGCGACCCGCAGATCGAAGTCGCCGAAGGGATAGGCCAGGTAATCCACCGGGCTCTGGAGCAGATCTTGGAGGTAGCGCCGGGGCCCCTCCAGCTCCCGGCGCAGCTCGTCATCCTCCAGCTCCGAGAGTCTTGGATGGTGCACCGAATGGGCGCCGATGGTGACCAGGGGATCCGCCGCGAGGCGCCGCAAGCCTTCGACCCCCAGCCCGTCGAATCGATCGTGGGAGACCGCCGCCGGCAGAGGTTGGGGCAGTCGCTGGGCGGTGGCAGCGATGGGCGGGAGCCAATGGGAGGGATCTACGATGTGCCGGGTAGGAACGAAGAAGAGGGCCGGCACGCGGTGGCGCTGCAGCACCGGCAGGGCGCCGTGGAGGTGATTGGCGAGGCCGTCGTCGAAGGTCAGCAGGGCCGCCGGGTGCGGATCCCGGGAGCTGGAGGCCTGGGGGGAGAAGGCCTGCTGCGGGGTCAGCCAGCGGAAGCGCTGCCCGGCCCAGTGCAGCAGCCGATCGAGGTCGGCGGCGGTGAAGCCGGGCGCCGGGATTTGTGTCGAAGACGGTCGCTGCGAAGTCTGGTGCCAGGCACCTTCCTCTGGACCTAAGGGCGTGCCGTGGAGCTCCAGCACGAAGAGTCGGCGGCGAGCGAGGAGGCGCCGGCTGAGGGCGAAGAGGCCCAGGCGGGACAGCCCACGGCGAGGGGTGATCATTTCCACGCCTCCCGCAGCCGCTCAGCGATGGCGTCTCGCCAGGCCTCGAGGCTGTAGCTGTGGGCGCGCTGCCGGGCCAGTCGGCCGCTGCGGGCGAAGGTCTCAGAGTCCTGTTGCCCGGCGCGGATCCACTCGGCTACCGCCGCGGCGACGGAGCTCTCGGCGGTGTTTTTCAGCAGCGCTCCCGGCGCTACTCCTGCGGCGTCAGGGGCCAGGAGGTGGGGGAGGGCCGAGACCGCCGGGGCGAGCACCGGCAGGCCGGCGGCGAGGGCTTCGAGCACCGCCTTGGGGAAGCCCTCCGCTACCCGGGTAGGGAAGACGAAGAGGTGGCTGCGGGCGAGGGCCTGGAGCACCTCGTCGTGGCCGACGTTGCCCCGCAGCAGCACCCGGCTCTGGAGATGGAGCTCGCGGATCGCCTCCTCCACCGCCGAGCGTGCCTCGCCGTCGCCGAGGATCTCCAGATGCACCTCCGGCAGCGAGGGCTCATGGTCTTTGCGATCCCGCAGCATCGCCACCGCCCGCACCGCGGCGAGGGCGTTCTTGCCGTGGCTCAGCCGGCCGACGGTGATCAGCCGCAGCGGTGAGCCGGGGCACCACGGGTCGGCGGTGGGGAGCTCCTCCATCTCCCGACGCCATAGGGAGGTGCTGAAGATCCAGTGTAGGCCCTCGCCGCCGGGGGGCGGTGGCCCCTCCCCAGCGCCGGTGGCGAGCACCACGGTGCGGCCGCCGGCGATGCGCGGCAGGCGCCGGGCGAGGAAGCGATCGGCGGCGGTGGTGCGCAGGCCCCAGGTTCCACAATGGCGCACCAGCAGCGGCTTGCGCCGCCACTGCGCCAGCAGCAGGCCGAGGGTGCCGATATCCCCGGGCACCAGGGCGTGAACCCCGTCGGCTTCGCCGAGGGCGCGCCACAATTTGGGTCCATGGAGGGCGAGCCACGGGGCGAGGGCGGCCTTGCGCACCGGGCCTCGCCCCCAGGGCTCCCGCAGCGGCAGCACTTCCAGGCTCTCGCCCCGCAGCGGCTGGGCGCCGGCGGGCACCGGCGTCGGCTGCAGGGGGACGGCCACCACCAGCCGCTGGCAGAGCTGGGCGAGGGCCTCCATTTGCCGCGGGAAGCCGCCGGTGGCCACCACGCCCTGGGGCGTGCGCCAACAGCGTTTGTGGGAGATCACCAGCAGATGCATGGGGTTTACGTCCCGGAGAGGGGATAAGCGCGGGCCTCCAGGGCGGGGCCGATGGCCTGCTCCAGCCGCTGGATCTGCCGCGGATCGAGGCGTTGCTTCCACTTGTCGTTGGCGCTGCGGAAGGGCAGGCGCTCCAGGCGACGCAAGAAGGTGGCATTGCCGACGACGTCCCTCGCCGGCGGTGGGGAATTGCCCTCCAGCAAGCCGCAGAAGCGCAGCAGATCCCCGAAGGTGGCGGCGGGGTCGGCGCAGAGATCCTCGTAGCGCACCTCCAGAAAGCGCTCCTCGGGGAGCTGGCTCTTGGCACGGTCGAAAGCCTCCACTAGGAGCTGCCATTGCAGCCCCGCCAGGGTGGCGAAGTCCTCCTTCGCCACTCGCCATCGGGCGTCCAGCTCCGGCGGCAGCGCGCCCCAGCGCCATCCTCCGGGGCCCTGCCAGCCGCGCCAGAAGCCCACCGCCAGCAGCGAGGCGGCCACCGCCCGCCCGTCCCGCAGCACGTGCACGAAGCGGGCTTCGGGAAAGACCTCGGCGAGGAAGCCGACCCGCGGCCAGCCGGTGAATTTGAGCAGGGGAATCTTGCCTGGCGGCAGGGCGGCGGCCAGCGCCTGGGGAAGGTCGCGGCGATCCCGGGGGAGCACGTCGTCGGCCCTGAGATCTCGATAGGGCCTGCGCAGCCCCGGGCGATGGCTTTCCCAGAATTGATAGCACTCCCCCGGTGCCAGGCGCCCTCTCGCCCAGCCGCCGATCCCCGGGGATTGCCGCAGGGCGCAGGCCAGGCGGTTGCGGCCAGGGCGACGGGGCCAGCGCTCGGCGGCGCCGGTGAGCACCGCGAAGGCGGGGTGGTGGGCGAGGGCTCGATGGAGGGCGGTGGATCCGCTGCGCCCAACTCCCACCAGGATGATGGGCCCGCTAGGGAGGGTGGGGGAGGGGCTCATCCCGCGGCCTCGCTCCCCGCGGGGTCGACGTCGGTAGATAGCCTGGAGCCAGGGCTCGCCTCGACTCGGCGCACCATCTCCCGCTCCAGGTGGCCGTAGGTGGCGTCGAAGGAATAGACCTCCTCCACCGCCCGCCTCGCCTTCTCCCCCTGGACTCGCCGCTGCTCCGGGTTTTGCAGCAGCTCGATGGCCCGGGCCGCCATCGCCTCCGGGGTCCCGGCGAGGAAGATACCCTCCCCGTGGTGCAGATCCATGCCGACGATGGCGTCGGGGGAGGCCACCACCGGCACTCCCAGCGCCATGACCTGTACCAGGCGGCTGCGAAAGCCGTAGGTTCCGGTCCAGGGGCAGAGCACTACCCACGCCTTCGAGAGGGGCTCTACCGGATCTTCGACAAAGCCGGTGACCACCACTCCGGCAGACTCGTCGTGGAGGGCCTGGATGTCCGGGGGCGGCTTGGAGCCGACGATCCACAGCGAGGTGCCAGGCACCTGCTCTCGAACCCGAGGCAGAACTTCATGGTGGCAGATGCGGGCGTCGCGCTGATTGTGGGGGCTGCCGAGGCCGCCGAAGAAGGCCAGGCGGGGCTCCGACGCCGGGTCCGGAACGTGGGGCCAGTCTTCGAGGTCGACGCCCATCGGTGCGTAGATCAGGTCTCCGTCGGGACCCAATACTTTCTGCGCCTCCCGATGCTCGTGGGAGTTGATGGAGATCAGCTGATGGAAGTCCCGCCAGGCGGACTCCTCGCGATGTCGATAGACGGCGATCTGTCGCTCCCGCAGCGGCCGCGGCAGGGCGCGTCCCCAGGGATGCTCCTCCAGCTGACGGCGGAAGGATTCATACAGCAGATCGTGCATGTCCAGCGCCACCACGGGGATCTGCTGCTGGAGCGCCCGGGCCGTCTCGTGGGCGTGCCAATACTCGAACAGGGCGGCGTCGAAGGAGCGCCCCCGGATCGCTTCCAGCACCCGCTGAGGGGTGAGCTCGAAGCGAGAGACCACGGCGTTGGAGGTCTTCAGGCCTCGGGGCCAGGCCCAGAGCCGCGCCCGGAGCTTGTGCCCCAGAGCGCCAATCCCCGGCGAGGCGGCATAGCGGGCCGGGAGCACCAGAGCCTCGTCCACGTGCTCCAGAAGCTCCTCGCCGATGGACTGCCGCCGCGCCTCGGGGGCGAAGGTGAGGAAGGTGATGCGGAAGGAGCGGCGCAGCGCCCGGAGCTTATTGAGCACCCGCTGCTGCTGGCCGCTGGCGCCCGGGAAGGGCAGCACGGCGGAGACCAGGAGCAGACGGTATCTCGGGCCGCTGGAGCCCCTCGGGGCGTTCATTCGTAGCCGGCTCGCTCCCGCACCTCGGCGGTGGCTTCCTCCACCCAGCGCCTCTCGGCGTCCTCCAGCTGACTCGCCTGGCGCCGGTTGATGTCCGGAACCAGGAAGCCTGGCACCTCATCGAAGTCCAGCCAGAGGTGCGTGCCCGGCGGATGATCGGAGCCGTGGGAGCCGTCTCGTCGGTAGTGGGGCTTGGTCTTAAAGCGCAGCTGCTGCAGCGCCGAGGGGTCGAGATCCGCCGCGGCGTAGAGGCGCTGCATCGACTCCAGCGGCTGCTGCACCAGATCCTCGAAGCGCACCAGATGACAGCAGTCATAGCCCTCGGCGTCGTCCAGCATGCGGCCGGCGATGCGGTTGTAGAAATCCGTGAACTGCCGCGGGGACGAGGTGATGCGCCGCCGTTTATGGCTCTCGTACAGGGCTACGGGGTGGCGCAGCAGGGCGAAGAAGGTCGCCTGGGGGTAGAGATCCAGCCACAGCTCGGTGAGGAAGACCAGACCGTTGTTGTTCTTGGCGCACAAGCGAGTGGCGGCGATCTCTTCGGCGCTGTAGCGCCGCTCCGCGTCTCGCCAGCTCATGTACTCGTCGTCCAGGGTGCGCAGCTTCTCGCGATAGAGAACCTCGTCGACCTGTCGCGCCGCCGCGGGGCCCAGAGGCTTTCTCGGAGAGAGGTTCCACTGATCGAAGACCCGCCGTCCGGTGCGCAGGGCGAGACGAAAGCCGTCGAGGGTCGGGGCCCGCCAGTCGAGGCGAAAGATCTCTAGGGTCTCCCGCAGCGGGGAGCACACCTGGGGATGACTGAGGAAGAGATTCCACAGGATGTTGCTGCCGCCTCGGGAGAAGCAGCCGAGAAAGATCGGGCGCTGGTTGCGCCTCGTGCTCACGAGGTCTTCCCTTCAGTGCCGTCGCCGGGCGGGGTGGCCAGCAGATGGCGAGGGTAGACCGGCCCACGGCTCTTCGCCGGTGCCAGGAATTCCCAGCGATAATCGGCCCGCCCGAGGCGGCGGATCACCGCCTCTTCGTTCTCTACGGAGTGGACCTCCACCAACAGGATCGGGGCCTGCGGTGAGCTCAGCAGCTCTCGGCCGCCGCGGATCACCCGCTCCTCCGCCCCCTCGACATCGATCTTGATGAGATGGGGAGGGCGGTGCTTGGCGGCGAAGGTGTCGATGGTGGTGGCCAGGACCGGCTGGCCGAGGCCGTCGCCGGCGTCGGTGGCCACCAGGGAGGCGACGGTGGAGGCCTCCCCCGGGAAGAGCACCGCTTCTCCTACCCGCTCGTCCATCGCGCTGGGATGCACCTGGATCCACTCCAGGCGGTTGTCCACCGCCGCCCGCTCGATGTGGCGGCGATTCTCGTCCATCGGCTCGAAGGTGTGCACTCGCCCCTCGGCGCCGGTGCGCTGAGCGGCCAGCAGGCTGAGATAGCCGAGATGGCCGCCGATATCCCAGAAGATCTGTCCGGCCCGCAGGTGCTGGAGCAGGGTGCGCTGCACCGGCAGCTCGTAGACCCCCAGTCGGTGGGCGAGGCCGCCGTGAAAGCGAAAACCCGCCAGCGGGCCGGAGACGATGCGGTCCAGCGGCGTGAGGCGCCGAGCTAGGGCCTCGAAGACTCGGCGCACGGGGCTCCACCACAGCTGTGCAAGAAGGTTTTGGGTGCGGGTGATCACGATGCTGACGCCCTCGATGTCGAACCTCTGGATGGAGCGCTGGACGGGTCTCCAGACGGGACCTGGGAGCGCTTTGGGGAGGCGATCTGCAGCAGGCTTTCGGCGACCCGACGGCCGCTGTCGCCGGCCCGCACGCCCTCTAGCAGGTCGCCGAAGAAGGAGCGCAGGAAGGCCTGCCTCGCCTCGGCGTCGGCCTCCGGCTGCTCGAGGCCACGCTGCAGGAAGCGGGGGATGTCTTCCGATGCTCGGGCCACCATGGTGGCCCCGCTTTCGGCCACCGGCTTGAAGTGATCGAAGCGGATATGGCGGGGGTAGCCGAGATCCCACGGCAGGTCGGTGCCCGGCGGATCGAAGTCCAGGTTGATCACCGGCTTGCCGAAGAGCAGCAGCTCCAGGGAGACGGTGGACGCGGCGTTGACCCCCACGGCGCAGTGGCGCAGCAGATTGGAGAAGGCGGAGAGGTCTTCGTAATGCGGGGTGGAGAGCACCGGATCCCAGGCCACCGGCGGGAACACTACGTCTTCGTCTCCCCGCTGCGCCAGCGCCTTCATCTCCGGGCTGGTGTCTTTGACGTTGACCCGCACCACCAGCTGAGGACGCTGCCCTCCTCCGGATCCCGCCGAGCCCATCGCCGCCAGGGATTCGATCACCTTCTCGACGTGGCGGTGCTCTTCGGGGAAGTGGTGGGCGATACCGGCGGTGTAGACCACGTAGGGGCGCTGCGGATCGAGTCCGTAGTGGCGACAGGTGGTCTCGCGATCCCAGCTCAGGTCGTCGCGGAAGTGAAAATCCAGCTGCGGCGTTCCGGTGACGTGCACCCGCTCGTCCGCCGCGTCGCGGTAGATGGAGAGCAGCTGATCCTTCATGTTCTGATGCCACACCAGGTAGTGGTCGTAGGGCACGAAGATTCGGCTGCGGGAGGTGAGATTGTCCCAGCTGAAGATGAAGCCGGCGGTGGGAATGCCCAGACGCTGGGCGACCCGCAGCGGCAGCTCACCGGCGAAGCCGTGGATGTGGGATCCGTTGAACACCAGATCCGGCTGCAGCCGCTGGAAGAGCTGGTGGAATTCCTCCGTCGGCCGCTGACGGTAGGTGAGGCTGCGCTCCAGGTTTGTGAGGCCTTCGAGCACCGGGCGGTGGGCGAGGGCGGAGGCCGCCCCCTTGGTGAGCCAGCGCCGCAGCCGTCGACCTCGCTGCTGGGCCCGCAGGTCCCGCAGCGCCCAATTGTTGCGGGCGACGGCGCTCCACAGCCAGCGGTCGTGGGCGTTCTCCGTCAGCACCCGCAGTCGGGCGGGCCACGGCGCCTGGGGGTATTCCTGCAGCGCAATGACCTCTTCCACCACCTGCTGGGCGCGGCGCACCACGCGCTCGTCGGTGACCACCGAGAGCACCGTGACTCGCGCCTGCTCCGCCAGCACCGAGAGAGTGTCGGAGTAGAGGAAGTTGCGCACCGCCTCGCCGCGGGGGATCACCAGCACAACGTGGGGGCGGCGGTCCTCCGCTGACGGGTTCGCTGCACCGGTGGAGGTCACGGAGTGGTGGCTCCCCGTCGTCGCAGCTTCTGGCGGGCCGGCAGCTCGCTATCGTAGAGGCGCTTGACGCCGTCTCCCAGGGCCGCCTCGATGGTGCGGATGTCCCGCACCAGGCGCATGAAGCCCCAGGGCTCTACGGAGGCCGCCTGGTCGCTGCCCCACATCGCCCGATCGAGGGTGATGTGGCGCTCCACGAAGCAGGCGCCGAGGGTGACGGCGGCGGCGGTGGTCTGGAGCCCCACCTCGTGGCCGGAATAGCCGACGGGCACCTGCAGCTCGTCCCGCAGGCTCTGGATCACCCGCAGGTTGAGCTCCTCCGCCGGGCAGGGGTAGGTGGAGGTGCAGTGGGCCACCAGCAGCTGGTCGGTGCCGAGGTGGGCGATGGCGGCGCGCACCTCGTCGTGGGTGGACATGCCGGTGGAGAGGATCAGCGGCTTGCCGGTGGCCCGCAGGCGATCCAGCAGCGGCGTGTCGGTGAGGCTGGCGGAGGCGATCTTGTAGGCCGGAGGATTCAGCGCCTCGATGAGGTCGACGGATTTTTCGTCCCAGCAGGAGGTGAACCAGTGGATCCCGCGCTCGCTGCAGTAGGCGTCGATCTCGGCGTATTCGTCTAGGGAGAGCTCGACCCGGTGGCGGTACTCGAGGTAGGTCATGGTGCCCCAGGGGGTCTCCCGGGGCACGCTCTGCTGCTCCTTCGGCACGCACAGCTCCGGAGTGCGCTTCTGAAACTTCACCGCGTCGCAGCCGGCGAGGTGGGCCGCGTCGATGAGCTTCTTGGCGAGCTCCAGGCTGCCGTTGTGGTTCAGCCCGATCTCCGCGATGACGTAGGTGGGCTCACCGTGGCCGACGGCACGGCCGGCGATGGAAACGCTGGGAAGGTGAGAAACTGCCATGGGATCAGGACTCCTCGAGGAGCGTTGCGGTGTGGAGGGCTCACCGCAGAAATGGGGGAAGCTCGGAGATCAGGAAGCTTAGAGGGTCGGAAAGCTCGGGAATAGGGGATGCCTAGAAGTGCGGAACGGCCGGAATCAGTGGGGGACAGGGCTGGATCAGGGAATCGAGACTCGGGGCGGGGCCGGGGTTCGGGAGCGGGCGGCGAGCAGGGCGTCGCAGACCTCCCGCACCGCGCCGTATCCCCCGCGGGCTGCGGTGACCCAACGGGCCGCGGCCCTCGCCGCCGCCACGCCATCGGCGGGGGCTGCGGCGATCCCGGCCCAGGTCAGGCACTCCAGATCGTTGACGTCGTTGCCGACGTAGGCGACCTGCTGAGGGCTCAGACCCCTTTGCTCGGCCAGGTGTCGCAAGAGAGGCAGCTTATCGTCGAGGCTTTGGGTGTAGGGCAGCTGGAGCTTGCGGCAGCGAGCGGCGACCACGGGGTTGCGCTCTTTGGAGAGCACCACGGCTTCGATGCCGGCTTTGCGCAAGCTAGCCAGCCCCATGCCGTCTCCGCGATGACAGGTCACCGATTCACGACCGTCTTCGTCCACCAATACGCGATTGTCGGTCAGAACGCCGTCGAAATCCAGCGCTAGCAGCCGGATCTCGGCGAGCTCCGCCGCCGCCGGGGCCCCCGCGGCGATCAGCGGTAGCAGGTTCTCGAGGCGCTGGAGATCACCGGGCTCGTCCACCTGGAGGGAGAGCAGGGGGTCCATTTCCCACACCAGGGGCTGGTCTCCTAGGCGGTTGCCGCGCTGCCGCAGACCTTGGGGGGTGAAGAGGTAGAAGGAGCCGTTTTCCAGCAGGTCTTCGCCGATGTCCTGGCGACGAGGCCGGGCGGTGGGGTCGTAGCTCAGCGCCTTGGGCGCTTCCCCTTCGCGTCGGCGCCAGACGAAGCCGTGGACGGTGGCGGCGGAGAAGAGGGAGAGGGAATCGGCGTCTCGACCTTCCCTGGCCCCCTCGGATTGGGCGGCGACGAGGGCGCCACGGAAGCGCTCCACGGCCCCCGGCAGGTCGGTGGCCGCCCGCAGCGGCGAGGTTGCCTGAAGGAAGCAGACGATCTGCGGCCGGTAGCCCTCGGTGGCCTTGAGATGATCGAGGGCGTGGAGCAGGGCAGATTCGGAGCTCGCCTCGTCCCCCGACAGCTCCGCCGGGCGAATCACCACGTCGGCGCCGAAGCGGCGGGCGGTGGCGGCGATCTCGTCATCGTCGGTGGAGACCACCACTCGAGAGGCCACGGCGCGGGCATCCCGTAGGCTCCAGGCCAGCAGAGGCAGGCCACCGAAAGAGCGCAGATTCTTGCCGGGGATTCCCTTGGAGCCGCCGCGGGCGGGGATCAGGGCGAGGATCTCCGGCTGCCGGGCATCGGCGCCGTCGTGGCGATTGTCCGTCGCGGCGGAGGCCTTCGGGCCGGGCTGCGTCACGTCGCCTGCTCCCGCCGGGTGGCGAGGCTGCTCTGAGCTTCGGCCATCAGGCCCAGGGAGCGGGCCCAGTGGCGCAGGAAGCCGCGGGAGCCGAGGAGGCCGGGCTGGTGCTTGATGGCCGCCAGCAGAGGAGCACAGCGTCGCCATAGGCCTTCTCCCGCTCGCGACCGGGCGCGGGCCAGCTTGAGGCGGCCGCGGGCGCGGCGATGGTTGGCGATGCGCTGCCGGCGGTGGCGGTGGGTGGCGGTTTCTTCCTCCGGCACGGCGAGGAATTGGAGCTCCGCCATCTCTTCGGCGAAGGGCAGGATGTCGGCTTCCGATTTCGATTCCTGATGCCGCCGGAAGTCTGCCCAATGCTGCTCGGAGATCGCCGCCGGATAGGCCCGTAGGACTCGGTAGAGGAGCTCCCGATCCATGGTGTAGCGCAGCTCCTTCTCCACTCGTCGGCCGACGGCGTCGAGGGCCTCGGCGGTGTAGAAGCAGGTGACCTGATGGATGCGCCAATCCGAAGGGGGGACCAGCGCCAGGTCCACGGGGCCGGCGCTATCCCGTTGGCGGCCCTTGCCGTAGAACGGCAGCCGCGGCAGAACTAGGGGCGAAGTGGTGGCGGAGATGCCGTCGATGAAGCGAAAGGCTCCCGCCAGCACGCCGGCCTTGGGGTGGGCCGCGGCGAGATGGGCGACGGCGGCCAGCGTGCCCGGGGCGTAGCGGTCATCGCTGCTGAAGAAGGTCACGGTCTTGCCGGTGGCGCGCTCGAAGCCGCGGTTGATGGCGTCGCTCTGGCCCTCGTCCGGGGCGCTCTGCCAGAAGCTGAGATGAGCGTCGTAATGTTCGAGGATCGACACGCTCTCGTCGTCGCTGCCGCCGTCCAACACCAGGATCTCGAGATCTGGATAGCCCTGCAGCAGCAAGGAGCGCAGAGCTTCCTCCAGGAAGGCTCCCTGGTTGTAGGAGGGGATCACCACCGAGATCCGGGGCCATCCTCCGTCGGGTGCCTCCTCGGCCGCCAGGGGAGTGAAGGTAGGGTTCCAGGGCCAGGAGTCCTCGCGGGATGCAATCTCCTCCCCTCGCCGCTGCGCGGCGGGAGAGAGGGGGAGGGGCAGACTGGCGGATGTCGTGGTCATGGTGTCCTCTCACCGAGGGCTCGGGGGAGCCAAGGTGTCCAGAAGTCGCGGTCGAATTTAGTCCAGGCGTGGCAGCCGAAGGGCAGCTGGCTGCCGTTGCGGTGCCAGCAGTATCGCGGAAAACGCTCGAAGGCGAAAGCCAGGCCGATAGGTAGGGGGGCAGGCCGGAAGTCGGGGTCGAAGAGGGGGGCTCGATCGCTCCAGAAATGATCTTCGTTCTGGCCGTAGTGGCGACAATACCAGGGGACGCCGCGTCGGATCTCCCGCAGGATTCGGGCCCGCCGCCGCCAGGAGGGGCGGTCGGAGATCGGCCCGAAAAGCTGCCCCGGTCGGGTGCCGAGCCAGGGCACTGGCTGCTGTCGGTAGCGCTGGGAGGTGAGAACGGCGAGGGCGGCGTCCACTCGCCGCAGGGAGAGGCCGCCGTTGCCGATGCGGGAGAGGCCGGCCTCGGCGCGCTGGGGATCGAGGAACCAGGGAGCGCCGACGTAATCGGTCTCGGCGTCGAGGAACGGACCGAGGTCGCCGCTGAAGGCGAGGCAGTCTAGCTGGAAGATCAGCAGGTGACCAGCCTTCTCGAAGCGGCGGTAGAAGCCCTCGGTCATCAGCAGGTGGTTATAGCTCTGACGACTCTCGAACCAAGAGGGCTCGAAGCTCTCGACGGGCTGGCGAATCAGCGCCTCGAGGGCGTTGCGGGAAGGCTCGTCGGGGGTTTCTGAGGCGGCCAGGGTCTGGGGATCGAAGCCCTGAGGCGCCAGCAGCACGGTGGGGTAGGAGGAGAGGTGAGCCCACCAGCTGCGCACTGAGAGCAGTTCATCTTCGCTCAGGGGCGAGCGCCACACCGGAATCACCACCGCGACGGAATGCGCTTCCGAGTCTTTTTCCAGCGCGCTCTTGCTCTGGACCTTGCCCTGGTCCCAGGGGTGGCGGTCGCCGCGGCCTTCCCGGCTGCTCATGATTCGTAGAGCAGGGAGTAGATCTGGCGGTGGGCCGCCTTGAGCCAGCGGCGGACCCGGGGGGAATGGGCGAGGCGTCGCCGCAGGCCCTGGCCGCGCCCTCGGCGCTGCTCTCGACCTTGGGGCCCGATGGCGCCTCGATTTGAGGGCTCTGCCCCCTCGCCCCCCCAGCGCAGGGCTTGCGCCGGGGCCCAGGGAAGCTCGGTCGCGAGCTCTGGCGTGCGGTTGCCGAGGTGGTGCACGTGATAGCCCACGGTGGAGAGACGCCAGGCGCCGGCGGCGTCCACCGCGGTATCGAAGGCCGGGTCATCCCCCAGGGGGATCGAGGTGGGCAGGGGAAAGAAGGCGCGCAGAGCCTCGGTGGGGCTGGAGAATTGAAAGTGGGAGGAGGAGACGTAGGCTTCCACCTCGCTGCTCTTCCCCTCATTGGCCGCCGCGCCGGGGCGCCGAAGCAGAACCTCCCGCCTGGCCCGCAGGCGCTTAGCGTAGGTCTCCGGCTCCTCGCCGAGACCCTGGCGGTGGCTTTCCACCAGCGGCGGCGGAATCAGGTCGTCGCCTTCCTGGCTCTGAGTCCCGGGGTGCTCTCGGGCTCCGGCGAGGGTGGCGTCGCAGTGGCGGGAGAGGTCCCCGGGGATCGGCTGGGCGGTCACCGTGAGGGCTTCCGGATAGGCCTCGAGAATCTGCTTCGAGGCCTCCCACCATCCCGGCAGAAAGTAAACGTCGCTGTCGAAATAGCTCGTCCACTGACCCGGGGAGAGGGCGAAGAGAGCGTTCCACGCTCCGACTTTGCCGAGATTGCGCCGCGAGAGCAGCAGCAGGTCGATGGCCCCCTCGTCGGCGAGGTCCTGGAGATAGCTGCGCACCTCGGCGCAGGAGCCGTTGTCCAACACCATCAGGTCGAAGGGCTGCGGGGTGTGGGCCAGAACGCTGTCGAGGCAGGCCCGCAGCGTCACTAGGCTCTGCTCCCAGAAGCCGGAGAGCTCCGGGATCGCCACGATGGTGGCGAGGGTGAGGGGAGCGGGATCTTCCAGCTTCTGCACCCAGCGCATGGGGTTTTGGCCTTGGCGCGCCATCTTCAACTCTCCTCGCGGCCCAGCCAGCGGCGCAGCAGCGGACCGAGGCCCAGAGCGTCGAGGGCGCCCACCAGGCGCCGGCGGGCACCGCGCCGTCGGCGCTGCCTCCGCAGACGATCCCCCAGATGGCGCTCCACCAAGGCCTCCTTCTCGGCGAGGAAGACGGAGTCCCGCTCCATCTCCCCCACCGAGGTGAGGCCGGTCTCGGCGAAGACGGCGATGAGCAGCGGCAGGTAGCGAGTCTCGAGGGCGGGATCCGCCCAGCAGGAGATGTTGAGGGCCCAATCCGCGTACAGGCGATAGCGCGGGTCGTAGCGGCGCTTGGCGAACACCGCCCGCGGATAGAAGATGCCCTGGTGACAGAGGTTGCGCCCCGCCATCTGCTCCGGTCTCAGCGCCCCCCCCTGGACGACGTTGGAGAGGGGTTTGTAGACGTCCCCGTGGTAGATGGTGCGGGGATTCTGGAGGTGGGGAGCGAGGCGGTGGAGGCAGTCCACCAAGATGTCGTCGCTGCCGAGGAAGTAGAGCCAGTCGCCGCGGGCGAGGTCGACGCCGCGGTTCATGGCGTCGTAGACGCCCTCGTCCGGGGCCGAGATCCACAGGTCGATGCCGCCGTCGTGGGCTTTGAGGATCTCCACCGTGCGGTCGTCGGAGCCTCCGTCCATCACCAGCAGCTCGAGCGAATCGTAGCGCTGCCGCTGCACGCTTTGGAGGCAGGCTTCCAGGGTCTCGGCGCCGCGAAAGACGGGGATGATCACCGAGATCAGCGGCCTGTCGTCGCCTCGTTCTTTACCCCAGCCACGGGTGCGCAGCCCGCCGCTGCGCCAGCTTTGCGGAATCTGCGGGGCGCCGCCGGGATCCGGCTTCGCCGCTCTTCGGGTGGTGGCGAAGCTGCGGTCTATCTCAGCCTGGGCGCTAGCTCCAGTACCCGTGGGGGGATTGCTCGTAGAAGTGCCCGTATTCGAAGAGCTCGCGGCGCTCATAGAGCCTCCTGCGGCGGTCTCGGAGGAGCCGAGAGAGGGGTGTCACCGAAGAGCTCGCGGTAGCGCCCCTCCAGGGTGGGGAAGGAGAGCTCCTCCTCCACCGCCCGCTGGGCGGCGCCCACCGCGTCGGCGTATCGCTCCGGCTGCGCCAACTCCTCCAGGGCGCTTCGAATGGGATCCGAATCCAGGCTGGAGCAGGCGACCCCGGCGCGGTAGCGGCGAAAGAAGCGGGCGACGGAAGCGTGGTCCGGGCCATGGAAGAACACCGGCTTGCCCGCTCCCAGGTAGAGGGCAAGCTTGGTGGGGAAGGCCAGACGCACGACTTCGTCGTAGCGCGGATCGGTCCAGTAGGGAAGGTAGGCGATGTCGGCGGTGGCCAGGGCCGCGGCGGTCTCCTCGGCGCTGCGCCAGCCCAGCAGCTCCACCTGCAGCGGGCGATGGAGCTGAAGGTCGTAGCCGTCGGTGAGCAGGCGCAGCAGCACCGGTCGGCCGCCGATACGCCACCCGGCGTCCGCCAGGGCCTCGGCGAAGGCTCGATGCTCCTGCTGGGCGTAGAAGGAGCCGGCGAAGAGGATCACCAGCGGTGAATCGGTCGTTGGGTCCGCCTTCGATGCCCCTGTCGATTCTGGCGCCGTTGCTGCTGGCCGCCAGCGGGCCGGCGGTGGCGTCACCACGCAGCGGGTGCCGCAGCGTTGAGCGTATTCCTCCGCCGTGGTGGGAGTCATCACAGCGCAGCCGGCGCAGGCTTCCAGGGTGCGGTAGAAGCGCTCCAGCTGGCGCTGAAGGCGGGCTCCCCGAAAGCCGAAGCGGGGCAGCTTATAGCCCGGCGGATCCCACACCACGACGTGGAGAGGCAGCTGGCTGACGCTGGCGAGAGGGAGGGCCAAATCGATCAGCGTGGGGGTCGAGAGGGAGAGAAAGAGAGCCTCTGCCCCCTGCTCCTGGGCGAAGGCGGCGATCTCCCGGGCGAGGCGGGGGACGGTGGCCCGCCGCCGCTGGCGGTCCCGCTGGCGGTGGAGCCAGGCCCGCAGCGGACGGGAGCGGGCGCCGTCGCCGGGAACTTTGTCCGGCGGGGCGGGGAAGCGCCGCCGCGGCAGCTCCGAGGCGGAGGCCGGCCAGGGGTCCTCGGCCTGCTCCTGGGGGCAGACCAGGGCGAGGCTCACGGAGCCTTGCGGGCGCAGCTGGATCAGCGCGTCCAGCTGCACCGCCCCGCCGCCGCCGTCGGGGCGAGGACAGGTTTCGGTGACCAGCAGCAGCCGGCGGCTCACGGCGCCCTCCGGGCCTCCGGTCCGTCCGGTGCCTCTGAGTTCTCGCAGTATGCCTCGAGGGCATCGACGATGCGCCGCGCCGCGTGCCCGTCCCAGAGCTGCGGTCGGCGGCCCTGGGGAGGCGCTGCGAGGATCCCCCGCGCCGCCTCCAGAACGGCGTCGCGGCGGCTGGGGATCAGCCGGTTGGTGCCTTCGGTGAGGGTCACCGGTCGCTCCGTATTGGGGCGGGCGGTGAGGCAGGGCACCCCCAGCCAGGTGGTCTCTTCCTGCAGCCCCCCGGAATCGGTGACCACCAGCGCGGCGCGCTGGGTCAGGGCGACGAAGTCGACGTAGCCCAGGGGCTCTAAAAGCCGCAGGCCTGGATTCGGCGCTCCGCCGAGGGCCTCGATCTTGGCGCGGGTGCGGGGATGGACGGGGAAGATCACCGGCCGCTCCCGGGCGAGCTCTCCGAGGGCTGCCAGCAGCTCCCTCAGCACCGCTGGGTCATCGACGTTGGAGGGGCGGTGGAGGGTGGCCAGCAGATAGCCGCCGGCCTCGAGGCCCAGCCGGTGGTGAATCTCGCTGGCCTCGATGGCCGGTAGCTGATCTACCAGGGTGTCGATCATCACGTTGCCGACGAAGGCGATTCGCTCGTCGGGAATGCCTTCGGCCCGCAGGTTGACCGCCGCCTCCGGGGAGGGGGTGAGGAGCAGGTCCGCCAGCTGATCGGTGAGCAGGCGGTTGAGCTCCTCCGGCATGCCGCGATCGAAGGAGCGTAGGCCAGCCTCCACGTGGGCCACCCGAATACCCCGCTTGGAGGCCACCAGGGTGGCCGCCAGGGTGGAGTTGACGTCTCCCACCACCACCACCCAATCCGGCCGCCAGGCCTCCAGGCAGGGCTCGAAGGCGATCATCACCTTCGCCGTCTGCACCGCGTGGGAGGCGGAGCCAACCCCTAGATCCTCGTCGGGCCGAGGCAGCCCCAGCTGATCGAAGAAGATCTTCGACATGTTGGCGTCGTAGTGCTGGCCGGTGTGCACCAGTCGATGCTGCCACGGCGCACCGCGCCGCCGCAGCTCGCGGAGTATGGGCGCCACCTTCATAAAGTTGGGCCGGGCTCCGACGACGCAGAGGATCTTCATGACTTCAGGGCGGCCTTAGGAGAGGCCGTAGCGCTGGCGCATCCAGTCGGTGGTGAGCTGGAGGCCGGAGCGCAGGTCCACGGTATTGCGGTGATCCAGATGTTCCACCGCCTTGCTGCCGTCCACTCGCTTGACCTTGGTGGTCAGGACTTCGCTCTCCTTGTAGTCCACCAGGCTGGGGTCCGCGCCGCTGACTGCCAGCACCGCCTCCGCCAGCTCCTCGATGGTGTGGAGCTGGTTGCCGCCGATGTTGTAGGTCTCCCCGGGGCGGAAGTTGTCGGCGATGTTGGCCACCGTGCGTACCGTGTCGGAGAGATAGGTGGAGGTGCGCTCGTGGCCGCGGAAGACGGTGAAGGGCAGACCGTGGAGGGCGCAGTAGAGGAATCGGCAGTTGACGGAGCGATAGGGGCTGTATTCCTCCCCCGGTCCGTAGGTGTTGAACAGGCGCACCACCACGCTCTCGGTGCCGAATTGGGTCGCCGAGTTGCGGATTTGCATCTCGTTGACCCACTTGGACATGGCGTAGTCGTTGAGCTGCTTGATCTCGTAGTCGTCCATCACCGTTTCAACCATGATCTCGGGCCAGTCGCCGTAGACCTCGGAGGAGGAGAAGTGAACCAGGCGAAAACCCCTCTCCTCCTGCAGCCGGATCAGGTTCTTGGTGCCGACGGCGTTGGTGCGCCACAGCGATTCGTAGAAGTCTTCGCCGTTCCAGCGGCCGAATTCCGCGGCGCAGTGGTACACCACGTCGAAGGGCCCCAGGGCATCGAAGACCCGCTGCAGCTGCCGCATCTCGCCGACGTCACAGCGGGCATAGAGGGGCACCTCCAGGTCGGAGCGCAGGGAGAAGCCCTTCTCGTCGCGCTCGTGTCGCTGGTCACAGGAAATGACGTGGTGCCCGCGCTGCCGCAGCTCGGCCACGAGGCCGCCGCCGACGGTGCCGAGGCCACCGGTAACGAGAACTTTCATCGCTCGAATCTCCTTGGGAAGCGCCCTGGGGAATTCCCCGACAGGGTCCCTAGCTGGCGCCTCGAGGGGAGCGGCGGGGACCGCTCGAGAGAAGCCGGGGTTGAGGCGAAGGGGGAAGCAGAATCGGAAGTGGAGTGGGGGAGTCGGAAGCGGGACCGGTGGTGGGTTGGAGAAGCTCCAACGCCGAGCTGAGGTGTCCTCGGGCTTTTCCGTGGACGGGGCCCCTGATTGTGCCGGAAATCTTGGGTTCCGTGGAGCTCATGGGGTGCCCGCCCGCTGGAGGCGCTGCTGATGATGCTCGGGGATCGCCAGGATCAGTGTATCGCCGTGGCGCAGGGCGCGCTGGTGGGGCAGCGGACAAACGCCCCCCTGGCGCAGAACATAGGCCTGATAGGGGGCGAAGCGAGCGGCGTCGTCGAGCAGCTGCCAGGGGAAGTAGCCGGCCATTCCGGTGGTCTCGTAATTGGCCTCCAGCAGCCACAGCGGAGGGGTGGGGCCGGTCATCAGGCCCGAAGCTCCGGCGAGCACCTCGCGCTCCGCTCCCTCGACATCGCATTTGATCACCGCCGGCGGCGCGGGGTAATCGGCGGCGAGGTCATCCAGGGTGGCGACCTCCACCTCTTCCTCGTCGTATTCCCAATCCGCCAGCGGGTGGAGAGAGGCGTGCATGGTTCCGAGATCGCGGAAGATCTTGAGCTTCAGGCGGCCGGATTCTGCACCGAGGGCGAGGTGATGAATCTCCGTTCGCTGCCGCAGCTTCGGGGGAAGGGCTTCGACCCCCCAGCGCAGCAATTCGAAGGTGGTGGCGGCGGGCTCGTAGGCGTAGAGCTGGCGAAGGGCCGGCCTGCGCTGCAGCAGGCGGAGGCTGTGCCAGCCGTTGTGGGCGCCGATATCCACCACTACATCGCCGTCTTCACTGAGCTGCAGAAGGGCCTTTTCCACCTCCGCCTCGAAGCCCCCCTGACGCCAAATACGGCGGTGGATGGGGTCATCGAAGTCGAGGCCGACGGTGGTGCCGTCCACCGAGAGCGCCCGGCGGCCGATGGGGGTCGGGGGGCGAAAGCGGCCGGGAAAGGCTTGGGCGGCGAGGCTGCGGAGCCATCTCTTCACGACAGGCGCTCCTGATCTCGCAGGAGATTCTTGGTGGCGACGAGATTTTCGTATACGTAATGCTCTTTGGGCGCAGCCGGCAGCAGCTGGCGAAGGTCAGAATCCCAGAGCAGGAGGTCGTAGCCGAGCTCCGCCAGCTGGCGGTAGAGGGCCTGGCCGCTGGTGCCGGCTCCGGCGGCGGCTTCGTCGTTGAATTCCACCAGCAGGGTGGGGGCCTCGGCGGAGGCGAAGAGGCTCCCCCCGCCGGTGAGCACTCGACTCTCCCAGCCCTCCACGTCGAGCTTGATCAGCGCTGCCCGAGCCGCGGCGGGGTGCTCCTCCAAGAAGGCATCGAGGGTGATCAGCTCCACTTCCTCTTGGGCGTAGCCGTCGCCCTCGGCGGGAGCGCCGAGGCTATTCCACGCATCCCAGCCGCTGCTGGAGGCGTGGAGGGTGGCCTGCCCGGGGGCGTCGGAGAGAGCGGCCTGGATCGCCTGAACCCAGTGCAGTCCGTTGCGCTCCACATCCTGGTGCAGCCGCTGGAAGGTCTTCGCCGAAGGCTCGAAGGCGAAGACCCGGCCGGAGTCGGTGACCCGTCCGGCGGCCCGCAGGGTGAAGAGCCCGAGGTTGGCGCCGACGTCGAGGAAGACATCCCCCGGCATCAGGTAGCGGCTCAGGAAATCCTGTTCTCCGAGCTCGAAGGCCCCGCCGTAGATCTCGGCGGCGAGATGGCTGTCCGTCGGCAGGGTGAGCTCCGGCCCTTCTGGCAGGCGGTAGGGCACCGAGGGGACGCCCTGGTGGCGCAGCTGTCGGAAGCTGTCGGCGCGCCGCTGGCTGGCCGCCAGGAGCTGGCGACGACGACGGCGCCGCAGCTGGGACCTCAGGCGGCGCTGCAGGGTCCCGCGGCGCCAGTGATGCCACAGGTTGGCGGCGCGCTGGCTCCACGGGGTGCTCACCGCGAGGGCCCTTGCTCTTCTGCCTCTGCCTCTAAGACCGCTCCCCAGGGGAGAATCGGCGCGATGGAGCCGGGGCGGCTGCGCTGATCCAGAGAGCTCCACAGCGGCGAGATGCCGTGATCCAGAAGCACCTCGAATTGCACCGCAGAATCCAGGTGGACGATCCAGTAGAGGTTATGGAGGCCGATTCGCGGCGAGACGAAGAAGCGCCCGGCGTTCAAGAATCCGGCGGGGATGTGGCAGCGCCAGCGGTTGATGCCGGGCTGCGGGGAGGGCCAGGATTCCTCCGCCTCGTCGGTTTGGTAGGTGCGCAGAATCACCTCTCCCGAGGCGCTCATCAGGTCGAAGCCGACGCAGAGGGCGGGGTGCTGGGTGCGGGCGTCGAAGATCATGTCGATGAACAGATCCTTGCGGCTGGCGAAGACGCTCTTATGAGCCACCAGGCCGCTGTCGTCGGCCTCCTCGCTGTGCTCGCCGTCATGGACGGCGATTTCCAGTAGCCGCAGCTCAGCGTTGCCGGGGGCTTCGTCTGCCTCCCAGCGCATCCGCGATCCGGTCTCCGCGGAGATCGCCAGGTAGTGGGCCACGACCTCCGCCGGGGATCCGTCCTTGATCAGGCGGCCGTGATGGAGCTGGATCGCCCGGGTGCACAGGCTCTGCACCGCCTGCATGTTGTGGGAGACGAAGATCACCGTGCGCCCGGTGCCGGCGACATCCTTCATTTTGCCCAGGCATTTGCGCTGGAACGCGGCGTCGCCGACAGAGAGGATCTCGTCCACCACCAGGATGTCCGGGTCGAGGTGGGCCGCCACGGCGAAGGCGAGGCGCACGTACATGCCGGAGGAATAATGCTTCACCGGAGTGTCGATGAAGTCGGCGATCTCCGCGAAGGTGACGATGGCGTCGAATTGCTCTTCGATCTTCTGTCGCCGCATGCCGAGGATCGAGCCGTTGAGGAAGATGTTCTCGCGGCCGGTGAGCTCAGGGTGGAAGCCGGTGCCGACCTCCAGCAGGGAGGCTAGATTGCCCCGTAGCCGCACCTGTCCCTCGGTGGGGGCGGTGATGCGGGAGAGGATCTTCAGCAGGGTGCTCTTGCCGGCACCGTTGTGGCCGATGATGCCCACCACTTCCCCGCGCTGCACCTGGAAGTCGATGTCCCGCAGAGCCCACAGGATCTCCGGCTGAGCCTTTTTCTCTTCGCCTCGCCGGTCGCGGCGGGCTCGCCCGCCGCCGATGCCCAGCAGCCGCTGGACGCCCTCGGTGAGGGTCTCTCCGAGGGTGCGGTACCGGCTGCGGTAGCGCTCCCCGAGGCGGTAGCGCTTGCCGAGACCCTGTACCGCGATGGCCGTGTAGGAATCCCCGGAGCTTGCCGAGAGGGCGGTGCTCTCGGGGCCTGCATCCTCAGATTCTGCGCTCTCATACCCTACGCTCTCAGACGCTACTACCGCGGTGCTCTCTTGCGGCGGCGAGAGCAATGAATTCTCCTCGCCGCTGACCGGAGAATCTTTTCGGTCGGCGCTCGTCTTAGGGGAAGGAGCCTTAGTGGGAGTCATAGAGGGCAGGGAAGGGGGAAGGTGGTTGGGGCGCTGTGCCCGTCGAGGCCTAGTGGTCTAGAGACTGGAGCGGTGCTGCTGCTGCGGTGCTGCTGGGGGGCCGTCGGTGTCGAACCGTGCCGCAGGAGAGGCTCAGAGAATATCGGCGAAGCGTCGCTCAGTGCGGGAGAAGTAGTAGAGGCCGGTAGCGGCGATGATCACCGCGGAGGTGACCGAGAGAGCGATCAGGGTAGGGGAGGCGGAGCCGGTATCCAGCAGGGCCCAGCGGAAGCCCTCGACCACGCTCACCATCGGGTTGATGCCGTAGAGGGTACGCCAGGGCTCTTCCAGCAGGCTGGAAGGATAGGCGATGGGCGTTGCGAAGAGCCAGATCTGCACCATGAAGGGCAGCACGTAGCGCACGTCGCGGTATTGCACGTTGAGGGCGCTGAGCAGCATCCCCGCTCCCAATGCGGTGAGGGAGGCGAGGGCGACGAGGGGGATCAACACCAGCATCCGCGGGGTGGGATAGAAGCCGTAGTAGAGCATCATCAAGAGGAGTACCGACATCGCCAGCACCAGGTCTACGGCGCCGGCGAGCACCGAGCCCATGGGGATCAGCAGGCGGGGGAAGTAGATCTTCTTGATCAGGTTTTGGGCGCCCACCAGGCTGTTGGCGCTCTGGCTGAGGCCGGTGGAGAAGAAGGTCCAGGGCACCAGGGCGGCGAAGCTGAAGATCGGATAGGGCACCCCGTCGGAGGGCACCTTCGCCAGCTTGCCGAAGAAGAGGCTGAACACCACCATGGTGAGCAGGGGCTGGAGAATCGCCCAGGCGGCTCCCAACAAGGTTTGCTTGTAGCGCACCTTGATGTCTCGCCAGATGAAGAAGTAGAGCAGCTCCCGGTAGTCCCAGAGCTCCCGGATCTCCAGCAGGGTCCAGCCTTCCCGAGGCTCGATGAGCCGCTCCGGCGGCGTCGATGGGGAGGCGGTAGGCGTCAGAGACGAGCTCAAGATCGGTTCACCGCGGGGGAACCGGCCGCCACGCTTCGCAGCCCGTCGTGGTCCAGCTCCCCGTAGTTCTCCAGGAACCAGCGGTAGGTGCTGCGGATCCCCGCGGCGAGATCGATCTTGTGGCGCCAGCCGAAGGAGTGGAGGCGGGAGACGTCCAGGAGCTTGCGCGGGGTGCCGTCGGGCTTGTCCGGATCGAAGGCCAGCCGAGCTTCTGGGTGGATGACGTCCCGCAGGGTCTGCGCCAGCTCGCGGATGGTGAGATCGATGCCGGTGCCGACGTTGACGTGGATCTCTTCGTCGTAATGCTCCATCAGATAGACGCAGGCATCCGCCAGGTCATCGACGTGGAGAAACTCTCTGCGCGGCCGGCCGCTGCCCCAAACCTCGATCTCGCCGCGGCCGGCGAGCTTGGCGTCGTGGAGCTTGCGCATCAGCGCCGGAAGCACGTGGGCGGTCTCGAGATCGAAGTTGTCCCCGGGGCCGTAGAGGTTGGTGGGCATCACCGAGACGAAATTACAGCCGTATTGGCGCCGATAGGCCTGGCACAATCGGATCCCGGCGATCTTGGCGACGGCGTAGGGCTCGTTGGTGGGCTCCAGGGGGCCGGTAAGCAGATGCTCTTCGCGCATCGGCTGCGGGCATTCCCGGGGATAGATGCAGGACGAGCCGAGGTAGAGGAGCTTGTCGACCCCCTGCCGGTAGGCGGCGTGGACCACCGTGCCGTGGATCATCAGGTTGTCGTAGAGGAATTCCGCCGGCCGGGTGGAATTCGCCAAGATGCCGCCGACGGTGCCCGCAGCGAGGTAGACCTGATGAGGGCGATGGCGGGCGAACCAGGCCTCGACGGCGGCCTGATCTCGAAGATCGAGATCCTTGCGGCTCGCCGTGAGCAGGTTGCGGTAGCCGGCGGATTCCAGTCGGCGAAGAATGGCCGAGCCCACCAGTCCGCGATGGCCAGCAATGAAGATGGGAGCTTCGAAGTCTGTTGGAGAATCGTTCATGGCGAGAAAAATCGAGCTGGGATCCAATGGAAACGCCGCGCAGCCTCCGAGTGGTGGCGGCGCGGCGTTCTCTGTTGGCTGAATTAGGGCAGGATCGGCGTGACCGGATCGTCGTCGTCGCTGGCGATCACTCCGCCTCCGATCAGCGTGGCCGCGGCGGCGGGAATCAGCAGCTCTTCCTTCTGCCACCAGGCGACGAAGCAGACTCGGCAGATCTCGTCAGCCCGCAGAATGCCGTTGGGATCGATGCGGTTGACGATGCCGTCGCAGAGCCAGTGGAAGACCTCTTCGCCTTCAGACCATAGGGCGGTCTCGCCGACCGTCAGGTTCTCGGCGAAGCCCCGCTGCTCGTCGCTCAGCTGGTCGGGGCAGTCTTCCTGCACTTCCACCACCTTCATCGGGGAGCGAGTGATCTCGTTGCCCTGGGGATCGAAGACCGAGCCGAAGTACTCCGTCGGCTCGTATTCCAATTCCTCGAGCCAGCGCTGGAAGGTAGCGTCGTCCAGAGTCTCCATCCAGTTGCGGCCTCTCTCCTTACCGAGGGAGGCACGTTCCTCGATCAGCTCGTCGTCGAGGTCGCCGGTGGGGTTACGGTCCGCCGAGCCTTCCTTCGCTCGCCACCAATCAGCCCAGTCGTCATCGTCGACATCGTCGATGTCTGGGGCATCGGGGTAGTTCTCCCGGTCGAGATCGTAGCGCTCCAGCACTTCGTCTTCCGCCTTCGGCAGCACGGCCCAATAGCGGCCCGGCTCGTAAGGCTCGGCGATGACGTAGTAGAAGTCCTCGACCTCCTGATGGAGGCGACGGAAATAGACGCGTACCTCACTGCCGCCGAAGTCTTCGTCGACGGTGAGAGTGATCAACCCGTTGTCCGCTACGGGCAGGCACTCCGCCTGATCGACGGTTACGGTGGTCGCGCCGAAAGTCGGGGCGGCGAGGACCATCGCCAGCAGCGCAGCGACGGAGAGGGGGATAAGTCGCAACACTTGATTCTCCTTGCGTTTGGGCTTCATCGTAGAGACCTCGTAGACGGTCTGTCAAGTCGGTTGACGTTTGTCAAGTCAAGCGAGATTGCTGGTCGGTGAAAGCAGGATCCGGTTCGGGAGCGCGATGGACGGTAGACCGTCGCTCAGGGAGCGCCGAGGATACGTTCGGCGTATTGATTCACGAATTCGTCGCGTTCGATGCGGGGCAGAGCCTGGTTGAGCACCGTAGCCGCCTCGCTGCCGCGACCTGATTCGTAGAGAGCGACGGCATAGAAGAATTGTTGATAGGGGCTCTCGTTTCCGGGAACCCCTCCGCGCTCGTAATACGAGACGGCTTGCCGCCATTGGCGGGCACGATAGGCGATCTCCGCTACTAGGTGCTGGGCTTCCCGGTGCTGGGGGTAGGCGTCCGCAACTTCCACGGCGAGTCGCATGGGCTCTTGAAGATCGGCGATTCGGCGGGCCTGAAGTTTCATCCGGCGTGCACGATCTAGCTGACTCTGGGCGATTCCCGGCAGCGTAGCCTCGTTTGAGGCCCCTGCACTCTGACCTTCGGCAGCCGGTCCTGGGGCAGATGGCTCGCCCTCGGCGTAAGAGGACGGGGCCGAAGCGGAAGAGCCGGAGGAGTCTGCGGCAGCATCAGCTTCCGCTGCGGCTTGGGCCTCCAGCTGTTGAGCTCGCTCTTCCTGAGCATCTTCCAGCTCTCGGGCGAGGCGGCGAATGTCGCGGTGTTCCCTCACCTCGGGCTCTAGGGTCGGCAGCAGGGCGGCGGCGGGAGCGAGCTGGCCGAGACCGAGGTAGCTCTCCATCAGAGCCCGGGCGAAGTGCATGGTGCCGGAGACCGCGGGGCAGCGGCTGAGATCGTCCGCGGCGGCTTGGGCCTGGCCGAGGGCGGCGCGAGCCTCTCCCCGTAGGCAGAGGGCCCGCTGTTGGAGCGGCGAGAGGCCGCGCAGGGAGCGTCGTAGGGAGGCTTCCAGCGTCTCGCTGAGGGTGACGTTGGCCTCCGCCGGCCTACCGTCGGCGACATAGGCATCCGCCAGTTCGACCCGCCACAGCAGGCTGTCCGGCTCCCGCTGAATCTGCTCCTCGAGCCGGATTCGGCGGGCATCTCCGGTCAGAGTGGAGATCTCCCGGGCGGCCTGGAGTCGGGCGATATCGCGGAAGGCGGGGATGTTGGCGAGCACCGAGGAAGAAACCTCTTCCGCAGCTCGCTGGGAGAGGCTGTCCCGCAGCTCGGAGCCCAGGCCGGCGGCCTGCCACGATCCGGAGAAGAGGTCTTCTACCTCGACGATGCGGGCAAAGGTCTCGCGGAAGCCCGCTCGGTCGCCGAGGGTGTGCTGAACTAGGGCGAGTCGCCCGAGGGCTTCTACCAACTGGGGGGTGTGATCCAGGAAGCCGAAGCTGGCGAGGCGTAGATCCCGCAGCGCACGATTGTTGTCTCCGCGCTCGGCGGCGGCAATGCCGTCTCGCAGCAGGCGCTGGTAGAAGGCATCCGGCGGCGTGCGCGGCAGGCTGGTGCCGGAGGCTGAAGCACTCGAGGTGGAGCTCGGCTGCGCGAAGGCGTCGGGGGCGCTGACGGCGACCATCCCGCAGACGACCATTCCGAGGCTAACCAGTCCGGGGCCAACCAGCGACACGAAGGCTGTTCGCAGCCCGGGTATCGTCCGGCGTGGGCGCTCCGAAGGGCGCCCGCGATAAGGCTTCGCAAGGGCCGGCTTCGCAAGGTGCAGAGCAGGGTGCCAGCACCGGTGCGCAGAGGAATGATTCGTCATAGTTTGAGGGGGGCGTTGAGCGCTCAGAGCATATGAAGTTTCAAGTCTATCAAGGGGAAGCCTCGCTGTCCGACGATGGGCTGGATCCAGGGCTCAGTTTCTCGGGATTTCTCTCTAGCTAGCCTCGCTAGCCTCTCAATAGCGGAGGATTCCGGTCCCGGGGAAGGCGGATGCGATGCCGCCCGCGGGCTCAAGGGAGATCTTCGTCGTCGATCACCGCCTGCGGGTTGTCCACGGTCAATCGTCGGGCGAGATCCTCTCCCCAAGCCTCGGCGATCAGATCGCGGGCTTCCGAGAGTCCTGGAGGGCGGCGATAGGCGCCATGGCAATCGCTGGCCAGAAAGCAGGCCTGGCCGCGGTCTAAGATCTGCTCCGCAGCGCGGCGAGGGTTGCGACCAAAGCCTCCCGTCAGGCTCATGGCGGTGAGCTGGAATTTAGCTCCGAGATCCGCCATGCCGTCCAGCCGGCTTTGGTCGTGGGCCAGCCAGGGAAGCAGCTCCGGATGCGCCAGGACCACCTTCCAGCCGGCGACCCGGAGCTCGTGGAGGATTCCTTCGGGCTCCGGCTGGGGAGCCTGGCGGGAGAATTCCACCAGCATCCAGCGGGATCCCGCCAGCGGTGTAGGGCGATGTGGCTCAGGGCCGAAGAGGGAATCCAGGAAGTCGTGGCCGACCCGGATCTCGGCGCCAGCGAGGATCCGTGGGCGGGGGCCGACGGCCGCCTGCAGCTCTTCTCGCCTGCGCCGCAGATCCTCGTGATCGCCGTTCCACCACAGGTTGTGGTGCTGGTGGGGCGTGGCGCACAGGGCCTCAATGCCGTCATCCGCGGCCCGCCGACACATCTCTACCGCCTCCTGCAGGGAGTCCGCGCCGTCGTCGATGCCCGGGAGCACGTGGGTGTGCAGATCGATCATGAATTCTGGACTTCCCGGACTCGGCGGCTCTCGCCGGCCTGTGGTGCCTGCTGGCTGCCCGTGCTGTCTTGCCGTCTTGGTGGAGAGTAGAGCTTGGTGGAGAGGGGCGGGAGGCTAGTTGGCTGCGCTTGTTTTGCTGTGGCCCTGGCCCTAGCTTTGGCTCGTTGAGAAAGAGGAGCGCAGGCCGGGGTCCTGATCAAGCGGCAGGGTGCTGCGAGGAGGATTCTTCTTCGGCTCCGTAGGCGGCGTAGTACTGATATTTACGGTAGGAGCTAGACCCCGCGACGCCGGAACGGTGGGCGTTGAGAACGTTCCCGAGGATGCGGGCCTCCGCTCGATGCAGCCGATCCCGGCATTCCCGCGCCGCGTCCTTCTGCAGGCTGCCGGCGCGGCAGCAGAGCACCACGCCGTCGGCGTAGGTCCCCACGATGGTGGAGTCGGTCACCGCCAGGGTGGGCGGGGTATCGATGATCACCAGGTCGAAGCGGCTGCGCAGTTCTTGGGTGAACCGCTGCATGCGCTCCGAGGCCAGCAGCTCCGAGGGGTTCGGCGGCACCGGTCCAGAGGGGCCAATGAAGAGATTCTCCACGGAGGTTTGGAAGACGGTGTTGTCCAGCGGCGCGCCGCCGGTGAGGTAGCTCACCAGCCCTACCCGGTTGGAGATACCGAAGACCTGGTGCTGGCGGGGCTTGCGCAGGTCGGCGTCCAGCAGCAGCACCTTTCGGCCCAGCTGAGCCATCACCACCGCCAGGTTGGAGGCGGTGGCGGTCTTGCCCTCGCCGGCCTCGGCGGAGGTCACCGAGAGGATTCTGAGATCGTCCGCGGTGGAGAGCAGCACCGCCGTGCGCAGCGAACGGTAGGCTTCCGAAACCGCCAGGCGAGGATGACTGAAGGGCAGCAGCTCGATGCGGGCGAGGTCCTCCCCGCCGCGTTCGCCGCGCCGCCGCTCGCGGCCGCTGCCGGCCTTGTTGGATTTGCCCGATTTGCCGCCGCTACCGTAGGTGCCCCCATAGCCGTAATAGAGCCGGCTATAGCCGTAGCCTCCGGAAGGCTTGTTGATATCGGGGATCACCGCCAGGGTCGGCAGTCCAGTCACCCGCTCCAGCTCGTCGGCGGTCTTGATGCTGCGATCCATGAACTCCAGCATCGCCGCCAGGCCGAGGCCCAAGCCCAGGCCCGCCAGCAGGGCGAGGGTGAGGTTACGCTTCAGGGAGGGGCGGAAGGGGCCGCCGGGAATCAGCGCGGTATCGACGATACGTACGTTGGACTCGCGGGTGTCCTGAAGCCGGGCGGTGACTTCGGTCTCCGACTGGCGGCGCAGCAGCTCGTTGAGCAGGTCCCGCTGGTTCTCCGCCTCGTCCTGAAGGTTGAAGAACATCAGGCTTTGGCTCTTCTCGTCCATGGTGGCGGACTTCAGCTCGGCGATCTCTCCCTCCAGAGCCCGCTCCTGGCGCAGAGCTGCCTGCCATTCGGCGCGGGCGGCGGAGACCGCCTTGTCGGCGTTCTCGTTGATCACCGACTGGAGGTGCTCTCGGGCCGCCTCGATTCGGCTGTTGAGCTCCTTCATTTCCGGCCATTCCGGTTTGAAGGTGGAGAGGCGGGTGCTGTAGTCCTCTTCCAATCGCAGCAGGCCCGCCCGCAGCTCGGAGACCTCGCCGCCGGAGATGCGGTTGGCGACGGTCTCGGAGGGGGTGCGCAGCAGTTCCTGATAGTCCGCCTCGTTCTCGATGCGCTGGCGCTTGGCGTCGGTCCAATCCTGATTCAGCGCATTGAGCCGCTGCAGGGTGACGCTGCTTTCCGGGTCGAGGTCGACGATATCCGCCTGGCGAGAAAGATCCTGGAGCTTGCGCTCCCGCTCGATGATCTCCGCTCGCAGCGCTTCCGCCTGATTGGCGAGGAAGGTGGAGGCCTGATCGGCGGTGCGGGAGCGCTTCTCGATGCCCCAATCGATGAAGGCCTCGGCAAAGCCGTTGGCGAGGCGGGCGGCGATCTCCGGCGAGCGCGACCGGTAGGTCAGCTGCATCAGCTGGGTCTCTCGCACTCGGGAGACCGAGAGGCCGCCTCGAATGCGGTTGGCGAGACTGGCGACGGTGGCCTGATCGATGTCCGCCGTGGGCTCCTCCACCCCGCTCTCCACCGGGCGAGCGCGGGTGCCGGAGAAGGCCGGGTCATCGTAGAGGCGCAGGTCTCGCACCACTTTTTCCGCCAGACCGCGACTGGTGAGCAGCCGCTCCTGGGTGGGGTAGTACTCCAGGTTCCACCAATTCTCCAGCCACGGGCTGTTGGTGCCCAGGATCGCCGTCGAGGACCGTCGCTCGATCTGCAGCACCGCCCGCGCCTGGTATTCCTTCGGCGTCATGAAGAACTTCACGGTGCCCGCCGCGATGGCCAGGATTAGGCACACCAGGATCAAGCGCCAATGGCCCTGGATCTTGTGGATGTACTCCTTGAGGTCGAAGTCGAACTCCGGCTCTTGGGGCTCCGGCGGTGGCGGAGCGTAATAGGCCTGGGGGAATTTTGGGGTCTGGGATTGCACGGTTCTTCTCGTCTGTTGAGAGTCTTCTATTGCGCCGTGAGCCGGTGGAAGCTGGCGCTTAGAAAAAGGATTCCTTCACCACCACCACGTCGCCTTCGGCGAGCCGGAAGTCGCTGTCTTTGCCGGAGAGGATCCGTCGGTAGTCGAGCTCGATCTCCTGCTCGACGCCGGTGGTGTTGTCGGTGCGCTTGACCAGAATCTTCGAGGAGGCGCGGTCCGAGACGCCGCCGGCGCGGGCGATGGCGGCGAGCAGGGTGATTCGCTCGGTGCTGCGGAAGACGATGGCTCCCGGCTGGCTGACCTCCCCGAGGCAGTAGACGGTGATCTCCGCCGTCGCCGGGATATTGATCAGGTCGTTGGCGAAGATCGGAATGTTGACCTTGGGATCCGCGCGCACCATGAGGTCGTTGATGGGGATCGCCACCTGGTCCGAGAGGCCGGTTTCCGCTCGCCTCAGCACGTAGATCACCGAACCGTGATTGCCGGCGAGGCCGCCGGCGGCGGTGATCGCTTCCAGCAGCGTCCAGCGGCCGGAGAAGCCGAGGTCCCCGGGGTTGTTGACGGCGCCGATCACCGAGATGGGGCGGGAGCGATATTCCGCTACCTGCACGCTCACCGTCGCCTTCTGGAAGTAATCCGCCTCCAGCTGGCGCTTCAACTCCTGCTCCAGGTCCTCCACCGTCAACCCCTCCACCACCAGGTCCTCCAGCGGCGGAAAGGAGATCGTGCCGTCGGCGGTGACTCGCCGGGGGCCGTCGAGGTCCGGAACCTCGTAGACCTTGATCTCCAGCAGATCTTTGGGGCCGATGAGGTACGTGGAGCCGCTGCGGGGCGTGGTGGCAGCGTCCGTCGGGGCTTGGGCGAAGGCCGCCAGAGGCACCAGCAGCAGGAGGCAGACGAAGGCCGAGCACCAGCTGAGAATATGCCAGCCGTGGACGCGGAGATCGCGGATTCCACGGGGGATCGACCGAGACGCAGCAGGGGCGTTTTCGGCGGTTTGTGAAGGCTGACTGAGGTCTCTCAACGGGTGCTTCATGGAGGGGGCCCGGGCAAGGAGAGAAAGGGGCTAGGGGGGGAGGCCGGGGAACACTCCTCTTCCCTGGCCATGGCCGACTAGCATAGCCCACTGACGATCTGTCGTAAAGGTGATCCCCAGGTGAGCGAAGCGGTTGATTCAACGTCACTTGGGAGAGCTGACGGACGAGGTCGGGAAGCGCTCAGCGTAGCTTTTAGCCCCTCATTCGCGCTGCTTTCGGCTCACGGCCACTTGCCGCCACCGATGCGAATGCTGGTGTTGATGCGGGTGACGTCCTGCTGCTGGCCGGGGATCACCGAATCCACCTCGGTCTTCACCACTCCCAACGCCACCGTGGTGCTCTCCCGCAGGTCGAACTCCACCTGGGCACCCCAGCCGTTGAAGTCGTCGATGCGCTCCGGGGCCAAGAGGTTGAGGCGGGTGTAGTCCTGATCCCCCGATTCGGCGAAGAGCTCGAGGTTGGTGCGGCGGCCGAGCTCCCAGGAGAGGCCGACCCCCACTCGCTCGTCGAGGAAGTAGACGTAGTCGTCGGAGATCGAGAACACCAGGTTGCGGCTGGCGTAGAAGCGGGTGGTGAGACGGGGGCGGGGCTTGAAGCTCACGGTGGCGAAGCCGAGGGTCTCGTCGAAGGGAACGAAGCGGGAGCCGGTCTCCGGGTCCACCTGCCGCTGCACCAGCTCGAGCCGCACCTCGCTGTCGCCGCGCTTGCGCAGCAGGGTCAGGAAGGGGGAGGAGCCGCTGTGGGAGAGGGGGCGGGAGTCATCCAGGAAGTCGACCTCGATGCGCTCGTAACCGGCGGTGGCGGTCCACCATTGACCGAGGTTGAAGCGCACGCCGCCGCGCAGCAGGCTCTCGTCTCGATCCAGGCCGCCAAAGGCAGCAGCGCGGGAATCGTCCAGCTCGTCGATCAGGTAGCGGGTCTCTTCTTCCTGGGCCTGGGCGATGACGGAGATGCCGTTGAAGACCTCGATCTCGGTGTTGCCGTAGACCCGGTCTTTGCGCAGCGGGACCTCCTGCAGCAGCTCGGCGTTGGGGATGCGCTCCTCCTCTTTGCGATTGACCACCAGCTCCAGATCGAGGCGGTTGAAGTCGCCGAAGAGTCCGGCGCCGAAGAACTCATTCCAGCGGCGCCGTTCGGTGGTGTCCGCCCACCACACGTATTCCGGCAGTGCCCAGCCCATCAGGATCGCTTTGCGGCCCAGCGGCAGGTAGGCGCGCAGGCCGGCGCCGACTCGGGCGGTAATGTCGCTGACTTCCTCGGCGTCACTGCTGGGGAAGACGTCGTTCACGTAGGACAGGCCGTTGAGGTAGATGCTGGGATCCACCCGCAGCCCCCCGAGTCGCCAGCGGGCGTTGTCCATGTCCTGGCGCAGGCCTTCGTGGCCGACGGTCTGCTCGATGTTGACGTCCCCCGGCGCGTTGTATTGCACGCTTTGAGCGCCACCGGGAATCGGTACCGCCAAGATCGCCAAGAGGGCGAAGACAAGGGCGGTTTTGAGGGGGAGGGAGGAGAGGGAGGGTGCGCTCATGAGATCTCCAGAATGCCGTTGTGAGGCCGGCCTAATCCGCGTTTGGCGCGACCAGGTTGGCGGCGAGGAATCGATCCGTGCTGGCAATTCGCTCCGAGATGGCGCGATGATATGTCACATGAGCTCCGAGGCCACCCCCCGCCCTGCTCTTCATCTCGCTTCATTGCGGGAAGAGCCCTCCCCTGCCTTCACTGACGCTGCCTTCACTGACGCTGCGTTCCACGAGGCCGCCTTCGCCGAGACTGGTTCCGGCGAGGCGCCGAAGGATTCTCCCTCTGCCCCCGGCGGTGAGGGCCGAGTCGACGATGCGTCTTCCGGTCGCCGCCGTTCTCGCCGACGCCGAAGCCATCGTCGCCGTTCCCGAAGACCGAGGGGCACCCTCGCTAGGACCGTCGCTGTGTTGCTCCTGGGGCTGTTGATGGTGGTGGCTCCGTGGCCTTTCGGTGGAGCTGTCTCCTCCGCCCGCAGCGCCCTGTGGGTGGCCCTGGGGCTGTTGCTGGTGGGGGCTGTAATGACGATTCCCCGGGGGCAGAAGCGGCTGCCGCCCATCGCAGTCCCTCTGCTCTGTCTGCTCGCCTTGGCGGCGCAGGCGACGGTCCAGAGCGTATTGGGAGTCGCGGTGGACCCGGCGGCGGCGGGGAATGCGGCCCTCTCTTTTCTCGCCGTGGCGGCGGCCCTCACCCTCGGAGCATGGCTGGGGGGCGAGCACCGCAGCTCTCGCCGCTGGCTGCTGGGCGCCTTTGTGCTCGGCGGGAGCTTCCAGCTGCTGTGGGGTACCCGCCTGTGGTTCGCCCCCAATGCGACTCTCTGGGGGCAGGAGGTGGGCGGGGCTTCACAGCGCCTGAGGGGCACTTACGTCAACCCGGATCACTTCGCGTATTTCCTCGAGATCCTGCTGGCGGTGCTCTTCGCCTGGCTGTGGTGGTCTTGGCGGCGCAGCCGTCGGGTGCCTTCGCTGGAGCAGCGGCTCTTGTTGGTGGTGATCCCGGCCTTGGCCTGGGTTACCGCCTTTATCGCGCTGAGCTTTACCGGCTCCCGGGCGGGGCTCCTCGCCGGGCTCTTCGGGCTCGCCGCCCAGGCCTGGTGGGTGATCCGCGGCTCCGGCCGCGGCCAGGAGCGCAGCGGGGTGCGATGGGATCGTCTGCGACGGGGCCTGGCGGTGGTGGCCCTGGCGGTGGTGGCGGTAGGGCTGACCCTCTGGCTGGGAGCCTGGGAAGGCTTCGGCCGGCTCCTCACCACCTCCTCCTACGAGCTGATCTCCAACTCCCGCAGCCAGGTCTATGCCGTCAGCCTGGAGCTTTGGTTCCCCCAGCCCTGGTGGGGCCTGGGCTTCGGCGGCTTCCGCGACGCCTTCCCGGCGGTGCAGCCGGAGAGCCTTCGGGGGCTGTGGACCCACGCCCACAGCGACTATCTGGAGCTGCTGATCTGCGGTGGGGTGATCGGCCTAGGCCTCGCCCTGGCCGGCGCCTTCGCGCTATGGCGGCGCCTGCTCCAGGTTTGGGCTGCGGGGTATCGCTCCGAGGGGCGGGCGGCGGCGCTGGCGGCTCTCGGAGCGCTGGCGGCGGTAGGAGCTCACGAGATGGTGGACTTCGGGCTTCTGCTGCCGGCCAACGCCCTGCTGCTGGGGATTCTGTGCGGGGCGGCGGCGGCGGTGCCCCGCCGCTGAGTCTGGCTCTGCTGGGTTTGGCGCCGCTGGGTCTGGCGTCTTTGGGCCTACGGGCGACCGCCGGCGATTCCTCTCCCCTGGGTCAATGTGATTAGTGATCAGGAGTCGGCGGTGCCTAGGCGAGTTTGGCCTGGGGTGATGGGAGCGCCAAAGAGAGGCAGGAGGGTGATCCGATGCAGCGCCTGGGCCTCTAGCGGGGAGTCCAGGCGGAGGCGCAACTCTCTGCCCGGCCGCACCCAATGAGTCTCGAAGAAGGCGCCGTCGATCCACAGCTCCGCGGCGCTGCCGCGGCCGGGGGCCTGCAGGATCTCGATGCGCAGCTCGTCGATGGGCTCGGCAGCCCATAGGGTGAGAGCCCAGCCGCGGCGAGAGCTGTCGAGCTCGATGGGCTGCCAGGAGCTGCCGGGGCGGGGGCTGCTGCCGAAGGTGCTCAGGCGCCGGGCGCTGAGGGCGAGGTCGGCCTCGTCCGCCAGGGCGAGCCCCAGCTGCTGCCGCAGCTGCCAGTAGACGGCCTCGTTGCGGGCGCTGCCGTGAACCCAGGCCATCGCCTCCCGTGCTCCCTGCAGGTCCCCTCGCGCCAGCTGAGCTCGGGTGTAGAGCAGATGGGCCGTGGCCCACTCCGCCTGACGGGCCTGCCCCTCCGCTCGTCGCAGGCCGCGCTCCGCCTCGACGATCTGATCTGCCGCCAGCAGCGCCGCCGTCTGCTGGGGAGGAGGCAGGGGGCCGCTGGCGAAACGTAGTCGGCTGATCACCGCCGGGGGGAGGGTCGGCTGGTCCAGCAGGGCTCGCTCCACCGCCCAGTTGAGGTGGCTTTGCAGCCCGGCGGCGAAGGCGGAAACCTTTGGCCCCGCCGGGGCCCGCTGCAGAGCTTCCTCCACCAGCGAGGTGTGGGCGCCGTCCGCTGGAATTGCTACCGCGGCGGCCAGCAGCCGCGAGCGGGCACGCCTCAGGTCGCCTCCCTCCAGGCGCTGGAGACCCTCCTCCATCCAGCTCTCGGCCTCCTGCCGCTGGGCCCGCCGCAGCCCCTCGTGGGCGGCGATAATGCCTCGCCGATCTCGCTGCTGGGCGTAATGCCCCATCGCTTCTCGCCACGCGGGAGGATTCGGCGGTAGCAGCTCTAGGGCCTCGCTTCGGCTGGAGGCGCGCTCTAACCAGGGGACGGTGAGAATGCGCTGCCAGTGAGGGTCCATCAGCGCCTGGCGCAACAGCTCTCGGGCTCGCTCGCGGTCGATCTCCGCCAGGGCTGGCCAGACTTCCAGATAGGCGGCGGCGAGGAAGCGAGCGGGCTCTCCCCGGGTCGGGGCTCGGCGCACCGCCTCTTCCAGCGGGCTGCGCCAATCCTGGGCGGAGAGGAAGAGGGCCGGATCTCGCTCCGCGGCGCGGTGGAGGTAGATCGCCGCTCCCTCCAGCATGGGGGCTTCCCAACTTCTCGGCAGGTTGTCCCCGGCGCGCCGGGCGAGGGCTTCTGCGTCCAGCAGTCGCTGCGGTAGCGGGGGTTGGTCGTTGGCGGCCCGCTCCAGCGCGTCGGCCACCAGCCAGCGGGCGAGGCGGAGCTGGGCGCGGGCGGGGGAGGGGGCCTGCCGCAGGGCGGGGGCGAGATTCTCGTCCTCCGCCAAGAGCCCCCATTCCGCCGCCTGCTGAAGCTCCTTCGTCAGTGAGCGCCTCAGCTCGAGATGCCGCAGGGTTGCCGCTAACACCAGGGCGAGGGCCAGGGCGAGCACCGCCCAGCGCAGCCAGGGTAACCCCTGGTTGCCACTACCCTGGTCGCCGCTATCCCGGGCGCCTCTACTTCCCGCCCCCCGGAGCGCCGAGGAGGAGCTTGCCTCGCGATCAGTCATAGGTGAGATAGTAGCCGACCATGGCGCCTTCTCCGACCCTTTCCCCCCGGCTCTCGCCCTATGGTCCGGCGCTGCTGTGGGCCCTCGGGACCTGGATTCTACTCTCCCTGCCGGTGCCGGAAGATAGCTTGCAGAAGCTTTCCTGGCTGCAGGGCTGGGTGGAGGCCCACTGGGCTTCGCCGTGGCGAGATCTCGCCCTGTGGCTGCTGGCGGTGAGCGATGGTTGGGGGGATAAGCTGGTGCATTGCGGCCTTTTCGCGGTGCAGGGAGCGCTGCTCCTGAAGGGCTACGAAGCCTCGTCCACGGCGATTCCCGAGGAGCAGGTAGAGCCCCGGGGCATTGGCCTCAGGATCTCTCCTTGGCTCTGGGCGACTTTCTGGGGGAGTCTCTTCGGCGGCTTGACGGAGCTGTGGCAGGGGTGGGGGCCGCCGCAGCGGGATGCCAGCCTCGGAGACTGGTTGGCGGATGGGTTGGGAGCCTTGGCCGGGGCCTGGTTGATGAGCCGGCTCGTCCTTCGTCAGCGAGAGACGAGGGGCCGAGAGATAGGGGCTGCCCGAGCGCCAATTGCCGAGGCTCCAGGATCACCGGCTGCGGTAGACTGAGCCTGGTTCTACCGCCGCAGTCTTTTCGTTCCTCCACGACGCCGCACGCCGAGCGCCTCGAGCTCGACGCCTCGTCGTCATTCCGTCCTCGGCGTGTCCCCCGCTGCCCTCGCCAAAGCGCCCAACGAGCCGTATCGTCCACCGAACGATCCTCTGAATCACCCAAAGCCCATGACTCGCTCCCGCTCCCATTCCCGTAAGGGGGCCTCCCGCCGCCCCGCTCCTTCCACCGCTGGCTCGTCGCCGTCGGCCTCGCGCTGGCGCGGCCCCGAGGGTTGGGCGGAGCTGCTGCTGTGGGGGCTGCTGCTGACCAATTGGTTCCTGGTCTTCCGCTCCGCTCGCGATGCTTTTCGGCTGCCGAAGCAGGTCTTCGGGGAGCCTCTGGTGCTGCTCTCCATCGCCGCTCTAGTGCTGCTGCTGCCGGCGGCCTGGGCCAGGGCCGGGGGCGGCGGCGCTGCGCTTCGCCGCTGGTTCTCCAGGCCGACCCTGATGGCGGTGCTGCCGCTGCTGGTCCTCGCCTGGATCGGTGCTTTGGCTTCAGAGCATCCGCTGCGGGTGCACCAGGCGCTGCCGAGCCTCACCCTCGGGGCGCTGGCCCTGGTGGCCTGGAGCGAAGGTCTGGGCCAAGATCGCCTTCGTCGGCTGCTGCGGGGCCTGGCGCTGCCGGCGGCGGGCCTGGCGCTGATCGCTTTCGGGCAGTTCAGCGGCATCTTTCGTCCCTTCACCTTCGCCGATGGCGCCGAGGCGTTGCGCCTCGGCGTCACCAGCCTGGCGGGCAGCGCCGGGGATCTCGGCGTGTTCTTGGTGCTGCCGCTGCTGGTCGCGCTGGAGCGCGTCTTGAGCTGCGAAGGGAACCAGCGCTGGCTATGGCTGATCTCCGCTGTGCTCAGCTTCGGCGGCTTGCTCACCACCCAAACCCTCACCGCCCTGCTGGCGGCCGCCCTCGGTAGCGCGATCCTGCTGGGCTCGGAGCTGCGCCGGCGGGTGGCGACGGGCCAGCTCTCGGGTTCTCGGGTGATGGCTGCTTTGGCCCTCGTGGCGACAGCCCTGGGAGTTTTGGTGGTCTTCGCGCCCCCGCTGCAGGAGCGAGTGGAAGGGAAGGCGAAACAGCTGCTGCGGGGACAGTGGGACGAAGTCCTGACGGGGCGCCTCGACGGCTGGAAGGCGGCCCTCTACATGGCCGAGGAGAATCCTCTTACCGGCGTGGGGCTGGGCGCCTACGCCGCAGAATTCGCTCCCGCCAAGCTGGATTTGCTGGATTCCGGGGTGAGCTTCTATCGCTTCAATCCCCAAGTGATGTTCGTCAATGCCCATAACGAGTACCTGGAGGTCGCCGCGGAGCTGGGGCTGCCGGGGGCCCTCGCCTTGCTCTGGGGGCTGATCTGCCTGCTGCGGCGCCTCCGCGGTGCCGGCTGGCAAGATCCGCGGACTCTGGCCCTCGCCCGTTCCGGGGTTGCTGCCCTAGGGGTCTTGGCTCTGGCGCAATTTCCCTTTCGCCTCGCCCTGACCGCGTGGCCGGCTCTGCTCTTCCTCGCCTGGATCTTCGCCGCCAGCGAGACGCCAGCGCAGGAGGACGGCGAGGCTGCTTCGACCAAGATCGCCTCTGCCAAGACGGCCTCTGCCAAGACGACCTCTGCCAAGACGACCCCCGTCAAGACCGGGCCTGCGTTCCGGGCGCTTGCTTTCGCCCTTTCTCTGCTGCTCGCCGCTGGGGCGGTGGTGCACTTCCAGCGCGGCTGGGAACGCCTCACCGCCAGCCGCATCCTGCTGGCGGCGGAAGTCACCAGCCGGGCGGTGGTGACTTCCGGGCAGGTGCCTCGGGGATTGCTCACCCGACTGCGAACAGAGCTGGAGCGAGGGGAGGATCTCGATCCCCTGGAGTTCGCCCTGCCGATGGTGCGAGGCAGCCTGTATCTGGTGCAGGGGCAGGGCAGAGCCGCGGAGGCGGCCTATCGCCGCGCGCTGAGTATCGAGCCGCGGCCGGAGCTGTGGCTGAATCTAGGGAAGGCTCTGCAGGTCTCGGGAGATCCGGAGGGCGCCCGCCAGGCCTTCGACCGCGCGGTGCGCCTCGACCCGAGGATGGAGGACCAGCTTCCTCCACCCCCGCCCTGATCGCTGATTCGTCCTGATTGCGGTGGCTCTAGGTGCCGCGGGAGGTGAGGACGATCTTCACCGTCTGGAAGAGGATGGCGAGATCCAGCCACAGGCTCCAATTGGCGATGTAGGCGAGGTCGTAGCGCAGCTTGTTCTGGGCGGAGGAATGGTAGCCGCCATTGATCTGCGCCAGGCCGGTGACCCCCGGCGGAACGGAGTAGCGCTCGGCGTAGCCCGGGACCTCCTGGAGATATTTATCCACGAAGGTGGGGCGTTCCGGCCGCGGTCCCACCAGGCTCATGGAGCCACCGAGGACGTTGAAGAGCTGAGGTAGCTCATCCCAGCGATAGCGCCGCAGCCAGCCGCCGACGAGGGTCAGCCGGGGATCTCCCGGTGCGGCGAGCACCTCTCCAGTGAGGCGCTCCGCGTCTACCTTCATGGTTCTCAGCTTCCACACCACGATGGGCCGGCGCCCGAGGCCGACTCGGGTCTGGCGGTAAAACACCGGCCCCGGGGAGGTGAGCTTGACCAGCAGGGCTCCCAGCAGCAGGGCGGGGGAGCTGAGCAGCAGCAGTAGGGCGCCGGTGATCAGGTCGAAGCTCCGCTTGGCGGGGCGGTTGTAGCGCCACTCGCTCTCGCGCACCACCTCGATCAGGGGCAGGTCCCGCACCCAGCGATAGCGCATGCGCCCAATCAGGCTGTCGAAGGGTCCAGGGAGCATCAGCACGCTGCCGGGCTTGGGGCCGAGGGCGGTGAGCTGGTCGAGGAGCCGGGTGCGCCATCCGCCGGCTTCGTCGGCGAGGATCACGTCATCCACGGCGCCGGAGCGCAGCAGGCCTGGGAGGTCCTCGACGGTGCCGAGGCAGCGGGCGAACTCGGTTTCGTCTTGATCGTTGCCGTCTGGATCCCCTGCCTCGGCCTCAGAGTCCAGGTTCCGAAGGGCTTCAGAGCCCGCGTGTCGTGCCGCCTCTTCGGGGCTGGGCACGAAGCCCGCAAGCTCCAGCTCGGCGCCGCCGTGGGCCTGAATGGTGGTGGCCAGCTCCCGCGCCGCCGGTCCGGTTCCCACCACCGCCACCCGCCGCCGGGCGGAGGGCCGAAGCCTCACCAAGACTCGGCGACAGAGATAGAGCAGGGGCAAGTCGAGGAGCGCGAAGAGCAGCAGGACCGAGCGCGGGAAGGTGGCGTTGGTGAGGAAGTAATAACCCATCAACACCAGGGTCTGGAGCGTCACCGCGGCCAGCAGCCGCCCTGCCCACTCGGATCTACGCCCCAGGCTGGGGGGATCGTAGAGACCGAAGAAGTAGAGGGCGATGGTCTGGCTCAGCAACACCGCCCAGGTCTCGGCGTAAAAGAAGTCGAGCCGATCTGGCGGCAGCAGAAATTGGGTGAAGGGCAGCGGGACGTGCATTCGCAGCCAGAACGCGGCGCGAAAGGCGATGGCTCCGGCCAGAAGATCGCCCGCCAGACGAAGGCCGAAGCTGGTGCGAGAATAGGGATTCACGAGGGGTTAGAAAACGGTCCGATGGGAATTGGAGCAGAGAGCAAAGAGTAGCGGAATTCTGGATCGCTGGGCTAGGTTGGCTAGGAGACGACAGTCGAGAGACCCTAGCCTGAAGGCTGAACCGGGTCACTTCTGTTTTTTCGACACAGAATTTTCGCAGACTCTTGCAGCCCCCAGGGATCCCGTAGCTATACTCACCGCACCATGAAAGTCACCGATCATCTAGACCGAGCTGAGCGCCCTCTGTTGAGCTTCGAGATCATCCCGCCGCTGCGCGGGGGAGATCTTCGCTCTCTGCTGACGCTGATCGACGATTTGATGCCCTTCGATCCCCCCTTCATCGACATCACTTCCCATGCGGCGGAGGTGATCTACGATGAAACGGCGTCGGGTATCCGCCGCCGGGTCAAGCGCAAGCGCCCCGGAACTCTGGGCGTCTGCGCGCTGATCCAGAATAAATACAACGTCGATGCGGTGCCTCACATCCTCTGTCGTAGCTTTACCCGCGAGGAAACCGAGGATTTTCTGATTGAGCTGCGCTACCTGGGGATCGAAAATGTCCTCGCCATTCGCGGCGATGACTCCGGCTATAGCAAGCCCCTGCGGGACGGACGGAGCGCCAATCGCTACGCCTCCGACCTGGTGTCCCAGGTGGCGGATATGAATCGCGGCAAATACCTCGAATCCAATCTCCTCGACGCCGAGCCCTCGGACTTCTGTATCGGCGTTGGAGGGTATCCGGAAAAGCATTTCCAGGCCCCGAATCTGGCCCACGACGTGCGATACACCAAGGCGAAGGTCGAGGCGGGGGCGGATTACATCGTTACCCAGATGTTCTTCGATAATCGCTACTACTTCGACTACGTGGACGCCTGCCGCGCCGCGGGCATCGAGGTGCCGATCATTCCGGGTCTCAAGATCCTCACCTCGAAGAAGCATCTAGTCCGCGTTCCGGAGAACTTCTACGTCGACATTCCAGAGGACTTGGCGAACGAGATCGAAGCCGCCAAGCCCAAGCAGGTGGAAGAGGTCGGCGTCCGCTGGGCGCTGAAACAGACCCGCGAGTTATTGGAGAAGGGAGTTCCCGCGGTGCACTTCTACATCATGCAAAGCTCGAAGGCGGTGACCCGGTTGATCGAGCAGCTGGATCGCTGAGAGCTCTCTCTCCGGGAGTGATTCTCCTGGGTGCTGGATCTTCGAGAACCACCTCCTCGAAGGTACTATTCCAAGAGCTTCAGATTCAGGAGCCAGCAAGCCCCCAGAGAATGCTTCCCGAGAGAAATGCTTCCCGAGAGAACAGTCCCAAGGCCCTGACGAACCTCGGACCTGACGCAAACGAAATCGAGCAGCTTCGCCCCACCCCAACGGTAGCTCCTCATTCGACGATTTCTACAACAGCCTGCACTCGCCGTATCGACCCCGCAGCCCGCCCTTCGGGAGGTGTGACATGACCGAGCCGGCCCTCGCCTACGATCTTTACGATCTACTCACCGAAATTCAGCCGCCGCCCCAGCCGCTGGACCTGAATCAGCGCACCGAGGCCCTGGAACGGGCCCTGGAGGAGCGGATCCTGGTGCTCGATGGCGCCACCGGAACTGCTCTGCAGGCGGTGGAGCTCACCGCTAAGGATTTTGGCGGACCGGAGCTGGACGGCTGCAACGAGCTGCTCTGCGTTACCCGTCCGGACGTCGTGGACCTGGTGCACGAGCGTTATCTCCAGGCCGGGGCGGACATCGTCGAGACCAATAGCTTCGGCAGCACTCCCCTGGTGCTCGACGAATACGACCAGGGGCACCGTGCCTTCGAGCTCAGCACCGAGTCCGCCCGCCTGGCGCGGGTCTCCTGCGCTCTGCACACCACCGAGGAGCGCCCGCGCTTCGTCTGCGGTTCCATCGGCCCCACCACCAAGGCGATCTCCGTCACCGGTGGGGTGAGCTTCGATGATCTTCGCCTGCACTACCGAATTCAGACCCTCGGCCTGATGGCCGGTGGCGCGGACTATCTCCTGCTGGAAACCTGTCAGGACACCCGCAACATCAAGGCCGGGCTGCTGGGTATCGATGATGCCTTCGAGCAGTGCGGCTGGCGACTGCCGGTGGCGGTCTCGGTGACCATCGAGCCCACCGGCACCATGCTCGCGGGCCAGGATGCCGAGGCGCTGGCGATCTCCCTGCTGCATAAGGAGCTGCTCTACGTTGGCCTGAATTGCGCCACCGGCCCCGAGCTGATGACCGATCATCTGCGCACCCTATCGGAGCTCTGCCGCACCCGCGTGGCCTGCGTGCCGAACGCCGGGCTGCCGGACGAAGAGGGCGAATACAACGAGAGCCCAGAGGATTTTCGCCGCGTCTTCACGCGCTTCTTCGACGCCAACTTGCTCAACCTGGTGGGCGGCTGCTGCGGCACTACCGATGCCCACATCGAGCTTCTGGCGGAGATCGCCTCGCAGAATACGCCGCGATCGGTGCCCGAACACGATCGGGCCTTGGTCTCCGGCCTCGAGGCGGTGGAGCTCACCCCCGACAATCGCCCGCTGCTGGTAGGGGAGCGCACCAACGTCCTCGGCAGCCGTAAGTTCAAGCGCCTGATCTCCTCCGGAGAGCTGGAGCAGGCGGCGGAGATCGGCCGCGCCCAGGTCAAGGCGGGGGCGCAGATCGTCGATGTTTGCCTCCAGGATCCCGACCGGGACGAGACCTCGGATATGGAGGCCTTCCTGGATCAATTCATCCGCTTGATCAAGGCGCCGCTGATGATCGACTCTACCGATGCGGCGGTAATGGAGCGCGCCCTGACCTACAGCCAGGGCAAGGCGATCCTCAACTCCATCAACCTGGAGGACGGTCTCCAGCGCTTCAACGAGGTGGTGCCCCTCGCCCGTCAATTCGGCGCCGCGGTGGTGGTGGGCCTGATCGACGAGCAGGGCATGGCGGTTTCGGTGGAGCGCAAGATGGAGGTCGCTCGCCGCTCCTATCGCATCTTGACGCAAGACTACGGCCTCGACGCCTCCGATATTTGGTGGGATGCGCTGGTCTTCCCCTGCGGTACCGGGGACGAGAACTACATCGGCTCCGCCGGATCGACGGTGGAGGCGGTGCGTCAGCTGAAAGAGGAGATGCCCGCCACCCGCGGGGTGCTGGGGATCTCCAACGTCAGCTTCGGTCTGCCGCTGGCGGGGCGAGAGGTGCTCAACTCGGTTTTCCTTTACCACGCCACCCGCGCCGGCCTCGACGCCGCCATCGTCAACACTCAGCGGCTGGCCCGCTACGCCGAGATTTCCGACGAGGAGCGCAAGCTGGCGGAGGATCTGCTCTTCGTCAAGCCGGGAGACGTCGAGGGCAGTACGCGGGCCATCGAGGCTCTGACCCAACACTTCCGCGGACGAGATCTGCGGGCCGCGGCGCCGCCGCGGGAATCCTTGCCGCTGCCGGAGCGCATCGCCCGCTCGGTGGTGGAGGGGTCGAAGGTCGGGCTGACGGATGATTTAGCGGAAGCGCTGAAAGAGGATCGCTACAGCGATCCCCTGGACATCATCAACGGCCCGCTGATGAGCGGCATGAAGGAGGTCGGCCGCCTGTTCAACGACAACCAGCTGATCGTTGCCGAAGTGCTGCAGAGCGCCGAGGTGATGAAAGCGGCGGTGGCCTACCTGGAGCCCTTCATGGAGCGGGCGGAGGGTGCCACTCGGGGCAAGGTGATGCTGGCGACGGTGAAGGGAGATGTCCACGACATCGGCAAGAACCTGGTGGACATCATCCTCACCAACAACGGCTTCGAGGTCATCAATCTGGGCATCAAGGTGCCCAACGAGCAGCTGATTCAGGCCGCCCGGGAGCATCAACCGGACGTCATCGGCCTGTCTGGCCTGCTGGTCAAGAGCGCGCAGCAGATGATCTCCACCGCCGCAGATCTCGATGCCGCGGGGATTTCCGTCCCTCTCATCGCTGGCGGTGCAGCCTTGACCCGTCGCTTCGTCCACGGCCGTATCGCCCCCGGCTATAGCGGCCTTTGCACCTACGGAAAAGACGCTATGAGCGGCTTGGTGATGATCGAGCGGATGGTGGATCCTGAGCAGATCGACGAGCTGACGGCGGAGATCGAGGAGTTGGCGGAAAAGGATCGCCACGCCCTCGCCGGTGCCGCCTCCAAGCCGAAGAGCGTGAAGCCGGTGGCGCCAGAAGTGGTGGACCGCAGCATCGAGGTGCCGGCCCCGCCGGACCTCGAGCGCCACGCGGTGGACATCGACCTCGACTCGGCGTGGAATTTGATCAATCCCCAGATGCTCTACGGCAAGCACCTCGGTCTCAAGGGGCCGGTGGAGAAGCTCGCCGCGGAGGGGAACGAGAAATGGCTCAAGCTCGAGGCCATCGTCGACGATCTCAAGGAGCTGGGCCGCTCCGGCGCCATGGAGTGCCGCGGCGTGTGGCAATTCTTCCCCGCCACCGCCAAGGGAGACGAGATCATCCTCACCGATCCGGTGAGCGGAGATCCCGCCGCCCGCTGGACCTTCCCCCGCAAGGGCGGAACCGGCATCTGCCTGGCGGATTACGTCCTCGAGAACGATCACGTGGCCCTCTTCGTCACCACCGCCGGTGCCGGAGTGCGGGCGCGGGCCGTGGAGTGGAAAGAGGCCGGGGAATACCTGAAATCCCACGCCTGGTCGGCGCTGGCCCTGGAGACCGCCGAGGGCGCCGCCGAATGGGTGCATCGCCAGCTGCGGGCCGCCTGGGGCTTCCCCGACTCCGCAGATCTTGCCCTACGTCGGGTGCTCTCCGCCCGCTATCGGGGCAAGCGCTACAGCTTCGGCTATCCCGCCTGCCCTGACCTCGGCGGACAGCAGGCCCTCTTCCAGGCGCTGAGGCCGGAAGATATCGGCGTTCAGCTGACCGAGGGGGACATGATGGATCCCGAGGCCAGCGTCTCGGCCTTGGTCTTCCACCATCCGGAGGCTCGCTACTTCGGGGTTTGAGGAGGTCTGGGCCTTCTGGCCTGATGAGCCCGTATCGCCAGTTCCCAGTTCCCAGGCTCCAGTCCCCATTCAGGAACCAGGCTCCGGGAGAGCCTGGTTCCTGCACGCCTCAGCGGGGCGCGCGGGGCTAGAGTTTGTCGGGTTTAGGTTTTTTTATCGGGTTTCTAGCGCGCTGCTGGTTATGAACCGACTGCGCCCGAGAATGTGTTGTTCGAGAGAGGTTGTGCCCGAGAAACGGCCCGGTAAGGAGCGCAAAGAGAGCTTCGATACGGGGCGTCGCTAGGCCTGTGAGTTGACCTGAGCTGAACATCCCATCCCTTCGCGGGTCTGAGAGCTATCCATAGGAAAGCTTCAGACCACAAGGGAGACGATCGGGATGCGCGGAGTCCATTCGGTTGCTGGGCTTGGCTTCGACGACGGTGGCGCAGGGTTCCAGCCGGAGGGGAGGGCCTTTCAACAGGCTAACCCCTTGGGCCTTGAAGGCGGGGCGGGAGGGGGGGAGGGAGCAGGGCTGAGTCAAGACATTCGGGTGACTCAGAATTTCGCCTTTGCTGGGGTCGATGCGACCGCCGCCTTCTTCACTCCCCAGGTGGAGAGAAATCTGCTCTCCCAAGAGACCTGGGGGCAGCTCCAGGATCGCCTCCGATCGCTGCGCAGCGACCGTCTTCTGGCGATGGCCGCGACGGACGCGGTGGAGGCTCGGCGGGCGGCCTATACCCTCGCCTGGCAGCTGAGCCGTCCGCAGCCGGGGCTGCTGGGCGCCCCGGGGGAGGCCTTGGAGATCCTGGAATGGCGGCCGGGGGTGGAGCCGATCCCGATCCAGGAGACCTTCAGCCAGACGTCAGAGCCGAGCGTCTTTCTGCTCCTCGGGGTGACCCCGGTGCAGTTTCGTCATGGCCTGAGGGAGCTCTCCGAGGCGGTTCGAGGCAGCGATCACTTCGTATTGATGACCACCTCCGTCGCTCCGGATCAGTGGACCAGCGAGGCGCAGGAGGATCTTTGGTGGTCGCTGAGGATGGAGGAGCTCTACCCGAAGCCCTATCTTCTGCGCTACTTCCTCAGCTCATTGGAAGGGGATTCCGTTCAGCTGCCGTCGGGATGCCTGCCCCTGGGTTTACCGCGCAACCCACAACAGGCCCTCACTCATCCCTTCGTCGAAGGGCTGACCATCGGGCATTTGGTGAATCAGGTGGAGACGCCGAATCACGTGCGCTCCTTCCTCAATTTGCTGCAGCGGGAAGAAGGCGCAGTGACGGCGGCGGAAGTGATGTTGGCCCTGGAGAGGAGTACCAACCACGAATTGGTGGTGGACGAGTGGTATCTCGCGCTCCCGATCCGCCTCCAGCAGCTGGTGGCCTTGGTTCTGCTCTTCGATCGTCTCTCCTTCGATCAGCTCTTCGCCCTTCTCGAGCTGCTGTCCCGCAGCTGTTTCCGCTCTCTGGATCCAGGCTTCGTGAGCTTCGATACCCACGAGCTTCAATCCCTCGGCGATTACATCGAGGTCAACGATTTGGGCGAGGGCAATCTGGTGATCCAGTGGGCCTCCTTCAGCTCGCGGCAAAGGATTCTGGATCGCGCGTGGAAGAGCCATCGGCGCTTTTTCCAGGCCCTGCTGCCAGCGTTGGCCAACCTGCTCTTCGAGGCGGCGAACCTGCGTTTGGAGACCCGAGATGAGGAGATTCTGAACGAGGCCAAAGCGCGTCGTACCCAGCGCAAGAGAAGCTCGAGGCTGCGGGGCCTAGCCGGCAGAGCGATGACGATGGTCACCGGTGGCGGCCTGGTGCTGCCTTTGATCAACGGGTTGAGCGGGCTGCTTCAGAGTCGGGAGGTGGTGGATGCGGAGCCAGAAGAAGAGGCAGTGGGCTCCCCTGGCGTCTCGGCAGAGCAATTCCGCGAGACCCGCTCTTCCCGATGGCTGCCTCCCGGTCCGCGGCGCGATCTCTACGGGGCTCCCCTACTGCGCAGCCGCTTCTTCAACGCCTCCGCTTACGTCTTGGGGGAGCTCGGTTATCGTAGCTCCTTCGTGGTGGAAAGTACCCTGATCTATCTCTCTTTTCACCCCTCCCTCCCTTTGCGGCAGGTGGTGGCGACGGCCCTGGCTAGCTGGCGACTGCAGCCAGAGGGCTCCGGGCGCCTCTATCGCCTACTGGAGCAGTGGATGCGAGATAGCTATCAGCGGCAGATGTTGTTGCATTCTGTCGTTCGCGGGCGGGTGCAGGATCACTACGGCCGATTGCGCTCCGTGGTGGCTCTCTGCTTGGGAGTGGCGTCGTGTTACGACCCTCCCAATCAGCTGCCTCGGCGCTTGATCGAGCTCACCGAGCAATTTCTCGAAGACAGGCATGTGGACTCGCTCGAGGTCTTCCGCTCCCATACGGTTCCTGCCCTCTTAGCCCGCCATCTCCACCAGCTGGAGCCCTGGTATCGACATTGGGTTCTGCGCCTCGACCTCATCGAGCCCATCGCTTTGGGGTGGCAGTTCGCCTACGCGGTGAACCCCGAGCCGGCATTGCGGGACCTGCGTCGCTGGCACGCAGAGAGCTTAGAGATGAAGCGCGCCTCTGTGCGCCACAGCCCCAGGCTTCGGGAGTGCCGGCTGGCGATGGTGGGGGTGGCCTATGGATTGATCAGCCACAACTTCGACGGTCTTTCCCAGCGGCTGACCCGCGCCGATGCCCTCGAGGTGGTGTCGAACCTCCATTTGCGGGAGCGCCACTCGCTGGTGAGGGGGCATATGGTGCGCTCTCTCCTGCTGCAAGTCGTTGCCGGCAACGAGCAGGCGGAAGAGGTATTGATTCGAGCCCTCTCGCGGCAGACGGTGGGGGAGCAGAACAATGTCCGGGGGCTCCTGGGCAATCTCTACCTCCAGCAGCGATTTGAGCTGGTGGGAGGAGAAGACCTGGTGGCGATCTCGGGGCTGCCCTACGACCTCTGGTACTCGAAAGCTCGCCCCAAGACCCAGATCGAGACCATGTTCGAGCGCTGGCTGAGCGGCAACCGGGTGCCGGCACCGGCTCGCCAGCTGGCTCTCGAAGCAATGGTGGTGTTTTCGTCGACGAGAGTGGATTACGAAGAAGCGAAGATGACTCGTCTCTATCGGGCCTTCCTCGCCTGGTTGCCGTTCTGGCATCATCAATTCTGGGCCCGGGCCTATCGCTGGGAGCTCTTCAACCTTCGCTTCCCGCCGCTGCGAGAGAGCTCCCTTTGGCTGCTGGCGGTGCCCCTGGGTTGGTGTTTCCGGCTGCGGGTGCACGACCTGGTGCCGACCCTGAGCTTCATGCGCCAACATCTTCCCGAATCCACTCTGCTGCGGCTCCAGCGCTGGAAGACCGAGGAGCCCAGGGGCTCGAAGCTGGGCTCCCTGAGTCGCCAGCTGCGCTGGATTTCCTGGCTGCGTCCTGAATGGGTGAGCTGGGTGATGCTGATTTGCTCAGCGGTGCTGGTGGTCGTCATCGTGATGCAGCTGGGAGCCGCCTATCGGGCAGACATCGGGGAGTGGTTGCTGAGCCTGCCGGGGATGCTGGCAGAGTGGTTGGGGGACACCATCTCCCAGGCGATCCGTCGCGCGCTGCCGGAGAACCTATGGCCCTTCTGAGCACTCAATCGAAGCATCGGAGGTGCTGATGATGAGCTCTGAAGAATCCAGATCAAAGGTGGGTCCTACCGCGGATGCGAGGTATATCGCTGGGCGATTGAGACGCTACTACCGCGTTGGGGCAGCGGAAGAAGAAGAGCGAGTCGCCTTGCAGACCCTCGATGCCGCGATCTCGAGCTGGATGGAGTCGAGGAATCATCGGTTCATCTCGACGGCCTATCTATCCCGAGATGAGCTGGCGCGGTGCCTCGAGGCGATCGTCTCTTTGCCTACCGTCGGCGACGCCATCGGTGCCCTGCTGGGCCTCCGGGGATCCGGCAACCAGAGCAGGCGGGCATTGCCGGGCTCGATTCCTGCGGTGGAGGTGAAGAATGTCTTCGGTACGAATATAGAAACCCTCAAGGGCGGCACGGGCGACATTCAGATCGGGCACCGATATCAGCAAGGGACTCCTCGTGAGGCCGGTGACCCGGGGGAGGCCGGTGAGCAGAGACGTCACGATCGCCAGCCGGCGAGGCCTCCAGCCTTCCCCTGGGACTATGGTGAAGGGGATGTGAGGGTCTCCGTCGCGATAGAAGGGGGGGGGCAAGATCTTCACCTGCGCTACTCGCTGGAGCAGCGGATCCAGGAAGGCCTGCCGGGTCAGACAGACTTCTATCAACCTCTCTCGGGGCCCATCGGGGGGTACTTCGACGAGCGTCTCCGCGGCGCCTGGAAGCGTAGCGAGAAGCGCGGGGATGCCTTCCTGGAAGGCTTACGACGAGTTCTCGATGGCCGGCTGGTGCCTCCGGCGCTGCGACGCCGCCTGGAAGATCTAGCCGTCGGCAGCTGCCTAGTGGAATGGGTGACCGAGCTGGCGGCGGTGCCCTGGGAGCTCCTCTCGTTGCCGACGGGCGATGGAGCTCCGCGGAGCCTGTGTGAGGTGGCGGATTGCGCTCGGATCCTTCCCGGCTGGCACCGCTTACCGGATGCCGGCGGCAGGACCCTGGGAGTGGTGATCGCGGAGCCACGGGATGAGGAAGACGAGCTCCACTTCCAGCGGGAGCTAGAGATGCTGCGCGCCCTCGCGGGCCCTCACCGGCAGGTGCTGATCATTCCGCCGAGCCGTCGCTCCTTCTTGCAGGCCCTGAGCCAGACTCCCCTCGACGTTCTTCACCTCGTAGGTCATGGCCGAGTGGACTCTCTGGAAGATTCCTTTCGGCTTTCCCGTCGCGAGACTCTCGGCAGCGACGAAATCGCCGCGATGCTCGGCCAGGAGGGCTCCCAGCGTCCCCTGGTCTTTCTCAACTCCTGCTTTGGCGGCCACGCCCGCCTCGATGAGCTGGGAGTTGGCGGCTTCGCTCAGCAGACGCTGAGGGGCGGCGCCTTCGGCTTCCTCGGGCCGCAGTGGGAGATCCCCTCCCGCAGCGCTACCCGCTTTGCGGAAGTCTTCTACCACCACTGGCTTGGAGGCAGGACCCTTGGCCGCGCCGTGCGCCTCGCCCGACAGGCGCTGATCGAAGCCGGCGACCGGGTCTCCGCTCTCTCCTACGTGGCCTACGGCCACCCGGCGGCGCGGGTGAGGTCCTCTCGGCTAGGTGATTGAGGGAGCGAACCTTCTGCCTTGCGTAACTTTCAACGAGAGTCACGCAATAACGTGACCGGATGCGTTGGCCTTCGCTTTTTCGCTGAGCGTTACCGTTCAGTCTTGCTCTGCTGAGGCTGAGGGCGCATCGGTTTCAGATGGAGCTTCTGGTTGTACAAGAGGCTCCTGATTCGTGACCTGAAGGGTGTTGGTCTTCGGCGACTGGTTTCGCGCAATGAAGCCGAAAACCTTTCGATATTGGGCTCTTCGTCTCTCGATGGTTCTGAAGCGACGCTCCAACGCCCTCACTTCGCTCACCCACCGGACGGACTGACCCCTATGGCCTGCTGTGGAAGGCCTTGCTTCAATGTGTTGTGCTGCGACTTTGAGGAAGGGTGCGAACCAAAAAAACTGTGCCTTTCCAAACAGGCGATAGGCAAAGCGCTCGTTCGCCACTCCTTCCTCGATGGCGGCATTGAGATCGGCGAAGAAATACGCAAGAACCCCAATTTCATATCTCTGCGATTCGAAACGGGGATTCGAATCTGTGTAGCTAGCGAGGATCATTAAAGAATGATCCTCTTCGGTTTCCCAACCCCGAACGTATTTGATCACCCTCTCCCGCAGCTCTTTGATTTCAGGGGACCACCAACGTTCATGTAAGCGAATCACCTCAGAGACAGACTCTAGGCGCCTGCGCGCGCGGTAGAGAGCTGCGTTGAAGCCAAAGCTCAGAATGGCAACCACGGCAGAGACGATCGCCACAATCGTCTCGGTGGTCATCGGAGTTTCCATTTTGGCGGTTACGTTGAGTATCTACTTTGTGATGGAGGGATTTAGATACCTAAGTTTAGACCATACGGTTTTTGGGGCTGAGAGAGGGTGCAGAGAGAACTAGGTCTCCGCCCTGTCGACGGGGTCGGTGGCCACTCGGCTACATGGTGATCCGGCAGTAGAGAGTGGCGGCTGGCCCGGGGGCCGGAAGCCCTCAGATCCCGTACTTCTCGCGGAAGACTTCGTGGTGGTGCAGCTCGTGGCCGGCGAGGATCCAGGGCACGGCGCGTACGGACATGGAGTTGGCGCTGGCGATGCCGCGGCGGGTGGGGGCTTCGTCGGGAAGGTGGCGGAACAGGGCGATGGAAGAGGCTCGGATAACGTGGGCTTCGTCCAGAATGCTGCCGAGGGAGCGCTGGTGGAAGCCAGAGTGCACGACCCAGGCGTCCTGATCCATGTTCGGCAGCTCGACTTCATCGGCGCGGGCGAAGGTGAGGGCGCGGTAGGTGAAGACCCGCTCGGTGTCGAAGAGATGACCGAGGGCTTCTTTGACGCTCCACTTGCCCGGGGCGTAGCGGAAGTCGGCCTTCTCCTCCGGCAGCTGACGCAGCAGGTTGTCGGTGGCCTGGATCTGCTCTGCCAAGGTGGCGAGAATGTCGCCGTCGGGAACCCGGTTGATGTAGCGATGGTAGTAGGGAGCGGTTTCGTCGGCTTGGGGGCGCGGGTAGGAGGGCATGGCGAATTCCTCTCGAGTGAGATCGTTGGGGAGAGCTTGCGGAGGATAGCAGCGGTGGTGGGGTGGCCCCCTCGGAGGACAGGGAGCTTTGATAGTACGCAGGCTAGCTCACAAGGTTGAACCGGAGAAGAATTTCCGCTTTGAGGTCGACGAGATCTTGACCTTCAGCGGATAGATTTCGTAGATTACCGACCGGTCGGTCATTTCGCCGTCGCAGAGTTTTGGAATCTACGTATGTCACCTGCAGAACAACAGAGCACTCGTCAACGGATCCTCGACGCGGCCCTCGAGCGCATGGCCTTGCGGGGCTATGCCGGAACCTCGATGAGCGAGATTGGCCGCCTGGCGGGGCTCTCGAAGCCCGGCCTGTACAACCACTTCAGCTCCAAGGAAGAGCTCCTGATGGAGCTGTTGGAGTACTGCATCCAGGCGTGGACCGAGGCGTCGCTGCCGGCTTTGACCGAGCCCGGGCTTTTCGAGACGCGGCTGCGGGAGCATCTGGAAGCGGCCATCGCCTTCGCCCGCAACTCGCCCCACGAAGTGGCCCTGGTGCGCCTCGCCTCGACCCAGCTGGGAGGGGACTTAGGGCGCCGGGTTCAGGAGCGGATGCACGAGCACAAGGAGGAGCACAGCCAGCGCCTGACTCGTCTGATGCAGGAGGCGATCGAGAGCGGAGAGATCGCCCCTGGCCCTCCGGAGGAATATGTCCTCCTGTGGCGGGTGATCGTGGACGGCCTGCTGCTGGCGGTGATCTTTCAGACCACAGATTCGTATCTGGTGGAGGAGCGACTCCACGGCCTGTGGAAGACCCTGTGGCGCGCCTTTGCGCCGGCTCGAATCGAGCCTACGAAACCCATCGCAGAAAACCCCATTTCAGCAGATCTACAGAGGGAGGATGGTGGAGCCGACGCGACCGGAGACTCTGCTATCCCAGGAGATCGAGCATGAGTTCTCAAGACGCGAGCCCGAGACGAGGGGGCGTACGCCGCTTCTCCGTCGTCATTGCTCGGCGCACGGTTTTGGCGGCCCTGCTGGCCGCATGTGTCGTTGCCCCGCTGGGTGCTCAACAAGGGGGCGCCCAGCAAGGGGAGAGCCAGCGGGGGGATGCCCAGAGCATTCCCCCCGGTGAAGCAGGTCGCTTGACCGAAGAACAGGCCGTCGGGCTCGAGCAGAGCCCCGCCGCGGGAGCGCCGGCTTCGGTCCACGGCGGTTGGGATCTACCGGCGGTGGTAGCTCGGGCCTTGGCGGCCAACTCGGCGCTTCTGGCAGAGCGGGAACGCCGGGGCGAGGTCCAGGCCCAGGTTCGAGAGGTACTGGCGGACGCTCTGCCTCAGCTGACCCTGCGCTCCAGCTGGAACGCCTCCCGCAACCCTTCCTTTCTCAACAGCCCCGACTTCGACGACTTCGTTCAGCAATTCCCGTCCGGCTCCTTCGAGCCCGGGGTGGCGAAGATCTACTACCTCGGGGTGGAGCTGAATCAGCCCCTCTTTACCTGGGGTAAGACCTCCGCGACTCGCCGGGGAGCGCTGGCGGAGGCGGGCTCTACGGAGGAGCAGATCGAGACCCTGCGGCTAGATACCGCCCTGGCGGCGGCGGAAGGCTATTGGCAGCTGCGGGCGGCGCAGGCGGAGCTGGACATCCTGGAGCTTCAGGGGCGGGTGCGACGGCAAGCTCTGGAGGTGGTGGAGGCGCGCTACGAGTTCGGTGACGCCACTCGCCTGGAGCTGCTGCGGGCCCAGGCCGCCGAAGCGGAGCTGGCGCCGGACGTCGCCCAGGCCCAGGGGGATCTCGAGGTGGCGGCGAGCAGCCTGCGCCGAGTGTTGGCGCTGGCGCCGGATCAGCCGGTGCCTCTGGCTCCGGAAGCTCGCGGCCCTCTGTCCACGGCGCCCTCGGTGATCCGCCTGGCGGAAGCGGCTCGGGACCTGCGCCCGGAGCTGCGGGATCTCGGCTATCGGGCTTCTTCTCTGGTGGAGCAGCTGGCGGTGTTGGAGGCCGATGCTCGGCCGCGGCTGGACCTCAACGGCAGCTACGGCCGCAGCGCTCGCCTGGCGGAGGATCTCACCGACACTCTCTTCCAGGATTGGAGCGTTACCCTGGAGGTGACCTGGGATCTCTTCGACGGTGGCCGTCGCAAGGGGCAGGCCCAGCGTTTGGAGAGCCAGCGGCGACAGCTCAACCTTCGCCGCCAGGACGTGATTCGCCAGGTGATTCTGGAGATCGAAAGCCGCAGCGCCTCCTTCGCCGCTGCCCGCGCTCGCTGGCTGGCCCAGCAGACGGTGGCCGCCGCCGCCGATGAGGCATCCCGGGTGGCGGAAGAGAGCTATCGAGAAGGGGTGGTTTTGCAGAGCGAGTGGCTGGATGCCCAGGAAGAGGCCACCGAGGCCGAGCTGGAGGCTAGTCGCGCCTACTACGAAGCTCGAATCGAGCAGGCGCGCCTGCGCCGGGCCGCCGGATGGCTGCCGTGGCCCCATTGGCGCGCCACCACCCCGACTCCAGCACCGGCTGCCCCGGAGCTTCCGGGCTTCCCCCAGAGCCCGCTGGTGGATTCGCTGCTGGCGCCCTGGCTGCAGCTGGGGGCAGCCCCGGCAGAGCCGGTAGTGGAGTCAGAAGCGGAGTCAGCAGTGGAGTCAGCGGCGGAGCCGGGAGAGGGCGGCGAGGTGGACGCCAGCATCGGCGACCCGGGCTTGGTTGACACCGAGACTCGCGGCTCCAATCCCGAGATTGCTCCCGCGGTTGGCCCAGAGGCTGGCCTCGAGGTTGGCTCTGGGTCTTCCACCTCGTCCGATTCGGACACCCACGATCTTGTTTCCTCTTTCTTTGATCCGTCTTCCGCCGGCCTGCTATCTGCCGGTTCGCTCTTCGCCGAAGGGCCCTCTGCAGAAGAGGCCTCGGCGCAGTGGCTTGAGGAGTCCTCATGAGTCCTGAATTCTCGAACCCTCTCGCAACTCTCTCCAGCCCCTCGGGGGCCCGGAGAATGGCTTTTGTAGGGCTGATTTTCGTCGCCCTCTGCCTGCCGCTGGCCTGCGGTGGGGCAGGCTCGCAGAACTCCTCGGAATCTACTGAGGCCGGCCCGTCAGCGGCGGAGCAGGACGCGGCTCGCCAGCTGGAAGTGCGGACCCGGGTGCTGGAGCCGCGGCCGGTGGTGGATCGCGCCTCGCTGCCGGCGGACCTGCTGCCGCGGCGCCGCGCTACCCTGGCGGCAGAGGTGCCGGGGGTGGTGGAGCGGCTGACGGTGGAGCTGGGAGACGCGGTGGGCCGAGGCCAGGTTCTGGCGTCGGTGGACAGCCGCGCGCTGCAGCAGGCGGTGGTGGAGGCGGAAGCGGTGGCTGCCCGCAACCTGAAGCGCTTCGAGCGGGCGAACAATCTCTTCGAGCGCCGGTCGATCACCGAGCAGCAGCTGCTGGATGCGGTGACCGATCGCGATGTCGGGCAGGCTCGCCTGGACAGCGTTCGCCTGGAGCTGAACAAGAGCCGGCTGCGGGCCCCTTGGCCTGGCCGCGTGGCGGAGCGTCTGGTGGAGGTGGGGGATTACGTTACCCCCGGTCAGCCGATGGTGGCGATCCTCGACGCTTCGGTGCTCAAGGCGCGGGCCCCGGTGCCGGCCTCGGACGTGTCCTACCTCGAGGAAGGCACGCCGGTGACGCTGTTGGTGGAAGGTGGGCTGGGCTCCTTCGAGGGCAGTATCACCCGACTCGGCGCCGAGCTCGACCGCGACGCCCGCACGCTGGTGGCGGAGGCGGAGATCCCCAACGCCGACGGTCGCCTGAAGCCGGGGATGATCGCCCTGATGTCGGTACAGCGACGGGTGCTTCCAGAAGCGCTGCTGGTACCCCAGGAGGCGCTGATCGACCTCGGCGGCCGCCAGGCGGTGTTCATCGTGGTGGAGGAGCAGGGGGAGCTGCGGGCGAGGCGCCGGGAGCTGACCCTGGGGCCGACGGTGGACGGTGAGACCGTCGTGCTGGAGGGCCTGGAGCCCGGTCAGCGGGTGGTGGTGCGGGGGCAGGACGCCCTCGGCGAGGGACAGGCGGTTCGTGAGGCTCCAGTAAGTGGAGAAGGGAATGGAGAAGGAGGCCTGCCGTGAGTCTCGTCGATACCGCCTTAAGACACCGAGTCGCGGTCTTCTTCCTCACCGCGGTGGTGGTGGTCACCGGTCTGGTGGCCTATAGCTCCCTGCCTCGGGAGAACAATCCCGACGTCGAGCTGCCGGTGATCATCGTGCTGGTGCCCTATCCCGGCGCCTCGCCGCTGGACGTGGAGGCCCAGATCACCAATCCCCTGGAGCGGGAGCTGCAGGGGGTAGCGAATCTCAAATCCCTGCTCTCCTACTCGCTGGAGGGCGCTTCCTCGGTGACGGTGGAATTCGTCGCCGGCACCGACATCGACGACGCCCTGCAGAAGGTGCGCGATCGCGTAGAGCTGGCGGAGCCGGACTTCCCGGAAGAGGCGGAAGATCCGATCTTCCAGGAGGTGAACTTCTCCGACATCCCGGTGGTGCAGGTCAACCTCTACGGTGACGTTGGGCAGGTGCGACTCAAGCAGCTGGCGGAGGATCTTCAGGACGAGATCGAGGCGATGCCGGGGGTGCTCCGGGCACGGCTGGTGGGCGGAGTGGATCGCCAGGTGCGGGTGGAGGTGGATCCCTACAAGCTCTACCTCTATGGCCTCTCCCTGGAGGACGTGCTCTCGGCGGTGGCGCGGGAGAACGTCTCGATTCCCGGAGGGCAGCTGGATACCGGCGAGATGACCTACGCGGTGCGGGTGCCCGGAGAGGTAGATAACCCCACCGATATCGGCGACTTCGTGATCGAAGCGCCGGACGGGCAGCCGATCTTCATCCGCGACGTCGCCACGGTGACCTTCGGCTTTGAGGATCGACTCTCCTATTCGCGCATCGACGGCCGCGAGTCGGTCTCCCTCTCGGTGCAGAAGCGGGTCGGCGCCAACATCATCGAGGTGGCGGACGCGGTGCACCAGCTGGTGGAGGAGCAGCGGGCTCTGTGGCCGGAAGGGGTGGACGCCACTCTGCTGGCGGATCAGAGCGACGAGATTCGGCGCATGGTCTCGGACCTGGAGAACAACATTCTCTCCGGCCTGCTGCTGGTGGTGCTGGTGCTGATGTTTGTGCTCGGCCTGCGCAACGCCATCTTTGTCGGCCTGGCGATCCCCTTCTCCATGCTGCTGGCCTTCAACGTGCTACAGCTGCTGGGGATCACCCTCAACGTGGTGGTGCTCTTCTCGCTGGTGCTGGCGGTGGGCATGTTGGTGGACAACGCGGTGGTGGTGATCGAAAACATCTACCGCCATATGGAAGAGGGCGAGAGCCATCTGCGAGCGGCCTCCATCGCCACTCGCGAGGTGGGGGCGGCCATCGTGGTGTCTACCTTCACCACCGTGGCGGCCTTCTCGCCGCTGCTCTTCTGGCCGGGCATCGTCGGCGACTTCATGAGCTACTTGCCGAAGACGGTCTCCTGGGTGCTCCTCGCTTCGCTGCTGGTGGCCTTCACCATCAACCCGGTGATCTGCTCCCGCTTCATGCGGGTGAAGACCGCGGAGCAGCGGGATTCCCGCCGCGAGCGGGTGCTGCGGGGCCTCGGCGAGCGCTTCGTCTCCCGCTACGAGCGGGTGCTGGGATTCGCCCTGGATCATCGACTGCTGGTGATCGGCGGCACCCTGGCTCTCTTCGTCACTCTGGTAGGGGCCTACGCCACGGCCCTGAATACCGGGGTCGAGTTCTTTCCGGAGACCGAGCCGGAGCGCATCTTCGTCGACGTGGAGACCCCGCCGGGAACCCAGCTGGAAGTGACGGATCGCCAGATCCGGCGCTTCGAAGAGATCCTGCGGGAGCTGCCGGATATCAAGGTGCTGGCGGCGGCTTCTGGGTCCGGCAGTCAGCAGGACGAGCTCGGCCTCGGCAACAACGGAGGCGGCAATCCGACCCGCGGCCGGGTGATCGTCGACCTGGTCAAGCGCGACGAGCGGGACCAAAATTCTTATCTCACCCTGGATCGAGCCCGCGAGCTGGCTCGCTCCGGCCCTGGGGTGAAGATCTTTGTGGACCGGCCTCAGGACGGACCGCCGGTGGGCGACCCCCTGAGCGTCGAGGTCCGCGGCGAGGACTTCGAGACCCTCGGCGGGATCGCCGAAGAGATGACCCAGCTCCTCGGGGATATTCCCGGCCTGGTGACCATCGACTCTGACTTTGATTTGGCGCGGCCGGAGGTGAGGGTATTGGTGGACCGCACCGCCGCGGCTCGCCGCGGCCTCAACATGGAGCAGATCGCCCGCGCCGTGCGCACCGCTATCAACGGCACCGAGGCCTCCATCTACCGCTGGGGTGACGACGAGGCGGACGTTGTGGTGCGCCTCGCCGAGGGTGCTCGCACCTCCCTGGAGGACCTCGGGCAGCTCACGGTGGTCAACGAGGACGGGGTTCGCATTCCCCTCGCCGAGGTCGCCCAGCTGGAGCGCTCCCAGGCCCTCACCATGATCATCCACAAGGAGCGCAAGCGAGTGGTGACGGTGAGCGGCAAGGTGGCGCGGCCGCAGCTGGCGGATCCGGTGCGTCAGGAGGCTCGCAAGCGCCTGGAGGCGCGTCCGGATCTCCTGCCGCCGGGCTATAGCCTTTCCTTCGCCGGCCAGAGCGAGGACGAGGAAGAATCCAAGGCCTTCTTGCTCAAGGCCTTCGGCTACGGCCTGCTGCTGGTGCTGGTGTTGATGGTGACCAAATTCGATTCCCTGGTCATCCCCCTGATCATCCTCTCGTCGGTTCTGATGTCGATGGTGGGGGTCATCATCGGCCTGATCGTCACCGCTCAGCCCTTCGGCATCATCATGACCGGATTGGGGGTGATCTCCCTCGGCGGTATCGTGGTCAACAACGCCATCGTGCTGCTGGATTACGGTGAGCAGCAGTGGGCCAAGGGAGAGCTCTCCCGCCGCGAGCTGGTGCTGCTCACCGGCACTCGCCGCTTCCGGCCGGTGCTGCTCACCGCCATCACCACCATCCTCGGCCTGATTCCCCTGTCCACCGGCATCGAAATCGACTTCCGCAACCTCGCCCTGGTGACCGGCGGCGAGAGCAGTCAGTGGTGGTCGAGCATGGCGGTGGCGGTGATCTTCGGTCTCGCCTTCGCCACTTTCCTCACCTTGGTGGTGGTGCCGGTGCTCTACGACCTGGTGCTGCAGCTACGGGAGCGCCGCGGGCAGCGGCCGGGGCCTCAGGGGGAAGAAGACGCCAGCGCCTACGAAGATCCCTCGATTCATGAGGCTCAATCTTCCCTGCCGGCCGCCGAGACGGAGAATCGAACGGCGGCTGCCATCGCGGTGGATCCGCCGGGAGAACCTTCGGCGGCAACCTGAGGACGACGATCTTGAGGACGGTGATTTGAGAAGAAAGTCCCAAGAAGGATGAAATCGGGGCAGAAATCGCCGAAGATTTGCCACTCTCCCTGAGCCTTGACTACAATTCTTGTGATTGAGTGTTTTGCCATACAGTTCTCCACCGAGCGCCGCTGAGGCGCCGAGGAACCGCGCCCTCGCCCCGACGGCCCCCCCGTTAGCGTTGACGGCGACGGAGATCTGAAGAAGTTCTTCCCGATATCGCCGCGAAGGCGATAGCTAGCCGTGAGACTGAACAGACGATGAAATTCTACGTGCTGCTAGCCGACATCATGGGGTCCTCCCGTCACCGGGATCGGGCTGCCCTCACCGACTCCATGCAGAGTGCCGTGGAGCACATCAACGAGCGGCATCAGGCCGACCTCTTCGCGCCCCTGGAGATCACCCGGGGCGACGAGATGGCCGCCGTCTTCACCTCCATCCACGGCCTCTACTCGGCCCTCTCGGAGCTCGAGCGCAACCTGCATCCGGTGCGCTTCCGCTCGGTGGTGGTCTACGACGAGCTCACCGCCGGCCTCGACAGCGGCCGCGCCGGAGTGATGGACGGTCCCGCCTTCTACCGCGCCCGCGAGCGCATGACCCTGCTCAAGCGCTCCCGCACCACCTTCGCCCTCTCCAGCGGCCAGAAGGATCTCAACGAGCCGGCGGAAGTGCTGGTCAACCTGCTGCAGTGGCGCTGGAGCGAGATGACCAAGCTGCAGCGCGAGATCGTGCGCCTCTACCAGGTCGAGCGCAACCAGCTGAAAGTCGCCGAGGCCCTCGGCCGCTCCCAGCAGCAGATCTCCCACTCCCTCATCGCCACCAAGTGGGAGCTCATCGACCAGAGCGAAGTGGCCATCCGCCACCTGCTGGAGCTGGTGGATCGCAACAACGGCACTATCGGCGGCGCGATGGAGGGTAAGCGAGTCAGCGCTTAAGCAACTCGCCACCAGAGAGCTCTCCCGACTCTGGGGAGAATGATGAAAGCCCGTGAACCGATTCCGGTTCGCGGGCTTTTCGTCGTTTCGGTCCCGTGGATCCTCGAGTCAGGATCGCTCGATTCAGCCAGCTGCTTGCTTCGCCCGGCCGAATCGATAGCCTCGTCGAACTTTGGTGATCAGGCCGGGGTCAATTCCTTCAGTTCCGTCGCTGTGCTGGAACATCGACATTTGCCTTCGATTTCAGAGGAATCCCTCCATGAGATCCCGTGCCTCGTCTGCTTCGACCATCGTCTTTCCGGGAATTGATGCCGCGACCGGATGCTCCCTCGACGGCTCGGTGAGCACCGAAGAGTTTGCTCAGCGACTCCGAGAGCTTCGATGGGGGGATGAAGAGAGGCTCGAGAAAGACTTCATTGCCCGATGGCGGGACGGGCAGGAGATGGGGCCGGATCGTCGCCCGGCTGCCGATGTTGATCCGGCGAGCCTGGCCTCTTCGGGTTGGGGCGTCGTTTTTCCGGCCAAGCCGAAGCTCGGTCGAAGGGAACTCCAGCAGCAGCTGGCACCGCTCCTCGATCTGCGGCGCAAGCAGGTGACCGAGGGGCAGAAGGTGCCGGGAACGACGGGACCACAATCCCTTCTAGATTCGGCATCTTTCCCAGGTCCGGGAATCGCTTCTTTCTTTCGCCTCCTGACCTACTGCCCTGGCCCTTTGAATAGGGGCTTTCTCAGCGCTCACAACATCCCGAGCGGCCCCGCCCGCCCAGAGGTGCTGCCCTACTACCTTCTGCTGGTGGGAGATGCCGAGGAGATCCCTCTCAGCTTCCAGTACCTACTCGATGTCCAATATGCGGTCGGACGCCTGGCCTTCGACGAGCTGGAGGACTACGGCCGATACGCGCGGGCGGTGGTGGCGGCGGAGACCCAGAAGCGGCACAACTCGTCGGCAAAGATGAGCTTCGTCTCGGTGCGTAACCAGGGCGATGCCGCCACCAGGCTGATGGACGAAAAGCTCGTCGGGGTGGTTTGCGAGTTGATGCGCCGTGAGCGTTCGGAGTGGGCGATCCAAAAAGAAGGAGGCAGTAAGGAAGCGTTGAGCCAGCTGCTCTGCAGCGGTCAGGTGCCCGCGCTGTTGTTCACCACCTCTCACGGTGCGGCCTACTCGTCAGGGGCCGCGGGTCAGCGAGAGCATCAGGGAGACATCCTGTGTAGCGAGTGGGCACCAGGTCAGCCGGCAGATGCGGTGAATCGCTTTGGCGCCGAGGACCTACGGGGAGCTGATCTTCGCGGCTTGGTGGCCTTCCTCTTCGGTTGCTACACCGCCGGGACGCCGCAGCACGACAATTTCCCCGCGGGGAAGAGTGGCCCTCAAAGGATCGCCCCCCGCCCCTTCTTCTCCAAGCTTGGTCAAACCTTCTTGAGGCAGGGTGCGCTGGCGGTCCTAGGACACTTCGATCGTGCCTGGACCCTCTCCTTCGATTCGCTGGAGTCTCGCGAGACGCGCCACATCGAGTCGATGGTCAAATACCTGCTCGATGGCTACCCCGTGGGTCATGCGATGGACTGGATGAATGAGCGGCATGCGGACTTGGCGTCGCAGCTGAGTGGCGTCACCGACCCTCAGGGCGAAGATTCGAAGGGGCTCGCTGTCGACGATCTTGCGCTGGCGAGGCTCTGGCGGGCTTACGCTGATGCTCGCAATTTCGTTGTGCTGGGGGACCCGGCGGTTCGGCTTGCCGTCGGGCCTCGCAGAAGCCTACTCTCTGCTCCATCTCCTTCAACTATGGCTTCAGTCTCTCCTCAATTTGCTTTGGGGGATCTTCGTGTCTTGCTCGGTGAAGTCGCCGGGGACGAGCCGGTGCGCTCTGCCGAGTCGCCAGTGGAGATCTTGCGCCGACTACGATCGGGGAGGAGACGACCTTGGTAGTCCTCGACGCGACGGCGGTCCTCGAGCTTCTGCTCGCGCGCCCAGACGCTGATTCGGTCTCCGATTGGATGATTGAGAGTCCACCAGTATTCCTAGCTCCTGGGACCCGGGTCGCTGTGCTCGATGTGTTGAGGGAGTATCGCGACAGAGAGGAGATCTCTGAAGAGAGGGCATTGATCGCCCTGAATCGACTCGCGCGGCTTCTTGCTCTAGCACCTCCTCCTGCCGACTTTGTCGGGTTGGTGGTTCGAGCCTGGGGTCTGCGCGAACAGGCCGTTTCGGACGTTGCCCTCGCCGCTGCCCTTGCGGAAGAGCTCGGTGCCTCTCTTTTGACCTGCGATCGGGAGCTTCCGCTGGCTGATTTACGAGCTGAGGTTGTTGAGGTGGGACAAGAGGCAAATCACCCATTGCGGAAGGAACATGCTGGTCTCCGATGAAGAGCTTTTTCCTCTCGCTCCAGCCTCTCGGCCTAAACGTGCTTTTCATTCTTGGGGTCTCTGGCCGGTGACGTTGTTTCTTCGATCCAGGCTCCAACTATTTCTCTAAGCACACCTTGTCCCCAAGAGATCCGAGAGACGGACGACCGATCGATCTGACGATACGGGTTGTCACCAAGGAGAGCGGCAGCTCCAGATCCTTGGAGTACATCCTCGATTCCCCTAGCGGAGTGGTGGGTTTTCATCATGTTTCTGTTGCTGGCCCCCGAGTGGAAGCCTCTCCAGAGGACTTCCAGCGACGTCTCTACCGAGGTTTAGAGGAGTTGCGGAAGCGTAGTCCCGATGGGAAGCGCCTCAGCCGGCAGGAGGTCGAGAGCGAGGTCGTAGGGATCGGCGAGGATCTATTCCGTAGCCTGTTTGTCGGCGAGATTCAGCATATTTACCGCGGCTTGCCGTCATCGGTGGAAACCTTGTTGGTGACCTCCAACGAGCCCTGGATCCCCTGGGAGCTCCTGCATGACGGCGATGAATTTCTCTGTGTGAGATTTCGCATGGGTCGTTGGCTCGCTGGGCAGCAGAGGCCCGTAGAAAACCGCGACATTCGGCACATGCTCGGTCTGCGGGCGATGGTGGAGGGCCCGGAGTGGGACGAAACGTCGCTGCTACAGGGGGTTGAAAGCGTGTCGGACGACGTGAGTGCAAGCATCGAGACGAACGTGACCTTCCAATCGTTGTATCAGCATCTCCTAGAGTCCTCCTTTGACCTGCTGCACTTCAGTGGCCACGGGGAGCACGATCTAGAGTCCTCTCTCGATGCCCAGATCTTGACGGCGGACCGGCCCTTTCGGCCGCGCAACGTGACCAAGGCGGTACAGGACAAACTTCGGCGTCAACGCCCCTTCATCTTTTTGAATAGCTGCAGTGTAGGCCGCATGGCGGTATCTCTCACCGGGCTGCAAGGTTGGGCTCGCACCTGGGTCGACGCCGGCTGTGCTGGGTTCATCGCTCCGAGCTGGTCCGTCAGTTCGGCGAGCGCCAAGATTTTTGCCGAGGCCTTTTATGGTGCGTTGGTCCAGGGTTGTGACTTAGGGACCGCCGTTCATCAAGCGCGAGTCGTGCTTCGCGGGCAGCATCCTGCGGACCTCGCCTGGTTGGCCTATGTGCTCTACGGAACCCCGTCTGCCCAGCTTCTCTTCGGGTTATCAGAGAAGCGAGGACCACAAGCCGCTGACGATGTATCGGCTGACAGACCAAATCTGGTGTTCGATCCGAGCCCAACGACGATAGAAACCGATGACAGTCTTGGACGCGTCCGAGGGCTTGATCGTGGCCAATGGCCGAAGCTCAGTTCTCGGAGGAGATTAGACCCCAATCAATCAATAGCGGAAGCGCCTTGGATCCGGCATCCACGCATTATCACTATTTCGTTACTGTTGCTTTGTTTGTCTTTCTTTGTCTCTGGACTTGGTATTCAGATGGCCAACCTCTTTAGCGGTATAGGGTCAACTGAGGCTAGAGGTGAATATGGAGACGGCACGCCTTCAGCGGCGGGAGGGTCAACAGTAGCAACGGATGAATTGACTGTGAGTCGGATTGGATCAGTTGAATTCAATGAACCTGAAGAGTCAGAGTCCTCGAATTCAGAAACCAAGTCGCCGCCATTGACCGATTCTTTGATAACCGATTCACCGCAGCAACCAAATGATTCTAGGCAGAGTCTTTTGCACACTAGGGATTCACCGGAAGTTAACTCATCCGGTATGCAAGAGAAAGAGCCCGGCAGCATCTCTCCTCCACAGCTTTCCGGGTCGACTCAATCCACGATGGTTGTTCCAGGGCGAGTCGCGGTTCTCGCAACATCCAATGTTGAACCGAGCATAAGTTCCGCTGTGCGCCAAGCAATTCAAACACTCAATGCTGTTGAAGCAGTACTCGTTCCGGGGGTTCATGATCCCTATCAGGCAGATCTAGATGCTTCGAAGACTCGCGGCTCAGAGTTTTACCTATTTGTGAGTGGTACATCTAGCTCGAAGAGAGGGCCTGTGGCTAACATTAGCGCCGTTGATCTCTATTTGGAAGCAACACTGTTTGATTCTGTAACGATGGAGCGATTGGCCAGGGTCTCAGGAAACCATACTGGCTCTTCTGGGTCTGAAAACGCAGCCCTAAATCAGGCGGCAGAGCGCTGCCTGGAACAAATCATCGATGCTTTGAGAGAAAGGACTTAGGCGTGAATTACCGAAGAGTTAGATTCATTCACCTGACAGTCGTACTTGCAGTTATTAGCTTAAGTATTGCTTGTAATAATAAGCCCGATCCCGTTACACCGATAGCGCTTGCGAAAGCTCCTACAGAGCCTGTTCCAGAACCAGAAACCGTTCGGGTATCAGTTTTGGCAACTCCAACGGATAAGACTACGATTCCGCCGGGCAGTACGATTGTAGTGACAGATCTTAAGTCTAACAGTCAACTTGGTGGAGCAGGATTATGCGCAATGGCGGTGAAGGATGCTCTAAAGCGTCGCTTGGTAGAGAACGCTAACTACCAAGTTCTCTCTCGCGAAGATCTGGACACGATAGTTGATGAGATGAGTGCAAACTGGAACGGTATGTTTGATTCTAAGCAGGTGGAGCAGCTAGGCAACCTTCTTGGGGCCTCTTACTTCATTGTTGGCCGCATTCCTTACTGCGGACTTACTAGCAATACGGCGCCGGATGCTGAGTCCCGGGTGCAGTATAGTATCTTTGCGACGTTGCAGATTATTGATATTAAATCTGGCCGGGTTGAAGTCTCTAGCGCAAGTGAAGGGGATTTCATTCCTAGATCGACTCGGCTGGCAAATATGCTTGATCTACCCTTGAAGCCGATTGAGCCGGAGGAAGCGGCAGATGAGGCTGGAGAAGATGGTCAAGCTAAGGGCGGAAGTCCTCAGTCAAGTGCTCTATCATCTCATTCAAAGAGCGAGGCAGACCTCTCATTGCAGGAGGGAATTACAGACAAGTACTTGCGCCCTCTTGGCTCGAAGATCAAAAGTTCAGGTGCAAAGATTGGACAGAGCCTTGGTAGTAAGTATGGTGTTCCGCTGAGTTCTAACCAGTGGAAAGGAACGAATACTCTCTTATCCAGTCCTGCTGGCTCGACTGGAAGCAGTAGTGCTAGTGCAGTTGCGAAGAATACCGGTGATATTACTCCTACGAAAGGAGAACAATATCAAGTCTTCAAGGCTGCCGAAGATCTCGCGAATGGATTTGCAGACGACTTTTTTGCACGTCCGGTCTGGCACTCAGTAGAAATGTGGGATGACCAACCTTGGTCTCACTCCGATGCGGTACACCATGTAAAGGTAGGAGATTGTGCGAGGGCTGTAGAGGTCTTCGAGAAGTCAGCGTACAAAGAGGTGCCAAGAATGAATCAGTTACAATTAGCAAGGTACCTGCATAACTACGGTATCTCTTTGCTGTGTAACAACCAGCGGGAAGAGGGAGTTGCCAAACTTCATTCTGCTTATCGCCTGGGGTATTCGAAAACAACTCTTCGGATGCTTGGGCTAGCCGGAAAGGTCGAAGAGTGGGCACTGCGGACAGAATCAGATAATCAACCAGAGATGGATCAGTTGATTGAAAATAGCACCATATGGAGTGGTGAGCTAGCTGCTGAGAGGAACTGAAACCTTCTTTGGCGTCCGCCTGTGAAGTAGTTAACCCTATTGTCCGAAGGTTGACTCTGGTTCAAGGTCGAACAAGGAGGAATTTGAGGCCTTGTACGAGATAAAGCCTGCGGCCCTGAGATCTCCATCCAGCGAGATCTCAGGGTCTTTCGACGTTCATCACGCCTCTCCGCACGTCACCCCTCCCCCAACTCCCCCTTCTCCGCCTCCAGCTCTTCCCACTCTTCCATCAGCTCTTCGATCTTGGCGCTGAGCTCTTTTTGCTCTTTTTCGAGCTTGACGACCTTGGTGCGCTCGGTCTTGTCGAAGAAGGTGGGGTCGCAGAAGAGCTCGTTGATCTCGCCCACTCGGGCTTCGGCCTGTTCGATGCCGGAGGTGACTTCCTCCAGGCGCTTGTTGACGGCCTTGAGGCGCTTCTTGCGGCGGGCGGCTTCTTTTTTCTCGTTGGCGGCGTCGGCGTTGCCACCCTTGGCATCGGCCTTGGCGGCGCGGCTCTTGCTTTTCTCGCGCTTGGCCTTGAGGACGACGGCGTCGGCGTCGAGGTGATCGTCGCCGCAGCGCTCTAGGTATTCGTCGTAGGTGCCGCGGAAGTCCTGGTAGCCATCGGGGCGGATCTCGAGGATGCGGGTGGCCAGCTGGCTGACGAAGTAGCGGTCGTGGGAGACGAAGATCAGGGTGCCGTCGTATTCCTTCAGGGCCTTGATGAGAGCGTCGATGGCCTCGAGATCGAGATGGTTGGTGGGCTCATCGAGGATCAGGATGTTGGGCTTTTCCACCGTGAGGCGGGAGAAGACCAGCCTCGCGGCCTCGCCACCGGAGAGGGCTCGGACGTTTTTCTTGGCTTCGTCGCCGGAGAAGAGCACCTGGCCGAGGTTGCCGCGCACGAAGCCGATGGTCTCGGTGGGGCAGGCCTCCCAAAGCCAGCTCTGGACGGTGGCGGAGGAATCTCCCAGCAGCTCGTGGTGATCCTGGGCGAAGTAGCCGGGGTGGGTCTCGTAGCCCCATTCCAGGTTGCCGGCGTCGGCGGCGAGGCGGCCGACGGCGATCTTCAGCAGGGTGGACTTGCCGATGCCGTTGGGTCCGAGGATGGCGAGGCGATCGTCGCGGTTCACCACCAGGTCGACGCCCTCCAGCACCTGATTGTCGCCGTAGGCCTTGTCGATGCCCTCCATTTCCAGCACCCGCTTGCCGCTGGGGCGGCGCTGGCGGAAGCGGAAGATGGGGTAGCGGCGGGAGCTGGGCACCAGCTCGTCGATGCCGTCTTCCATGCGCTCGATCTGCTTCGCCTTGCTCTGGGCCTGGCGGGCCTTGCTGGCCTTGGCGCGAAAGCGGTCGACGAAGGCCTGGAGCTCGGCGACCTTCTTTTCCTGGCGGGCGATCTCCACCTGCTTGCGCTCCCGCTCTTCCTGCTTGGCGATATCGAAGGCGGTGTAGTTGCCGACGTAGAGGCGCAGCGTCTCGTAATCGACGTCGACGATGTGGGTGCAGACGTTGTCGAGGAAGCGCTGGTCGTGGGAGATCAGCAGAGCGGTGCCGGGGTAGTCGTTGAGGAATTTCTCCAGCCAGCGGATAGAGAGAATATCGAGATGGTTGGTGGGCTCATCGAGGAGCAGCACGTCCGGCTCCGCCGCCAGCACCTGCCCCAGCAGCACCCGCAGCTTGAAGCCGCCGGAGAGGGTGGAGAGGGCCTGCTGGTGGACCTCGGTGGGGATCCCTAAGCCTTCCAGGATCTCGCCGGCCCGGGCTTCCAGGGTGTAGCCGTCGTTGCGCACGATGAGGTCTTCGAGCTCGGCGTAGCGGTCGCCGTCGAAGCTCACCTCGGCCTTTTCCAGCAGCTCTTCCTTCTCCTGCATGGCGTCCCAGACGTCCCGCCGCCCCATCATCGCCACGTCGAGGATGCGCTGCTCCTCGTGGAGGAAGTGGTCCTGGCGCAGCACCCCGAGGCGCAGCCGCTTGGGCAGCGCGACCTCGCCGTCGCTGGGCAGCTCGTCGCCGGTGAGGATGCGCAGGAAGGTGGACTTCCCGGAGCCGTTGGCGCCGACGATGCCGTAACAATTGCCGGGGTTGAACTGCAGCGAGACGCTGGAGAACAGGGTCTGGTGACCAAAGCTTTTGCCGAGCTGGGATACTGCGATCATGGGCCGAAGATTCTATCAGTTTCGCCGCAATCCCTCGTCTCCCACCAGGTGTTCCGGCCTCGACCCCCAAGTCTTCTACGGCTTCTCGGGAGCTTCATGAGGGCTGCGCTGATGCTGTAGTGGGAAATGACTCGAAGCAGGGAAGCGGATCAGCGCCGGCGATCTCCCGTACAATGGAGATATGAGCTGGATCCGCGTCGTCAAGAAGACCGTGCGCACGAAGGCGAGATCCCCGTGGTGGCGGCGCGGGGCGGCGGTGGTTCTGGTGGCGCTGGTGGCGGCGGCCTTCTGGGTGCTGGCGCCCTTTTGGCAGCTGGCGGGGCAGCTGGAGGGACGCAGCCCCAGCGAGCCCTCGAGACTCTACGGCGCCAACGCCAGCCTTTCCCTCGGCGAGAAGATCAGCCTCGATGAGGTGGAGGCTCTGCTCACCGAGCGCGGTTATCGCGCGGTGGCGGCGGAGGCTTCGCTGGAGGCCGGCACCTACCTGCGGGAAGACGGGGCGCTGGCGGCGAAGCTGCGCTCCTTCCTGAGCCCTGAGGGGGCGATGGCCCCGAGCCTGCTCCAGGTGCGGGTGCGGGACCAGCGTATCGTCGCCCTGGAGTGGGGCGGGGAGCGGGTGCGGCAGGCGCTGCTGGATCCGACCCTCATCGGCAGCGTCTACGGCCCACAGCGCATCGAGCGGCGGGCGGTGACGCTGGAAGAGGTGCCGGACGATCTGGTGCGGGCGGTGTTGGCGATGGAGGACGACGACTTTTTCCGTCACGCCGGGGTCTCGGTCACCGGGATCCTGCGCGCCGCCTGGGTGAATTTCAGGGGCGGCACCGTGCGCCAGGGGGGCAGCACCCTGACCCAGCAGCTGGTGAAGAACCTCTTCCTGACCCACGAGCGCACCGTCTCCCGCAAGGTTCGGGAGATGCTCCTCGCCGTGTTGGTGGAGATGCGCTACAGCAAGCAGGCGATCCTCGAGGCGTACCTCAACGAGATCTACCTCGGCAGCGTGGCGGGCACCAATCTGCACGGCGTCGGGGCGGCCTCCTGGGCCTATTTCCACAAGCCGGTGGAGGAACTGACCCTGGAAGAGGCGGCGGCGCTGGCGGGAATGATCCCCGCTCCGGCGATCTATCACCCGCTGAATCATCCGGAGCGCTGTTTGGAGCGGCGGGATCGGGTGCTGGATCGGATCGGTGAGCTCAAATGGCTGGATCCAGAGCTGCTGGCGACGGCCCGGCAGGCGGAGCTGAAGGTGGAGCAGGGGCCGCTGCGGGTGCGCTTCGCGCCCTACTTCAGCGATTACGTCACCCAGGAGGCTCAGCAGCGCTTCGGCATCCACGGCCTGGAAGACGCCGGCTATCAGCTGCTCACCACCCTCGACGCCAAGGCTCAGGAGCGGGCGGAGGAGGCCGTCAGCTGGGGCCTGGAGAGCCTGGAAGAAGGCTGGCAGAAGAATCACGAAGGGCCGGAGCCGCTGCAGGGGTCGCTGGTGGCGGTGGACCCCGAGAGCGGCGGCATTCGCGCTTACGTCGGCGGTCGAGACTACGGGACGAGCCAATTCGATCGAGTCGCCGGGGCCCGCCGTCAGGCCGGTAGCGCCTTCAAGCCGGTGGTTTATGCGGCGGCCTTCGAGCGCGGCGTGGCGGCGCCCTCCAGCCTGGTGGACGACTCTCCCATCACCGTCACCCTGGCGGGGCGGCGCTGGAGCCCGCAGAACGACGACGACGATTTCGAGGGCTGGATGAGCGTGCGCACCGCCGTGGAGCGCAGCCGCAACGTGCCGACAGTGCGCCTCGCTTTGGAGACCGGCCTCAAGCGGGTGGTGGAGCTAGCCCGAGGCCTCGGCTTCGAAGGCCGCATGGAGCCCCTCCCGTCGCTGGCCCTGGGGGCCTTCGAGGTCACCGCTCTGGAGATGGCCACCGCCTACGGCACCCTGGCTTCCGGCGGCGTGCGCCCCCCGGCTCACGGCCTGACCGCGATCTACACCGCCACCGGGGAGGCGGTGCCGGCGCTGGAGACGGCGGAGGGGGAGAGAGTGATCTCCCCTCAGAGCGCCTATCTGCTGACCTCTGTCCTGCAGGGGGTGTTCGAGCGGGGGACCGCCCGCCGCGCCCGCTACGATGGCCTGCGGGGGCCCCTAGCGGGCAAGACTGGCACCACCAACGATCGCCGCGACAGCTGGTTCGGCGGCTATTCCTCGCGGCTGGCGGCGGTGGTGTGGGTAGGCTACGACGACAACTCCACCACCCGCCTCTCCGGCACCCGGGCGGCGCTGCCGATCTGGTCTCGCTTCATCGAGGGGGTGAGCCCCAGCGGCGGATGGCCACGATTCGAGGCCCCAGAGGGAATCGTCACCGCCGCCGTCGATCCCGCCTCCGGGGATCTGGCGACGGAGAGCTGTCCGGACGTCCTGGTGGAGGTCTTCCGCGAGGGCTATCAGCCGGCGGATCTCTGCCCGCTGCACTCCCGCTGGTGGCACGATGACCGCCGACCGAGGCGAGACCGCCAGGATCGAGAGCGGGAGCAGCATCCCTTCCGGCGCTGGTTCGACCGCGTCTTCGGCCAGGAAGAGGAAGCTCGCCGTAACGTGCTCTGAGGCTGCCTTATCGGTTCCCCGACCAATTCCCTTTCCGGCTCCCGGTGAGAGCTTGAGCCCATGGGTTCTCACCTCGCTGGTCTGAAACCACGGTAGTCCCCAGGTCGTACCTTCTCGCCAGAGCGACCACCGCCGGTCCCTTCGACAGAACTGCCAGAGCTCAACTCCCACTTCTGCCATCCACTACTGATCAGCGATTCTTCCCGTCCCCGCTTCCGGCGATCTCGCCTCCGGTGCCTTCACTTCGAGGGGATCGCCCGCTGGATCCATCGACCGCAGGGACGAAAAACCTTGAGGAGATCTCCCGTGCACGCAATCTCTCATCGCCTTCGTTCCGATTCTCGATTCCCTCTCGCCTCGATGCTCGGCGTGGGCATCTGCCTACTTCTGGTGATGGCCGTCGTGGCGACTCCCGCGGCGGCGGAGGAGAGCAAGGCGCCTCATAAGGATGCGGTAGAGAGGTTGGAGATCGTCGACCGCGCGATCGAATTCCACGGCGGAGAACTCTTCTTGTGGTCGAATTCAGAGCTCTTGGTGAGCTCGAAATCCGGCTCCTTCAAGGTGCGTTCGACGATGAGCGGCAGCCGCTTCGATCATCAGGTGGAATCCCAGACGGAGGAGGGCAAGCGGATCGTGGTGCGCTCGAGAAACGACAGCGTCGAGCGTCGCGAGGACGGCGTGGTGGTGCCGCTGAACGACGAGCAGGAGCAGCGCGCCCGGGATTTCGTTAGCGCGCGGACCTACTTCCCCTTTCTGCCCTTCCGACTCAACGATGCCGATGCCTACAAGATCGATCAGGGCATCGAGACCTGGGGAAACCGCTCTCTACACCGGGTGAAGGTGGTCTTCGCGGCGGGATCTAGCACCGACGCATCCGATGAGTACGTCTACTTCTTCGACCCCAAGACCGCTCGCCTGGAGGCCTACGGCTATACCTTTGGCACCGGCCGGGAGCGTGGCGGGCTGCGCTACCGCAAGCTCTTCAACTATCGCCGGGTGGAGGGGCTTCTGTTCTTCGATGCGGAGAATCTCGGCGTCAGCGGGGAGGGGTCCTTCACCGTCGACAGCCTCAACGAGAAGTTCGTCGAGACCCTAGAGCCGGTCTCGACCATCGAGCTCAGCGAGATCGAGGTCGAGTCGCTGCTCTGACTTCTCTGCCCCGAGGTTCCCTGCTTGGACTTCTGGGGCTGAGTTTAAGTACCGCTGAGGGCGTCCTCGCCGGGGGGTGAGGGCGCCACGCTGAATCCGGCCCCGGGAAGCCCCAGCTGCCGCAGTACCGCGCTGTGCAGCTGGCCGCCGGGCTGACAGAAGTCGTCCAGAATATTGAAGTGATTGGCGCCCTCCGGCGCCCACTCCTCGATCTCGAGGCCCTGCTGCCGCCAGCGACTGGCGAAGTCTCTGCTCTGGGCGAGAAATTCATCCGCCTCGTCGCCGCCGACGCCTACCACCAGGGGAGCGGTGGATACTGCGTTGAGGTATTGGGGGCTGTTGCGCTGGGCGCAGTCGGCGTTCATCCCGAGAACGGCGTTGAGATAGCTCAGGCGCACCGGCTTGAGATCGAAGAGGCCGGAGAGGGCGCAGACGCTGTGCACCGGCTGCTCCGGTAGCGGGTCGATGGCCTCGCCCTCGGATCGTGGTTCGGTGGAGCCTTCGAAGGCCTCTAGCTCCTCGCGGGAGGTCGCGGCGAGCATCGCGACGAGGTGTCCCCCGGCGGAGTGGCCGGAGACATGGATCGTCTCGGCGTCGAAGCCCAGGGCGCTTGCGCGGCGGGCGAGCCAGGCGAGGGCGCGGCGGCTGGAGCCCACGATCTCGTCCATGGTGGCCGCCGGGGCAAGGGGATAGTTGACGATGGCGCAATGGACCCCCAGGGGCAGGAAGCCCTCTACCAGGAAGTGGAAGACGCTTTTGTCCATCGCCTGCCAATAGCCGCCGTGGAGAAAGATCAGCAGGGGGCCGCCGTCAGCATCGGCGGAAAAGAAGTCCAGCGTCTCCCGCGGGCCGGAGCCGTAGCTCAGATCACTTTGGTGAGCCCACCGCCCCCGCGCCTCCTCGCTGCGCCGCTGCCAGTCGTCGACGTAGACCTGGAAGTTCGGGACTTCCGCTCGCTTGTTGTATTGATGATCCAGCTGCTTCTGGTCGTAGTCTTTGTAGACGATCACGGAGCTTCCTCAACTGATGGGATGAGTGCCGATAAGGGCCCTCTTGAGAACCCTGCGGCCTTCTTTGATCGTCTCCCGCGGTGATCTCGAGGGGACCACCGACGCTCCTGCCAAGGATACGGAATAGGCTGAGGATGCTATCATCCAGCTCTTATGTTGCGTCGTTCTCGACAGCTGCCGACCCTTCTGCTGCTTTGCGCCTGGATTTTCTCCGGCGCATTGGCCACCTTCTGCCCGGGCCTTTGCCTGCCTTGGGACGCCTGCGCGATGATGGTGGCGGGAGGGGAGATGGAGCACGGGGAGAGGACGCAAGAGGCGAAACAGGGCGAGGGTGAGAGGGTTGAGCCAGCCCATGGCGCTCCGTCTTGCCATGGCGTGGCGGAATCTCACCAGGTTGCCGAGCAGCCGGCCGAAGAGCCCGCGACGCCTTCGAAGGGGGAGAGCGCTCCGGCGGCGATGGAGTGCTGTTTCGACTCGGCCCAGGACGAGCCCGAGCACCCGCTGAGGGCCCTGCCGGCGCCGAGTGGCGATGCTCAGCTGCTGCCGCCGTTGGCGGTGCCGGCGGCCCGTCTCGCTCCGCCCGTCTCCACCAGCGAATTCGTCCCTAGACCCCCCGATCCTCCGCACCAGCTGGCGCGCCTGAGCCTGCTGGATCGCTGGATCCTTTGATCCTTCCTGAGCTCGTTTCCTGAGCGGAAGGTGCCGCGCCGTGGTGCGCGTCGCCGTCCGCTGCTCGTTCGAAACGAACCTCGGGGAGGTTTCTCTTGCCCGTCGAATTCCCTCGCCTCGCGTGTCGATTTGTTGATCCCTGGCCTGGCTTTCTTCGCATTGCTCTAGGCGTTCTAGGCCCTTCATCCCGCCGGCTGCTGGTTCCATGCGGTCTCGCTATCTATTTAGCGCTATCGCCGCCGGAGGCTTTGTCTCAACAAAGCGATCAGGCCCAGCAGGTCCAACAAAGTCTGTCGGTGGCTTTTGAAGCGCCGCCGCCGGCCGCGGCTGCGGAGCTGCTGGAAGCTTTGCCGCTAGCTCATCGCCTGCCGCTGGAGGAGGTGCTGCGGCGCAGCGCCCGAGTCGCCGCTGCCCGTCACGAGGTGGCCGCTGCTCGCCAGCGGGCGCCCCAGGTGCGCGCCCTGCCGGATCCAGAGATTCAGCTGACCCTCTTCGCTCTGCCGCCGGAGACCCGGGTCGGGCCCCAGCGGGGGCAGCTTCAGATCAGCCAGCGAATCCCGGTGTACGGCAAATTGGGGCTGGCGGAGCAGGCGGCGGCGCTGGCGGTGGTGGCGGCCCACGGCCACCTGGAGTCGGTGCGGCTGGAGGTGCTGACGGAGGCTCGCCGGCTGCTGGAAGAGCTCGCCTTCCTCGAAGAGCACCGCCTCATCGCCACCGAAGAGCGCGACCATCTGCGGCGCCACGAGGTGGTGGCCCGCTCCCGCTACGCCACCGGTGCCGGTCGCCAGCAGGAGGTCTTGCGGCTGCAGAGCGCGATTACCCGGGCAGAGCAGGAGCTGCTGGCGCTGGAGGTGCGTCACGGCCAGCTGCTGTCTCAATTCAACGCCCTGCGGGGAGCCGCTGCTCAGGCTCCTCTGGCAGGCCGGGCTCTGTTGGCAGCCTCCTCCGCGGAGCTTCTCCCCGAAGATCTGCCTGCTGAAGAGGTGGCCTCTGAAGAGGAGCGCTCCGCAGAGGTGCCAGGCACCTTCTTCTTCGATCGGCAGGCCGGGGAGGTGCCAGGCACCTGGGCAGAGCCGGAGCTGGAGTCTTGGGTGCGGGCGGCGCTGCGGGATCGGCCCGACATGGCGGCGGCGCGGGTGGCGGTGGAGCGCTTCGAGCCGCTGGTGGAGCTGGCGCGGCGGGACCGCTGGCCGGATTTGCGGATCGGTTTGGGATGGACCGAGGTGGGGGAGCGCCGAGACGCCGCCGGGCGCCGAGCGCCGCCGCAGGGAAACGGCGACGACGTGCTGGCGTTGACGGCGGGAGTGGCGGTGCCCCTCGCTCGGGAGCGCCGCCGGGCGGCGGTGGAGGAGCAGGTGGAAAAGCAGCGGGCGGCGTCGGCCCGGCTGCTGGATCTAGAGCGCCGGGTGGCGGCGCGGGTGGGGGAGCTGCTGCACCGACTGCCGCTGCTGGAGTCCCAGCGGCGGCTCACCGCGGAGGTGCTGCTGCCTCAGGCCCAGGCCGCCCTGGCCTCCGCCGAGACCGCCTACGCCACCGCTCAGCTTTCGGCCCTGGAAATCCTGGATGCCGAACACACCCTCTTCGAGGTGCGCCTGGCGCTGGCGCGGATCACCGCGGATGTCGCCATTGCCCGAGCTCAGCTGGAGGGTGAGCTGGCCAGCCCGCTGATCGATTTTGTAGATCCCGTGCATCGCTCCCAGGACTCCCTAGAGAGTCCCGCGGAGCTCCCTGGAGAGCTGCCATGAGCGCCGAAAATTCAACTCGTGATCCCGCCCTCGAAGAGCTCCCGCCGGGGTACGAGAGAGAGGAAGACATTCTCGGCGCGGAGCCTCCGCGAGGAGCTAGAGGCTCGCTCTGGGCAGCCCTCGGTGGGCTGCTGGTGGGCGTAGCCTTGACCCTGCTGTTGGTGCTGGATCCCTTAGGGATCTCGCCGCTGCCGTCGTGGCTCGGATCGGACTCTGGAGATGCGGCTGGGCCAGCGGCTACCGCCGAGCTTCACACCTGCGGCATGCATCCCCAGGTCTTACAGGAAGGCCCAGGCTCCTGCCCGATCTGCGGCATGGACCTGGTGCCGGCGGCGGCTCCCGGGGAGGCCGAGGCTGGATCGGCTGCTGCTTTGGCCTCCCACCCCTCTCACGATGCAGCTCATCACCACGATCACGGTCACGATCACGGCCAGGGGGCCGAAGCTGGTGGCGAGGCCCTCTGGACCTGTCCCATGCATCCCCAGGTGATTGAGGGGGATCCCGGCTCCTGTCCCATCTGTGGCATGGACTTGGTGGAGGTGATTCTGGAGGACGCCCCAGGCGGCACCTCGGGGATTTCTCCATCCGCACCAGCTGAGTCTCTCGATGAGCGCCCCGCGGTGCATCTCGACGCCGGCCTCGCCCAGGCGATGAACGTGCGCACCGAGCGCGCCCGCCGGGAGGTGCTAGAGCGGCGCCTGGACGCCGTGGGCTATCTAGAATACGACCAGGAGCGCATGGTGACGGTGACCACCAAGTACTCCGGCTGGGTGGAGACGGTCTACGTGCACTACGTCGGTGAGCGGGTGAGTCAGGGGCAGCCTCTCTTCGAGGTCTACTCCCCGGACCTGGTACAGACCCAGCGGGAGCTGCTGGACGCCCAGGCCTACGCTCGCTCCTTGGCGAACGCGCCGCAGGAGGTGCGCCAGCGGGCTCAGGAGCTGGTGACGGCGGCTCGCACCCGGCTCTCTTATTGGGATGTCGGCGAAGAGCAGGTGCGGCAGCTGGAGCAGGGTGGGGAGGTGCTGCGCACCGTCACCGTGCGCTCCCCCGCCAGCGGGGTGGTGATGAAGAAGGTCTCCGGTCTCGAAGGCATGGCCGTGCGTCCGGGTTTGGAGCTCTTTCATATCGCCGATCTCGCCACTCTGTGGCTCTCGGTGGAGCTCTTCGAGACTCAGATCCCGTGGGTGCGGGAGGGCTCCACCGCCGAGGTGCGCCTGACCTACTTCCCCGGCGAGGTCTTCACCGGTCGGGTGCGCTTCCTGGCGCCGGAGCTCACCGAGGCCACCCGCACCCTGCCGGTGAAGCTCGCGGTGCCCAACGCCGACGGCCGGCTGCGGCCGGGGATGTACGCCGACGTCAGCTTCCTGGCCGCCAGCGGCGGCGGTACTAGCGGCGGCGGTACCAGTGGTGATGGGGGTGCCGGCATGGGCAGCGATGCGACGGTTACCGTTCCGCTGGAATCGGTGCTGCGCACCGGTGCCCGCAACGTAGTGGTGGTGCGGGAGGCGGGCACCGGCGGCGCGCCGGATACCTACATTCCGCGCTCCGTGACCCTCGGCGTGGAGAGCGCTTCCCGGGTGCAGATCCTCTCCGGCGTGGCCGAGGGGGAAGAGGTGGTGACCTCCGCTCAATTCCTGCTGGACAGCGAATCCAGTCTGCGGGAGGCGATGGCGAAGCTGATTCAGCAGCGCTCTGGAGGCCAGCCCCATGCTCACTAGGCTGATCCGCTGGTCGCTGGAGAATCCCCTGCTGGTGCTGATGGCGCTGGCGGGAGCGCTGGCGGCGGGGGGCTGGGCGGTCTCCCAGGCGCGGGTGGACGCGATCCCGGATCTCTCCGACGTGCAGGTCATCGTCTACACCCCGTATCCCGGCCAGGCTCCCCAGGTGGTGGAGGATCAGGTCACCTACGTGCTCACCTCCAAGATGCTGGCGGTGCCCGGGGCCCGCACGGTGCGCGGCTATTCCTTCTTCGGCGTGAGCTTCGTCTACGTGATTTTCGAAGACGGCACCGATCTCTATTGGGCTCGCTCCCGGGTGCTGGAGAGCCTCTCCAGCCTCGGTGGCGAGCTGCCGAGGAGCGCCAGCCCTCGGCTCGGCCCCGACGCCACCGGGGTCGGCTGGGCGCTGCAATACGTGCTCAACAGCGACCGCCGCTCCCTGGACGAGCTGCGCAGCCTGCAGGATTGGTATCTGCGCTACGGCCTCAGCTCCGTGGAGGGGGTTTCGGAGGTAGCGACCTTCGGCGGCTTCGTGCGCCAATACCAGGTGGTGGTGGATCCCGATCGACTGCGGGCCTACGAGATATCTTTGAACGTCGTGAAGGAGGCCATCCGCCGCTCCAACGGCGAGGTCGGCGGGCGGCTAGTGGAGCTCTCGGAGCGGGAGCTGATGGTGCGGGGGCGGGGCTACGTCGAGAGCGTGGAGGACCTGCGGGGAATCGCCCTGAAGACCGGCCCCGGGGGCGTGCCGGTGCGGCTGGAGGACGTCGCCACGGTGCAGCTGGGCCCAGAGATTCGCCGCGGCGTGGCGGAGTGGCAGGGCGAGGGGGAGACGGTGGCGGGGATCGTGGTGGTGCGCGCCGGTGCCGACGTGCGGGAGACCATCCAGCGGGTGCGCCAGCGCCTGGAAGAGCTCCAGGCGGGCCTGCCGGAGGACGTGGAGATCACCATTGCCTACGATCGCTCCCAGCTGATCCAGCGCTCCGTAGAGACCCTCCTTCACACCCTGTGGGAGGAGCTGCTGGTGGTGGCCCTGGTGTGCCTGATCTTTCTCTTCCACCTGCGTTCCGCCCTGGTGGCGGTGGTCTCGGTGCCGGCCTCCATTCTGCTGGCCTTCGTGCTCCTCCACTTCCAGGGCCTGGGAGTGAACATCATGTCCTTGGGGGGCATCGCCATCTCCATCGGGGTGCTGGTGGACGCCGCCATCGTGCTGGTGGAAAACGCCCACAAGCACCTGGAGCGGGATCAGGAGCTGGCGCCGGGCGAGCGCCGCGGCCATTTCCAGATCATCCTGCAGTCGGCCCAGGAGGTGGGCCCCACCCTCTTCTTCACCCTGCTGATCCTCACCGTTTCCTTCCTGCCGATCTTCGCGCTGGAGAATCAGGAGGGGCGTCTGTTCAAGCCCCTGGCCTACACCAAGACCTACACCATGGCGATGGCCTGCCTGCTGGCGGTGACGGTGATCCCGGTGCTGATGTTCTTCTTCGTCCGCGGGCGGGTGGTGTCAGAGGGCAAGAATCCAGTCTCCCGCCTGCTGCGGGCGGTCTATCGGCCGGCCCTGCACTTCTCGCTGCGCCGCCGCTGGCTGGTGTTGGTGGTGGGGCTGGCGGCGGTAGCCCTCACCTGGCTGCCCTTCCAGCGTCTCGGCTCGGAGTTCATGCCGCCACTGTGGGAGGGGGACTTGCTCTACATGCCCACCACGCTGCCGGGGGTCTCCATCACCAAGGCCAAGGAGGTGCTACAGCAGACCGACCGCATCATCGCCTCCTTCCCGGAGGTGGAGACGGTGTTGGGCAAGGTGGGGCGGGCGGATACCGCCACCGATCCGGCGCCGCTGTCGATGATCGAGACCACCATTCAGCTCAAGGACCCGTCCCAGTGGCGGCCCGGCATGACCCGCCAGGAGCTGGTGCGCCAGCTGGACGAGGCGGTGCGCTTTCCGGGGCTCACCAACTCCTGGACGATGCCCATCAAGACCCGCATCGACATGCTTTCCACCGGCATCAAGACCCCCGTGGGGATCAAGATCGGCGGCCGGGATCTGGAGGTGCTGGAGCAGCTGGCGGGGGAGGTGGAGGCGGTGGTGCGCACCCTGCCGGGCACCCTCTCGGCCTACGGGGAGCGGGTGATGGGGGGGACCTACCTGGACTTCGACATCGACCGCGAGGCGGTCGCCCGCTACGGGCTGCGGGTGGCGGACGTGCAGGAGGTGATCCAGAGCGCCATCGGCGGGATGAACGTCGACGAGACGGTGGAGGGCCTGGAGCGCTACCCCATCAACCTACGCTACCCCCGGGAGCTGCGGGATCACCCGGAGGCTCTGGGGGAGGTGCTGGTGGCGACCCCCGGCGGCGCCCAGGTGCCGCTGCGTCAGCTGGCCCGGCTAGAGATCCGCAGCGGCCCGCCGGGGATCAAGTCCGAGAACGCCCGCCCCAACGCCTGGGTCTACGTCGACCTCGATACCGCCGATATCGGCGGCTGGGTGCAGCGCGCCCGGCAGGAGGTGGCGGAGCAGGTAGAGCTGCCGGCGGGCTACACCATCTTTTGGTCCGGCCAATACGAAAGCATGGAGCGGGTGCGCCAGCGCCTGCTGTGGATCGTGCCTCTGACCCTGCTGCTGATCTTCGTCATCCTCCAGCTCCATACCGGCTCGGTGGTGCGATCTCTCATCGTGCTCTCTTCGGTGCCCTTCTCGCTGGTGGGCTCCTTCTGGCTGCTGGACCTGCTGGATTATCAGCTCTCGGTGGCGGTGTGGGTGGGCCTCATCGCCCTCGCCGGCCTGGCGGCGGAGACCGGCATGGTGATGCTGCTCTATCTGGATCTCGCCTATGAGCAGCGGGCGGTCGCCGGGCGCATGCGCACCTGGGGAGACCTCGCCCTGGCGGTGGATCAGGGGGCGGTGCAGCGCCTGCGGCCGAAGATGATGACGGTGGCCACGGTGCTGGCTTCCCTCGCCCCGATCCTGTGGTCTACGGGCACCGGCTCGGAGGTGATGCGGCGCATCGCCGCGCCGATGGTCGGCGGGGTGGTGACCTCCTTCGCCGCGGAGCTACTGATCTTCCCCATCCTCTACTTCCTGTGGCGCCGCCGCGGCCTTGAGCCCGGAGGACCGACGCCTCAGCTCTCCCGGCCTTCACCACTTCCCCAGCTTTCACCACTTCCCCAGGCTCCTCAGCCTTCACAGATTCCCGATTCCCTCACTTCCTGATCACCCCCCCCCCGAAGACTTCTATCTGGAGAGATCCCATGAGATCGCTAACTTCCCTGCCCCTTTCGCAGCCGGTCTTCTCCCTTGCCTCCGCGCTGCTCCCCGCTTTGCTGTCGATGCTCTTGTTGGCGTCGGTAGCGCCTCTTTCGCTGATGGCGGCGGAGAGCGGCGAAGCGCCCATCCTTTACGCCCTGGAGCGCTACGAGGTCGTCCGGCTGGCGCTGCTCCACGACACCACCGAAGGCGTTGCCGAGGCCGCGGCGGATTTGGAATCAGCGCTTCGGGAGCTCACCGCCTCGGATCTTTCGGTTGCCGTCGCGGGAGTCTCCCGGGATGAGCTGGAGTCTGCCCGCGAGCTGGCGCCGCTGCTCTACGAGGCGGCGGGGGGGCTGGCCACAGCTGAGGGATTGGCGGCTACCCGAGACGCCTTCTACGAGCTCACCAAGCCTCTGGTGCGCTATCGTGCCTTGATGGTGGTGGATGTGCCTTCGGTGGCCTACTGCCCGATGGCCAAGCGCAGCTGGCTGCAGCCCGCCGGCGAAATCGGCAATCCCTACCATGGTCAGTCGATGGCTCGCTGCGGCGAGCTGATCGAGGATTGAGCCGAGATCGCTCCTGCTCCCCGTCTTTCTGAGCGACTCAGTCGGTTGCCTTACCCAGCCATGACTTGAGAAAGAGAGCCCATGAGCTGCTGCCACTCGTCAGAGACTGCCTCTCCTGACTCCTCCTCTGAGGCTTCCCCGGAAGCCGCGGCGGAGATGGTCCAATCGAAGGTTTCCGACGCCCCTTCCGCGTCCTGTTGCGGTGGATCCTCCGCACAGGAGGAGACGCAAGCCGCCGCGATGACTTCCGGGTCGTGTTGCGGTGGGTCGCCGGCGGAGGGAGTGAAAGAGGCGTCTGGAGCGACTGCCGAGTCGTGTTGCGGTGGGGCCGCCGCTGACGAGGCTCCGAAGTCCGTCCCCTCGGAGGAGGACAGCGGTGGCTGCTGCCACGGCGGTGCGGGCGTGTCTCCAATTCAGCGAGGCGCCAGCTCCGCCGCCTACATCTGCCCGATGTGCCCGGGGGTGGAGTCGGAGGTTCCCGCCGCCTGTCCGAAATGCGGCATGGCCCTGGAGTCGACGGGGTTGGTGGACGACGGAGACGATCCGGAGCTGCTCTCCATGCGCCGCCGATTCTGGGTCTGTGGGGCCCTCACTCTGCCTCTGCTCGTGGTGGCGATGGGGGAGATGGTGGGTTTCCCCGTGGGGAGGTGGCTGAACGCTACCGTCGGGTATCCAGCCGGGATCGCGGCTTCCTTCTGGGCGCAGCTAGCCCTCACTCTGCCGGTGGTGCTGTGGGGCGGCTGGCCCTTCTTTCAGCGGGGCTGGGACTCGGTGGTCAACCGCAGCCCGAATATGTTTACTCTCATCGCCCTGGGCACCGGCGCCGCCACCCTCTTCAGCCTGTTCGCCATCCTCTTCCCCTGGACTCTCCCGACCTCAGCCCTCTCCGCCGACGGCGCGCCTCAGGTGTACTTCGAGTCGGCGGCGGTGATCATCACCCTCGTGCTCTTGGGGCAGGTGCTGGAGCTGCTGGCTCGGGGCCGAACCCGCCGCGCTCTGCAAGAGCTACTGGAGCTGTCGCCCACCGTCGCCCACCGAATCACCGGTGACGGCGAAGAGGAAGTCTCTCTGGACCGGGTGATGGTGGGGGACCGGCTGCGGGTGCGCCCCGGTGAGTCGGTGCCGGTGGACGGAGAGGTGGTGGAGGGAGCCAGCTCGGTGGATGAGTCGATGCTCACCGGCGAGGCGATGGCGGTGAACAAGGGACCCGGCGACGAGGTCGCCGGGGGCACCCTTAACCAGCAGGGAAGCTTCATCCTGCGGGCGGATGCGGTGGGCGACGATACCCTGCTCTCGCGCATCGTCGAGCGAGTGGCGCAGGCTCAGCGGTCCCGGGCCCCGGTGCAGAGCCAGGTAGACCGGGTGGCCGCCTACTTCGTGCCGGCGGTGGTGTTGGTGGCGGTCCTGGCGCTGCTCTTCTGGTGGATCTTCGGGGCGAGCCTCGGCGTCAGGGCTCCTCTGCTCCACGGCCTGGTGGCGGCGGTCTCGGTGCTGATCATCGCCTGTCCCTGCGCCCTCGGCCTGGCGACTCCCATGTCCATCATGGTGGGGGTAGGGCGGGGGGCCCGGGAGGGTGTTCTGGTGCGAGATGCCGAGAGCCTGGAGCGGCTTTCCCAGGTTTCCACCCTGCTGCTGGATAAAACCGGCACCCTCACTGAAGGTCGGCCGCGCCTCGTGGGAGTGGAGATCGCCGGGGCCTCCACGCTCATGGCGGAGGAGCTGCTGCGCCTGGCGGCGAGCCTGGAGAGCTACAGCGAGCATCCGCTGGCTCGGGCAGTGGTCAACGCCGCCCAGGACCGAGGCCTTGCTTTGGCTCCGGTGCAGGAGTTTGAGGCCGCGACCGGTCGCGGCATCCGGGGCCTTGTGGAGGGCCGCGAGGTGCTGCTCGGCAGCGAGCGCCTGCTGCGGGAGACGTTGATACCCGCCGCCGAGGGGCCTCTAGAGGCCTTCGCTCAGCAGGCGGTCGAGGCTCGCAAGGCCGGGGCGACGGTGATCTTCGCTGCCGTAGACGGCAAGCTGGCGGGCCTGCTGAGGCTGGAAGATCCCATCAAGGAGTCGGCGGCTCAGGCTCTCCGAGAGCTGAAGGGTGAAGGGTTGGAGCTGGTGATGGTGACCGGCGATGCCGAGGGCACGGCGCGGTCGGTGGCTCGGCAGACGGGGATCGAGGAAGTCCACGCCGAGGTCCTGCCCCAGGATAAGGACGATCTGGTGCAGCGCTACCAAGAACGCGAGGGTTTCGGTGCTTCGAGAGAGGGAGGCAGTGGCGATCCGCGAAGGGGCGTGGCGATGGTCGGGGACGGCATCAACGACGCCCCGGCCCTGGCGCGGGCGGATGTCGGCATCGCCATGGGCACCGGCTCCGACGTGGCCCTGGAGAGCGCCGGCATCACCCTGGTGAAGGGAGATCTCCGCGCCCTGCTGCGGGGCCGGCGTCTGAGCCGAGAGGTGATGAAGAACATTCGGCAGAACCTGATCTTCGCCTTCGGCTACAACGCCCTCGGCGTTCCCCTCGCCGCGGGGGTGCTTTATCCCTGGACCGGCTGGCTGCTGTCGCCGATGATCGCCAGCGCGGCGATGAGCCTGTCCTCGGTGTCGGTGATCGCCAACGCGCTGCGCCTGCGCAAAGGCTGAGAGCTGGATTGGTTGTTGGCTGGCCTTCCCCGCCGTTCTATCTCGCAGTTCGAGGTTGGTTCATGACTCTCTTCGAGGCTTCTCAGGGTCCTCAGAGAAGCCTCGGAAGGGCGCACTTTTGAGCACCGTGCTATGGTCCTGGCCGCTATAGAACCAGCGCGACAGGGGGCCAATTGAGACGAGCCTTTCGAAAATGAGCGAAACAGCTCGCACGAGGGCGGCGTAGTAGGAACAACAGTGCCTCGGAGCCCACGACCCCCAGTCTTTCTCGACGGTGCGCTCCTCTTCTCGTAGCGTGTGACGATCGCAACCCCCCCCGACGATCCCAGCGCCCCTCACCGCCAGCGCCTCCCGCAAGGAGATCCGCCATGACCAAGTCCTCCAATCCCACCCGCGGTTGTTTCAAATTCGGTTGCTTCGGCTGTCTCGGGGTGATCTTCCTCTTTATCGGCGTGCCTCTGCTGCTCGGCGGCCTGGGCTTATTGCTCGGTGGCGCGCCGGACCCAGAGCCCTTCCAGGAAGAGCTGCGTCGCGAGATTCTCTCCTCTTCCGAGGGCCAGGGAGCGGAAAATGGGGAGGCTGGAGCCGAAGCGACGGGGGGCGATTCCTCCGGTGAGGCCTCTGGGTCCGCCGTCGGCAGCCTCGGCGCATCGGATGCCACCGTCTCCCTCGACGAGTTCGCCGACGCCTCTGGGCGCGAAGGGCGCCTGGGACGCCGCGGAGCCCCCGCTCAGGCCGGCGTGCTGGAGCTGGACCTCACCATGGCGGAGGTCGTGGTGGTGCCCGGTCCACCCGAGGATGGTTTCCGGGTGGTGGCGGAATATGACCGCGCGTCCTTCCGGCTGGAGGAGAGCCTCGACACGGCGGAGGATGGAACCTGGCAGTACCGGGTGAGCTTCGATACCAAGGTGCCCTTCTTCCGCCGCTTCTTCGGCAATAACCGCATCGACAACGAGATCCAGATTTTCGTTCCCCGCAACCTCCCGATGAAGGTGGAGGGATCGCTGGGGGTCGGCGAGTCTCGTGTGGACCTAGGCGGTCTGGTGGTGCAGGCGGTGGATCTGGAATACGGCCCCGGGGATCACTCCCTCGATTTCTCTGAGCCTCTCGCCCAGCCGGCGGAGAAAATCAAGACCGACGGCTCCGTCGGCGAGGTGACCATCTCCCGGGTGGGCAACGCCAGTCCCCAGACGGTGGACATCAACAGCGGAGTTGGGGAGCTGCAGGTGGACCTCTCCGGCGAGTGGCGCAACGACTCGGATATCAGGGTCAGCCTCGGCGTCGGCGAATGCGACGTGCGGGTGCCGGAGGGAGTAGCGGTAGACGTAGATACCGCCAAGGTCTCCGTCGGCGAGCGCATCGTCCGCGATCTCGAGGCGGAAGAGATGCTGCCGGAAGGCGCTCCGACTCTGCGCTTCGAGGTGGAGTCGGGAGTCGGCGAGCTCAGTATTCGCCGCCGCTGACGACTGGCTGCTGCTGACGGTACTGGCCTGATCCGCTAGCAAGCCCGCATGGAGCCCCCGGTGGTCGCTACCGCGACCCTGGGGGCTCGGTCTTTATGGTGCTCCAGGAGCACCGGAGCTTAAAAACGCAGTCCCCGGCTGGAGCGCAGAACTTCCAGCTGGGCGGCGATTCGGCTCAGGCGCAGGCCGAGGCGGGCGATGATGTAGAGCTGGCTGGCCAGAAAGACCAGCACCACCGTCGTCCAGCTGCTGGCCTCGGTGCCGGGACCGAAGAGGTGCCAGAGGAAGAGCAGGAGAGCAAAGGCGAGAACGTGAAGCAGGCCGATGGTGATGGTGGTGAAGGGGCGACGCAGGGTGGTGGCGACGGCGGCGCCAAGAGCGCTGAAGGCTCCCTTGCGTTCCACCACCACCGCCGCCTTGGCGTAGTCGAAGACCCATTGGGTGAACAGCAGCAGGCCGGCGAGAAACAGGCCGGCGGGCAGCGCCCAGACCAGCACCGCGGTTTGTGCGGTGGCTTCGGTGGTCCAGTCGCCGACGACATCCATCAAGCGGTCGCCGCCGAGGTAGAGCAGCCAGTAGAGCGGGGCGGAAAGTAAGGCGAGGCGCAGCAGAGGGCCGAAGTGCTGGCCACAGGCGCCGCTGAACTCGGCCAGCCCGCGGGAGGCGGAGCGATTCTCGAAGCGGGCGAGAATGCCGCCGAGGAGGAAGGTCCACAGCAGGCCGTGGCCGAGGGCGAGGGCGCTGACCAGCAGCATCCCGGGGTTCTCGCGGCTGAAGAGCCCTCCGCTCCACCAGCTCTCGAGATTCGCCAGCTGGGGGGAAACGCCGAGCAGATAGCGGGGATCGAAGGTGGCGGCGAGGCCGGGGCTTTGGGAGTCGGAGGCGTTGCGGTGCTCGAACTCGCTATGCCATTCGAGGTCGAAGCCCTGCTTCAGCGTGTCTGCCGCCTCGGAGTGGCGGATGTCCTGGTGGACGATTTCGGAGACCGCCAAGGCCGCCGGCACGGTGAGGACGAGATTGGCGAACCACAGCAAGAGCAGGAGCCCGAGGGCCGAAAGGACGTGGATGAATCCGCGGAGAGTGGCTTCGATGGCGTTCACGGTAGTGGGATCTCCCCTCAGAAGTAGGCGGTCGTGGCCAGGGTGAGATCCTGGAGCCAGAGCAGCCAGCGGGTCCCCCAATGGGCTGCCGCCTGGCGGCTTGCGGGCTCGACTCGGTGTTGATTGTTGGTGGCGTCGAGATCCAGCAGCAGCACCCGATCCGGGTCCACATCCGCCGCCACCAGCGGCGAGGCGGAGATCTCCACGAAGCGCTGCCAGCGGGCTTGGCCATCCCAGGAGCGGCGCAGGCTCGAGCCGTCCTCGAAGCGTAGCTCGACCTCCACCGGGAAGGTTCCCTGCCCGCGGCGCCGAACGATGACCTCGCTGCGGTGGCTCGGGGCCTCTTCCTCAGGGCTCTTCTGGCGCAGCTCGAGGGAGCCGTCGGGCTGTTCGAAGAGACCCTTGCCCGCCGCCGGGCGGCTCTTGGCGCTCACCACTTCATAGTCGAAGGTGACGTCGGAGCCGTAGACCTGATCGAAGAACCAGGAGAGGTCGTCGTGGCCGTCCTGCTGCGCGACCTCGGCGGCGACGGCGAAGAAGTCTTCCGGGCTCGGGTGAGCGTAAGAGTAGCGCTCAAAGAAGGTGGAGAGAATGCGCTGCAGGCTTTCCCAGCCGATGAGGTTCTCGAGGGTGGCGAGCCACAGGGAGGGTTTGTGGTACGAAACCGCGGAGGCGGTGCCGGGAAAGTGAGTGTAGGTGGGCTGGGAGGGGGCCTCGGTGACGGCCGCCACCGGCCGGAAGCGGTGGAGCCGATTGCCGTGGACCCGGCGGCTGTAGCGCGTCGAGTCGAAGAGCAGGGGGAAGACCCCGCGGCGGGATCCGGGAATCGAGAAGAAGCGCTCCACGTGGGCCCGCTCGCCGAAGGCCTCCTCGTACACTCGGGCGGTGGAGAAGGTGTTCAGGCCCTCGTCCAGCCAGGCGTGCTCGAATTCGTTGTTGGCGACGATGCCGTACCAGAATTGATGCCCCGCCTCGTGGATGGTCACCCCTTCCGGGGAGCCTCCGCCCTGGGGATTCAGCCAGCTGGAGCCGGAGGTGAAGATAGTGGGGTATTCCATGCCGCCGAAGCGGGTGCCGAAGGCCGGATCGACGATGGTGATCTGCGGATAGGGGTAAGGGCCGTACCAGCGGCCGTAGAGCTCCAGGGTGGCGGCGGTGGCGTCGAAGTGGCGCTGAGCCTGGTCTCGATGCTCCGGCTGCAGCAGCAATCGCATCTGCACCGGCGGTAGCCCGATGACCTCGAAGCGCTGCTCTAGCTCCAGGTAGTCGGGGCTGGCGGTCCAGGTGAAGCCGTGGATGTCCGCCTCGACGAAGCGGTGGGTGATCTGGCCGTTGAGGGAGGGCGTCTGGGTCACTCGCCGACCGGTGGCGCCGACGACGAATCGCTGGGGCAGGGTGAGGCGAACGTCGTAGGTGCCAAAGTCGGAGAAGAACTCCGTGGAGACGTCGAAGGGCAGGCAATTCCAGCCCTCTTCCCCCTCGAAGACTCCTACCTTCGGCAGCCAGTGGGCGAGGAAGTAGTTCTCTCCCCGGCGACCGGTGCGGGCGACGGTGCGGGGCACCTGGGCGCTCCACTGGATCTCTATCGTGACGCTGCCGCCGGGGGGCACCGGCTGGGGCAGCGGGAGCACGGCGACGGTGCGATCTTCCGGCGCTTCCGGCGGCGGCGCGAAGCGTACCTGGGAGGTGAGGTCCAGCGGTCCGGCGGGCGGTGGCGGAGCGGCTTCAGCACGCCGCCGGGAGCGTCTCCGAGGGCGCTCCGGCTCGCTCTGGGGCGGCGGGGTGGTGCGCAGTAGACGCACTCTCTCGAGCTGCTGCCAGCCCCAATCCTCCTCGGCTTTGGGGCCTCGGGGCATGCGGCGAGAAGAGGTCGCCGACTCGATCATCCACCAGCTCTGATCGTTGCGCCAGGCATTCCAGTAGAGGTGAAAGGGCAGCTCGGCGGTCTCGACGTCCTGGATATTGGTCCAGGTGAGCTCCAGTCGGCCGCTGATGCGGTGGCTCTGCGGGTCGAGGATGGCATGCACCACGTAATTGGCGTTGCGCGGCGAGAGGGCCGGTTCCGGGAAGAGGCGGTCGGTGGTGAGCAGCGGTGTCCCCTCAGGGGCCGCTGCCGCATCGTTGTCCAGGTCTTGGGCCGTCGCTGAAAACAAAAAGCTAGCGGCCACCACGAGCAGACCGAGGCTCAGGGCGAGCCCGCCGGTGGAAAGAGAGCGCATAGGAAACCTTTCGACGGAAAGGGAAGCTGAGAGCACCGCGGTGCGAGCGGTGACGGCATGGTCTAGAGGTTGATGAATTATACGGCCTCGAGGCATTGAGACCAGGTACCCCAGGGCTTTTCTAGGCTTTGATGCGAGAAATTCTGTGCTTGCGAAACATCTATTATGAGACTCCGCCGTAGCTTCCCGTAGATTCAGAATCCCCGGGGGAGCCTCGAACCAGAGTCAGAGGGCTCGTCAAGGCAGCTCGCCTCAGCGTCTCGCGGAGCCTGAGCAGGAACGCTGCCCTGCCCCTTGTTGCCGCACAGCTCGAAATTGAGACAAAGTCAGTGGAAGTAGAGTGGACCTTTTTTCAAAAAAAAGCTGAAAACAAGACCGGGTTGTTGTATATTGAAGGTGCTGATGGAGTCGATGTTGGTTCTCGAAATCGCTCGACCACAGGCATACGAAGCTTCGCCAACGCTGAGCCTTCTCGTTCTCTGAACTCTCTCCCCCTCGGCTCTCCTACAGTGTATGGAGTCGCCGATGAGAGGCACCGCTCGGGGGAGCGGTCCGATCCATCTCTTCGGGTTCTTGAGCCCGGGGAGTCTTCAGATCTGGCAAGTCATCCACCCCGAGAATTCGCGATTTGGGGAGCCGTTCGGCATCCGTCGCGAAAACTCCTCAACCAAGGGTAACGGTCACCGTCCACTTGCAACATCTACCCGGTGGCCGACAACATCCCATTCGCTCTTCTGTCATGAAGGAGATCCACCATGGAAGCAGTCGTTAGTTCCCAGGACATCGCCCGTATTCGCCGCGACTTGGAAGTAGCCCCGGACATCGAGGAAGCCGCTGAGCTGCTGAGCCTCGCCGGCAACCCGACCCGTCTGAAGCTCCTCTTCCTCCTCGAGACCCACGACGAGATCTGCGTGTGTGATCTTGCCGAGATGCTCAGCGTCTCCGTCTCCGCGGTCTCCCAACACCTGGCGAAGCTCAAGGCCCGTGGCCTGGTGGCTCCGCGCCGCGATGCCCAGACCATCTACTACCGCCTGACGGATCACACCTTCAACCACAAGCTGCGCGAAGGTTTCCTCAGCGAGCTGGGCGCGACGGTCTCCTAAAGCCGTTTTTCGCTAGCTACCCCGAGGGTCGAGAGATCCTCGCATCGAACGCCGTTCGTCTCACGACGAGCGGCGTTTGTCGTTGGGGGCGTGATTTCTTGGAGAGATGGCTCTTAGAGAGATGGCTTTTGGATGGGGGCTTTCTGAGTGCAGGGATTGTGAGGGAAAGAGCACCGAGAGAAGGGCTTGGATTCTCTTCGGGAGAGTTGAGACTGATCGCGGCTTCGATACAATCTCGGCGCAAACCCTGATCGTCTGCTGGAACCCTTTGAGGAGAGTCGGAATGCCGCAGCACAAGCGTCCGAAATTCACTTATCTTGGTCACTCGACGGTACGCTGTGATCTCCCCAGTGGGGAGGTCTTGTTGATTGAGGGTTGGGTGGGCACCAACCCCCGCTGTCCGGAAGAGCTGAAAGATCTCGGTCGCCTGGACATCCTTTGCCTGACCCACGCTCACTTCGATCACGTCAATGACGCCGTGGAGCTGGCCAAGACCTACGAGCCCCAGGCGGTGGTGGCGAATTGGGAGATTTGCCAGTGGCTGGAGAGTCAGGGAGTGAAGAATTGCCAGCCGATGAACACCGGGGGCACTCAGAGGGTGCTGGGGGTGGACATCTCTATGGTGCAGGCGGTGCACTCCAGCGGATTGATGGACGGCGACAAGCTGGTGGACGGCGGCAACGCCGTCGGCCTGGTGTTCAAGATCGACGGTGGCTACACCTTCTACCACGCCGGAGATACGGCCCTCTTCCTCGATATGCAGCTCATCGCTGAGCTCTATCGTCCGGAGCTCGCCTTCCTGCCCATCGGCGACCGCTTCACCATGGATCCCCATCAGGCGGCGCGGGCCTGCCGCTATCTCGGGGTGCGGCAGGTGGTGCCGGTGCATTGGGGAACCTTCCCTCTGCTCACCGGAACGCCGCAGCAGCTGCAATCCGAGCTGAAGGATCTCGGCGTCAACTGCGAGCTGGTGCATCTGGAGCCCGGCGAGTCTCATTGAGTCGACCCAGCTTCACGGAGCTTTCACCTGTCGGGCTTCCATCGATCGGGCTTCGATCGACTCGACTCCACTGGCGCCTCGGCATCGAAGGCTAATAGCGTGAAGGCCTTCTACTGCGACACTTTCGAGCTTCCGCTGCCGCCGGAGCATCGCTTCCCGATGAGCAAGTACCGGCTGCTGCGCCATTGGCTGCTGGCGCAGGGAGTACTGCACCAGCAGGATCTCGCCCTGCCTTCCGCCGCCACCGACGAGCAGCTGCTGAGGGTGCACGAAGGGGAGTATCTGCGGCGGGTGGTGAGCGGCACGCTGGAGCGGAAGGCTCAGCGGCGCATCGGCTTCCCCTGGTCTCCCGCCCTGGTAGAGCGCTCCCGACGCTCGGTGGGGGGGACCCTCGCCGCTGCCCGCCAGGCGCTGACGGACGGCGTGGCGGCCAATCTGGCCGGCGGTACCCACCACGCCTTCGCTGATCGAGGCGAGGGCTTTTGCGTTTTCAACGACGTCGCCGTGGCGGTGCGGGAGCTCCAGGCCTCGGGCCTCGCTCGCCGCGCGGTGGTGGTGGATTGCGACGTCCATCAGGGGAACGGCACCGCGGCGATCTTCCGCGACGACCCCAGCGTCTTCACCCTCTCTCTCCACGGGGCGAAGAATTACCCCTTTCGCAAGGAAGTGAGCGATCTCGACATCGCCCTTCCCGACGGCGCCGGGGATGAGCTCTATCTGTCGGAGCTAGCCCGTGGGCTGGATGCCGCCCTGGCCTGGCTCGGCTCTTCGCGGGGATCTTCTGGGTCAGGGGAACCTTCGGGGCGGGAGGAATTCTTGGGGAGCGCCTCGGACGCCGTCGCTTTCGACGTTTCCGGCGCAGATCCTTACGAGAAGGATCGCCTCGGTCGCCTGGCCCTCTCGGTGTCGGGATTGCGGGAGCGGGATTATCAGGTGTTTTCTCGGCTGCGGGCCGCCGGCCTGCCGGTGGCGGTGGTGATGGCTGGCGGCTACGCGGAGCCGGTGGAGGACATCGTGCGCATCCACGGGGGCACTCTCCAGGAAGCGAAGCGCGCGGCCCGGGGCTCCGGGAGCTCAACCCCCGCAGCGACCGATGCTCTCGCCCGAGGTACCGGCGGCTCATCGGCGGCTCACCGGCGGCAGCTGGCGCGCATTCTGCATAAAGATTGAATGAAAGCCGGTAGAAGGCAGCCCGAAGCGCCGCTAGCGCCTGGGCGACAGGCCTCTCCATCCGCTACAATCGGAGAGCTTTCGCGACCGGAAGATCCTCTCAGGGCCACCGACGGTCGCTGCCGAGATGGCGCGCCCCGTTCTACTTCTAGCGCCGCGCGACCCTCGGCTTGATTCGGGACCCATTCGCTGGACGAGTCTCTAGTCGCCGGCGAAGATCACTCCCCGATACCTCGGTGCTGGCCCTGCTTTTGCCGACAGTTTGGAAAGGAACGAGAGATGAAGCAATTCCATAAGCTTTTGCTCCTGATGCCCCTCCTTGCGGTGCTCGCCGCCTCGACCCTCTTCGCGGCGGGTGAAGGCCGACTCCAGGGAACGGTGGTGGATCAGGACGGTAATCCCGTCGAAGGGGTGAAGGTCACCATCACCCAGTCGGAGGTGCCCACCTTCAAGGAGGAGCGCACCACGAAGGATGACGGTACCTTCACCATCCTCTTCGCTAAGGGCTTCCTGCCCTACGACTATTTCTTCGAGGCCGAGGGCTTCCGTCCTCATGAGGAGACGGTCAAGACCCGGCTCGCTGGCCTCACCCGCCACACCTTCACCCTCACCCCCGGCTCCGCCAGCTCCGGCGTGACCGCCAGCGGTGAGAAGGCGGCCTCGGAGTCCAACAAGGCGATCTTCGCCTACAACGACGGCGTGGAGCTCTTCAAGCTCGGCCAGTACGCTGACGCCGAGGTGAAGTTCCTCGAGGCGGTGACCGAAGATCCGGGCTTCCATGAGGCGCACTCCGCCCTCGCCGGCAACTACTTCGAGCGCGGCAACTACCAGGCCGCCGTGGCCTCCGCCGAGACCGCCCGGGGCATCAACCCCGGTTACCTCAACACCATGCAGGTGCTCTACAAGTCCTACAACGAGCTCGGCGAGAAGACCAAGGCCAACGAGGTCCAGCAGCAGCTGGCGGAGATGGGTGAGGCCGCGGAAGAGGCCAAGGCGATCTTCAACGAGGCCGTGGGCCTGAACAACGACGGTGACAAGGACGGCGCCCTGGCGAAGTTCCAGCAGGCGGTGAGCATGGACCCGAGCCTGGTAGACGGCTGGAAGGCCGTCGCCACCCTGGCTTACCAGAAAGAGGATTGGAACCTCGCCTCCACCGGCGCGGAGAAGCTGCTGGAGCTCGTCCCTAGTGATGAGGCTGGTCTGAACATTCGCTACGAGGCCTACCGCGCCCTCGGCGACTCCGAGAAGCTGGTCGGCGCCCTCATCGACCTGGCGCAGGTGAACCCGGATTTCGCCGGTCAGAACCTGATGAACCTCGGCGTTTCCTACTACAACAACGGTGATCTCGAGAACGCCGGCAAGCTCTTCAAGACGGCCCTTGACGCCAACCCCGGTGAGCTGAAGATCCACTACTACCTCGGCCTGTGCGAGATCAACGCCGGCAACTCCGAGTCTGCTAAGCAGCACCTCCAGGCCTTCGTCGACGGGGCTCAGGCCGGTGATCCGGACCTCGATGTCGCCAAGAGCATGCTCGCATACCTCTGATCGAGCATTCTCCATCGGCCGGGGCTAGGGCCTCGGTCGAGCTTCCCTGAATTCGCGATCCGCGGGCTCGAGGGAATCTAAAAGGCCGGCGCTTGCGCCGGCCTTTTGCTTTGGGGACGGGTTGTTTGGGGTCGGGAGCCGCTTTGCGCTCGAAGTGCGAGCCTGCGGACGTCTTCTGGAGCGGCTTCAGGCTGCCCTGGAGCTAAGTCGCTTCGAGCTGCGGCGCCGAAGGACGCAGGCCCCAAAAGGAAAAGACAAGGGCCGATGGATTCTCTCCATCAGCCGTTGCTCTTCACTGGACTGGAAGGTTTTTTGAGCTCTCCTGAGCCTTCTCTAGACTCTGTCCTCGAGATCTCGTTCTGAGCTTCTAATCAGGACTCTCTCAGGGCCTGAGCTTCTCGGCCGTCAGCCTCCGAAGACATCAGTCCTCCAAGAAGCTCAGACTCCCTCGGTGGCCTTCACTTCCCGGGTCAGCCACCGCTTGAGGTACTCCCGATGCTCCGGGGTGTCCGGGAAGGCGCCGCCGAGGGTGCCGTCGGGGCCGGGATAGCCCTCCATGCCGTGGAAGGGCAGGGGCTCCAGGGAGCGGGCGCGGTAGGTGTTGCGGTCGGCGTCCTTGTCCCAGCCGTGGCTCTCGAGGAAGAGGGTGCGCTGCCAGCCGGCGCGGGGCGCCGGCAGGTGGGAGGCGTCGAAGGTCAGGGAGATCTCGTCGCCGGGGGCGAGGATCACCGAGAGGTCGTCGGCGTCTTCTAGCAGCGGCAGCACGTCGCCGAAGCGGGTGTAGTGGCCGGGGAAGGGGAGCCACGGAGCTTGTGTGCTCACCCGGTGGTAGTCGTAGCTGTGGGGCGCGTTGGGGGCGTGGCGCACCAGCTGGGAAAAGCCGCGGAAGCCGAAGTCCGCCCGAGTCGCCTCCAGCTGCGCCTGCACCACCGGCACGCCGTCCACCGCGGCGGTGGTCCAGGCGATGCGGTCCCAGGACAGCCATTGGGTGGTCACCATGCGCAGTCGATGGGCTCCCTCCGGCAGCGGCGGGGTGTCCACCACCATGGTCTTGGTCTTGCCCGGCGGGAAGCCCATGGTCTCCATCAGGGTCTGCCAGCGGCCGTCTACCTCCACCTCCAGCCGGGGCGGCATCCAGGAGAGGTCGCTGCGCTGGGCGACGGCGAGGTTCAGGGAGGCGTCGGCGGGGAAGATCCAGCCGTCCAGGTGCAGGCGCACCGGCGCCGCCGGGGCCTCGCCGAGATCGAGGACGAAGCTCCAGGGCTCCGCCGCGACGCCCTGGTAGGGGCTCGGCCGGTAGCCGTCGGCGTAGATCTCGTCGCGGTAGCGCACTACCTGAGAGACCTCCCGTCCGGCACCGTCCAGGGCCTGGGCCAGGGGGCGCAGCTCGGTACTGGCCATCACCCGATGGGGGTTCGGCTGTTTGGCCGCCATGCGCAGGCTGCTGGCCACCTCCACGTCCCGAGGATGGTCGACGACCCACAGTCGCACCCGGTCGAGGAAGGCGGCTTCCCACAGCTCCTCGGTGATGCGCAGCTCGTAGCGGCCGTCGATGGGCTGGGCGCCGTCTACCCGCACCAGCTCCCGGGGGTCGGAGGGCGTCCACACTCCCGGCGCCGCCGGCAGGCCGAGGGGCGCGCCCCACAGCAGGTCGGTGACGAAGGCCATGCGCTCGCCGTCCCAGGCGTAGAGGAAGGGGCAGCTGCCCTTCAGCAGCTGTTCTTCCACCACCAGCTGGTTGCCGCGGGGGGCGAGGCGAGTTTGCGGCACGCCGTTGGTCCACACCACCCGCATCAGGTAGGCGCTGCGGCGGGAGCCGAGGCCGATGTGCACCACGTCGCCGCGGGCCTCGCGGAATTGGTAGGCGTCGCCCAGGCGAACCTCCACCACCGAGCCTCGGCCGAGGACGTTGTTCTTCGACGAGCCCTTGTCCAGGCCCCGCAGCCGCACCGCCAGCCACAGCTGGCCTTCGGCGCCGGCGCCGGTCCATTGGTGCAGTCCCTCGGGGCCGGTGGTCAGCAGGTCGAGGTCACCGTCGCCGTCGAGGTCCGCCACGTCGACGCCGGCAGCGCCGGCAGCTCCGGCGCCGCTGATCTCCACCGCGGAAAAGCCGCCCTGGGCGTCCTGACGCAGAGCCGCGAGGCCCTCGCCGCCGACCGCCAGCAGGTCCAGCCGGCCGTCGTTGTCGAGGTCCGCCGCCTGAATCTCCGTCGCTCCGGCTCCGACTCCAGTTCCAGCGCCGCTACCGAGGCGCTGGGGCGCGCCGAAAGCGGCGCGATCGCCGGCCTTGGCCGCCGCCCGCTGGCGCAGGGAGATGCCGCTGCCGTCGGCGACGAGGATCTCCGGATAGCCGTCGTTATTGAGGTCCGCCGTCGCCACTGCGGTGACCGCGTTGCCGCCGAGGCCCACTTCGGAGCTGATGTCTTCAAAGCGGCCCTGGCGCAGGTTGTCCAGCAGAATCAGCCCGTCGCTGCCGCCCAGCAGCAGGTCCAGGTCACCGTCGCGGTCGAGGTCGCTGGCCACAACCGAGGTCACGCCGCTGGCGTCCACGCTCGGCAGCACCCTGGCGCCGACCTGCGCCAGGGCGTCCTCGAGGCTGTTGCGCAGCACCTTCGGCGCCTTGGCGCCGCCGGCCAGGATCAGGTCGAGGTCGCCCTCGATGTCGTAGTCCACCGCCTCCAGGGCGATGCCGGAAAGGCCCGCTAATCCCTTGTCGGCGGTGGCGTCGGTGAGGGTGCCGTCGCCGCCGTTGCGCAGGTAGACGAAAGCCTTCGGTCCGTTGGCCAGTACGTCCAGATGGCCGTCATTGTCGAGGTCCGCCAGCAGCAGTCGCTCCAGCCCCGCCGGGGCCTGCACCGTCTTGCGGGTGGTCTCCCCCTGAGCGCGGGCGGGGAAGAGCTCCTCGCCCGCCGCCGGGGCGTCGCCGGCGGAGAGCCAGATCTCCACCGTCGAGGCGCCGCTGCCGGAAGTCAGGCGCACCACGTCCGGCCGCAGATCCGAATTCAGATCCCCCACCGCCACGTCCGAGCCAGCGCCGTCCGCCAGCTTGGCACCCGCAAAGCGCACCGTCTTCGGCGCGCCGAAGTCCGAGCTGGGCTCTTCGCCGAGGAAGCGCTCCACCGGCACCCCCTGGATCCCGGTAGACAGCTCCCGCAGGCTCTCGCGGTACATCGGGGTGATCTTCAGCACGTTCTCCAGCCGCAGCGCCGGCACCCGAGCCTTCGCCACCTCGCCGCTCTTCAGCGTCTCCAGCACCTGGTCCAGCGCCTTGGCCGCCACCGGCCGCGCCTGCCACAGCAGCTCCTGCAGCCTCAGGAACGAAGCCGTCGCCGCCTGCCGCTCGCCCGCCGCGATAGCCCGCTGGCCCTCCGCCAGGATCACCACCACGTTCTCCGGCCTCAGCTTCGACAGCTTCGAAGCCGCCTCTGCCCCGGCCTTGCGGGCGTCGTCGCTGTTGATGTTGGTGCTCTGGCGGTAAAGAGCGTAGAGGCTCTCCAAATCCTGCGGATCCTGGCGGATCGCCTCCCAATACGACTCCAGCGCCAGCTCCTGATCCCCCGCCCACTGCAGCACGTCGCCGCGAATGCGCAGCAGATCCGCCCGCTCCCCATCCAGCGCCAGCGCCTCGCCGATGCGCTTCTGCGCCGGCTCCGTCTGCTGCTGGCGCAGGTGAGCGATGGCCAGGTTGGCGTAGCCCAGCGGATCCTTCGGCGTCAGCTTGATCAGCCGCTCGAACGTCTCCACCGCCTTCTCCGGCCGCTCATTCTCCAGCTGCGCAATGCCAATATTCCGCAGCTCCACCGCCTCCGGCGAGACCTTCCCGGCCTGGGCACCGAGGGCTGCCGGGAGCAGAATGAGCAGCGCGGCGAGGCCGGCGAGACAGCGAGTGATGAAGGGGATAGAGACAGGGGCGGACGAGGTGGGGTGGAGGTCGTTCATAGCCTCGAATTATAGCGGGTGGGTGGGGGAGTGTTTGGGGGTGGTTTTGCGGAGTTGTCGCGGCTCAGGGGAGCGGCGGGCAGATCGAAGAAGGGATCAGAGAGGGGATCACGGAAAGGGGGTCATGAGCATATAAAAGGATCATAAAGGGGATCATGATCTAAATATTGATATAGTTACGACTCGTATCCCGATCGCTATCCATGGAAAAGCGCACCGCCAGCCTATGCATTCCCTCGCCCCCAAAGCCCTCGAACGGCTCCAGCTCAGCCTTAACGACGGCCATCTGCTGGAGCAGCTCGGCGTGCACCAAGGCCGCGAAGAGCTGCAGCAGAGCCGTCGGCCTGACGTCCTCTCGACCCTTAGGAGTCAGGCCACTGTGGAATCGGTAGAGTCCTCAAACCGAATCGAGGGCATCGTCACGTCCCGAGAGCGAGTGCTGGCCGTAGTGCGCGATCGGGTAGAGCCCACCGACCGCTCAGAGAACGAGCTGGCCGGCTACCGTGACGCCCTCCACCTGATTCACGAATCCGCCGACGGCATGCCGGTGAGCGTCAACGTCCTGCTCCAGCTCCACCAGATCCTCTACCAGTGGATGCCCGCCCAGGGAGGGCGCTTCAAGCAGGTCAACAACGAGATCATCGAGCGGGATCCCGGCGGCTCGACCCTTCGGGTGCGCTTCGTTCCGACCTCTGCGGTGGAGACGCCCGGAGCCATGCGCGAGCTCGTCCGTCGCTACGAGCAGGCCGTCGCGACTCAGAGCCCCCAGCCGCTGGTGTTGATTCCGCTGGTGATCCTGGACTTCCTCTGCATCCATCCCTTCAGCGACGGCAACGGCCGCATCTCCCGCCTCCTCACCCTGCTTCTCCTCTTCCGCCACGGCTACGGCGTCGGACGCTTCATCAGCCTGGAGCGCATCGTCGAGGAATCCCGCGAGACCTACTACGAAGTTCTCGAGCGCAGCTCCCAGCGCTGGCATGAAGCGGAGCACGACCCTCTCCCCTGGATGCGCTACTTCTGGGGCGTGCTCCTCAAGGCCTATCGAGAATTCGAGGCCACCCTCAGCGCCCAACCCCAAGCCCGAGGCGCCAAAGCCCAGCTCGTCCGCCACGCCGTTCAGCAGCAGCTGGGGGAATTTACCCTCGCCCAGATCGCTCAGACCTGCTCCGGAGTCAGTCGGCCAACGATTCGCAGGGTGCTGCGGGAGATGCGGGATGAGGGATTGGTGGAGAGCCTCGGGCGGGGGCCGGGGGCGCGGTGGCGGCGGATCTGAGTCGCTAGGAACGCTGAGGTAGCGCTAGCTCTGTTGATCTTCGGTTACCTACGGACGCTTCCCCTCCCCCACCCCCCGCCCCAAAACCATCGCCAGCGCCGCGCACAAATTCGACACCACCAACGCCCGCCAGTCGAAGGCGACCAGTCCTCCAAAGCCCAGAAAGGTAGCGATTAGACCTCCGACGAGAGCGCCGGTGAAGGCGAGGGCGAGGTCGAGGGAGAAGGGGATCTTGGGGGCGTGGTCGGGGCGCGGGCGCTGGAGAGCACGGGCGATGCGGGCGCCGAGGGGGCGGCCGTAGAGGACGAGGACGAAGGCGGCGGCGAGCCAGATGAGGGTGGCCATGGTTGGGGAGGAGGGTATGGGGTGGGGGAGCCAGGGGCAAGAGTTGCGGAGTCAGGGGCAAGGGCGGAGGCGCGATGAGATGGGGCTTGGTGGGGAGGCAGGGGAAGGGGAATGGAGGTTGCGGCGGGGTCCGCCGAGAGCTCGTGGAGGGGATACACTGGGCGGCCTATGAGCACCCTCTTCGACACCGCCCCTCGCCGCCTCTATCTGATCGACGGCTACTCCACGATCTTCCGGGCTTTCTACGCCATTCAGAACCTCTCCAACTCCAAAGGCGAGCCGACGAACGCCGTCTTCGGCTTTTTGCAGATCCTGCGCAAGCTGCTGCGGGATGAGCAGCCGGAGTATTTGGGGGTGGCGCTGGATGTGTCGCGGAAGACGATTCGCTCGGAGAAGTTTCCGGAGTACAAGGCCAATCGCTCGCCGATGCCGGAGGACCTGAGGCCGCAGATCCCCTGGATCCGCAAGGTGCTGGAGGCCTACAACATCCCGGTGCAGGAGCTGCAGGATTTCGAGGCGGACGACGTGCTGGGCACGCTGGCGGCGAAGGCTTCGGCGGAGGGCTACGAGGTGGTGCTGGTGTCGGCGGATAAGGACCTGATGCAGCTGGTGGGGCCGAAGGTCAAGATGCTGCATACCTCGCGGCAGAAGCTCTACGGGCCGGCGGAGGTGGAGGAGGACTTCGGCGTGCCGCCGCACCAGGTGGTGGACGTGCTGGCGCTGATGGGTGACGCCAGCGACAACGTGCCGGGGGTGAAGGGCATCGGCCAGAAGGGGGCGGTGAACCTGATCCGCGAGTACGAGACTCTGGAGAACCTGCTGGAGCACGCCGGGGAGCTGAAGCGGAAGAATTATCGCGAGGGCCTGACGAACCATCGCGACATGGCGGAGCTGTCGAAGGATTTGGTGACCATCCGCACCGAGCTGCCGGTGGACTTCGACCCGGAGGCGCTGGAGCTTTCGGAGCCGAGCCTCGACGGCCTGCGGGAGATCTTCACCGCGCTGGATTTCTACACCCTGCTGGAAGAGCTGGAGAGGGAGGCCCCTCAGGCGGAGGCGCCGCCGGTGCGGGAGGTGGAGGACGCGGCGGCGTGGAGTTCTGCGGTGGCGGAGCTGCCGAAGCGGCTGGCGGTGGCGCTGGTGGGTCCGGAGGAGGATCCGGTGGGCGTGGTGGTGGGGGGAGCGCCGGTGGAAGAGGGAGAAGAGTCGGAGGGAGAGGACGCTGAAGAAGCCGCCGGCCCGGTATTTGCGGATCTGCGCCGCGAGGGCCTTCGGGAGGCGGTGGTGGAGAGTCTGGCGGGGTGGTTCCGGGATTCGGAGACCCATCTGCTGGGGCACCATCTGAAAGAAGTGCTGCGTCTGGCCTCGGGAGCCTTCGGCGGGCGCTTCTCCATCGCCGCCGAGATCGAAGACCTGATGCTGGTCTCCTACGTCCTCAAGCCCTCTCGCCGCAGCCACGACCTGGATGAGCTGGCCCTGGAGCGCCTGGGGCATACCGCCCGCACGCTGAAGGAGGTCGGCTTCACGAAGAAGGCCACCCCAGAGGTGGGGGACGAGGGTCTGCGGGATCTGGCGGCGGAGCGGCTGGACCTGCTGATTCGCCTGGTGCCGGCCTTCCGCAAAGAGCTGGAGGGGATGGAGGAGGCCGAAGGGGTGGAAGGGGCGGATCGCCCGGTGCTGGAGGGCGGCTTCGGTGCCAGGCACCTGCAGGGGCTCTACGACGAGATCGAGGAGCCGCTGCTGCCGGTGCTGCTGTCGATGGAGGAGGCGGGGGTGGAGCTGGATTCCACCTTCCTCGCCGGGATGTCGAAGGAGCTGGGGGAAGAGATGGCGGTGCTGGAGGCGGAGATTCACCGCATTGCCGGCGAGCCCTTCAACCTCAACTCTCCCTCCCAGCTGGGGGAGATCCTGTTCGAGAAGCTCGAGTACCCGGTGATCAAGCGCACCCGCAAGACCCGGGCGCCCTCCACCAGCGCCGACGTGCTGAAGGAGCTGGCGGATCGCGGCTATGACCTGCCGAAATACCTGATGCGCTTCCGCGAGCTCTCCAAGCTGAAGTCCACCTACATCGACGCTCTGCCGGAGCTGGTGGCGGGGGATGGCCGGGTACACACCCGCTTCAACCAGGCGGTGGCGACGACGGGGCGGCTCTCGTCGGCCCATCCGAACCTGCAGAACATCCCCATCCGCACCGAGCTGGGCCACCGGGTGCGCCGGGCCTTCGTGGCGCCGGAGGGGCATCGGCTGCTGGCGGCGGATTACTCCCAGGTGGAGCTGCGGATCCTCGCCCATATCGCCCAGGAGCAGGCCCTGCTCACCGCCTTCCAGGAGGGCAAGGACATTCATCGGGCGACGGCGGCGGTGGTCTTCGAGGTGGGCGAGGGGCTGGTGAGCGATGAGCAGCGGCGGGCGGCGAAGACCATCAATTTCGGCATCATCTACGGCATGAGCGCCTTCGGCCTGGCGGCGAATCTGAAGATTCCCCAGGGCCAGGCCCAGGAGTTCATCGACGCCTACATGGCTCGCTATCCCGGGGTGAAGGGCTACATGGACGAGACCCTCGCCGGGGCGGAGAAGCTCGGCCGGGTGGAGACGATGTATGGCCGGGTGCGCTATCTCTCGGACATTCGCTCGAAGAATCGCAACCTGCGGGAGAACGCCCGGCGGATGGCGATCAACGCCCGCATTCAGGGCACGGCGGCGGACATCATGAAGGTCGCCTTGATCGCGATCCACCAGCGCCTCGGCGAGCAGGGGCTCGCTGCCCGCCTGTTGCTGACGGTGCACGATGAAGTGGTGCTGGAGGTGCCGGAGGCGGAGGTGGAGCGGGCCGGCGCGCTGGTGAAGGAGGCGATGGAGGGGGTGTGCACCCTGGACGTGCCGCTGGTGGTGGATCTCGGGGTGGGGACGAGCTGGTACGACGCGAAGGATTGATCGCGCTCGAGCTTTAGAAGCTCTCGGTGAAAGCAAAAGGGCCTGCTCGCGCAGGCCCTTTTGATATTTTGACTAGAAGAAGATCTCCTAGTCCTTCGCTGTCTTATTTCTTACCGAGCTGTTCCTCAGCCGCCGACTCGGAAGTTGAGGCGCACGGTGGAGGAGGTGCTGGCGACGTCGTCCCGCACGCCGACGGCCATGTACTGGAAGCCCTCCCGCATCATCACCTTGAACTCATAGCCGGCGAATTGGGAGATGGCCTGCTGGTAGCGGTTGTTGGGGATCTTGATCGGCAGGGGGATGTGCTGCACCGGGCTCATGGCGCCGGTTTCGTCCCGCAGGGCGATGAACACCGAGATTCGGCCCTGATGATGGTCGTCGCCGGGCAGCAGGGCGAGCTCGGAGAGCGGGACCTTCACCAGCACCGGGACCTCGAAGATGTTGTCTTTCTTGGCCTCTCGGGCGGCGCGGCGACGGGCGCGGCGCTCGGCTCGGGTTTCCCCTTCCTTCGCCTCGAATTTCGCCAGCTGGCCGGCGGCGCGCTCGACCTGGATGCCGAGGGCGTTGTCGGAGGTGTCCAGCAGCAGCGCGGAGAGGGTGCGATCGCTCATCCGCTGCTCGGGGCTCTTGTCGCGGTAGGCGGTGCGATGGCGGATCCGGGCGCGAACTCCGTCGAGCTCGACATCGAGCTCGCGCAGCTCGCCGTCGCCCTTCACGTCCGGGCGGTAGCCGAGGGAGTAGTAGGACTCGAAGTCGGTGGCCAGCTGGGACAGGGTGTTGCCGAGGCCTTCGGTATTGATGAAGGCGAGGCCGCCGGTGGAGCCGCTCATGTGCTGGAAGCTGGAGCGCAGGTTGGTGGTGGCTACGGAGTCGATCTCGGAGGTCCAGACTCGGCCGCCGCCGGAGGTGGCGATGGAAGCGAAGTCGAAGTTACCACCGGAGGGATCGAGGGATCCGAACTGCACCGGGCCGCTGGCGTCGATGGTATAGAGGATCACCCGGTTGGCGTTGGCGTTATCCACCACCCGCTGAAGTTCGGGACCGGTATCGAAGGAGAGGGCCTCGGTCTGGGCGGAGGTGATGTTGCCCTCGATTCCGTTGGTGGTGAATTTTTGGGTCCAGGCTTCGAAGAGGTCGGTGCCGGGACGGGCCTCGAGGCCGCCGGAGACGTAGAGCATGGCCTTGCGTCCGGGGAGCCCCGCCATCGACTCGATGAGGGTGTTGAGGGCGCTGGTGGTGAGGCGCACTCGCTCCTGGATGCCGGTGGCGTAGACGCGAATCGCCTCGAGGATGGCGCGGCTCTCGGCGGGGCCCTGTTCCTGGGTGGCGAAGGCGGTGCGGAACTCGATTTCGGAGAGGTCCCGCAGCAGGGTGCGGCGCTCCTGGATGACCTCGAAGCCGCGGGTGGAGGTGGTCTCGAGCTGCTCGAGGCCGGGCTGGATCAGCTCGGGGATCGAGGTGAAGTCCTGCAGAATCTGCAGTCGTCCGTCGAAGGCCACCAGCATGACCCGATCCTGGTTGTCGAGGCTGTCGCGCAGGAAGCGGCGCAGTCGCTTGAGGACCTGGTTGCGGTACTGGGGCTGGATGTTGAGGTTGTCGACGAAGACGATGACGTGGAGGCGCTGATCCGCCGGGATGACTTCCTGCTCCGGGAGACGCTCCTCCAGGGGCTCGGCGGTCTCGATCTGGGCCGGGGTGATGGTGGCGTTGCGCACCGGCCCGTCGACGGCGAGGAAGTTGGTGATCTCTACCGGCTCGCCGTCCTCGAAGAGGCGGAAGTTCTCCGGCTGGAGTCCGGTGACCGGCTGGCCGTCGGAGTCGGTGACGAAGACCTCGACGTTGACGACGTTGACGTCGACGGAGTCGAAGAAGATCTCGTCGCCCTCGACGTCCGGGAGGGGTTGGGCCTGCGGGGCGCTAGGTGCGGCGGCGGCCTCCTGAGTCGCGTCGTCTTGCGCGGTGCCAGGCACCGCGGAGAGCAAGAACCAGGCGAGGGTCAGGACGGAGAGTCGAAGACTGCGGTGACTGAGCAGCATGGATGGAAACCTCGAGGACTGTGCGAAGCGCTGGATCGGTGGTCCGGGGCCGGAGATCGGCTCGGGTTGCGATGGTGTCGCGGGGATTGGTTGCCCTAGATACGTTGAGAGGGTAGGTGGAGTTGCCTTCGAAGGGGAAGGGACCTCGGGTGCCGGGCAATCTTGGCAAATCCAGAAAGGGCTCCGAGGGATTGGCCTCCACAGAAGAGGTGCCAGGTACCTGGGATGGCGAGACGTGGTGCCTGGCACTTTCTTAATTAAGCTTGCGTGCCAGGCCCTGGTTTAGCAGACAGTACCTTCGCATTGGGGAGCGGTGGAGTCCAGAGTTTAGGCGGTGCCAGGCACTTTCCTCATGTGCTTTTTCAGTGCTCGGTGCCAGGCACCTTTCTGGGCACTTATCTGGGGCGTTTGGATTCGGGACTGCGCCAGCGCTTCCCTTGCCCAGTCCCCTGCGCTGGTCGCATGGTCGCCTTCGGCTCCAGATGCTCCTGCGCTTCGGGGACAAGGGCATCGGTGCGCTTTGGGTGGCTGTGGCTGACGGTGCTGCGGCTGCTGGTGCCAGGCACTTTTCCGTCGGGCACTTTTCCGTCGTCGGGTGTTGCGGTGCCGGGTGTTGAGATGCCAGGCACTTTCTCGGTTAGCAGACGTACGCGGTGCCAGGCACCTTCCCAATCGGCACCTTCCCAATTAGCACCAAATTGGGAATCCTTCCGGTGAGGTAAGGCTGGAGTGGTGGAAAGGGCTTGTTGGACTTGACCAACCGGGAGGAGGTAGCGCTTTAGGTTGCCGTAGGGGGCTCGAGGGCGGGGAGGAGGACTTGGAAGAGGGCGCCGCCGTCGCGGGCGTTGGTGGCGGTGACGGTGCCGCCGTAGCCTTCGACGATGGCTTTGACGACGGCGAGGCCGAGACCGGCGTGGCCGCTGGTGCGGTGGTTGCCGGCCTGGGGGGCGTCGGGGCGGTAGGAGAAGAAGCGCTGGAAGATGCGGGAGAGGTGGCCTTCGGGGATTCCGGGGCCGTGGTCTCGCACCGTGAGCCGTACGGAGGCGCCGACCCGCTCCGCCTGGAGTCGTACCGGGCGCTCGTCGGGGGAGCAGGTGAGGGCGTTGTCGAGAAGGTTTTCGAGCACTTGGGCGATGCGCTCCGGGGCGGCGTGGACCCACAGGGGCTCGCCGGTGGTCTCCCAGCGCAGGCGTCGCCGGCCGCCGGCGGTGGCGTCGGCGTCACCGAGGCGCATGCGATAGCCCTCCACCAGGTCTCGAAGCAGGGGGCGCAGATCCAGCGGACCTCGCTCCTCGTGTTCCAGCTGGGCGTCGAGTCGGGTGAGCTCTCGGGCGCCGGTGAGGAGGTGCTCCATGCGAGCCACCTGACGCTGGATTCGTTCCAGGAAGATCTGTCGCTGCTGGGCGTCCTCGGGATCGTCGCCGTGGAGGGTGGCGGCGGTTTCGGCGGCGGTGCGCACGGAGGCGAGGGGGTTCTTGAGCTCGTGGGAGAGCTCTTCGGCGAAGGATTCGATGAAGCGCACGTGCCCTTCTAGGCGATCCGTCAGCTGCTGCAGGGAGCGGGAGAGATCGCCGATCTCGTCGAGCTTGTCGGAGCCGCCGAAGCGCCCCCGCAATCGCCCGCGGCGATCGACCACCTGCTCCGCCTGGCGCCGTAGACGGTCCAGGGGACGGGCGATGGTGGTGGCCACCAGCAGGCTGAGGACCACCGCCGCCAGCACCGAAACCAGCACCACCTGGAAGAAGGCGAGGCGCAGCTGGTAGAGGTCCTGGAGGATGGAGAAGGTGGAGCGGGAGACCACCACCGCTCCCGCCACCGAGCCGTCGGCGCGGTAGATCGGCAGGGCGCTGGAGAGGGTGAGGGAGCGCTGGCCGGGGGTGGGGCGGATGCCGGCGCTGTAGGTGCTCCCCTCGAGCACGCTGCGCACCTCGCGGCGCTGCGCCAGGGGACTTTCCTGGCGCTCGTCGCGCCCGTCCTGCCCCCGCCAGCCGCCGGTGGCGAAGCGGTAGAGGGAGGAGCCCAGTCGGTATACCCAGCTCTCTCGGCCCTCCGGCCGCAGGTAATCCGATTCCAGCTTGCTGACGCCGAGGCCGCCGGGCTCCTGCCGCGGGCCGAGGGCCGCGGAGTCGGCGAGGATCTGGCCGTCGGCGTCCACCACCTGGAGCCGAGAGGGGCTGCGCTGCTGGAGGCTGAGGAGAATGCGCCGGGCGCTCTCTCCCAGGCCGGGGGAGGTGGCCCAATCGCCTTCCCGCAGTCTCGCCTCGAGGCTCGCCACCAGCAGCCGCCCCTCCTGGGACATGGCGATCTCCTGGCTGGCCAGGAGATCCTCCTCGTAGTTGCTCAACACCACCAGGCCGGTGGCCGGGAGGAAGACCAGCAGTCCGTTGAAGGCCAGCAGGCGGATCCAGATCTTCGACAGGGACCGCAGCCGGCGCCGCCAGCGCTGAGGCAGGGGAATATTCACGGAGGGGCGACGCCTCAGGGCGCCTCGTCCATCGGCAGGTCGGCGTCCCGGTAGCGGTAACCGACGCCGTACACCGTCTCGATGCCGTCGAAGTCGGAATCGTGGCGGACGAATTTCTTGCGCAGGCGCTTGATGTGGCTGTCGATGGTGCGCTCGCTGACGTAGGCGTCGTGGGGGTAGGCCTCCTCCATCAGCTGGCGGCGGCTCTTGACGTGGCCGGGGCGGCGAGTCAGGGCCTGGAGGAGAAGGAACTCGGTCACCGTGAGCTGCACCGCCTGCTGCTTCCAGGTCACCGCGTAGCGCTGGAGGTCGAGGGTCAGGGCGCCGATGGCCAGCAGCTCTTCTTCGTTCGGCTGGGGGGAGCGGCGGATCAGCGCCAGGCGCCGCAGCAGCACTCGGGCGCGGGCCAGCAGCTCGCGCATCGAGAAGGGCTTGCAGAGGTAGTCGTCGGCGCCGAGCTCGAGGCCGAGGACGCGGTCGAATTCGTCGTCCTTGGAGGTCAGGAAGAGGATCGGCACCTCCTCTGACAGGGCCCGCACCCGGCGGCAGAGCTCGAGGCCGTCCATACGCGGCATCAGGATGTCGAGCACCAGCAGATCCGGCAGCCCCTGCTGGAAGCTATCCCAGGCCTCCTGGCCGTCGGGGAAGGCCTCGACCCGGAAACCCTCGCGGCGCAGGGAGTAGCCGACGGTCTCTCGGATGTCGTCCTCGTCGTCGACGATGGCGATGTGGGCGCTGGTGATGGCTTGGCTCATGACGGGCTCCTGAGAACTGGAGGCTCCTGACGGCTGGGCTGGCTCGACTGGGTTGGGGAGACCTGTTGGGTGACGAGGCTCATTGTATGGCGGCTCTCCTGCGGTGGCCGCAGCCGCACCGGATTGCCACATTCTTCCTCCGCATCGCCCCGGTCGCTGCCCGCCGGGCGCACGGCGCCGCGCTGCAATGACCACGGTGCGTCGGAGCGATGATGCCCCGCCGCCAAGAGCGCCTAGGGCGCCGGGAGAGCCGATCATGTTGCCGCTTCGACCCCACGCCGATGCCCCCCGCGATGTCGCCTACGACGTCGCCTTCGATGCATCCTCCTGCGGGCACGCCTCGCCCTTGCCTCCACCGGAGATCGTCGATCTGGATCGCGGCTCGATCCAGGAGATCGGCCTCGGCCCGATTCTCCTGGCGTGGCTGGTGGTGGCGATGTTCGCCATCGCTCTCTTATTGGGGGCTCCGGCCCACGCCCAAAATGGAGAGGTGCAGATCGCTGAGGCCGTGACTGCGGAGATCACGACTGCGGAGATCACGACTCCGGAGATCACGACTCTCGAGGTTTCGGCTCTCGAGGTGCCAGGCACCGCAACGAATCCTGGTACAGCAACGAAGGGCGAGGCGGAGGCTCACGAGGCTGAATGTTCCGAGAACGATCCGCCGGAGCCCAGCCCCGAGCAGCTCGTCGCCATGGCGGAGCTGCAGGCGGTGAGGGCGGAGCTAGGTCCCGAGATGGGCCTCTACGACGCCCCCGGGGCGCTGATGGTGCGTTCGGCGACCTCCGGGCGCTACTACCGCTTCCCGGCGGTGCAGACGGAGATTGAGCTAGACGTCACCGGGGTGGTGGTGCGGGGCAGCGTGCGTCAGGTGTTCCGCAATCCGGCGCCGGTGTGGGTAGAGGGGGTGTACGTCTTCCCGCTGCCGGAGGACGCGGCGGTGGATACGCTGCGCCTGGAGGTGGGGGAGCGGGTCATCGAGGGCCAGGTGAAGGAGCGGGCGGCGGCGAGGCGCACTTATGAGCAGGCGAGGACCGAAGGGCGGGTGGCCTCCCTAGTGGAGCAGGAGCGCCCCAACGTCTTCACCAACTCGGTGGCGAATATCGGCCCCGGAGACGAGGTGGTGGTGACGCTGGAATATCAGCACCTGGCGCGCTGGGATTCCGGCTCCTACCGGCTGCGGGTGCCGACGGTGGTGGCGCCCCGCTACATCCCGGGATCGACTCGGGTTTCCAGGAGCCCCGGTGAAGAGGTGAGTCCGGAAGGACCCCAGGAGCCCCTCGTAGAAGATCTCGGAGCCGTTTCAGGCCACGGCTGGGCGCGGAATACGGATCAGGTATCCGACGCCTCGCGGATCACGCCGCCGGTGCTGCCGCCGGGGCAGGAGGGCCGCAACGGGCTGCAAATCGAGGTGCGGCTGGAGCCGGGCTTCGAGTTGGCGCGCCTGGAAAGCCCCTTCTTTCCCATTGAGGTGGAAGAGAAAGGGGAGCAGGACCAAGCTCGACACCACGTTCGATTGGCGATGCCGGACGCCATCGCCCATCGCGACTTCGAGCTGGTATGGGCGCCCCGCCGAGGTTCGGAACCGCGGGCGGCGCTGCTCACCGAGACCCTCGGCGCCGATACCTACGGGCTGCTGATGGTGCTGCCGCCTCAGGAGCTCTTCGCCCAGCAGGAACGCCTGCCCCGAGAGCTGGTGCTGGTGGTGGATACCTCCGGCTCGATGCACGGCGCGTCGATTCTGCAGGCCCAGCGGGCGCTGCTGGAGGCCCTCAACACTCTGCGGGAGGGGGATACCTTCAACATCCTGCGCTTCGCGTCCTCCACCTCCCAGCTCTTCAGCGAGAGTCAGCTAGCGACGACGAAGAACCTCGATCGCGCCCGCGCCTGGGTGCGGGGCCTGGACGCCAACGGCGGCACCGAGATGATGGGAGCGCTGCAGGCGGCGCTGGCGAATCAGAACGATCCCTCCCGGCTGCGGCAGGTGATCTTCGTCACCGATGGCGCGGTGGGCAACGAGGACGCCCTCTTTGCCGCCATCGAGGGGCGCCTGGGCGCCAGTCGCCTCTTCACCGTGGGCATCGGCTCGGCCCCCAACTCCCACTTCATGCGCCGGGCGGCGAACTTCGGTCGCGGTACCTTCACCCACATCGGGGACCTCCACCAGGTGCAGCGGGCGATGGGGGAGCTCTTCGCCAAGATCGAGAGCCCGCAGCTGGCGGGATTAGCGGTCAGCTGGCCCGACGCCAACGCCGAGATGTGGCCCCAGCGGCTGCCGGATCTCTATCGCGGCGAGCCTCTGGTGGCGGTGGTGCGGATGGCGCCGAGCTCCGGCGCCGAGCCGACGGTGAGGGTGGAGGGACGCTCCGGGGAGCGGCCCTGGGCCGCGGCCCTAAGCTGGCAGGAACCAATCGCAGGCGGCTCGTCGGGGGCGCCGTCCGTGGACCCTACCGAGGGGGAGACCCCGGGGATCTCCCGGCTGTGGGCGCGACACAAGATCGAGGGCTGGATGGACGAGCTCACGCTAGCGCCATCGGAGGATGTCCGGACCCAGCTGCGGGAGGGCGTCTTGGAGCTCGCTCTGGAACATCATCTGGTGTCGAAGTTCACGTCCTTAGTCGCGGTGGACGTGACGCCTACCCGCCCTCAGGACCAGGTGCTGGAGTCTAGGCCGGTGCCGGTGGAGCTGCCGGCGGGCTGGAGCTGGGGGCACGTCTTCGGCGGCGCCGTCCACCGCGCGCCGGTTGCTCCTTCCGATCCTGCTTCCCCTACTGCTCCGGCGGCGGGCACCCAGCTGGCCCAGGCGTCGGGGAGCCTGCCCCAGGGCAGCACCGGCTCCCGGGCCTGGCTGCTGTTGGGAATGGGATTGCTGCTGGCGGCCCTGGTGGTCTCCCGGGAATCCCTGCTGGGCGGCCTGTTGGGAGGAGGGCGGTAGTGCTCTCCCTGCCCAGGGCTTCCCGCCCTCAGCCCTCCTACCCTCAGCCCTCTCGCCGCCGCCGGCCCTGGCTCGCCGGGCTGCTGGTGGCGGCGGGGCTGGTGGCCCTGGTGCAGGGAGGCTGGATCCAGGCCAAGGCATGGCTCGCCCAGGAGCTGCTGGAGAGCTCCTGGCGGGCTCGAGTGGAGAGCGGCGAGAGGCTGCCGCCGTGGCCTTGGGCAGATACCTTACCGGTGGCTCGCCTCGAGGCGCCTCGGCTAGGGGTCGAGCAGCTGGTGCTCGACGGCTCGTCGGGGCGCACCCTCGCCTTCGGTCCCGGCTGGGTGCCTGGCACCGCGGCGCCGGGGCGGGGCGGCCACGGCGTGGTGGGAGGGCATCGGGACACCCACTTCGCCTTCCTCCAGCACCTGGTAGTGGGGGATCGGCTGGAGGTCCTCGCCGCTGACGGTCGTCGCCACGACTATCGAGTGGAGGAGCTGCGGGTGGCGGACGTCGCCGAGACCTGGCTGATGGCGCCGACGGTAGAGGATCGCCTCACCCTGGTGACCTGTTGGCCCTTCGACGCCCTGACTTCCGGGGGACGGGGACGCTACGTGGTGCGGGCGGTGAGCGTGAAGGGGTCTGCCCCTACGTCCTCATCACCCGCTGCGCCGCCTGGCTCCGTCGTCGCCGCAACGGGTGGCTCCGTCGCGGACATCGCGATAGCGGATGGCGCCGTCGTGCGGGCAGCTGTGGCGCAGGCCGCCGTAGCCCAGACAATCCGCCGAGAGCCGCTCTACGGGAACTGGCTCGGCGACAGCCCGAGATCGACGATGCTGCAGCCCACCACCGCGTTGACTCCCAGGGCGCGGGCCTTGGCCAGCAGCGGCGGGGTATGGGTGCCGGGGTTGAACCACACCTCCTCGGCTCCGGCGGCGGCGATCTCCTCCAGCAGCTCCTCGACCACCGGCGGCGGTAGGTAGAGGGTGATGCGCTGCAGCGCCTCGTCGACCTGGCCGAGGCGCTGCACGCTGGCGAGCCCTTCGACTTCCTGGACCCGGGCGTCGAGGTTGACGGGAATCACCTTCCAGCCGGCGTGGCGATGGGCGCGAACGCTCTTGTTGCCGAATTTCTCCCGGCGTTGGGAGGCGCCGAGAACGGCTACGGTGGGTTGGGTTTCTGCATTCATCGGCTCGGGCCTCGCCTGAGGAAGTCGTAGGTAATGAGTGGAGGGCCGTTTCTAGGGGCTTCTAGGCGCCATCCCTGAACCTAGCCTTGGGAACGAACCCCGATAGGTGGCTGGGTAGCTGGCCTGGGGAGCTAGTCTGGAGAGCTAGCTCTGAGAGTTACTTCTGGGCGTTGAGGGAGGAGCCGGCTCAGGGTGCGGCGGGCTCTTCGTCCCAGGGCGCTTCTACCCGCTGGTTGCTGGCGTAACGCTCCGCCTGGCGCTGGTAGTAGGTGGCAAGCTGGGTGCGCTGGCCCTGGCGGGCGGCCTCGGCGAGGCGGCCGGCGAGCTCCGCGGCGCGGGGAAACTCCCCGGCGGCGGCGAGGGCCATCGCCAGGGTTTCCGCGTGCTCCGGGGTCTGGCGGGCGTCGAAGAGGCTCTGGGCGATGTTCAGCGCCCGCTGCCCGTCCCGCACCTGATCGTCGGGCACCGTCGCCAGCAGTCGAGCGAGGGCGTGGGCGACCTCCCCGCTGGGCTGGTCCGAGCCGCTCACCCGGGAATCCAGCAGGTCCCGGGCCTCGGCGTAGCGACCGAGGCGCAGCAGGGTGGAGGCCTGGCCGAGGAGGGCGGGAACGCGCTCGCCGTCGGCCGCCAGGATGCGCTGATACTCGGCCAGGGCGGAATCCAGCTGACGCTGACTCTCGAGGACCATCGCCAGGCGCAGTCGGGTGTCGAGATCGTCGGTATTCTCTTCCAGCAGCTCCTCGAGGATCTTGCGGCCCTCGTCGGCGCGGCCCAGCTGAGTCTCCAGCTGCGCCAGCTCCCAGCGTAGGTCGACCTTGGCCGGCGCCAGGCGCAGGGCGATGCGCAGCTGCTCCGCCGCCTCTTCGTTCTGGCCGAGGCGGCGCAGGGTGAGGGCGAGGTTCTGGCGCGCGGCGGCGTCCAGAGGATCGACGGCTACCGCCAGGGCGTAGGCCTGGGCGGCGGTGGGGAAGTCTCCCCGCTGAAAGGCTTCGCCCCCCTGGCGCTGGTAGGCGGAATAGGCGGTGGAGAGCTCCAGCAGGCGCTGGGTGCGGGGATCTTCCAGCCCCACGCCTCCGTCTCCCGCTCGGGAGCGGGCCTCGGAGGCGGCGGCGCTGTCGCCGAGGGCGTCGAGGGATTGGGCCAGCTCGGTCCACACGATGGTGCCCTCGGGGCGCTCGGAGAGTACCGCCCGCAGCTCCTCGACGGCTTCTTGGTGCTGGCCCAGGGCAGCCAGAGCGCGGCCGAGGCCGTAGCGGGCGGCGGGGAGAGCCTGGGCCGCGGCGCCGTTCTGCGCCGAGTCGCCCTCCGCCGAGTCGCCCTCCGCTGAACCGTTATTGTTGGCGGAGGTAGCAGCGGCGGGTGTCTCGAGGGCGGTGCGGAAGACGTTCGCCGCCTCGCCGGGGCGCTCCGCCTCCAGCAGCACGCCGCCGAGGCGTACCTGGGCGGGAAGGTCCCCGGCCTCCAGCTCGAGGGTGCGTCGGAAGGCCTCGACGGCGCCGTCGAGGTTGCCGGTAGCGCTGTAGAGCTGGCCCAGCAGATAGGGCCATTGGGCGTCGTCGGGGGCCTCCTGCTGGGCGTTGCGGTAGCAGGCTTCCGCGGACTCCACCAGGCCGTAGACGTGGTAGAGGCGGCCGAGCTCACCGAAGGCTTCGGCGCGGCGCTCCGCCGGCAGGTCCGGCGTCGCCAGGACCTCCGCCTGCCAGCGCTGTCGTTCCCCGACTCGCTCCCGCGGGATCGGCTCCAGCTCCTCCAGGTTGGGTACCGGAATGGGGATCGCCTCGCTGCCGGCGGGGGCCGGGTAGCTGGCCTCTTCTCCGCCCGCCGCCGAGCCCTCGTCAGAAGAGGGAGAATCGCCGCAGGCGGTGAGCAGCAGCAGGGTAGAGAAGAGCACCGCAAGGGCGCCACGGGCCGAGGAGGGGCCGAGGGAAAGGAGGCGGAACCAGGAACGTGGCGAGGTCATGGGAGCTCTCCGCGGAAAGAGGCCAATGGAGTCGCGGCGCGCCGTCGCCGCGGGCGGGAGGCCGAGGCTACCATTGCTATACTCCGCTGACTACGAGCTCCCTCCGGGACGAGCCCGCACCATCCCACCACCTGGAGCCGGAGATCTCGCCCTCCATGCCTTCGCCTGAATCCTCTTCCGAAGCTCAGACTTCTCCCGACACCGGCGCTGACCCGTCGTCGCGGCGGTCATCAATGGCGGGGCTGTCGCCGCGATGGCTGATGGCGGCGCTGCTGCTGCTGGCCCTGGGGGCCGGCGTGCTCTACGGCGTGGCGGCCTGGTCGGCGACCTGGATCTACGACGATATCGAGGTGATCCTCAACCATCCGCCGCCGGAATCGGTGGCGGACGTGGCGCAATATTTTCGCGAGCGGCACTTCCCGGGGCTGGCCTATTACCGGCCCATCACCCGCAGCACGCTGCTGGTGCAGAAGGCCCTTCACGGCGAGAATCCGCGTCCCTTCCACCTCTTCAACGGAGCGCTGGCGGGGCTGCTTCTGGTGGTTGCCTGGGGGGCGCTGCGGCGCTTAGGGGTCGGCCCCTGGAGCGCTCTAGCGGTTGCGGCCCTGCTGGCCCTGCACCCCGCGACCTCCTCCTGCGTCTATCCCACCGCGTCCGGGCGAGAGACCCTGCAGCCGGCGGTCTTCGCCCTGGCGACGCTGTGGGCGAGCCTGCGCTGGGGGCCGCGATGGACCGTCGCGACTCTGGTGCTCTTCACCGCCTCTCTCTTCGGCAAGGAGCAGATGGTGGTGATGCCGGCTCTGTTGCTGCTGGCAGACGCTCTAGGCCTCGGGAAGAGCGCTGAGGGGCCGCGCCAGGGTCTGATTGCCGCTTTGCAGGACTCCGCCGGATCGTCCGGCTGGTTCAGCGCCCTGCTGCGGTGGATGGATCGCGAGCGCTGGGTTCGCTACGGCACCATGGCGGCGGTGACGGTGGCCTACTTCGGCCTGCGGCAGAAGCTCTTCGGCGGCGACGAGCTGCGCTTTGCGGTGCTGGAGCAGCCGCTGGGGCCGCTGGTCTCTCTGCTCTACTCGCTGCAGACTCTCTTCCTGCCCTTCGTCGATCTGCACTACGAGCCTCCCTTCGCGGTGTGGTGGACTCCCTGGCGGGCCGTTGCCGGCCTGGTGCTGGCGGTAGTTTTAGTGCTGGCGGCGCGCCGGGCGGGGGCCTCGAAGCCTCTTTTGGCCTTTGCCGCCGGCTGGTTCGTGCTCGCCCAATTGGCTACCGCCAACGTGCTCTATCAAGAGGCCAAATTCTCTGAGCGCTACGTGCTGCTGGCCTACTTTGCGGCGGCGCTGGTGGCGGGGCTCTGGCTCAGCCGATGGGAGCGCGCCGGCCAGCTCCCCGGCAACGAGGGGCGCTGGGTCTTCGGCATCGTCGCGGGTCTGATCGTGCTCTCCGCGGCGGTGAGCTTTCACCGTGGCCAGTTTTTCCGCGATCCCTTCTCCTTCCACGCCCAATGGGCGGTGACCAACTCGGCGACGGAGATTCCGCGCATGGGGCTCGGCCTGGATTACGCGGAGCGCGGCGAGCCGGAGCGGGCGGAGCTGAATTTCCGCGAGGCCCTGGCGCTGAAGCCGGACTACGTTGACGGCCACTTCAACTACTCGAATTTCCTCGCCGACCAGCGCCGCTATGAAGAGGCGGCGGCGGGCTACCGGCGGGTCGTAGAGCTGGCGCCGGATCGCTTCCAGCCGAGGGTGAATCTCGCCGACGTGCTGCGTTTAGCGGGGCGCTACGGGGAGGCCCGACAGGCCTACGGGGAAGCTCTGGGCTCACTGGCATCTGACTCCGATCCTCGCATCGCTGAGCTGCAGGCCCGGCGGGTGGAGATGGCGGCGGCCCTCGCCACCGCTTCCGGAGAAGGGGTGGATTCCTGGAGCCGAGCGGTGGCGGCGGCCCCGGAAGATGCGGACCTGCGCCTGCGCTACGGCAACGCCCTGGCGGATTTGGGCCGCCTGCCGGAGGCTCTGGAGCAATTCCAGCGCGCCGTGGAGCTCGATCCTCAGCGCGCCCAGGGGTGGTACAACCTGGGAACGACGCTGCTGTCGACGGGAGCCGTGGAGCCGGCGCGGGAATCCCTGCAGCGGGCGGTGGAGCTGGATCCAGATTCCGCCGACGCCCGTAGCAACCTGGCGTCGGCGCTGGCGGCGACGGGTCGCCTGCCGGAGGCCCTGGAGCATTTCGCCCGAGCGGCGGAGCTGGCGCCGACCCGCTCGTCTTCCCGTCTCGGCTACGGCACGGCGCTGCTGGCGACCGGTCAGCCGGCGGCGGCGGTGGCGGAGCTGGAGGCAGGTCTTGCGGCCCTCGAGGCCGAGGGAGCTGCCGGGGCCGCCCCGCAGGGCGTCGCCCCAGCCTGGCTCCTGCTCGGCCAGGCGCGAGCCGCGGCGGGACAGATCCCCGCCGCTCGGCAGGCTCTGGAGCGCGCCCTGGAGCTGGACCCTCAGCTAGATGCCGCCCGGCAGATGCTGGAGCGACTCCAGTCCTGAGGAGCCTAGATGGCCGAGCCCGACTTGCTGAGCCCGACTTGATGAGCCCGACCGACTGAGCCCGACCGACTGAGCCCGACCGACTGAGCCCGACCGACTGAGCCCGACCTACTGAGCTGGAGCCCCGGCTTCGACTTGCGCCGATCCCCTCGCGGCAACTTCCCGAATCCTCTACCGTATTTTTCCCTTCGATCCTCTCTCTCACGAGGTCTGCAGCCGATGAATGAACTGAACCATGAAGAGCCCTCGATGACCGAGGATGTCGACGCCTCGGCCCCCGAAGGGAATTCCTCCCTGCCGTGGTGGCCGCCGGTGGTGCTGGCCCTGGTGCTGGCCTTGGCCTATTGGGGAAGCCTCGGTGGAGCCTTTGTGCTGGACGACATCCCGGCGCTGGTGGAGAACACCTCCATTCGCTCCTTCGGCAATTCCCTCTCGCCGCCGGACAACTCTCCCCTCGCCGGGCGCCCCCTCTCCAGCCTCTCCTTCGCTGTGACCTACGCTCTCGGGGAGCTGGATCCCGCGGTGCATCGCGGCTTCAACCTGCTGCTCCACTGGCTCGCGGCCCTGCTGCTCTTCGATCTGCTGCGCCGCGCCCTGGGCCGCCGGCCCTTAGCCCAGCGCTTCGCCGCCGGGACCGGCACGCTGCTGGCGCTGGCGGTGGCGCTGCTGTGGGCGGCGCACCCGCTGGTCAGCGAGGCGGTGCTGTACATCGTGCAGCGCACGGAGCTGCTGGTGAGCGTCTTCCTGTTGCTCACCCTCTATGGCCTCGAGCGGGCCTACGGTGCGACCTCGCTGCTGGCGAGGGGCGAGGCGGCGGAGAGTTCCGCAACTCAACCAGGGACGTCGAAGCTCGGAGGATGGGCGCTGGTGGCGGTGGTGGCCTGCTTCGCCGGCATGGCGAGCAAGGAAGTGATGGTGGTGGCGCCGCTGCTGGTGTGGACCTACGACCGCCTGCTGCTCAGCGGTTCGTGGCGCCGGGCCCTGAGCCTGCGGCCGGCCTTCTACGGCCTGCTGGCTTCTTCCTGGGCCCTTCTCGCCGTGCTGGTGCTGGGCTCCTCCCGGGATCGCTCGGTGAGCTTCTCTTACGCCGAGCTCACCCCGGTGGATTACCTGCTCACCCAGGCGGGGGTGATCCTGCACTATCTGCGGCTGGCGATTTGGCCTTCACCGCTGGTGGTGGACTATGACGACTGGCCCATCGCCGCGGGCATCGGCTCGGTGGCGCTGCCGCTGCTGGTGATCGTCGCGCTGCTCGCTATCACCCTCTGGGGGCTGCGGCGAGGTCGTCCGGTGGCTTTCCTGGGGGCCCTCTTCTTCCTGGTTCTGGCTCCTTCTTCTTCGCTGCTGCCCATCGCCACGGAGGTCGCCGCCGAGCGGCGGATGTATCTGCCGCTGGCGGCGCTGGTGATCTTGGTAGTGCTGGGGGGCTGGGCCTGGCTCTCCCGCCTCGCCGGGGTGAGCTCGTCGCGCTCCTTGATGGGGGTGGCGGCGGCGACCCTGACCCTAGCCCTGGTGGCCAGCGTGTGGACGGTGCGGGAGCGCGGCGAGGATTTCGTCAGCGCCGAGACTCTCTACGCCAAAACTTTGGAAGCTCGCCCGGACAATTCCCGAGCCCACAACAACCTCGGGGTCGCGCTGCTGGAGAACCCCGAGGGCGAGGGGGGAGAGCAGGCGACGGCGAGGCTGAATCGCGCGGTGGGACATTTCGCTACCTCGCTGCAGCTGGCGGAGAACGATTCCGCCTACACCAACTTAGGGATTGCGCTGATGCGCCGAGGCCAGCTGGATCTGGCCATCGACAACCTGCGCAACGCGCTGCGGCTGGCGCCGGAGAGTGCGAAGTCGCACCTGGCGCTGGGCAATGCTCTTTCGACCCAGGGAGAGCTGGAAGAGGCCCAGGATCACTATCGTCAGGCTCTGGAGCTGGAGCCGGAGCGAGCGGAGATCTACAACTCCTTGGCGGCGCTGAAGTGGCGTCAGGGGGAGCGGGAGCTGGCCCTCTCCAATTTCCGGCAGGCGCTGGAGAAAGATCCCGCCTACAAGGAGGCGGCTTTCAACCTCGGCGTCGCGCTGCTGGAGTCGGGTCGTCCAGAAGAGGCCCTGGAGCCGCTGAGCCTGGCCGTCACCCTGGATCCGTTGGACGCTCGCGCCCACAGCCGCCTGGGCTTCGCCTTCGCCCGCCAGGGGCAGCTGCTGGAGGCCGCCGCGCGCTTCCGCGAGGCGGTGAAGCTGGATCCGGAGAACGCCGACGCCCACAACAACCTCGGCAAGGCTCTGGCGAGCCTCGGGCGCCTGGAAGAGGCAATGGAGCAATACGAGGCAGCGGTCGCCCTGCGCCCCGGCTGGCCTCAGCTCCTCACCAGCCTGGCGTGGACCTTCTCCACCCACCCCGACGATGGTCTGCGCGACGGGGCGAAGGCGGTGACCTACGGCGAGCAGGCGGTGGCCCTAACCAACGGGCTCGAGCCCATCGCCTTGGACGCCTACGCCGCCGCCCTGGCGGAGTCCGGTCGCTTCGACGAAGCGGTAGCCACCGCCCAGCGGGCGGTGCAGCTGGCGCGAGAGGCCGGCGTCGAGCCGCTGGCGGTGGAGTTTGAGAGTCGGCTTGCTCTCTACCGTTCCGGACAGCCGATGCGTCAGGCGGTAGAGGCGGCGTCTGCAGAGGGGGCGTCTGGACCCTAGTTCCAGAAGCCTAACCCTTCAGGGGCTGGAAGGCTGGCTGCTGGCGACTTGGCGCCCTGACGAGAGAGGGGGATAGCCTCCCTCTCTCGTCAATGCTTGAGCCTTAGATCCCAACAGCTTTAGACAACCTCAGGGGCTTCGAATCTCAGAAGCGGTATACCTCAGAAGGTATAGATCCCGAGCCCGAAGAAGCAGGGGGAGACGTCGCAGGTGGCCATTTGCACCGTTACGTCGACGGGACCGGGGGCGGTGCTCTCGATGGCCAGCACCGGGTAGTCGTCGTCTTCCAGATCGCGGTCGATGATCTGGCCGTTTTCCTTCGCAATGAGGTTCAGGTCCGAGCAGTCTCCGTCGCAGACGCCGAGGATCAGATAGTCGCCGCGCCCCATCCGGACTTCTTCCACCAGGCTGCGGCCATCGTCGAGGCTGCCGACGATGGGCTCAACGACCTGGCGCAGGTCGGGATAGTCGTCCGCCAGGGCCTCGGCGGCGGCCTCCAGCTGCTGGTGGCATTGGGAGAGCCAGGGGTTGTCCTGGAAGAAGCTGCCGACGTGGTAGACGCACGACCCGCTATTGCAGGAGCGCATCTGAGCCTCGAGAGTGAAGACGCCGTCGTCGTCGGGAATGAAGTCGATGATCGGCACGTCGTCGTTCTCGGTGTCTGCGGCGACGATATTGCCCTGGCGATCTCGCAGCACGAGGTCGAAGAGGTCGCAGCCGAGGTCGCAGGCCCCGCCGATGAAGTATTGGGAGCCGCCGGAGAGGTCGATTCGCACCGAGTTCCGCTGGCCCGTCCGCAGGCTGCCGCGCATCGGATCCCGCTGCCGCTCGAGGCCATGGAGGTTGCTGGCGAACTCGTCGTACATGGCGTCCAGCTGCTCGGCGCAGGTCTCGTCAGGGTTCTGCGCCGTCGCCGTCTGGGTTGCCAGCATCGCGGTGGTAATCAGGGCCACGGAAAATACGAGGGCAGCAAGACGCATGGCGGACTCCTTCCGGGGAAATCTAGAGGAATTGAGCTGTCGGGGTAGTGGCGGGACCTTAGCATAGGCGGCGTTACTGGCCGCTGCCCCTAGGGAGCCGGTTGAAGAGGATCTGTTCTGCTCTCTGCGACTGTGGGGTGCCGGCTGTGCGGTGCCAGGCACTTTCCCTGCTCCACGAGCGCTAGCCCGCGCAGAGGTGCCAGGCACTTTCGTGGGATCACGGCTGTGCGGTGCCAGGCACTTTCCCTGCTCCACGAACCCTAGCTCGCGTAAAGGTGCCAGGCACCTCTATGGGATCACGGTCGTGCGGTGCCAGGCACTTTCCGTGATTTTAGAGCGTAAGGTGCCAGGCACTTTTCTGATTCGGGGGCTCTCCCGGCGTAGGCTCAGGGGGCTGGGAGGCGGCGGGGGTAGCCGGGGAGGCTTTGGCTGAGCCAGGCGTCAATGCCCTCGGCGACGAAGCGGTTGCCGGAGGGGCTGTAGTGGTGCCAGACCTCGTCGAGGTAGAAGGCGCGGGCGGTGGGGCCCTGGGCGCGGAAGGCGGGGCGCAGGTCGAGGTAAGGGACGCCGCGGCGGCGCAGGGTGATGGTGAGGGTTTCGGAGACGCTGCGGTAGGTGGCGGCGGCGGGGCTGCTGGCGTCGTCCGGCAGCTCTCGGAGCTCCGGGAGCAGCACCACCGCGAAGGTGGCCTGCCGGTTTTTGGCGTCTTGCTCGAGGTCTCTCAGCAGGGCCAGGGTGAGGGTGACGAGCTCTTCGGCCTCTAACGCCTCGGGGCCGCTCTCGGGGCTGGGAAGCACGCTTCGAAGGCTGCGAGCGAGGGCGCTCTCCCGCAGGAAGAAGTCCACCGCCTGACCGCGCTCCAGCAGCGGGGCGCCGCTGGCGATCTTGTCGGCCACCGGCTGGCCGGAGACCTGTACCGCGTCGCCCACCAGCTCGAAGCGGGGCAGGCCGTAGCCGTTGGCGGTGCGGGTGCTGCCCATGCGCCAGATGTCGTCAACGATCAGGGCGTAGAGCAGCAGGTCGGTATCCAGCTGCTCGGCAACCCGCTGATACCACAGGGCGCACTGGCCGACGGAGTAGCCCCCCTGGCCGAGGTTGACGGTTTCTACGCCGGGATTGAGGCGCTCCAGCCAGGCCGGGTAGGTCTCGCCGTCCCCCACTCCGTAGCCCAGGGTGAAGGAATCTCCCAGGGAGACGACCCGGTAGCGGCCGGCGCGGTTCGCGGTGCCGGCGGGGCCGAGGTCCGGGTTGAGGCCGCGGAAGCCGTCGGCGTTGATGGTGATGTCGGCGCCGGGGCCGTAGAAGTCCTGGAGGTGGCGGTCGGGAACGTGCACCCAGCCGATGTCGGGGTCATAGCGGCTGTGGCTCTCTTCTTTGAAGGTGGTGGCCTTCGGCTGCTCGCCGCGGAAGGCGCGGTAGTCCGGCAGCAGCCACAGCCAGCTGGCGAGGCCCTCCAGCAGGGTGAGGGCGAGAAAGGCGACCACCAGGCCGAGGAGCAGGCGGCGGGGGCGGGAGGAGCGGGAAGGGGAGGAGGGGCTCATGCGGAGGTGGTCTCCCCTTCATCGAGATTCACAGTCTTGTCGAGAATCACAGTGTCGGTTGCCTCGCTGTTCGGCTCGCTCTTCTGCTCGCCATCGACTCCCTGGCGGAAGGCGAGGAAGAGGGCGAGGGCGTAGAGGGCGAAGGCGACCAGCAGGAGGGCGCGGAAGCCGGTGATCATCGACAGGAATTCCAGCAGACCGCCGGCCACGGCGCCGAGGACGTTCCAGCCGAAGGCCACGGCGGCGTCGGAGCGGGCGGCGAAGATTCGGGCGAAGCCCACCGAGGCAAAGAAGATGGGGGCGCCCACCAGCAGCAGGGTGAGAGCCAGTCGGCCGACGGTATCGAAGCTCAGCAGCGTCTCCACCGGTACCGCCCAGGCGATGAGCAGAGAGAGCGCCAGGCCGACGCTGACTCCGCGCAGGGAGATGGGCCGCAAGGCGGTGGCGACGGTGGCGAGATAGATGGTCAGCAGAATGCAGCCGAAGACCACCGCGCTGGTGAGCCAGGTGGCCCCCCAGGCGAGGTTGACGGCGGTGACGGAGCGGGTCTCCAGCAGCAGGAATCCGGCGCCGAAGAGGAACATGGGGCCGTCGGGACCGCGGCCGGCGCGCAGCGATTGGCGCAGCTGGGGGGAGGCGAACCACACCATCGCCGCGGCGAGCAGGGAGAGGATGGCGATGAGGGAGAGATAGAAGGAGGAGATCGCCCGATCCTCGAGGTAGAGGAAGGGCCAGTCGTCCCCCGGCAGCTCGAGATGGGGAGTGATGTTGGTGCGGAATTGCTGCGCTAGCTCCGCCCGCGGCTCCGCACCGTAATCCGCGAAGGCGGGGCCGGTCATCAGCAGGGTGTTGAAGAGGTGGAAGTGCTCCTCCACCAAGAAGGGGAAGGTATCGAAGACCTCCAGCATGATGCCGGTGAGGCGCTGGCTGATATACGGTCGGGCGACCATGAAGTAGAGGGCCAGGCCGCCGTCGGGGGCGAGGTGATCGCGGGCCGCCTGGAGGCTCTCGCGGGTGTAGACGAAGTTGTCGAGGCGCACGTTGGAGAGGGCCGAGAGCCGGGTCATCGAATCCAGGGTGCCGAAGACGATGAGGTCGTATTTCTCTTCGTTCTCGTTGAGAAAGGAGCGGGCGTCGGTGGTGAAGAGTCGCACTCGGGGGTCTGAATAGGGTCGGTCGGGATGCAGCTGCCGGCCGATCTCGGCGATGCTCGGATCGATCTCCACCGCGTCCACCGATTCCGCTCCGGCGGCGAGGGCGGTGGCGACGTCGTTGCCGGTGCCGGCGCCGAGCACCAGCACCCGCCCCGGCGGGCGATCCAGCAGCTCGTAGGGCAGCCGGTAGCCCTCGCGAATGCGGGCGTGGCGCTCGCTGGCGGCGGGGAGGGTGGAATCCATCGACACGCCGTATTGGTGCAGAGAGCCGTTGGTCAGCACCCGTACGCCGTGAAGCAGCGGGCCGGCCTCGGTGCGCAGGGCGTAGTAGGGGCTGTAGGTCTCGTTGCGCTCGGCCAGAGCGACCACCAGCACCGCGGCGGCGGCGAGAGCGAGAAAGAGAGGCGCCCGTCGGTGGCGCAGCAGCAGGAAGGCGCCGGCGCCGAGGAAGACCAGAAACCACACCAGCGGCGGAGTGGCGGCGAGGGCGAAGGCGGAAAAGGCGAGCACTCCGGCGAGGGAGCCGAGAATGTCCCAGCTGTAGCCCCACAGGGTCTTGCCCTCCTGCTGGAAACGCTGGAGCCGCTGGGCCAGCAGCTGGCCGAGGGGGACGAAGGTCAGGGTGGCCAGCAGAAAGCCGAGGACGATGGGCAGGCGCACTCCGTCCACCACCGGAGCGCCTTCCGGCAGGTCGTAGT
>JBCCXL010000004.1:0-350080 GCA_039191605.1 Acidobacteriota bacterium | reverse complement strand
GTCGCAGGAGCTTGCGTCCCTGGAAGGTACGGCAGGAGATCTCGACGAGGGCTCCTTGTTGGGGGATAAAGCGCAGATGTCTCATGCCCTGAAGAGGGGGCTTGGGGCAGTGCGATCTTTCAGCCCGGGGAAGAAAGTTAGCTTTGACGCCCTGCGGGGAAGGTCCCTGGCACCGAAACGGAGGGCTTGGGGGAAGGTCCCTGGCACCGCTGGAGCGTGCGGGGAAGGTCCCTGGCACCGAAACGGAGGGCTTTATGGAAGGTCCCTGGCACCGGTAGGGGGGTGGCTTGGCTTCTAGTCGTAGATCCCGTCGGCGAGCCATTGATGGGTCTCGGAGTCTTGATAGATGCGGTAGAGATTGCCGTTGTCCAGCTCGACATCCCAGTACTTTCGATCGGTGGGGACAGCGGTCCACCAATCATCTTCGAGGCTCCAGGGGCCAGCAGCGACCCGAACCCCTCCCTGAATCTGAGGGCGGCTGGTCGCTTGGTCCTGGGCCTTGGACCGAATGGATAGAAAGCGATTGGACGAGGGCGAAGATGAGGAAAGATCGCTGGGCTCCGCGAGCAGCACTTCGAGTTCTACCGGTGGCCGCAGACTACGAATGGCGAGGAGACCTCGCCCTCTAGAAGGGGGCAGGAGAGGTTTCGAAGGGGGGGCCGGAGCACGAAAATCTACCAGCTGAAATGCCTCGGGCCGATGGTTGTCAGCCACCCGAGGAGAGCCGATTCGATCCGGTCCCAAGAAGGCGAAGAGCTTGGCCAGGGTCGTAGCCAGGCGATCAGGAGAGAGAGCTGCCGGACCAAAGAGAGTCAGCTGTGCTTCCCGTGGGCGATCGGGATGGGCGGTAAAAGAGAAGCTGAGAATCGGCGCGCCGGGAGAGCGCGCCTCGAGCTCTAGGCGGGTGAGGGTCAGCAGGGTTTTGACGTCGCAGGAGGGGGCTGGAAGATCGATTCGGAATTGATGATGTCCCTCGGGCTCTAGCTCCAGATCAAGCGTGAGGCTTTGGCAGGCTAGGCCACGGGAGCGTAGCCTTTCGACGAGCCTTTCGAGGGCGGTACGGGCCACGAAGAGGAAGGGCTCCAGGGCTACCACCGCCCATTCCAGGCAAAGGCCCTCCCGAAACCCTGGAGGAGGCTGACGAGGCTGGAAGGGGACGGGGTCTTGCCCTCGAGCGAGGGCGTGGAGCTCCTGTCCACTTCTGCCGAGGCGGCTGGATACTTCATGTCGAGAGAGGTCGGCCAAATCCCCGATGGTGCGGATCCCCCATCCTCGAAGCACCTCTAGAGTCTGGGCGCTGGTGGCGAGGGAATGAAGGGAAAGAGGAGCGAGAAAGCTTGCCTCTTCACCGTCTGCGACTACGGTAGGGGAGGGGGTGACGCCTGCGGCGACGAAGGCCGCGAGCTTCGAAGAGGCGATTCCAATGCGGGCTGGAAGGCAGAGCTGCTCCGTCGCCTTGCGCAGGGCACAGCCGAGTTGATGTTCTGGATTCTCCCCAGGGAAGTGCAATTCCAGCCCGCGCACGTCGAGGTGGAGCTCTCCTTCTCCTAGATCCTCTACCCGGGGAGAGAATTGCTCAGCGATTTCGAGCAGGGATTCCTGCGCCGATCGCTCGCATTCGGGGTCTCTGGAGCGGGCGATCAATTGGGGGATCTTGCTCCTTGCTTGGGCTAAGGTCGTTCCCGGGTGAACCCCGGCCTTGCGGGCGCTTCGGCTCGCGGCGATCACCCGGGCCGCGGCGCCGTTTCCCTCGAGGATCACCAGGGATTCCCGCCGGAGCTCGGGTTCGCTACGCAAACGGGCAGCTAGCGGGAACAGGGGAACCCGCAGACAGGCGAGACGGGAGGAGGCCATGAGCAGCTCTAGGCGGTGGCGGCTCGAGGCGGTGCCGAGGATGAGGGGGGAGAAGGGAGGCGCTGTCGACGCCATCCCCCGCGTGAGCCGTGGGCCGATCGAAGGGGAGGATACTGACTTCGGGAGGACGGAAAGCGGGGCGAAGGCCTCGGGCTAGATTGCGGGCTAGATTGCGAGGGGAGAAGAAAGAGTTTCCCCGGCTCGCTGGATGGAGCAGGAGCTACAGTGAGCTGATCGTTCCTCACGGAGGGCAGCGCCGGATTAGGGCAATCCGCCGTAAGCCACTGCATCATCGAGCGTCTCCCGGCGCGATGGGAGCGGTGTTTGCGTAATTGGAGAGCGCCTTCCAGGCCGTAGAGAAGAGCGGGACGGGGCGCAAGATGCTGGCTCCCAAGGTTCGAGAGAGCTTGCCGGGTCGAGCGCCATAGAGCTCGGCGGCGGCGGAGTGTAACGACGATCTCGGCAGCTGTTCCGGTGGAGCGGTAGGGAGCTGCTACCAGGAGAGTGACCCCCCGTTGGCGGGCAGCGCGCGCCAAGCGGCGCCAGGAGCCCTCTGATCCGCGACCCCCAGGAAGTGGAGGGAGCCCGAGATCGACTACCACCAGGGCGAATCCGGCGGTCAGTAGCGCCTCTGCTGCCTTCAGCGCTTCCTTGATCGAGCGGGGGCGAAGCCAAAGCAGGCGCTCGAGATCAACCCCCGCGTCTTGCGCCCGGGCAGGCTCCAAGGCGTCCCCCAGATCGATGAGCCCAGCGGCCTGCCCCGTAGCGGTGGTGTCAGCAAGGGCCGCGAGAACGGCGGAGAAGCGGCCGCTAGAGCCTCGGCCAATCATTTCGAGGGTGCCGCCTCGGGGTAGCTCGCCAGCTAGAAGCTGCCCTAGGCCGAGAGCGGAAAGGGGGAGGGGAGCATGAGATGGAGAACGATCTTTCTGCTCCTTGAGCCATTGAGATCCACAACGAATCAGTCGGCGGAAACGCTCGCCAGCCTCCCCGTCTACTTCGCGGGTCAACGCTTGCTGAACCTCCTGCAGAATGGACGGAGAGGGATTTGCAGAAGGAGGAAGATCAGCAGAGGCAGGGGGAGGCTGCCGAAAGAAGCCTTGGGAAGAGGGGAAAAAAGGCCCGAGGGGATATCGAAGAGAGGTTGGGGTGGGACGGGAAATCCCTTCGACGGAGCTCCCCTCGGGCCCAGGAACTTGAGAGGCTCGAGGAAAAGTGGGTTTTATCGGAAAGCGCAAACAGCTCTCCTTCGCAGGCGTAGAGCTCAAGCTGATGAGTCCCCCGAGGGATTCCGCAGGAGTCTGAGCAAAATCTGGAAGGGCGAGTTGTTGCATCATGTTCTAAGGTTGGATGGAGCACGAGGTATTGAGAGACTCGGGACATAGGGGCACTCAGGTTAGAGACCTCGTACTTGGGTTTGTGGTCGGAGGTAGCTCTCCGCTGAGTTGGGTCTGAAGCATCGCTTCAATGCCCCTGTGATGAGTGAATGTTAGGCGTTAATAAGGCGTAAGTCAATCGAGATTAGTTCCGTAAAGCTATGCATGTAAAGGCTTTATGGTGCCTGAGATGGCCCCTTAGTGATGGGCGTAATAGGCCTATTGTGAGGAGCCTGAAGCGGTAGTTCGCTGGAAGGAGGAAGGCTTCTATGAGAATCGAGAATCTGCGGAAAGAGTACACATTGGACGATTTATCTCGACGGCGGCTGGCTAAGACGCCTCTAGAGCAGTTCACGAGCTGGTTCGAGGAAGCCGTAGCAGCGGAGATCGCCGAACCCACCGCGATGACCTTGGCGACGTCCGATGAGCAGGGCCGGCCCTCGGCCCGGATCGTGTTGTTGAAGGGCTTTGCTGAAGAGGGCTTCGACTTCTACACCAACTACTCCAGTCGAAAAGGACGCGAGCTCGCGGCCAACCCCCAGGCAGCGCTGCTCTTCTTTTGGCAACCGCTACAGCGTCAAGTGCGCATCGGGGGAAGGGTTTCCAAGCTCCCGAGGGAGCTCTCGGATCAATACTTTGCTTCCCGGCCTCGGGGGAGTCGGTTGAGTGCCGTGGCTTCGCCTCAAAGTGAGGAGGTCGAATCCCGAGGCGTGCTAGAGCGGATCGTCGAGACTCTGGATCAAGATCATCAGGAGCGAGAGATCCGCCGACCCGAAGGGTGGGGAGGGTATCGGCTGCGGGCGACGGAGATTGAGTTCTGGCAGGGCCGCGCGAGCCGACTTCACGATCGCTTTCGCTATCGCCTCGAGGCCGACGGAGGCTGGAGCATCGCGCGCTTGGCTCCCTGAGGGCGAAGCGAGGGTCACTTACCTGGCACTGATCCGGGGCGCCTAGCGTTGGGGGCGGTGGCTTCCTTAGTGGAGACCTTCGCTAGTCTCCCGTGGAAGACCTGCTAAGGTCGTTGAACCGTGCAAATCGAAGGACATCTCAAAGGGCTAAAAACATCCGAGCGCCGGGCTTTGGAGCGAACTTTTCGTCGGCGGGTTGCCGCTGATCAGGTCGTCTCACCAGAGCTCGCGCGGCACTTGACGGAGCTTTCTCTCGCCATCGGTCGTCAGGTAGGGGTTCTGCTGACTCGCGACGGAGAGGTGCGCAACGTGGTGGTGGGGGACGCCCATCAGCTGACGGTGCCTGACGTTGGGCGGCTGCGGGGAGGAGTTGGACGCTTTCGCGGATTGAGGTGGGTGCATACCCACCTACGAGGGGAGCCGCTGACCCAGGACGACCTGAATGATCTGATCCTGCTGCGGCTGGACCTGGTGGCGATGATCGAGGTGCGTTCGGACGGGTTACCGGGGCGAGTAGAGCTGGCGCACCTGGCGCCGCTCACCAGCCCCAATCTCGATGCGGAAGATGCCGCCCAGAACTGGGCTTCTGGCGCAGAGGCAATTGAGGAACAGCCTTCGACCAATGATTCTGAAGAGCCCTTCCAGCGCGTCGAGTCCCCCGATATTCACCGTCTGGACTTCGATTTCCTTGCCACCATGCGTGCGCTGGAAGCGGAGATGCGGCGGGTGGTTGGGGGCTCGGAGCGAACCGGGCAGGAGAGAGCGCTGGTCATCGGCTTGCGCTCCGAGGAGGCGCATTTCAGCGAGACCCTGGAGCTAGTGCGTTCCGCTGGAGTCGTCGCCGCGGGAACCTTGCGCTCCAAGGCCGGGAAAGTGCACCCTCGAACCGTTTTAGGACGAGGCAAGCTACAGCAGACGGTTCTCGAGAGCATGCGTCGAGGGGCGACAGTGGCGATTTTCGACATTGATCTCAAGCCGGCCCAGGCGAGGGCCTTTGAGGACGCTACCGGGCTCAAGGCCATCGACCGCACTCAGCTCATCCTCGATGTCTTTGCTCAGCGGGCGCGGAGCGGGGATGGCAAGCTACAGGTGGAGCTAGCGCAGCTGAAGTATTCGCTGCCGAGGCTCACCCGCAAGGATGCCGGCCTCTCTCGCCTCGCCGGCGGTATCGGTGGCCGCGGCCCTGGAGAGACGTTGCTAGAGATTGGTCGCCGCAGGATCCGTGACCGCATTCGCAAGCTGGAGCGTCAGACTCAGCGCTTATCGCGGCAGCGGGATGTCCGCCGCCGCCGCCGTTCCCGTAGGGGGCTTCCGGTGCTCTCCATCGTCGGCTACACCAACGCCGGAAAGTCCACCTTGCTCAACGCCATGACGGCGAGCGAGGTCGCCGCGGCGAACCGTCTGTTCATGACCCTCGATCCCACCAGCCGGCGCCTGCGCTTTCCCCGGGAAGGCGAGGTCATCATCACCGACACCGTCGGCTTTCTCAGCGAGCTACCGCGGGATCTCGTGGCGGCATTTCGGGCTACTCTGGAGGAGCTTGGGGATGCCGATTTGCTGCTTCATGTACTCGATGCCGCAGATCCAAGGTTGGATGAGAAGCGGCGAGCGGTGGAGAGCCTTCTGGAGGAATTAGAGCTAGGGCACCTGCCCCGACTGAGGGTGCTCAACAAGATCGATCTGGTGGATTCTTCGCGGGTCTCGGAGATGGCGCGTCAGCTGGATGCGGTCGCCGTCAGCGCTGTGGAGCGCCAAGGCCTTGGAAGGCTGCTTCAGGTGGCGGAGGGGAGATTGCGCAAAGCTCCCAGCCTGGAAGATGAAGGAATGAGGGATCGACCTGACGAGGCCCCGTTCGGTCTCGATATGCCGCGCTCTGAGCACTGAGGGTCTGGGAAAACTGAGGGTCTGGACATCCGGCGGCGCGCCTCAGGGCGGGGCCGGTGAGGCGATCAGCGAGATGGGCCGATCAACGAGTCGCCCACCACAATTGGGGGCCGAACATCATCCCGGCGTAGCTGGAGCGAACGGAGCCATCGGGCCTTACGACGACGGTTGTCGGCAGGGAAGAGACCCGGTACGCGGCGACGGTACCCTCGTCCGCGACGAGAACCGGATAGGTGATGCCCAACTGCTTCGAGGCAGCCTGGAGCTGCTCTCGGGTTCCATCGACAGCGACACCGAGGACTACGATATCGGGACGACGGTCCGCGAAGCTGGAGAAGGCTGGAATCTCAGTGCGGCAGGGGGGGCACCAATCCGCCCAGAAATTGAGCACCACGGTTTGGCCCCGGAAGTCCTCGAGTCGCACCGTCTCGCCGGCTAGGTTGGAGAGAGTGAAGGTCGGCGCTTGCTCCGGTAAGGAAGGCGCCCGCCACCAGCCAGCAGCTAGCTGGAAGATGACGAAGAGGAAGAGGAAAAACACCAGGCTACGGAGTCCGGAGGCCCAACGCCTCCAGCCTTGCTGCTGGGGGCTGGGCTCATGGGCCCGAGCATCGCTCGCTGGAGTTGCCTCGATGCCGGTCTCTGTGCCGGCCTCTAGGTCGGTTTGTGACTCTGCTGCTATCGGTTGCTCTGAGCTCATAGGAATCGGTGCTCGGAAAGAGGGGGGAGGGGCAACGAGGATCGAAAAGATGGAAGAAGCGGCTGAGAGCGCCGCTCAACGGGCTCTGAGAGAGTCTCGTTCGAGGTGCCAGGGACTTTCCCCTGCCGGTTCGAGGTGCCAGGGACTTTCCCCTGCCGGTTTGAGGTGCCAGGGACTTTCCCCTGCCGGTTTGAGGTGCCAGGGACCTGACCCCGACGACTCAGGAGCCGTCGGGGTGGGTCTTAGGGCTCAGCTCAGGGGCTTCCCGCGGTGCCGCCGATGGCCTCGAGGGAGGGCAGGGTGTGTTCCCGGCCCTCGTTGGCGACTTCGAGGTAGGCCAGCAGCGGCCGGTAGTAGTCCAGCATGGGACGGGCGTCGAGATCCGAGCCCAGCTGATCCTGGAGCACCTGACGCCAATCCTGGGTCGCTCCGACGCGGAGGATGGCGTCGAGGAATTCGCCGGTCTCCTCGCTGCCCCAATAGTTGGTCGCCCGCGGGTCCTGCTGCAGGATGTTCTTGGCGATATGCGCGTGGAGCTGGTGCAGAATCACGTAGGAAAGGGCGTAGTCGTAGTACTGAGCCGCGTCGTTGATGATGTGAGTCTTGGTGCAGGCATCGCATTGGGTCTCGTCTCGGCTGCCGGGGGCCTCGACCCCCTGGTATTGAAGGACGTAATCCCACCAGCGCTGGTTGAGCTGGTCCTCGCTCACCGCTCCGGTGTAGAGATCCCGCTCGAAATGACTCATGGTTCCGGCGGAGAAGGGAATGAAGACCACGACGTCCAGAGCTTCTCGCAGCAGGCTTTGAATCGCTGCGTCCTCGCTCTCGCTGCTGTCGGCGGCAATCAGGCCTCGATCGACCAAGAAGGGCTTCTGGACGGAGGCGTTGCCCAGCAGGGTGCCCACCGCCTCATGGAAGGCACGGTTGGCGCCGGCCCGCAGAGTGGGGGGGACTTCCGGACGGCTGTAGGCCATGAAGTAGTAGACGTGCCCCAGTTCGTGGTGAGTGGTCTCCCACCAGCGCCGATTCGGCTGTACGCTCATCAGGGTGCGAACGTCCTGGTCGAGATCGACGTGCCAGGCGCTGGCGTGGTTGTTCTTCTTGTAATCGGCGTCGGCGGGTAGGGGATAGAGGGAGGAGCGCTCCCAGAAGGTGGAGGGCATACGCTCAAAGCCTAGGCTGACGTAGAAGTCTTCCGCCGCGCGGACCACGCCCTCGGCGTCGAAGCCGGCGTCGGCGAGGGCGGCGTCGACGTCGAGGCCCTCGACGGTAACCAGCGGAGCCCAATCCTGGGCCCAGCGGTTAGGGACCAGGTGGGCGGGGATCATCGCCGGCACGGTCTCCAGTCCGTAGCGCTCCGCCAGCTCGTAGCGAGTCCAGGTGTGGAGCTCGCGGTAGAGGGGCCAGATATCGCGAATCAGCTCCTGGAGCATGGTCATCATCTCGTCGGTGCTCATGCCGTAGTCGGAGACCTGATACGCAAAGTAGTCGTCGTAGCCGAGGCCCTGTACCGCCTGGTTGCGCAGGGAGACCAGCTCTACAAGATCGCCTCGCAATCCGACGCCGACCTCCTTGGAGGCCTCCCAATATTGCTGGCGTACCGCCGGGTCGTTCTGGCTGACCAGCGCGTCGTCGATGTCGTTGGCGCTCACCGACCGGCCATCGACCTGGAAGTCATGGCTGAAGAGGGCCTCATTGGAGCGCAGCTCGGCGCCGATTCGCTGGGCGACGATCTCGGGGACGGTTTGGGGGTAGTCCGCCGCGTCATAGAGGATGGCCTCCAGCTGTCGCACCTGGAGCGGAGTCAGCAGATCCCGGGACTCGAGGTAGGAGCGCACGGTTTCGATGGTCTGCACCGAGCCGACGAAGCCGGTGAGGGCCTCCTGAGCCTCCTCCGCCTGCTGCGCCGCGGTGGTATCCCCCTCGACGATGCGGACATTGGTCTGCCATTGGGCTTGTGCGGCCTTGGTGTAGAGCTCGAGATGGCGGGCCGTGAAGTCTTCGAGGAAGGAATCGACTTCCGCCTGAACTTCTTCGGCGGAAGGGTCCGCGGGACCTGGGCTACAGGCGACGAAGCCAATGAGGAGGACGAGGGCAAGGCCAAAGGCGACGGGGCCGCCGGAAAGGAGCTTCATAAGAGATCTCCGGGAGTTCGTTGAGCGAGGAGCCGGGACGGGTGCTCGCTGAAGGGTGGGCGCAGCGAAACTTCGGGGACGCTATGGGTTAGCTGGAGCCGCCGCGTTTTGAGGTGGGGAAGCGCCCTCGGCGACTCGTCGAGGGCGGGGTAGGCTGGTTCAAGGAGAGGCCAGTGTTACGGCTCGCCAGTGTTGCAGCTCGCCAGTGTTGCAGCTCGCCAGTGTTGCAGCTCGCCAGTGTTGCAGCTCGCCAGTGTTGCAGCTCGCCAGTGTTGTAGCTCGCCAGTGTTGTAGCTCGCCAGTGTTGTAGCTTGCCAGGGCAGATCAGCGGTGTGGCTCAGCAGTGCAGACTAGGTAGCACCGTTCAGTGGCGCAGCTCCGCGAGGCATTCCGCGAGGCCTTCGGCAAAGGCCAAAATCTCCGCCTCGGTATTGTAATAGTGAGGGGAGACTCGCAGCGCCCAGGCAAGGCTGCGGGCGTCGTATTCGATACGGGCGCTATCCGCCTGGGTTACGCTGGCGTGGAGCTTTCTCTTCCGTAGCGCCTGCACCAGGTGGGCCCCGTCTTCGATGCCATCGATGCGATAAGTGGTGATGGCCGCCAGCCGGGCTCCCTCGGGCTCGAGGCTGTGGACGCCGTCGAGGGCTCCGAGGTGCTCCCGGGCGGTGGCGGCGAGCCGTGCGGCGCGCTGGGAGGCCGCCTCGATGCCGACCTCCAGAGCGTAGCGGGCGGCGGCGCCGAGGCCGCGGAGCAGGGCGTAGCTGAATTCCCAATACTCGAAGCGGCGGGCGTCAGCGCGGGCCTCGAATCGATCCGCCGAGATCCACTCCGCCCCCCGCAGGTCCGGCAGCAGCGGCATCAGGTCGAGGTCGAGGGCACGATCGCTGACGTAGAGGAAGCCGGTGCCCCGGGGCCCGCGAAGGTACTTGCGGCCGGTGGCGGAAAGAAAGTCGCAGCCGATGGCCTCGACATCCACGGGGATCTGCCCGACGCTTTGGCAGGCGTCCAGCAGGTAGGGGACGCCATGGGTCTGACAGATGGCTCCGATGATCTCGGCGTTCTGCACTCGGCCGCTATAGGTGGGGATGTGGGAGATCGCCACCAGCCGAGGGCGCTCCTGCCGCACTAGTCGCTCGACGGATTCGGGGTCGACGACGCCGTGGGCGTCGTCCTCCGCTCGCAGCAGGCGGACCCCCCGGCGGCGGCCGAGCTGAAGGAACATGATCTGGTTGGAGACGTAATCAGCCCGGGAGGTGAGCATCGCATCCCCGGGCTGGAGCTCGATGGCGCTCAAGGCCGCCGCGAAGGCGGCGGTGGCGTTGTCCATCAGAGCGACCTGGTCGCGACGGCAGCCGAGCAAGTCTGCGGTGGCGTCGTAGACCTCTTCGATCCCTTCTGCCTCGGCGGCGGCTGCCTCGTAGCCGCCGAGGAGCTCCTCGCGGTCCAGGTATTCGCGAACGGCGGCGTGGACCGGCGCCGGAGCCAGGGCGGAGCCGGCGTTGTTGAGGTGCACCACCTCGCCGCAGCCGGGGGTTTCCCCTCGCAGCCGGTGAAGATCCAGCGGCTCGCTCATCCCCTCAGCGCGTGCCAGAAGACTCCGGGAAGCTTGAACAGCGAAGGCTCTGCTTCGAAGTCTGCGAGGGCGGCGCCGAGGGGGCGGGCGCTGCCGTGGGTGGTGAACCAAGGGGCCTTGGGGAAGGCGCGGAAGGGGGCGCGGAGAATGCTCTTCTCGGGGTCCGCAAACATCTGCGTGTTGTGAACCACCCCGATGCCGCTCTGGATGTCTTGGGGACTATGGCCGGGGAAGGCCCCCCAGGTGGTATTCATCACCCCGAAGCTGATGCCCGCCCAATGATTGATCGCCACGGTGCCGAAGCGCAGAGCGTCCACGGCGGCCTCGAAGGCCTCCCGGTTGTGGCGGTCGGCGAGGGTCTTGGGATGGACGATGAGAGTGACGTTGAGGCTGCCCCAGAGGGTGTCGTTGCAGAAGTCGACGGCCCGCTGGAGGAAGGTGGGGACGTCCTCCGCAGACAGCGCGGTATCGCCGAAAACCCCGCAGAAGGCCTCGGTGTTGTAGCAGATGTCGTCCTTGGCCTCCGGGTCGAGATCCGGAATCAGGGTCCAGGGGAGCTCGTCGTCCTCGGCGTCGCCGAAGAGCTTCGCTTCCGGGTGGGCCTGGAGGAAGGAGGCGTGGCGCTGGGCGGCGCCGGGGTAGTAGGCGCGGCGGGTAGGGGTGCGCTGGAGCACCTCCTCTACCGAGCGGATCAGGCTGCGGCGCTGATTCCACTCCGCGTGCTGCACCACGACCCGGGTGGCGTTGCAGTTGAAGCCGGCGTTGTTGACCAGCGAGGAGGCGATGTTTTCCGCCTGGTAGGCGAGGTCCGACGCGGTCCATGGCCCCGGCACGACGATCAGCGGCGAGACGTTGCCGAGCTCCGCCGAAACCTCCTTGTCGAGTCGAGGGCGATTCTCCTGCAGCCGCTTCTTACCCTGCTCACCGGATCCGAAGACGATCACCTCGTAGGTTTTGTCGGAGCCGGTGATGTGGACTTCATCGACTCCCGGGTGATTGCAGAGGTAGTCGCCTTCATCGGCCCCGCCATAGACCACCTGCAGCAGACCTCGCTCCACCAGCGGGCGCAGGCCCTCTTCCAGCAGCGGACCGAGATATTCGTTCACCGGATGGGTCTTGTAGATCACCGCCCGGTTCTCGACGAAGAGCTTGTAGAGGGCGTCCGTCGGCCCGATAGAGGAGACGTTGCCGGCTCCCAGCACCAGGGCGATGCCGCCGTCGTCCGGCTCGCGGTAGGCCCAGGCCTGGCGGGCGCGAATCTGCTTACCGTCGACCCCCGGCTTCATCACCACCTCGGCGGTGACTCCCGGAAAGAAGAGCCGGTCCCAGGTGGAGTGAGGGAACACCCTGGCGCTCAGCTGCCCCGATGGACGGCGGGTGATGGGGCCGGGGATTTTCGGACGTCCGCTGCGATGGATCTCCTGCAGAGAGTCTCGCAGCAGCCGCAGGTTGCGCTCCACCAGATAGGGGCCCACCAGCCATTCCTCTCCATCACCGACGCCTTTCTCCGGCAGGCCCTCAGCCTCGCGGCAGGCCTCTGCCCAACGCTCGCCGACGGTGGAGAAGGTATAGAGCAACTGCTCTACCAGCGAGATGCGCTCTTCGGCCGGGACTCGTGGCCATTCGGCCGCCGGGATCGCCATCTCGGCGAGGGCTGAATCGATGTCCTGCTTCGAGGTGTGGCGTCCCTCTGGGGCCCCGTGAGTGGGGGTGCCGTGGACGGGGTCTGGCGCGGCCTGGTGGGCCTCTGCGGGCGCGGTGTCGGTGAGGGCAGGGCTCATCGATGGGGTTCCTCCTAAAGAAGAAATCGAGAGGGCGGCTCAAGGCAATTGTGGACATTAGCACAGGGCTTCGGGGCGTCCCGGAGGAAGCCCCGAGCAAGAGCCCTAGGCCACAGGCGAGCTCATGTCAGGCTCACGCTGGACTCACGGTAGGCTGACCGTGGTCTCAGAATTTCATCACGTAGAGCATGTAGTAGATCACCCAGCCGCTGGCGGCGACGAAGAGCCAAACCGGCAGAGTGACCCGGGCCAGCCTCTTGTGGCGGCGAAAGTCGCCCTTTCCCAGCGCGAGGTAGATCAGTCTCAGGGCCATCGGGCCGACGGCGATAGCGAGCAGAATATGGGGCAAGAGAATGGAGAGATAGAGCACCTTCCATAGGCCTTCGCCCTCGAAGCTCTTAGAGCCGTACATCGCCCAGCGGGTGACGTAGGCCACCAGGAAGAGCCCGGCGAGGCTGGTCGCAGCGAGCATCGAGGCGCGATGCCGCTCCATGCTCTTCTGGACGCGAATGAAATACCAGCCGGCGAGCAGGGCGATGCCGCTGCCGACGATGAAGGAGGTGGAGAGGGTAGTGAGCTGGGCTAGACTCATGGCGATGAGGGAATTCCGTAGAGGGTGTGAAGGGCTCTGCCGAGGGCGGCTCCGAGGGGGATGCCTGGAGCTCGAGATAGCTTGTTTGAGACTTCAGGGCTGAAAGCCAACGGGGGATCGGTACAGCTGGAGCTCGCAACCGGGGTTCGGGAGGACCGTGGGGTCGCGCCCGTGTCACCCGAGAGATCCTGCGTGGCCTCGAGGGGGCGAAGAGGTGCTTGGAGGGGGCCAAGAAGAAGCCGAGATTCGCCGATTTCTTTAGCGTCGCCTCGAGGCTCTGGTACAGTCTTGTTGCCCCCCTTGCAGAGTACCATTCGTCGTCGAAGTCGGTCTCGATGTCAGCGCCCCGCGAGTTGCAGCGATGAGCTCCTCGGCGCGTTGAGGAGCCCGGCGGCGAGGCCTTGTCTTCGAGACCCTGGCTTTAAGGACTGATCTTTCCAGCGTGTGCATAGCCCACGGTCGGGTCTTCGCCTCTAGTTGGGCTTCGCACGCTTTACCTTCCGAACCATCAGGAGAGTACCGGTCATGAGTATGACCACCATGGCGACCTTGACGGTGATGCTCGTCATCGTTTTTGTCGTATTGCGCCTGAATCTGCATAAGAAAGTGCGCAAGGGGCTTCCGGGAGCGGTGGTGAGTACGGCGACGGCCATCAAGCGAACCGCTGCCGGGCTCACCTTTGGGATTCAGCGGGACGTTCAGGGTTTCGATGTCGCGTACCTCGATAGCGGCGGCACTGGACCCGTGGTTCTAATGCTCCACGGCTTCGCCGGAGATAAAGACGATTGGGATGGCCTCAGCCGCCATATCCCAGGCAAGTACCGCCGCGTCGCCATCGACCTGCCGGGCTTCGGTGAGAGCTCCCGGGACGAGCACCAGAAATACGACACCGTCAGCCAGGTCCGCCGGCTGCGGGTGTTCTTGGACAAAACCCGGATCCTGCCTCCATACCACCTGGTGGGCAGCGGTATGGGGGGGACCATCGCGGCGATCTTCGCCAGCGTGCAGCCGAAAGCGGTAGACAGCCTGACGCTGATCGAGCCGATGGGTGTCGATGCGCCAGAAAAGAGCCAGGTGGAGAGCCTGACCTCCCGCGGTTGGAGCCCGCTGACGGCGTCTTCGGATAAGGAATACGAGCGGGTGCTCAGCTTGATGATGGCGAACCCGCCCTCCGCCAGTGGGCCCCTACAGCGCAAGCGCCTAGCGCGAGCGGTTCAGGACAAAGCGCTCCACGACGAGATTTGGAAGCAGCTGTGGGAAAACCGCCCCTTCCTCCTCGAGCAGATCCTGCCGGAGATCAAGGTGCGGACCCTGATCCTCTGGAGCCAGAACAGCAAGGTGGCGGACCCCTCCTCCCTGAAGGTGATCACCCAAGGGATTCCCGATGCGGTGCCGGTATTGCTCAAGGGCAACACGGCGCACCTACTGGCGGTGGAGGAGGCGAAGGAAGTCGCCCAGCGCTGGCTGCAGATGGTGGATCCCAGCGCGGTGAAGAAGGCTAAATCCGGCAAGGAGAAAGCGTGAGTGAGAAGGTGACGGAAGACGCTTCGGGCGAGCAGCGATGGGCTCAGCGGCTGCGCTGCTCGCGCACCGAAGCGACGGCGGCGCTGGATGAGCCCAACTTTCTCTCCCCCGACGGGGCGCCATGGCTGGTGGACTATGCGCTGGATCCTCAGCGCGGCGAGATCCTACGCCAGCGTTTGGCGTCGCGGCCCTGGAACCTGTGGCGCTACCGCGAGCTCCTGCCCCTGGCGCGCTTCGAGGAGCGCATCGATCTTGGCGCCGGGGGCACTCCGCTGTTGTCGGTGCGGCGCGGTGCACCGCCGGGCACTCGGGCCTGGTTCAAGGAAGAAGGGGGCAACCCCACCGGCTCCTTCAAGGCCCGCGGCCTCACCATGGCGGTGAATCGGGCGGTGGAGTTGGGGGCCCCGGGAGTCGAGCTGGCGAGCGCCGGGAACGCGGCCATCGCGCTGACCACCTATGCCGCCGCGGCGGGGCTGCCGAGCCGCATCGCGGTGCCGGAGGATACTCCGCCGGTGGTCGCTCGCCGCTGTCGGGAGATGGGGGCAGAGGTGCTGGAATCTCCCGGCACTCTGGTGGAGGCCGGCGCGTTGCTGGCAGCTCATCCCCAGGGCTACTGGGGACTGTCGACCCTCAAGGAGCCCTATCGGGTGGAGGGCAAGAAAACCATGGGGCTAGAGCTGGCGGAGCAATTCGGACAGCTCCTCGGAGACGCTTCGGGGCACTGGGAGCTGCCGGAGTGGATCGTCTACCCCACCGGCGGCGGCACCGGCATCGTCGGCATGCATAAGGCCTTTGCTGAGCTCGAGGCGTTGGGGCTGCTTCCTCCCGGGCGCCGTCCACGCTTCGTCGTAGTGCAGATGGCGGGCTGCGCGCCGCTGGTGCGGGCATTTGAGGCCGGTGCTCCGGCGGCGGAGCCCTGGCAGGATGCTCAGACCGAGGTGTGGGGATTGCGGGTGCCGAAGGCTATCGGCGACTTTCTGGTGCTGAAGGCTCTCTACGAGACCGACGGTCGCGCCCTGGCCGTCGAGGAGTCTCGCCTTCCGGAGATCACGCAGGATCTCGCCCGTCAGGAAGGTCTGCGGGTCGGTCCGGAGGGAGCCGCCTGCTGGGCGGCGGTGCAGGATCTGGCGGCGGAAGGAGCTTTCGCCGAGGGCGACCGCATCGTCGTCTTCCAGACCGGGAATCCAGACAACTACTAGACAGCGACGAAGAGCTGAGCCCCCTAGCCGGCTACGAGGGGAGCTTCCCGCCGCTATTTGCCGGCAGAGGGGGAATTCGCTCGGCGCAGAGAAGTCGTCGGAGCGCCGGCAAGATCGGTACGTCCGCCGGTGCCCAGCGGACGTCGTCGAGCTCCTCCGCGCTCAGCCAGCGGGCGGCGCGATGCTCCCGCAGCTCGAGCTCCGCGCTCGTCTGCGGCCAGCAAAGGTAGACGTCGAGGATCACTTGCCTGGTACCTGTTTCGGCATCTGCCTCGGCGGCTTGGGTCACTTGCCTGGCACCCGTTTCGGCACCTGTTTTAGGGCTTGCCTCGGCGGCCTGGGTCACTTGCCTGGCACCCGTTTCGGCACCTGTTTTAGGGCTTGCCTCGGCGGCCTGGGTCACTTGCCTGGCACCTGCTTCGGAGTGGCTCGGGGAGAGGGGATGGACGCCGCGGCCGAGGTGGGAACCGACGAGGACCTCGAGAGCGAGCTCCTCCCGCAGCTCCCGCTGCAGGGCGCTGCGGGGATCTTCCCCGGGCTCGATCTTTCCGCCGGGGAATTCCCAGGCCAGCGGAGGGTTCATGGTCTCGCTGCGCTGAACGGCGAGGCAGCGGGGGCGGGGGGCAGAGCCCGCTCCGTCCCCCCGCTGCTGGAGGACCGCTGCCCCCACCACCCGCAGCGGTCGCATCACACTTCCTTCATCTTCCAGCGGCCGCGGCGGAAGAGCAAAATGCCGACCACCGCGGAGACGGAGTAGGAGATGGCGATGGCGGCGAAGACCCCCGACGGACCGTAACCACCCGGAATCGCCAGCGCCCAGGCCAGAGGGATCTGCAGTAGCCAGAAGCAGCCGAAGTTGATCCAGGTGGGGGTGAGGGTGTCGCCGGCGCCGTTGAAGGCCTGAATGGTGACCATCTCCCAGGCGTAGAAGACATAGCCGAAGGCGATGATTCGCAGGCAGGCGACGGCGATGGAGAAGACCTCCGGCGGTGGTGCGAAGATCCCCACCACCGCCTGCGGCGCGAACAGGAAGATCAGGGTGACGCTGCCGAGGAAGGCCATGTTGAACCACCCCGCGACGTACACCGAGCGCTCCGCTCGGTCTGGCTTCTTGGCTCCGAGGTTTTGCCCCACCAGGGTAGCGGCGGCGTTGGCCAAGCCCCACGCCGGGAGCAGGGCGAAGATGATCACCCGCACGCCGATGGTGTAGCCCGCCACCGCGGTGGTGCCGAAGGTGGCGATGATGCGCACCAGGGCGATCCAGCTGGCGGTAGCGATGAGGTTCTGGCCGATGCCGCCGAAGGAGAGCCGCACCAGGCGCACCATCACTTCGGGAACCATCTTGAGGTGGCGCCGCCGCAGCACGATTCGCCCGGTGCCGTCGGTGAGGCGCCACAGCTGATACGCGACGCCGATGCCGCGACCGATGGAGGTCGCCACCGCGGCGCCGGTGATGCCCATCTCCGGGAAGGGACCGAGGCCGAAGATCAGGCAGGGATCGAGGACGATGTTGATGGCGTTGGCGAGCATCAGGGCCCGCAGGGCGATGGCCGCGTCTCCGGCGCCGCGAAAGATGGCGTTGTTCAGGAAGAGCAGAAAGATCACCACATTGGTCGCCATGATGATCCGGGTGTAGCTGGCACCCTGGCTCACCACTTCGTCGTCGCCCCCCATCAGGCGCAGGATGTCCGGAGCGTAGATCGCGCCGAGGATCCCGAGACCGACGGCGATCAGGGTAGAGACGGCGATGCCCTGGACCGCGGCGACGGCGGCGCCCTCGCGGTTCTTCTCCCCGATGCGGCGAGCGACCATCGCGGTGAGAGGAAAGCACAGGCCGACGGCGACGGCGTAGACCACCGTGAGCACCGATTCCGTCAGCCCTACGGTGGTGATCGCAGCGGCTCCCAAGCGGGTGACGAAGAAGATGTCCACCACCGCGAAGATCGATTCCATGGACATCTCGAGGACCATGGGGATCGCCAGCAGCACCACCGCGCGGCTGATGTGGCCGGAGGTGAAGTCCTGTTCGCCGGAGCCCTTGAGAGCTTGTTTGATGGTCGACCACCAGTCGGTCGGCGCGGCAGCATCGGCGGCTTCCGCACCCGACTGGGTGGTCTCCACAGCCGACGGCTCGGCGTCGATCGGGTCGTGGTTTTTTGATGACATGGCGTCACTGCCTCGCTGGACCACCGGGGTCGAGTCAGAAGGGCTTCAGAATGTCCGGTACCGAAGAGGCCTGCGCACGGATTTGCGCCAGGAAGGATCGCTACCGACTGAAAAGCGAAAGGTCGCCGATGCTACCGCGATTCACGCGAAAAGCGGAGGTTTTCAACGCATTTCTTTACGTTTGACGGGTTAAGAGAATGCCCCATTGCGAGGGCATGCTTCTTCTGCAGATCTTCGAGGGAAGGCGGCCGGAGGATGGCGGATGAATCACTCGAGCTTCTGGATAAGGCGAAATCGCCCGTCACCACCTGATTCCGCCGGCCACTGCGGGGCCGGAGTGCGTCGAGAGCCCTAGAGTCTAGAAAGACGCCTTAGGTATCGAGCACCGGCAGCAGCTGAGAGAGATCGCTGGGGCTGGAATCAGCTCGTTGTCGCCGGACCTCCGGCAGCTCCAGGGTGCGGGCGAAGCCGGCGAGCCAGCGATCTTCTGCCGGATCTCGGCGCTGATCGATGAGGATCGCCGCGAGGGCAGCCCGGTAGAGCAGCTCCTTAGCCTCCCCGGAGCGCTCCTGATCCTCTAGGCTGAGGGTCTCCTGAAGCAGATCCGCAAGCTCATGACGGGTGGCGGGCATCGAAAGATCCCGCCGCACCTGATGGACCTGGGCGTCGTTCAGCCCTGATCCTTCGAGGTGTCCGATGAGGCTCTCTCGCTCTGCCGGAGAGAGATGCCCGTCGCAGAGGGCGGCGGCGATGAGGGTGCGCACCAGGGGGTAGAGCAGGCGGTGGGCGAGGTCCTCATCCCAGGGTGGGGGCGTCGGCTTCTCGACCGGGAGAGGGATCGGTGGCGGGGTGGCGATGGTCACCGCTCGATCCAGCGGAATCACCTGCGGGAAGCTCTGTGGGGCCGCTTCCGGGGAGCTCTGGGGGGATGCCTGCGGCAAGTTGTGGGATGAGGCCTCTGGAGCTTGCTCTACCGGCGGCGCCTCGGCGGCCCTTCTGTCGACCGTGGGGGCGTTGGGGGCTGGTGCCGCCGTTGGCGGCGTGCCGAGAGGCTGAGGGGCTGCGACCGTCGTCGGGACGGCTGGAACCGGTGGCGGCTCTTGGGGCTGGGCCGGGATCGCCGCTACCGGCGGAGCGCTGCCCGCCTCCGGCGGGAGGGGGGGCGGAGAGGCGAAGGATTGGGGCACCGGCGGCGGTGAAGGAGCCGCAGAGTGGGGGGCGGGGGGTGGTGGGGCCACCGGAAGTGGCGGCAGAGGGGGTGGAGCCGAGCGCGGGGCGGTGGGTAGCGGCAGCCCCGGCAGGCCTCCATTCGCTGGGCCTCCGGTCGACGAACCTCCAGCAGCTGGACCTTGGGGGGCAGTGCCCCTCGTCATAGAGGATGACGGAGTGCCGCCCTGGGCCAGAGCGCCACCGAGGGCCACCAGGGCTCCTGCGCCGCCGAGGGCGACGAGGGGGGAGATCTTGCCCTTGCGCAGGCGCTTGAGCTGCCGGCGCATCTGCTTGGGGCTGACGCCGTGGGCGGAGGTGCCGAGGGCGTCACCAGCGAGATCCATGAGAAGGCGGCCAAGGAGGTCTTTGGGCATGGGGGCAGTCTCGGAGTAGGGCTTTGGGATGAATGCGAAGAACGGCGATTGGAGAGACGGTTCAGTAGGCTGGGACGTTCCAGCGGGCCGTGACGATTCAGCGGACCTCAGAACGCGAGAATCACTCCCGCGGTAGCTTCTACCTGGTAGAGATCGTCATCCAGGGGGTCATAGAAGAGGTCGAAGTATTCGTAGTTGTCGAGGTCCGCCCAATAGGCCCGAGCCTCGAGGCGGAAGCCGATGTGGTCCGTCGGGTAGATCTTGAGGCCCGCGGCGATACTGCCGGCGAGGGTGTCTTCGGTTCCGAGGGAAGAATCCACCGGGTCGAGGCGGGCGAAGCCCGCGGACATGCCGAAGTAGGGCCGGGTAGCGCCCCGTCCGCCGATCCACAGGAAGCCTCCCTGGAGGTAGGAGATGTCGATGTCGGTCACGGGGATCAGGGTGGAGAAGGCCCCCTCAGAAATCGAGAGCTCCGTCTCCTGACGGGAGTAGAAGATCTGGAGATGGAGGTTTCGCGACAGCGGCCAGTCGGCGGAGAGGCCGACGACCTCTGCCGAGTCCACCTCGAAGCTGTCGGAGAAGCGGTCCAGCAGGACGGAGTCGGCGGTGAAGTCGCCGTCGCTGCGCACGCCGCCGAAGACGGTGAGCTCGAAGGAGTCCCCCTGAGCCTGCGCCGGGGTGGGGGAGAGAGAGACGACGAGAGCCAAGAGGCCGAGAGTGAACGCTCGGAGGAGATTCACCCGAGGCGTATGCGGCCGCAGTAGGTCGAGAGTCGAGGCATCCCCGGAGCTGGTGCCCGGAGCCTCGATCAGGGTGGGTTGGCTGCTGGGTGCGGCGGGGATATCTCGCGGCGACATAGGGCACTCCTCGCTGAGTAGAGACGGGAGGGAAGACGACGACCGGGGCCAATGGATCGGGGCCGGCGGATCGGGGGCCGACAGGTCGGTGGACAGAGACGGGGGACGACCTCTCTAACCTGCTGCCCGCAAGGGTTTATGCCCGTTCAGGCTGCTTTGAGAGTCGGCTGAAGCTTCGCCGAAGCTCGTCGGTGGCTGTCGATCAGGATCTACGCGGCGGGGGCGCTCCTTGTTTCGTCCACCGCGGCTTCCTATCGCTGCTCCGTGGAGCTTCTCGCCTTCAGCAAGGCTCTATTTCGAATCTCCGCGAGTCGAGTTGCCGGCAAAAGCTCAGTCTCGCCCTGTCTTCCCGCCTGCCACCGTCTCCACCTCTGTTTCCGCCTGTGCCTAAGTATCCGGCGCCTCGCGGGCAAGACTCAGGGCAGCAGGCAGCCCTGGATCCAGCGCTCCACCGAGGCCAGTGCCGCCGGCCGGATCTCGTGGCCCATGGGGAATTCCTCGTAGGTGAGCTGCACGCCGAAGGATTCGAGGTTGGTGCGACTCTCCCGACCGCGCTCGACGGGCACCACGGAATCCTCCGTGCCGTGGATCACCAGGGTCGGGAGATCCCGCGCCTCGGGCTCTCGCGGCAGGTGCTGGGCAAGTTCCTGAGGCAGCCAGCTGGAGAGAGCCGCCAGGCCACAGAAGGTTGCCGGCCAGCGCAGGGCGAGGTCGTAGGCCATGATTCCGCCCTGAGAGAAGCCGAGCACCGCGAGCCGCCGAGGGTCGATGGGGTAGCGTTCCAGGGCCTGGTCGATAAAGCCTTTGAGGCTGGTGGACGCCTTGGCGAAGGCCACCGGGTCCGGCGGCTGCCCCGGCACCAGCGGAAACCAGCCGAAGCCTTGATGGCCGGGCCCCAGAGGGACGCTGACCGGCCCTTGGGGGCAGAGCACCTGGAGCCGGCCGCCGGCGAGGTGGGGAGCCAGGCCGAGGAGATCCTGGGCGCTGGCGCCCCAGCCGTGAAGGGCGACGAGGGTGGGGAAGGGACCCTCCCCGGCGGGTACTTGGGCGGCGTGCACTAAGTCCATGGTTCAGTCTGCCTTAGAAGCTGGGCACCGAGCCCAGCAGATATTTCAGGTCATCGTCGCTCCAGGACACTCCGGCGCCCAGGAAGACAGAGGAAAACTCACTCTCCAGCGGATCGTCGTAGCCACCGAGAAGGTAGAGGTTCTCGTGCACGTCCCAGCGGGTGGTGAGCCGCAGTCGGGGATCGAGATCGTTCTCCCGGGAGAAGTCGAAGGCCTCCAGGGAGACGCGCCAGCGGCGATCGGGGTCGACGAAGTAGTCCACGGCGGCGCCGCCGGAGGATTCGAAGAGCCCGGCCCGCAGGTTGACCCGATCGAGGCGGAAACCGAATTGGGCGGAGAGGGTGAAATCGTCGTCCACCCGCACCCGGCGAATGCTGGTCTCTTCCACCGTGCCGTCCGGCAGCGTGGTGGTGATGAAGTCGGTGGTGGTGCGGCTGCGGCCGCGGGGATCGTCCACCAGGGCGACCCGGTAGAAGCGAGATCCGCCGCTGCCGGGGTCGACGTCGAGGGTCACCGCGGTGCGGTTCTCTTCCGGCTTCTCGTAGTAGGCGCCCTCCAGGCCGAGGCGGAACTGCACCTTCTGCACCCGGCCGAGGGTGTCCGAGAGGTTGTCGACGCCGCTCTCGATGGAGTCCAGGGTGCCCACCAGCTGGTCGTGGGCGGTGTCGTCGTAGACCAGCTTGCCGAGGCTGCCTTCGCCGGAAGCTACCTGGGTGGAGATGTCGTTGAGGTTGTCCACCGAGGTCTGGATTTGCTCGGTGATCTCGGCGATGTTCGAGAGGCCGGTGTTGAGCTCATCCCGGTTCTCGGCCACCACGCTGTCCACTTGGGCAAGGAGGGCCCGCATCTGTTCCGTGAGTCCCGGTAGCTCCCGGGCGAGGGTGGCAGAGAAGGCCTCGAAGTTGGCGACGGTGGCGTCCACCTGGCCGCGGTTGGCGGACACCAGCTGGCGGATGTCGGCGCTGGTGGCCTCGAGGTTGTCCAGCAGTCGGGAGATCTGGGAGGCGACGTCGTTCTGCGCTAAGTCGCCGGTGATAGAGCCGACGGAATCGCCGATGTCGTTGAGCTTGGCGAGGGTCTCGTCGAAGCTCGGTGGCGCCGAGCCCGGGAGGGTGGGCTCCGGTGGCAGCGGTGCGGCCCCCGGTGGTCCCGGCAGCAGGCGAACGTATTTGTCCCCCAGGATCCCCACGTTGGCGATCACGGCGAGGCTGCCCTCGGTGAGGGGGACCGGCTGCTCCAGCAGCATATCCACCCGGGCGCGGGCGCCCTCCAGGGTGATGCCGGTGACGCGGCCGACCCGCACTCCGGCAACCCGCACCGGAGCCTTGTTGTCGAGACCGACCACCGAGTCGAAGACCGCCGAGACCCGCTGCTGCTCACCGGGGAAGAGTCGGAGATCCTCGACCTCGATCACCAGGTAGGCGAGCACCGCCAGGCAGACGGTAACGAAGAGGCCAACTTTGAGGGCTTGGGTCATGGCGTGAAGGTCCTCGTGGGGTGATCGGTGATCGCGGCTGGCTCGGTGAGCGTCGTTAGGGGAGCTGGTGAGCGTCGCTCAGTGGGGGGTGGTCAGCGGACCGCGGGCCTCGCCGGCGATAAATTGCCGCACTCGGGGATCCGCCGCCGCATCGAAATCCCGCGGTGGGCCTTCGGCGATGATCCGCCCCTGGTGCAGCATGGCGATGCGGTCGGCGACCCGGCGGGCGCTGGTCATGTCATGGGTGATGGTGACGCTGGTGCATCGGAGGGTGGTCTTGAGGTCGAGGATCACCTCGTCGATGAGCGCCGTCATCACCGGATCGAGGCCGCTGGTGGGCTCGTCGAAGAGCAGGATCCGCGGCTCGAGGGCGATGGCCCGGGCGAAGCCCACTCGGCGCCGCATGCCGCCGGAGAGCTCCGCGGGCATTCGGGGGCCGGTACCCTCCAGGCGCACCAGCTCCAGGCATTCCTGCACCCGCTGGCGGATCTCCCGCTTCGACGCCCGGCGGGAGCGCACCAGGGGAAAGGCGATGTTCTCCTCCACGGTCATGGAGTCGAAGAGCGCTCCCTCCTGGAAGGCCATGCCGAAGCGGCGGCGAAAGTCGGTGATCTCCCGGGTGCTGAGGGATTGGAGGTCCACGCCGTCGATCAGCACCCGTCCGCTATCGGGCCGCATCAGGCCGATGATGTGCTTCAGCAGCACGCTCTTGCCGGTGCCGGAGGCACCGATCACGACCAGGCTCTCGGCGGCGGCGACCTCGAGATGAAGATCGTCCAGCACGACCTTCCTGCCGGGGCCCTGCTCCCCGAAGGCCTTGCTCACCCCCTCGAGGTGGATCACGGCCTCGGCTTCAGCGGGCGAGGTAGATGGAGCGTCGGCGGACATCTAGATATTCACTTTAAAAGGGCCCTTTTAAAGGGCACCTCAGAAGAGCACCTTGGTGAGGAAGAAATCCGCGATCAGCACGCAGATGGAGCCCAAGACCACCGCCCGGGTGGTGGCGCGTCCGACACCGGCGGCGCCGCCGCGGGTATGAAAGCCCTTGGCGCAGCCCACCAGGGAGATCAGCAGGCCGAAGACCGCCGCCTTGACCAGGCCAGAGGAGACATCCGAGAGCCCCATGAACTGGAAGGAGTTGTCCATGTAGGTCACGGGATTCGAGCCCATCATCACCACCGCTACCAAATAGCCGCCATAGATGCCGATGACGTCCGCCAGGCCTACCAGTAGCGGCAGGGTCAGGGTGGTGGCCCACACCCGGGGGACCACCAGGTAGTGCACCGGGTTGGTGGCGAGGACCTCCAGGGCGTCGATCTGCTCGGTGACCCGCATCGTGCCCAGCTCGGCTCCCATCGCCGAGCCGCAGCGGCCGGCGATCATCAGCGCACCGAGCACCGGGGCCAATTCTCGAACCATGGAGAGGGCGACCAGCGAGCCGACGTAGCCCTCGGCGGAGAAGCGCACCAGCACGCGATAGCTCTGGAGGGCCATCACCATGCCGGTGAACAGGGCGGTGAGGGCCACCACCGGCACCGAGTCCACGCCCACCCGCACCATCTGCCGCAGCAGCTGGCGCCAATCGAAGGGGGCGCGGGGAGTCCACGCTATGACCTGCCCGAACAGGATGGCGACGCGGCCAACCTCGGAGAGGAAATCGATGGCGAAGCGCTGAATCGCGCCAAGGGGGGATCGCAGCATGGCGGGCGATAGCTTACCCCGACTCCCGGTTCTCTATTCCACCGGTTTGTATCGCATCGGTCTCTGCCGTATCGAGGTCGCGCTCCTAGCAGTGAGCGTCACGAAGAGGCCGGAACATTCAGTGGGGAGGGGTGATCTACATCCATTGACCCCTCCCGGAGCGAGGGGTAGCCTCGCCCCATGTTTGAAACTCCCGATCAGCCCAGCGTGAATGAAAAATTTCTGGCTCGCCGGGAGCGGGTGTTCATGGTCCTCGCGGGCCTGTTCATCGGCTCCATGGCGATGCTCAACATCCTTGGCGTTACCCGCTTCCTGGATCTCTCCTTCACCCTCTTTGGGGTAGAGGTGCCGGTGCCGCTGGCGGTGGGTGTCTTGCCCTATCCCATCACCTTTCTGTGCACCGACTTCATCTCCGAGATCTACGGTCGAAAGCGCGCGAATTACGTCGTGTGGGTCGGCTTCCTGGTCAACCTCTGGTTGGCCTTCATCGTCTGGATCGGCGGCGTGCTGCCGGGCTTCGATCAGCCGGTAGCGGACGCGGCGGGGCGCCTGCCGCTCTTCTTCGAGCTGCGGGTGCTGACCCTAGGCTCCATCGTGGCGTCGATGATCGCCTATTTGGTGGCTCAGCTCTGCGACGTCCACATCTTCCATTTCTGGAAGCGGCTGACCAACGGGCGTCACCTTTGGCTGCGCAACAACGGCTCGACCATGGTGAGTCAATTCGTCGATACCTTCGCGGTGATCACCATTACCCACTTCTACGCCCACAGCCTGCCGATCGAGCAAGACGCCGAACTTTGGCCTCAGCTCTGGACCTTCATCCTCACCGGATACATCTTCAAAGTGCTGGTAGCGGCCATCGACACGGTGCCCTTCTACATCGGAACTCGTTATCTACGACGCTATTTAGGTGTAGAAGATGAAATCCCTACTCCAAGATTGTAGGAGCCTCGTAGGAGGACAGAAGGCCTGAAATCAGAGGGAATGAAGGGGGAGGACAAAAATTTGTCAGCTCTAGGCCCCCGGTTTTCCGTCAACCGCCAACCAATGTCACATGGATAGGCCGCGGATCGCTGCGAAGCCGCACAAACGCTGAATATTCAATGTTGGCACGCCGGTTGCTTTACTAGATGATCGATGATGAACAGGACCAAGCGGATCGACCGCTAAGCCCGACATCATCTCTGAAGTCTCGGTTGAAGCACATATGGGGGGGCTGCTTTCACCGAGATTACAGAAGCCGCGCAAGCGGCAGTCTGTGGAAGCTACCGCAGAAACAGACACCCAAGCGATCTCGACACTCTCGGGGTCGCTTTTTTTATGTCTTGTTTTATGTTGTGAAATTTTCTGGCCGATGTTCCCGTCTAGCCCTTTTCCCCGAGCTTCAGCTCTGCACGACAGAATGCAGTCGTTGAGAGGTTCTGGGAGCTTTGATGGCCTATCGGTAGCCTTCGAGCAGGAATCCGGGGAGTGAAGCCCACGAGAAAGGGCCGCGGATCAAACCGCGGCCCTTTGGGTGAGGGAATTTCGCTGCCCTCCGGCCTTAGAAACGGCCTTGCTTGCTTGCTTCCTTGCTTCCCTCCTTCCTTCCCTGTTTCCTGCTGGCTCCAGCCGTGTCCGCAGCAGGACGGTCAGTGAAGGGGAGGCACGATGGGGTCAGGGATAGTCGTCCAGCTCCTGGAAGGGGAGGCCGCAGGGGTAGTAGAGGTTGAAGATCGGCTGCTCGATGAGCTCCGCAAAATGCAGCAGCAGCGGACCGTAGGTCTCCGTCGGGCTGGATCCGGCCTCGAGGCTGGAGTAATCCTCCGCCGACAGCCCCGAAGCTTCGGCGACGGCCTCTACGCTGAGCTCGCGGCGCTCCCGATGGCCGCGCACCAGATCACCGACCTTGTGCTGGCCGGCGTCTTCCGCTCGGCCGGATTCGCTGATGAAGCGCGAGGTGGGAGTCTCCAGCTTGATGGCGATCTCGCCGAGCACCGGGCCCCAGGTCTCGATATCCGAGGAGCCGCTCTCGAGGGCCTCGTAGGCGTCAGGAGCGATCTTCAGGGCCTGTGCCGTCTCGTCGATGGAGAGGCCCTTCTTCTCGCGTTCTTTCTTCAGTACATCACCAAATTTCATGGCTCATCCTCCAGAGCATCGGGGCCGAGGCCCGAAGTTGTCATGCAAAGATCCCCTGGGTGGGGGAAAATTCCAGGCTCATTGTGCCTAGATCGATACTTAATCACGAATCCTCGCCTGAATGTCAAGCCCATAGGGGGGAAAGCGCTTCTCGCCTTGGCCCGCTAGGGGGTTTCAGGATCGAGATCGAGGTGGCGGCAGAGCTCCGGCAGCGCGTCTTCGGCTCGCAGGGGTAAGGACTGCAGACCGCGTAGGGCGATGGTTGCGGAGGGGTCGAGATTGAGCATCGGGATCTGCCAGAGGATCCCCGCCTGCAGCACCATCTCGGTGATGCCCACGGAGAAGGAGGTGCCGATAAAGAGCGCCAGGTGCATGCGCTCGAGCTCTTGGCGAGCGCGCTCGAATTGGTAGTCGCTGTGCTCTCCGTAGTATTCGTCGAACCACAACACGTGCTGTCGCAGCAGATCACCGCAGTCGGAGCAGCGGGGGAGGTGGTCGACCGTCGGCTCCTTGCCGAAGGCGGAGAGATCGACCTCGGAGCGCAGGAGCGAGCCGTGGGGGGCGCCGTGGCGGCATCCGACCCGAGCGCAGCGCACGCGGTCGGCGCTGCCGTGGATCTTGATCAGGCGTTGAGACCCGGCCTCTTCGTGGAGGGTGTCGATATTCTGGGTGATCAGCAGGAAGTCGCCGCCGCGAGCCACCTGCCAGCGCTCCAGGGCCGCCAGGGCTCGATGAGCGGCGTTGGGGCGGGCCGAGAGCACCGATTCGAACCGGGATAGATACCACCGCCAGGAACCCGCCGGATCTTCGCGGAAGTAGCGGTAGGTCCCGAGCTCGGTGACGTCCTTCTTCCAAATCGCGTCGGGGTCGTCGCCGCGGAAGGTGGGAATGCCGGAGGCGACGCTGACTCCAGCTCCGGTGACCACCAACAGCAGACCGTTTTGGACCTCCCGGACCGCGCTCAAAAGGGTCTCTAGGGCCTCGCTCATGGCGCGCACCCTACCATGGGTCTCGTTGCGGCATCGTCGACGAGAGCGACCCCTCGAAGCGCGGTCTACCTGGCCTCGCGGCGCCAGGATTGGTGGCTTCGGTGGTAGCATCAGCGCTCCCGCCCCTCACCCTTTCGCCCCTCGTTCCAGACGAACCTTCCCCGATTCCCGCTACCCCGTTCACCGAAGATGGATGCTCCCACGCCCCCGTCCGTAGCCGCCGGCCTGCCGGACATGGAAATTTCGTACCTCAAGCTGCTGAAGAGCTTGCGGGCGGCGGGGCAGTACGGCACCTCGGATCTGCCGGTGGTGCGGCGAATCGCCACCTGGATCGACTCGGAGCCGGTGCTTCACTACATCTGCCTGAACCGTCGCTGGTACGACGATTGGGAGGTGAAGGAAGCGCTGGTGCGCAACGAGCGCACGCCTCGGGAGCTGCACGGTGCGCTGGAGACCCAGGTCGCGATCTTCGACCTGCTGCGGGAGATGGACTCGTCGGATCTGGCCGAGGACGAGCGCCGGGAGATGCGGGAAGATGTCCGCTCTCTGATCAAGACTCTGGAGGACGCCGATCGTCAGGTGGTGCGGCAGCGGGCCTATCAGCTCTCGTCCTCGAGGCGGGACGGAGACGATAGCCAGGTCTCCCCTCCTCCGCCTCCCGCTCCCAGCGAGAGACCGGCGGAGCCGGAGATCTCGCCGGAGATCGAGGCGCAGCTGGAGGCCCAGGTTCGAGAGGAGGCGCAGCGTCGCCGCGAGGAGGCGGAAGCCCTCTTCGGCGAGGACTTCCTCTCCGGCGAACACGCCCCTGGGGCAGCACCCGGCGCCGACCCGGCGCAGGCCGGGGCCGCCGAGGCGCCGCCGCTGGATGCCGCAGCAAAGCAGGTCGCAGCCCAGCAGGCCGCAGAGCAGCCCTCTGTGGAGCCAGAGGTACCGGCCGCCGCCAGTGAGCCCATGGGCAGCGCGACGGTAGAGCTGCTGCGCTCGGAGCTCGGTGATCTCCCGAGCCTGCCGCCGCTGAAGTCCAAAACTGAGGAGTCGAAGGCCGAGGAGCTGAAGGCTGACTCGCTGAAGGCTGACTTGCTGAAGGCTGAGGAGTCGAAGGCCCAGGAGCCCAAAACCGTTGACGCGCCGGAGAAGCCGGCGGAGCCGGCGGTACCGGAATCCCAGCGGGAGTTGGAGTTGGCCCGCACCGGGGAAGACACCCAGCTGCTACAGGTGCTCGCCGGAGGCCATCGAGAGGAAGTGCTGCTGGCGCTGCTGGAGAACCCGATCCTGCCGGAGAGCGCGGCGGTGCTCATCGCCCGCAAGGCGACGCCGCGGGTGGCGGAGGCTCTCTATCGCCAGCGTCGGCTCTTCCAGCGGCCGCGGGTTCAGCAGGCCTTGCTCAAGAGCCCGTCGGCGCCCTCCGCAGCGCTGCTGGAGATCGTCAACAGCGTCGGGGATCTGCGCGGCTTGCTGACCATCGTCTCCAGCCCTCGGGTGCGCCACATGGAGGTCAAGGCGAAGGCCCGCTCCCGGCTGGGGAACGTCTTCCGCGCCATGTCCCAGGGAGAGAAGGTCGCCGCGGTGCGCCGCTCCGGTCGCCCGCTGCTCAAGCAGCTGTGGTCGGATTTCTTCCGCGACGAGCCTCTGGTGATGCGCTGCCTGAAGGAAAAGCAGCTGGACGAGGGGACGGTGCTGGAGATCTCCCGCTCGAAGATCGCTCCCCGTCGGGCCCTCGAGGTGATCGGCAATACCGCCATGTGGACGGCCAACTATCAGGTGCGGCTGGCCTTGGTGAGCAACCCCAAGACTCCCCGGCAGGTGGCCACCCGCCTGGTGCGCAAGCTGAGCCCGGCGGACCGGCGCATGATCAAGCGCAATCCGGCGGTGGCGGAAGCCATTCGCCGCATGGCTTGAGGCGGGGGCTGGGAAGGTGGCCGAGGCAGCGGGGCCCGAGGTGCCGGATCATGAGCTCGAAGGGGTAGGACACGAAGCTGGCTCTGACGCCGGTTCTAGCGCTGACTCTGGTCTCAAGCCTGGCGCCAAATCTGGCGTCCAATCTGGTGGGGCGGGCGGCGGCAGCCGCGCCACTACCGTAGCGGCGGGGATTCTCTCCAGCCGTCTCCTCGGCTTCGTGCGGGAGCGGGTGGTGGCCCACGTCTTCGGTCTGGGTCCGCTGACGGACGTCTTCACCGCCGCCCTGCGGGGGCCCAACGTGCTCCAGGTGCTCTTTGGCGAGCAGAGCCTCTCGGCGGCCTTCATTCCCATCTACTCCCGCTTCCTGGAGCGCGGCCGGGAAGAGGATGCAGGGCGCTTTGCCGGGGCGATCTTTGGCCTGCTGTTGGTGCTTTCTTCCACCCTGGCCCTGGTGGGGGTGCTGGCGGCGAGGCCGCTGGTGGCCCTGCTGGCCCCGGGCTTCCTCGCCGATGCCGCCCAGGTGGCCGCCGGGGAGCTGGCGGTAGACCGCTACGAGCTGGCGGTGACGGCGGTGCGCTGGGTCTTTCCCATGACCGCGCTGCTGGTGCCCTCGGCCTGGTGCCTGGGGGTGCTGAACAGCCATCGGCGCTTCTTCCTGCCCTATTTCGCCCCGGTGCTGTGGAACCTGGCCATCGTCTCCTCGCTGTCGCTGGCGGCGCTCTACTGGATCACTCCGGAGATGGCGCTGGCGGCAATCTCTCGCCTGCCGGAAGAGCTGATGCCGGCGGCGGAGGCGGCGGCGCGCTCGAAGGTGCTGCTGGCGGGATGCATCGGCGCGCTGGTAGGCGGGGCGCTGCAATTTGGCGTGCAGCTGCCGGTGACCCTGCGCCTGCTGAAGGGCTTCCGGCTCTCGCTATCGACGAAGATCGAGGGAGTGCGAGAGGCGGCGAAGGCCTTCGGACCGGCGGTGGCGGGGCGCGGGGTGGTGCAGCTCTCCCTCTACCTCGATCAGCTCCTCGCCTCCCTCGCCGCCGTAGGGGCGCTGTCGGCGGTGCGCTGGGGCTCTTTCCTCTACGCCTTGCCGATCTCCCTCTTCGGCATCGCGGTGGCGGCGGCGGAGCTGCCGGAGCTCTCCCGCGCCAGCTCCCGGGAAGCCCACGGGGCCCTGGTGCAGCGCACCCGCTCCTCCCTCGCCCAGGCGAGCTTTCTCACCGTGCCCACCACCGTCGGCTACCTGGTCTTCGGCTGGCTGCTGGTGGGGGCCGTCTATCGCACCGGGGCCTTCACCGCCGGGGACCAGCTGCTGGTCACCCTGGTGCTGGCGGCCTACACCTTAGGGCTGCCGGCTTCGGTGACCTCGCGCCTCCTGCAGAACGTGTTCTGGGCTTTGGGGGACACCCACACCCCGGCGCGGGTGGCGGGGCTGCGGGTGGCGGTGGCGGTGGCGGTGGGCGCTCCGCTGATGTTCGCCCTGGATCGCATCCCGGCGGCCTCCGTCGCCCGCGACCTCGGCTTCGAGGGCCTCGCCGCTGAGACCGGCAGCTTCCTGGTGCTGGGGGCCGCGGGCCTCGCTCTGGGTTCCTGCGCCGGCTCCTGGACTGAGCTGCTGCGGCTTCGCGGGGCGCTGAAGGCGCCGCTGCCGGAGCTCGCCCTGCCGCTGCGGGCGGTGGCCCGCCATGGGCTCTTGGCTCTCGCCAGCGCCGGCGCCGGCGCCCTGCTTTGGTCTCAGCTGCCGCCCTGGCCGGTAGCGGCCCAGGCGGCCTTGGTGGTGCCTACCTACGCGCTGCTCTACCTGGGGATTGCTCGTCTGCTGAAGATGGAGGAGCTGGACGCGTGGCTCGGCTCGCTGCGTCGCCGCCGCTAGTTCCAGGAGCATCGATCGGGAACAGCGACTCAGGGTAGAGAAGGGAAAAAAAACCGGCTGAATCAAAGTGGAGAATCTCTCCGTAGTCCCTGCTGAGTCTCACTGTGTCCTCATCTTTCAGTGCCCGCCCTGAGGACTGTGCTCGGAGCGCCCCTCGGATACAGTGAGATGATCTGAAGTCTCAGAAGGAGAGCCCCTATGGAAGCCGATCTTTCCGTCCTCGAAACCCTGCTCACCATCTCCCTCGGCCTCGGCCTCGCCGCCGCCTGCGGATTTCGTGTCTTCGTGCCGCCCCTAGTGCTGAGCGCCGCCGGCATCTCCGGCTGGCTGGAGCTCAGCGGAGCCGAGTGGATGGCCACCTGGCCCGCCTTCACCGTGTTCGCGGTGGCTACAGTGCTGGAGGTCCTAGCCTATTACGTCCCCTGGGTGGATAACCTGCTGGATACCGTCAGCACCCCCGCGGCGGTGGTCGCCGGAGCGGTGGTTTCCTTCGGCGTCTTCCAGGGTATGGACCCGACCCTCGAATTCGTTCTCGCTGCCGTCGGCGGTGGCGGCACTGCGGCGTTGAGCCACGGAGCGATGGCTCTCACTCGCTCCGTCTCTAGCGTCACCACCGGCGGGATCGCCAACCCCCTGGTGGCCACCGCCGAGCTCGGCGGCGCCGTGGGGGTGAGCGTGCTCTCGATCCTCGCCCCCATCTTCGGGGTCGTCGTCTTCCTCGTCCTCCTCGTCGCCCTCGCCCTGATGCTGCGGCGGGTGCGGGGGCAGGAGGAGGGAGCGGCGGCGATAGCCTGACGAGACGCTTCAGCAGCGGCGCGTTGCGGGTCCTTCCGTAAGCGCGCTGCTGTACGAAATCAGAGCCTCAGCGGGTTCTCCACGCGCTTCCCAGGATTCCTGCATCGCTGCGAGATGAGGCCGTTGGTTGCAAGAACCAATGGCGAAAGGTGGTTTTGATGGTCTGGAGCAGGAGTCGATAGCGCGTTACTTAATACGAGATGAAGAAGAGCGACCGGCTTGGATTGATCAACATTTATTCTCTAAGCGGGTTGGTTGAGGGATAGAAAGTCCTTCTTTTGAGAAGGTTTTGACACTGTAGGGGAGTTGATCTGAGACTTTCTCTAATTTTCTATTAATGGTTCGTTAAGAATTTCATGAGGGCATCTCAATGGGCGATGTGAACGAGGCGATTCAATCGTTGGAACAGGCCGCCGAGAGTCTGGCAGTACAGGTCGAACAGGGCCGGAGAGCGGTTCAGAGCTGGACAGAAGCATCTCGGGAACTGACGGAGAGCGCAGCGCAGGCCCGAGCGAAGAATCAGGGAATGGGCCGGGGTTTGGGAGGCGCGTTCTTTGGCTCAAAGTACCGTGCTGCGATGAGAAGAGCTGCTGCATCCTCCAATGCTGAAATTGCGAGGGAAGTCGCTACGAAGCGAGCTGAGATCCGGGAAGGAAAGAGTCAGGCTCAAGAGCAGCTTCGGAGAACTCGAGCCGAGCTGAAAGATGTCAAGGCTCGCCTACGTGAGCTCAAACAATCGCGAAAGACGGCTCAATCCAAGAAGGCGAAGGCTGCTCAAAAAGCAGACAAGACTCTGGACTTATTGAAGAAGCTGAAGGAGGCTCACGAATTGGGAGTTCTGACCGACGATGAATTCGAAGAGAAGAGGCGCGAACTCGTCGGGCTTCTCTAGCCCCGTTTTTGAAATGGGACTCGGGGCTAAGAAAGTAGGCTCCGGTGTCGATTGGCTCGAGGCAGCCAATACGAGGCGTTTTCTCCTAAGCGAGCCCTCTTTCGAGGGCCTCCAGGGAATCCGGCAGGGGCTCCGACTGTAGGGGCCGCTGCAGCAGCTGGTGGATAGCCTCGGGCAGGTCCAGAGCGTCGTCCACCAGGGGCTGGACGTCCTCGCGGAATTTGATCGGATGGGCGGTGGAGAGCAGCACCGCAGGGGCCTTGGAGCCGGGGGCGTCCGGACGCTCTCGGCGCTGCTGACGTAGCCCGAGCCAGCCGACGGCGGTGTGGGGATCGAGGATGTAGCCGGTGGCCTGGTAGACCTCGCGGATCGCCTGGCGGGTCTCGGCGTCGCCGTGGCGGGAAGCGCTGAGGTCTTGCAGCAGATCCTCGTGGTCGCCGCGGTAGAGGTGGAGGATGCGCTCGAAGTTGCTCGGGTCGCCGACGTCCATGGCGGAAGACAGAGTGGCGACGGAGGGGCGGGGCCGCCACAGGGCCGTATCGAGGTATTCCGGCACGGTGTCGTTGGCGTTGGTGGCGGCGAGGAAGCCGGCGGCGGGAATGCCCAGCCGGGCGGCGATGAAGCCGGCGGTGAGATTGCCGAAGTTGCCGCTGGGGACGACGAAGAGCGGGGGGCGATGTTCGCCCCGGCGCCGCAGCTGGGCGACGGCCCAGGCGTAGTAGAGGCTTTGGGGCAGCAGTCGGCCGAGGTGGATGGAGTTGGCGGAGGTCAGGCGGTGGCGCTGGCGCAGATCCTCGTCGGCGAAGGCGGCCTTGGCGAGGCGCTGACAGTCGTCGAAGGTGCCTTCGACGGCGAAGGCCCGCACGTTGCCCCCGAGGGTAGCGATCTGATGCTCCTGGATGGGGGTGATCTGCCCCTGGGGGTAGAGGATGGCGACCTGAGTGTCGGGCACGCCGAAGAAGGCCTGGGCGACGGCGCCGCCGGTGTCACCGGAGGTGGCGGCGAGGATAGTCAGGCGCTGGCCCGACTCGGGGGCAGGGAAGAGTCGGGGGAGGAGCCGGGCCATGAAGCGGGCTCCGACATCCTTGAAGGCGAGGGTTGGCCCGTGGAAGAGCTCGAGGATGTAGACCGGTGGCTCCTTCCCGTGGCCATCTCCTGGCTGGGAGATCTCCACCTGGGGAAGCTCCACCAGAGGGATGGGGAAGTTCAGCGCGTCGGCGGCGAGGGCGGCGAGCTCTTCGTCGGGGAGTGCCGGCAGCAGGGTAGCGGCGAATTTCGCTCCTACCGCCGCGAGGTCGTGCTCCGCCAGGTCATCGATCCATGCTTGGGGCAGTCGCGGCAGGGGATCGGGCATCCACAGGCCGCCGTCCGGCGCCAGGGAGCGGCCGAAGGCCTCTGGAAGGTCGACCTCGTTGGCGCCGCCGCGGGTGGAGACGAAGCGATGGGCGGCCTGCAGAGCCTGCGATTCGGGGCTCATGTGCCCTCCTGGGCGAGGGGGGGAGGGGGGGATTCACCGCTGGCGAGGACCCGGGCACCGCTGGCCTGCACCGGGCTGACCAGCGTTTCTCCATCCAGGCCGGTGGCGCCCTGAAAGGCTTCGCGCATCGCTTCGGCGATGCGCCCCGCCCGGGTGGATCCGAAGGTGAGGGAGAAGATCGTCGGTCCGGAGCCGGAGAGCCCGGCGCCGAGGGCCCCGGCGCTGAGGGCGGCGGTCTTCACCTCCTGGAAGCCAGGGACCTGTCGCTGGCGCACCGGCTCGGCGACGCGGTCTTCCAGGGCGCTGGCGAGGAGATCCGCATCGCCGGTGCAGAGGCCGGCGGCGAGGGCCGCGGCGTTGCCCCATTGGGTGATCGCCGCCTCGAGGTCCACCCGCTGCCCCAGCAGCGCCCGGGCCTCGCCGGTGGAGACGGCCAGATGGGGTCGCAGCAGCGCGCAGCAAAGCCCCTCCGGCACCGGTAGCGAATCGACTCTCGGCTCCCGCCGGCCGCGCACCAGCAGGAAGCCGCCGAGCAGGCTGGGGGCGGCGTTGTCGGCATGAGCGGCGCCGCAAGCGACCTCCTCGGCGGCGACCACGAAGGGCAGCAGCTGGCGCGGCTCCAGGGGGGCGCCCACCAGGTGGTGGACGGCGGTGACGGCGGCGGCGGCGCTGGCGGCGGAGGAGCCGAGGCCGCTGGCGAGGGGCAGCCCCTTGGCCAGCTGGAGATGCACCGAGCGATCTTCGATGCCGAGGCTCTCCAGCAGGCGGGCCGCGGCGACGGCGGCGGTATTGCGCTGAGGATGGGTCGGCAGTCGCCCGCCGTCGCCGCTGACCTCTAGGGAGCTGACGAGCCCTGAGCTGGCGGGTTCGGAGCTGGTGGGCTCGGAAGTTGCGGTGGCAGACGCTCCGGGAGCTCGCCCTGGGAGCGGGTCCCAGCTGGCGGTAACCACGTCTCCGGCGCCCTCGACGGCGAAGCCGAAGACGTCGAAGCCCGGCCCGACGTTGGAGACGGAGGCCGGAGCGAAGGCCCGTACGGGGCCCTCGGCAAAGGTCAATTCAGGCTTCATGAGGCGTTCCCTCCGACGGCTCGCAGAATGTCTCCGAACACCCCGGCGGCGGTCACCGCGGGGCCGGCACCGGGACCGCGCACCACCAGCGGCGAGCTGCGGTAGCGCTCGGTGGTGAAGGCGACGAGGTTATCGCTGCCGTCGACCTGGGCCGCCGGGTGGGCTAGCTCCACCTCGCGCAGGGCGACCTTCGCCAGCTCGCCCCCCTCGATGTCGAGGGAGGCCAAGGTGGTGAGCCGACGGCCGGATTTGCTGGCGTTGCGGCAGCGCTCCGCGAAGTGCTCGTCGATCTCCGGCAGGCGCTGCCAGAAGGTCTCCAGGTCCATCGTTCCCCAGGGCTCCGGAGGCAGGATCGGATCGACGGTGATCTCCTCCGGCGCGAGATCGAGGCCGGCGCGGCGGGCGAGAATCAGCAGCTTGCGGGCGACATCTCTGCCGGAGAGATCCTCCCTCGGGTCGGGCTCGGTATAGCCTCGCGCGTGGGCGCTGCGCAGCGCTTCGCTGAAGGCCACTCCCTGCTGTAGCTGGTCGAAGAGGAAGGTGAGGGTGCCGGAGAGCAAGCCTTCGATCCTCAGCAGGCGGTCCCCGGTGCCGAGGAGCTCGCCGAGGGTGTGGACCACCGGCAGCCCGGCGCCGGCGGTGGCCCCGTAGAACAGGCGGCGGCGATGGGGGGAGAGTCGCTCCCAGCTGTCGCGCTCCGAGGCGAAGGGCAGCTTGTTGGCGGAGACCAGAGAGAAGTCGCTGGCCAGCAGGGGGAGGTAGGCTCGATCCAGCAGATCACTGGCGGTGCAGTCGATGAGGATGCGCTCCCGCCGCGGACATTGGGTGAGGCGGTGGACCAGCTCGTCCAGGGGTAGCAGTGGGCCTTGTTCCAGAGCCGCCTTGGCGGTGGCGGGGTCGAGGCCCGGGCGCTCCGGATCGTCCGCCTCGAGGCCGTGGGAAGAGATCGCGAAGCCCCGGCGGCCGCCGACGCTGGCGAGACGCAGGCGGAGCCCGGTCTCCTGCTCCAGGGGGAGCTGGCGCTGGGCTAGCTGCTCGAGGAGAGCGGAGCCGACCCGGCCGACGCCGGCGAGATGCAGATCAACGGTGCGCTGGGGGGAGGCGCCGGCGGCGGGGAAGAAGGCGTGGTGGAGGGCGCGCACGGCGGTGGTGGCGTGATGGCGATCCACCAGCACCGAGAGGTTGAGCTCCGAGGAGCCCTGGGCGATGGCGCGGGCGCTGATGCCGCGGCGGGCGAGGGTGGTGAACACCCGCGACGCCACGCCCGGGCGTTGACGCATGGCGGTGCCGACGCAGGCGACCGCCGCCACCTGCCCTTCCAGCTGAGGTGGCCCCACCAAGCCTAAGGCGCGCTCAGAGCGCAGCTCCTCCTCCAGCGCCTCCAGGGCTACGGCGACGTCCTCCGGGGCGATGGCGAAGGAGATGGAATGCTCGCTGGAGGCCTGGGTGATGAGCACCACGTTGACCTGATACCGGGCCAGGGCACCGAAGATGCGCCCCGCCACTCCCGGCACGCCGACCATGCCGTCCCCCTCGATGCGCAGCAGGGCGAGGTGGCGGATGCTGGTGATGCCGCGTACGGTCTCGGCCGCCGCCGGGGTTGCCTCGGAGGGCTCCTGCTCCTGGCCCTCCCCCTCGACTCGGGTCCCGATGGCCTGGGGATCGAAGGTGTTCTTGATCCACAGGGGGATCCCCGCGGCGCGGGCGGGGTGAATGCTCGGTGGGTGCACGACCTTGGCGCCGAAGTGGGAGAGCTCCATGAGCTCCGGGTAGGACAAGCGCTCCAGGGCTCGGGCGCCGCTGCCGACGATCCTCGGATCCGCGCTGAGCACGCCGGAGACGTCGGTCCACAGCTCCACCGCCCGGGCGTCCAGGGCGGCGGCTACCAGCGATGCGGTGTAGTCCGAGCCGCCGCGGCCGAGGGTGGTGGTTTGCCCTTCGGCGGTGGCGCCGAGGAAGCCGGTGACCACCGGAACGGTGCCGGCGTTCACCATCGGCAGCAGCTCGCGGCACAGCTGCTGGTGGGTGACTTCGCGATCGACCCGGGCGGCGCCGAAGCGGGCGTCGGTGCGCACCGCGCGGCGGGCATCGAAGGCTTCTGCGGCGAGCCCTTGGCCGCGCAGGGCGAGGGCGGCGAGGGGAGCGCTCAAGCGTTCGCCGTAGCTCGCCACCGTGTCCAGGGTGCGGGGGCTGGCCTCCCGCAGCAGGCGACAGCCTTGGAGCAGGTCTTCCAGCTCCTGGAGCGCGCTCTCCAGCTGGTTCTCGTAGTCTCCCTTCGAGCCGAGCTGGCGAGCGCACTCTCGGTGTCGCTGGGAGAGGGCTTCGAGAGCCTCGGCGATGACCGCGCTACCGTCGTTCGCTCCCTGCCTCGCCGCCGCCTGCTGGGCGGTATCGATGAGCTGATCCGTCGCGCCGCCGAGGGCTGAGACCACCACTAACGGGCGGTCCCCGGCGCAGCGCTCGGAGGTCTCCGCCACCACTTTCGCCACTCGCTGCAGCCGTTCTGCATCGGCTACGGAGGTGCCGCCGAACTTTAGGACTCGGATCCTTGTCGGTGAGGTGGAGAGGTCGGTAGGGGCGTGTTTCGAAGTCATGGGCAGCCTCCGGTGGAAGGGCGGTCCGCAAGGCGGGGGGGCAGAGCTTATACCGACGTCAAGACCGGACGAAAGTTCTGTGCTCTCGCGCTCCGGCGGAGAAAGGCAACGGCTGGCTTAAGCCCAAAACTCCAGGAACCTCCGTACCGTAAAGGAAGAGGACGCCCCGGGCTACGACTGGCTTTCTCGAGTCCATCCCCCTCGGGGCTCCCGCTATGGCCCCGGTCGGGGTATTCTCAGGAGATCTCATGATGTCGTCCACTGACCGCTTTCGTCTCGCCTTCAGCATCAGGATGCCGCGCCGCGGATTCTGGACCGCCCTCGCGCTGCTGTTGGTGACCCTCACCACCGCCTGCTCCGTCGGGCGTCAGCCGCTGGATTTCCGCCGGGAGAATCTGCAGAAGGAAATTCTGCGCACCGGGCTAGAGCCACAGGAGCTGATTCTGCCGGACGAGCTGACGCCGGAGATGAAGAACTGGGTGCGCAAGGCGGTACCCATCACCGGTGAGGCTCGGGATCGCCTGGAGGCGCTGCTGGACGCCATGCTGCAGGAAGGGGAAAATCTGCTCGGCGCGGAATTCCTGGGGGTGAACTACGCCTCGGGCTATACCGGCACCGCGGAGGAGGTCTTCGATAGCCGTGAGGCGAATTGCCTGGCCTTCACCCATCTCTACGTCAGCCTGGCCCGGGAAATCGGCCTCGACGCCTACTTCATGGACGTCTACCAGGCGGAGCGCTTCGAGCGCGACAAGGATCTGATCATCCTCTCCGGGCACGTCACCGCCGCCCACGGCGTGCCCACCCGTCCGCTGGTCTTGGAGTACAGCGTGGGCCCCAACGTCGACTATCGCTATGTCGAGCGGATCGGCGACGTCACCGCGCTGTCGATGTATTACTCCAACCGCGGCGCCGAAGAGCTGCAGCGGGGGCGTCTGCCGGAGGCGGTGGAATGGCTGCGTACCGCCGTGACCCTCGATCCTCAGCTGGCGGATGCGTGGGTGAATTACGGCGTGGCGCTGCGCCGTCAGGGAGAGAATCGCAGCGCCGAAGAGGCCTACCGCAAGGCCTTGGCGGTGGATCCCCGGGAGCTCTCTGCTTATCAGAACCTGCGCACCCTGCTGCGCATCGAGGAGCGGGAAGCGGAAGCGGCGGATTTGGACGCCGTCATCGAGCAGCTGGGGGATCGCAATCCCTACAACTATCTCAATCTCGGGGACATGAATCTGAGGCAGGGATTGGTGGAGGAAGCGGAGGACTTCTATCGCAAGGCGCTGCGCCTCTATCCCGACTTTTCAGAGCCCTACGCGGCTCTAGGGATTCTGGCCTACCACCTCAACGACCGCGGCGATGCGGAACGCTGGCTGAAGCGAGCGCAGCGTAAGGACGCGGAGAACCCGCGGGTCCAGGCGCTGGACAAGCGCCTCTATCCAGACCGTTACCGAGAACAGAGCATGGCGAGGTTTCTCACCGTGGACGAACCCGCAAAGCCGGAGCTCCCGGAACCGTCGGCCGGAGCCGAAGGGGAGGGCGTCGACGAGGGACTGAACGACGGTCCAGGGAGCGCCCCCGAGAGTGGCTCCGACGGGGCCTTGGATTCGGAGCTGGAGTCGGCGGCGCCGGATAGCGACGGGGTGCGTGATCGACGCTGATCCGGGTTCACCCGCCTCCGCCGGCTCTTCCTCCCCCGCACCGGGCCGCTGGCGCATCGCCTGCGACACCGGCGGGACCTTCACGGATTGCTATGGGGTGGATCCCGAGGGCCGGCAGCGACGGGCCAAGGTGCTGTCCACCGGTGCGGTGCGGGGCGAGATCGTTCGAGTTGAGAGCCCGGACCTGCTTTGGGTGGAGGGTGCCTTTCTGCACTTCGATTTACCCGCGGACGGCTGGAGCGGGGCTCAATGTCGCGTGCTTCCGAGAGGGTCGCGGCGGCGCGTGATGGAGCTGCGGCGAGAGTCGGGAGCGGGAAGCGGCGAGCATCCGGTAGCCCGCCTGCGGCTGGCCGCTGAGGTGCTGGATGCTGGGGTGCTGGATGCTGGGGTGCTGGATGCTGGGGTGCTGGATGCTGGGGTGCTGGCCGATGAGTTCGCGGGGGACCCCCCCGTGGCGGTGGGTCAACGAGTCGAGATTCAGGGAGAGGACGAGGCGCCGATCCTCGGGGCCCGGCTGCTCACCGGCACCGCCCTCGACTCGTCGCTACCGCCGCTGGATCTGCGTATCGCCACTACCCGCGGCACCAACGCGCTACTGGAGCACAACGGTGCACGGGTGGCGCTCTTCATTACCGCGGGCTTCGCCGATCTGTTGCGCATCGGAACGCAGCAGCGGCCAGATCTCTTCGCCCTGGATATTCGCCGACCGGAGCCCCTGTTCGAGCGAGTGGTGGAGGTGGCGGAACGCCTAGACGCTCGAGGTGAGGTGCTGCGGCCGCTAAAGGTGGAGCGCCTGCGGGAGCAGGCCGAAGCGGTGCTGGCGGAGGGGGTGGGTAGCGCGGCGGTGGTGCTGGCCCACAGCTGGCGGCGTTCCTGCCACGAGGAGCATGTGGAGGTTTTTTTGCGAGATCTGGGATTTCGCCACGTGGTGCGCTCCAGCGCTCTTACCCCACGATTGGGCCTGCTGGATCGAGCCCAGACGACGGTAGCGGAGGCCTACCTGGGGCCGGTGATTCGGCGCTACGTGGGGCGAGTGGCGTCGCCCCTGGCGGCGGGGAGCACGCTGCGGGTCTTGAATAGCGCCGGCGGGTTGGTCGGCGGTGAGGAGTTCCGCGCCGTCGATAGTCTGCTCTCCGGGCCGGCGGGGGGAGTGGTGGGAGCTGCTGCCGCCGGGCGGCGCAGCGGCTTCGGGGCGCTACTCACCTTCGATATGGGGGGCACCTCCACCGACGTCTCCCGGGTCGATGGGGAGGTCGATCTACGGCATCGCGTGGAGGTGGGGGATGCGGGGCTCCTGGTGCCGGCGGTGGCGGTGGAGACCGTCGCCGCCGGGGGTGGCTCGATCTGCTCCTTCGACGGCCACCGGCTGCGGGTGGGGCCGGAGAGCGCCGGCGCCACGCCGGGGCCTGCCTGCTATGGCGCCGGTGGCCCCCTCACCCTCACCGACGTGAATCTCCTGCTGGGCCGTCTCGGAACCCGCTCCTTCGAGATTCCACTGGATCCAGAGTCCGCCAGGGATCGATTGCGCTCGCTGCTCGCGGCGCTAGGCTCCCAGGCCAGCCCCGGGGACGAGGAGTCAGACGAGGTCTTGGCGAGCTTCCTGCGCATCGCCGACGAGCGCATGGCGGGGGCGATGCGGGCGATCTCGGTGGCCCGCGGCTATGATCCGAGAGAGCATACGCTCATCGCCTTCGGCGGCGCCGGAGCCCAACACGCCTGTGCGGTGGCGCAGCAGCTCGGCGTACAGCGGGTGCTGGTGCCGGAAGCGGCGGCGCTGCTCTCCGCCGTCGGTCTGGCGGAGGCCAGGGTAGAGGCCCTGGAGGAGGAGCAGGTGCTGGAGGCGCTGGGCGTTCCTCGGCACCAGGAAGAACTGCAGGAGCACCCTCGGGACGATGGCCTCGGGCTGGGAGCGCGGCTGCGACGACTCGAGCGGCGGGCCCTTCGGCAGGTGCGGGCCGAGGGGGTGGCGCCGCAGGACGTGGAGATCATCCGCCGCGAGGCCGCCCTGCGCTGGGTGGGTCAGGAGAGCTCGCTCACGGTGCCGTGGCCCGATGCCGAAGAGGAGCAGCTGAAGATCGAGTTGAGGGAGGCCTTCCACCAGGTCTACGAGGCCAATTTCGGCTACCGCTCCGAGGAGCGACCGCTGGAAATCGAGAGCCTGCGGGTGGTGGCGGCTTCCCAGCGCCCCTCGATCGCTCCCTTCGCTGCGACTCCGGCCCGCAGCACCGCCGATGCGGGGCATTGGCGCCGGGCTTTCTTGGGAGGAGCCCGGCAGCAGGTGCCGGTGTACCGGAGGGAGGACTTGCTGCCGGGGGAGCGCCTCGAAGGTCCGGCCCTGGTGGAGGAGCGTCACTCCACCACGGTGGTGGAGGCCGGCTGGCGTGGCGCGCTGGATACCGCCGGCGCCCTCGTGCTGCAGCGCTTCGGAGAGCAGCGGTGATGTCGCAGCGCCCGGAGGGTTCGAAGGCGGCGGCGGCGGCGCAGCTGGAGCTCTTCACCCAGCGATTCGCTGCCCTCGCTCGAGAGATGGGGGAACAGCTGCGGCGTACCGCGATGTCCACCAACGTCAAGGAGCGACTGGACTTCTCCTGCGCCCTGCTGGACCCGCAGGGCCGGCTGGTGGTCAACGCTCCGCATATTCCGGTGCATCTCGGTGCCCTCGGGCTCTGCGTGCGGGCGGTGGTGGCGGAGCTGGCGATGGAGCCGGGAGACGTGGTGGTCACCAACCACCCGGCCTTCGGCGGCTCTCACCTGCCGGACGTCACGGTGATCACGCCGGTATTCGCCACCGAGGAAGAACAAGACTGTGAGCTCGAAGCCCATAGTTCACCGCGGGGCTCGCTGCTGGGCTATGTCGCCAGCCGCGCTCATCATGCGGAGATCGGCGGCGCCCGCCCCGGCTCGATGCCTCCGTCCGCCAGCTGCCTGGCGGAGGAGGGGGTGGTGCTATCGCCCACCTATCTGCTGCGCCGCGGCACCCCGCGGTGGGATCAAATCCGCCGGCGGCTGATGTCGGGCCCTTATCCCAGCCGGTCGTTGGAAGAAAATCTCGCGGACCTCGCCGCCGCCGTGGCCGCCAACCACCGGGGGGCCGCCGCCCTGCGGCAGCTGGCGGAAGATCACGGGGCACCGGTCGTCCTCGCCCAGATGAAGGGCCTTCGCCAGCTGGCGAAGGACGCCCTGAGCCAGGCCCTCACCACCCTGCCCCAGGGCCCCTGGAAGGCCTTGACCCGCCTGGATGACGGCACCCCCTTGAAGGTCGCCATTCACCGCCAGGGGAGCGGCCTGCGGGTGGACTTCAGCGGCTCCGGGCCGGTGCATCGGGGCAACCTCAACGCGCCGCCGGCGGTGACTACCAGCGCGGTGCTCTACGTGCTGCGCCTGTTGCTCCAGGATTCGCTACCCCTCAACGAGGGGCTGCTGGAGTCGGTGGAGATGGTGCTGCCGCCGGGGCTGCTGAACCCGCCCTTCGACCTCTCCCCGGAGCGGGCGCCGGCGGTGGTGGGGGGCAACGTTGAAACCAGCCAGCGGGTGGTGGAGGTGCTGCTGATGGCCTTCGGGCTGGCCGCGGCCTCCCAGGGAACGATGAACAACACCCTCTTCGGCAACGAGAGCTTCGGCTATTACGAGACGGTGTGTGGCGGCGCCGGCGCGGGCCCGGATTTCGCCGGAGCTAGCGGCGTTCATACCCACATGACCAATACCCGCATCACCGATCCGGAGGTGCTGGAGCATCGCTACCCGGTGCGCCTGGAGCGCTTCGCTCTGCGCCGCGGCTCTGGAGGAGAGGGGCAGCATCGGGGCGGCGATGGGGTGGTGCGGGAGATCGTCTTTCTGCAGCCGATGGCCCTCTCCCTGCTGTCCCAGCACCGTCGCTCCGGGCCCCCGGGAGCGGAGGGTGGCGGGGCTGGTCTGCCGGGGCGGCAGGTCATCGTCCCGGTCAGCGGGGGCGAGCCCCAACCCCTCGAGGCGATCGACGCGCGGGATGTTCGGGCCGGTGATCGACTGGTGCTGGAAACCCCCGGCGGCGGCGGGTGGGGTAGCCCGGGCTCCGAGACGGAGATCGCTCCAGCTCGGGATCCGGAAAGGACCTGATACGCTCCTCCTTAGAACCCTGAACTCGGTATACGCTGCGCGAAGTTCAGGTCGTCAAACCAAATCAAGAGTTCCAACAAGCATGCTAACTCGCATCGAGATCAATGGATTCAAGAGTTTTGAGGACTTTGAATTAGACCTTGCTCCGTTGACGGTGATTCTCGGCTCGAACAGTGCTGGAAAATCCAACCTCTTTGATGCGCTGCTTTTTTTATCGGCGCTGACCGAAGGCAATCTGCAGCAAGCAGCAGCCAGGTCACGAGGGGAGCTGCACGAGCTATTTGGTCGAGATGCCGAGGGTGGCGCGGTCGGTGAAATGTCCTTTGCGGTTGAGGTGTTATTGCCTGGACAAGTGAAGGATCCATGGGGCAACCAACGAGACCTTCAATGGACTCGATTGCGCTACGAAGTGAGGTTAAGGCGACGCAGCGATGCTCAAGGGCTGGAGCGGGTTCAGGTTGTTCACGAGCTGGCTCGCGCTCTTCTGAAGACAGAAGACAGAGAGAGATTAACTAAGGCTTTCTGTGTCTCGAAGGAGTTTTCCGCTGACTACCTTCGTTATGGGCGTAGCCGGGTGCCGTTTCTTAGGACGGGCCCTGATGAGATGACGGGGATCATCACCTTTGAGCTGAGCCAAGACGGGAAACAGGGTCGGAAGCGACGGGGAGTTGCTGGGGATGTACTGGCTCTCGCGTCTGCGGAGAATACTGAGTTTGCTCACCTCTTCGCGCTGCGAGAAGAGCTGCGAAATCTTCGCTTGTTGCATATCAACCCAGCAGAGATTCGGAAGCCGGTGGACCCACTCGATCGCGGGGCCCTCAAGGTGGATGCCAGTAATCTCGCTTCGGTGCTCGACCGTATCGAGACGGAGAGCAGAACGAATGACCAAGAAGGAATTCTGCAAGAGCTGAGTCTCGACCTAGCTGTGGTCATTCCAATGGTTCGCGATGTGCGAGTGACGAAGGCGGAGGACGGGAGGAAGAACCAGGTTCTCTTCCAGCTCAAGGACGGATTAGAAGTTCCTGCTGCTCTAGCTTCTGATGGAACTCTACGTCTGCTTGCATTGCTGACGTACCTCAGAGACCCAGAGTATTCCGGAGTACTTTGTCTTGAGGAGCCCGAAAACGGAATTCATCCCGGTCGCCTACGGGAGCTAATCCCTCTGTTGAGAGACCTGGTGGTCGATCCCGCGATGGTAGAACGCCCTGCTCATCCTTTACCCTTGACCCAACTTCTGCTCAATAGTCATTCGCCAGTGGTTCTCGCGGCGCTACACGGATTCTTCAAGGAAGAGATCAAGCCGCCGGTACGAGCCTACTTTGCTCAGATGGTGCCCTTGTTTCCTGGGGCCTCGGAACTCTCGCCTCTAGGACGCCGTGGGCGAACCAAGATGGTTCCCCTTGAGTTTCCCCTTCAGCTGGGAATGGGAGCTGTGGAAGATGGCGATGGGCGGCCGAGTTCGATGACCGACCTCCAGGCCTCGCAATTTCTGGCAGCGGCCGATGCAGGTATCTGAGATTGCTTAGGTTTTCTGAAGATAAACCATGCGTTCGATCCACCTAGCTCTCTTCGCAGAAGGCCCATCGGACCACCGCTTCTTACCGACTCTGCTGCTGCGGTTGACAGAGGAACTTTGTCGTTCGGCTAGGGAGACCGTTGAGGTCTGGCCGGAGGTGGTGAGCCTTCACTCTCCAGACGGTAGTTTGAAGGCTGGACACAATCGCACGACGAGAATTTGCGATAGTGCACTTTCGGCAAGACAGGCGTGGAACCTTCTTTTTATCCACGCCGACGGAGACTCTCAGCCCGTCGAGCAATACGATCAACTAGTAGCGCCTGCTATCCGTGCTCTACGGGCTGAGTCTCGCCTCGCTGGCAGTCATCGCTGCATTCCTGTCATCCCAGTTCGGGAAACAGAATCGTGGATGATCGCTGATTTTGATGCGCTTTGCAGCATCTTCCGCCGCAACCTGGAAAACGACCCAAGCGACTTTGGATTGGACTTCTGGACTAAATCTCCTCGTCGAATAGAAATGGTAGAGGATCCCAAGGCAATCCTGCGGGCCGTTGCTAGGTATGGCGGGCGTCGTAGTCGTGCTGATCGTGAGATCCAGCGGCGCCTTCCGGCAATCGCGGACCGGGCCCGCTTCAGCATCCTGCGGCAGTTGCAGGCTTTTACTGCGGTGGAGGAGCATTTGAAAACAGCACTTCGAGATCTGCGAATTCTGGAAGCCTGAAGATCGCTTTGGATCGAATCCCAACCGACTAGATACGGAGAACGACACCATGAGCCTCAAGACTCTCCAGGTACAGCTGGGCCTGAACCTGCACCTGCTGAAGATGAACCTGGACGGCATCAGTCAGGAGCAGAGCCTGGTGCTGCCAGAGCCGGCGGGCAATTCCCTCAACTGGGTGGTCGGCCATCTCGCGACGACTCGCCTGGTAGGAATGTTGCCCCTCCTGGGGCTGGAATCGGACGAGGCGCCGGAGAGCTGGGCTTCCTATCGCCGGGGCACGGGCCCGCTGCCGGATCGCACCCAAACTCGCACTCTGGAGGAGCTGCTGGACGTTTTCGAGCGCACTCAGCAGCCGATCACCGAGGCCCTGGGAGAGATCACCGCGGAGCGCCTGAAGGAGCCGGCGATGTTCGGCGGCGAGGAGAAGTCGGTGCAGTGGGTGCTCACCACCACCTGTTTCCACGAGTCGTACCACATCGGCCAGACCGGCCTCCAGCGCCGGCTTCTGGGCTTCGCTGGGGCGCTGGCTTAAGCTCCTCCGCCACGCTCTCCCAGGCTCCTGCGCTGCGTCCTGAGACTTCTCGCCGCGTCCTGAGCCCTAGCGTTAGGTCGTGGAATTCAGGGTGATTCTTAGATTCTGGGATTCACGGCGACGTAGCGAGGTCGATGGCCTGGAGCCGCGCCAGCTCGCGGCGCAGCCGCTGGATTTCCTGCTGGCTGTCGGCCAGCTGCTGCAGCAGATCCGTCTCCTTGCGGCGGGCGGCTTCCAGCGCCTCCATGCGCTCTCCCGCGGCGCTGCTGCGCAGCTGTAGCTGACCCTCAGCGCTCTCCAGGTGCTGGACACAATGCGCCTGCGCGCTACGGCAGCGCTCCTGCTCTTCACGGGTTTGCTTCGCCGCCGCCGCCGCCGCGCTCCATTGTTCGTGGAGCTGCAGCAGACTCGCGCCGGAGGCGGCGTAGCGCCCCCGGGGGTGGTCTTCCACCAGTCGGCGCAGGGCGTGCTGCGCGCAGTCGGGGTTCCAGGCTTCTTCTGAACAGCAGGCCAGGGCCAGGCGCCAGAGGGTGCGCTGCTGGAGGGCCGGGTCCTCCACTTGCCAGAGATCGCGCTGGTAGGAGGATGCCGCGGCGGCGAGATCGCCGGCCTCGAAGGAGGCATCTCCCGGCAGGGCAGGAGGGCTGCTGGCGCAGGCGACGATCAATGCCCAGGAGAGCAGGAGAGGGAGCGAGGATATCCGGTGGCGGCTCATGATGATCTCTCACCCTTCTCCAGGATTTGCTCTGCTCCAAGACTTGCCTTGGCGACGGCACGGCCGGCGGGGGGAGCTGGAACCAAGACCCAGAATCGGGCACCGCCGTAGGCGGAATCGTCGACCCATAGGCGCCCGTGGTGGGCCTCGATGATCTCGCGGCAAATCGCCAATCCGAGGCCGACGCCGCCGTCGGCCCGGCGCCCCCCGGCGCGGGCGCCGGGACGGTGGCCGCGGTGGAATTTGCGAAAGATCGCCCGCCGCTGAGCGGTGGGAATGCCGGGGCCGGCGTCGCTGACGGTGAACCCCACCCAGCGCTGCGCTTCGCTCCGGGGGCGAATTCGTCTTCTCAAGGACCCCTCGTCTCCGCGCTGGAATCGAGGTCCTTCGCCGACCCTCAGCTCCACCACGCCGCCGGTGGGGGAGTGGCGCACCGCGTTGTCGAGGAGGTTGATGAAGACCTGCACCATACGATCTCGATCGCAGAGGGCGTAAATCTTTTCATCGTGGCCCTCGAGCTCCAGCCGGAGCCTCAGCCGCCGTTCCTGCGCCCGGGGCTCGACCTCCGAGAGGGCTGCGGCGGCGAGGCTAGCGAGATCCTGGCGGCGCAGGTCATAGGTCATGGCGCCGGCTTCCAGTCGGGAGAGGTCCAGCAGGCTAGTGAGCAGGGCGGAGAGCCGGCGGCCGCTATCGATATTGAGCTGCAGGAGCCGCTGCTGCTGCCCGTTGAGGGGGCCGGGGATGCCTTCCATCAACAGCTGGTTGGTCTCCTGCATGGAGACCAGGGGGTTGCGCAGCTCGTGAGAGACGCGGGCGACGAAGTCCTTCTTCATATCCTCCAGGTGGCGCAGTTGTTCAACCATCTCGTTGAAGCTGACGGCCAGGCCGGCGAGCTCGTCTTTGCGGTGGTCCGGGAAGTGAATGTCGAAGCGACCCTCCGCCACCGCCCGGGTTCCGGCGGCAAGCTCGGTCAGCGGTCGCTGGATGGAGCGTACCGTCAAGCCGACGGTGAGGGCTCCGAAGCCCAGGGCCAGCAGGCCCGTGATCCAGCTGGAGCGCTGGGCTCGCTGCACCGTGGCGAGCGCATCCACGCTGCGCTGATCGAGGCTTTGGCGGTGAGCTTCCAGGGCATCGTCCAGCGGCGGGCGCAGCGCATCGAAGCGGCGGTTCCACTGCCGGAGCACGTCGTCTAGATCCGCCGCGGCGACGGCGTAGTCGCCCGCGTTTTCCGGCGCTGGGCTGGGGATCGCGGCGCTGGCGTTGGCCCAGCCTCCCCAGCGAAGCTCCAGCTCGTCCAGAGCGGCGCTCTCCGCTGCCGCCATCGGGGCCGATCGCAGCTGGCGGAGATCGGCGCCGAAGCGCGTCGCCAGCTCTCGTCGCCGCTCTCCGTAGCCGGCGCTGAGGCTGCCGGTGGAGGCGACTTCCTTGAGGGTGACTTCGCGCAGCTCTTCCAGCGTGGCAATCTGCTGAACCAGCTGCTTGGAGACGTTGAGCTGCTCCGTCGCCAGGCTGCGGGCCCCGGCAGCGGTGTGATGCAGCAGGCCGACGGTATGGATCAACGAGATGGCGGTGAGCAGCACCAGGGAGCCGGTGCCCAACGCGACTTGAGTGGTGATACGCACGGGGCGGCCGCCAAAAACTCTTAGGCCCGCCCCCAGGCGCGCAATTTGTTGCGGATGGTCTTGACGTCGAGGCCCAGCTGACGAGCCGCTTCCGCCTTGTTCTCTCCCACCTGCTGGAGGGTCTCTAGAATCAGAATGCGCTCCGCGGCGGCGGCATCGACCCCCGCCGGCAGCACGATGTCGACCCGGCTAGCGCCGGTGGGGCGCTGGACCGTCGGCGGCAGGTGGGGAAGGTCTAGAAGCCCCTGCTGAGCTACCAGGATCGCCCGCTCGATGGCGTTGCGCAGCTCCCGCACGTTGCCCGGCCAGGAATGCTCCAGCAGCCGCTGCCGGGCGCGATGCCTCAAGCCCTCCACAGAAGTGCCGTGGCGGCGGTTGAAGCGGCGAATGAAGTAGTCCGCCAGCAGCAGCACATCTTCGCCCCGCTCCCGCAGCGGCGGCAGGGAGAGGGTGAAGACGTTGAGCCGGTAATAAAGGTCTTGGCGCAGAGTGCCTTCCCGCAGAGCCCGCAGGGGGTCGCGGTTGGTGGCGGCCACCACCCGAACGTCGATCTCCATTTCCCGGCGCCCGCCGAGGCGCCGCACTCGGCGGTCCTCCAGCACCCGCAGCAGCTTGGGCTGGAGGGCGATGGGCATCTCGCCGATCTCGTCCAGCAGCAGCGTGCCGCCCTGGGCGAGCTCGAAGCAGCCAGGGCGGCTGGAGGTCGCGCCGGAGAAGGCTCCCTTCTCGTGGCCGAAGACCTCGCTCTCCACTAGTCCTTCGGGGATCGCCGCCGCGTTGACGGCAATGAAGGGCCCACGGCGGCGGGAGCTGAGCTGATGGAGGACCCGCGCGGCGACTTCCTTTCCGGTGCCGCTCTCGCCGGTGAGGATCGCCGGCGCGTCTCCCGAGGCGAGGGTATGGAGGAGACGCCGCACATTGCCCATCGTCGGGCTGCGGCCGATGAGCAAAGGCCCGGGATCGCTGCTCTCATGGGACGGAGGGGCGGCGCTCAGGCCGGTGAGGCGATGGGCGCGGCGGCGCTCTTGGGCTTCGCCTTCCAGATCCTGCAGCAGGGATCGCAGGCGCTCGTAGTCCAGCGGCTTGGTGAGAAAGTCCCTGGCACCTTCCTTCATCGCCTCGACGGCGACGTCGATGGAGCCGTAGGCGGTCATCAGCAGCACCGGGCGACCGGGATCGCCCTGCTGCAGCGCCGAGAGCAGCTCGATGCCCGAGAGCTTGGGCATTACGACGTCCGAGAGCACGAGGTCGGGATCCTGCTCGCCGCAGAGCTCCCGGGCCTCTTCTCCATCCGAGGCCAGCAGCACCCGGTAGCCCCATTTACGCAGGCGAATGTCCAGCACCTCGCGCAGCGCCGCTTCGTCGTCCGCCACGAGAATCGTGAGAGGGGAAAAGGGCTGGGCTTTGTTCCTTTGGCTCCCGTTATTGGGGGCTTCGGCGCTACGGGGGGTGGTGCGGTGGGACATGGGGCCTCGTCGGGGGTAGGTAGAGGAAGGTCTCCATTGGCAGTCTATAAAAAGATTTCGATTTTTGCATTTCTATCGTTTTGTCGTCTCACGATGAATGAAGGGAATCAGGGAAACTTTCCCTGTCGCCGTCGTTTCCGCAGCGCCGCCTGTCCTGCGAACAAGCCTGTGATCCGGGCGAAAGCCTAGGGTTTTCCATCGGCAAGGCCCCTTGGCACACGCCTTGCTATATCGATTGTTGCGATGCTGCTATCGAGATCCGAGGAATTTAGATTTCCCATCGACGACACCCGCCAAGCGGGCGACGGGAAGCCCGCGAGGTGATCATGGAAAGCGATTCCAAGAACTTTCGTCGCACCCTCGGTGGGTGGTTTACGCGCCGCCTGCGAGGAATGCCGGAAGGAATGCCGTTGCGTTGTGCTGAGCTCAGCTACGCTCTTTTTCTTTCTCGTCTCTCAGCCTTTCCTCGGCAATCCCCTCGACCGTCCCCCCGCGGTTGAGGCGCCAAGGTCGGTCCCCCTGCGTGCCCCCCCCGCCGGGGGGCCGGCCTGGTTGGCGGTTGAGGCCCCTCTTCCTGCCCGGTGGCTCCGCCGGGAGCTGTGCAGCGGCTCAGCCGGGAGCTTCGGCCTCGAGGCCGAAGCTGGAATCCTCATAGAGCCGGTCCAGCAGTGGGGCGAAGTGTCGCTCGAGAACGGCTCGGCGCGGCTTCATGGTCGCCGTGAGCTCGCCTCGGGAAGGGTCTAGGCCGCGGCCCAGAACCGTGAAGCGCCGCACCCGCTCGACCCGGGCGAGGTGCTGGTTGCCTCGTCGCACCGCCTCCAGCAGAAGGTAGCGGCAGGCCGGTTCGGCGCTGAGCTTGGCGATCCAGGGGTCGATCTCGGCGGCGAGGGCTCGGTCCCGCAGTGCCGGGTCCGAGCCGAGGGCGCTGAGCCAGGCCTCGGCCTGCGTCGCCGGGATGAGATTCCTGCTCATGCCCCAGTCGAGAAGCTCGGGAACATTGGGTACCAGCACCGCCGATACGTAGGGCCGGCCCTCCCCGTGGACGTGGACATGGCTGATCAAGGGGCTCTCTGGCTCCAGCTGAGCGCTGACCGACGCCGGGGCGATGTTTTTGCCGCCGGCAGTGATCAGGATGTGTTTCTTGCGGTCAGTAATGGTGAGGAAGCCGTCCTCGTCGATGGAGCCAATATCGCCGGTGTACAGCCAGCCGTCTCGAATCGTCTCCGCGGTGGCTTCCGGGTCCCGGTGGTAGCCCTGGAAAATGGCCGGGCCTCGCAGCAGAATCTCTCCGTCCTGCGCCAGTCGGCATTCCATGTCCGGCGCCGCAAGGCCGACGGTGCCGAGACGCACTCGCGGGGAATTGATGTGGCTGAGCACGGTGGCTTCCGTCAGGCCGTAGGCCTCGAGCATGTCGAGGCCGGCGGACCAGAAGAAGCGCAGGATCGGCAGAGGAGTGGGCGCGGCGCCGATCAGCAGCACTCGAATTCGGCCGCCGAAGGCGGCGTGAATGCGATGCAGCACCAGGCGGTAAGCGAAGTAGTAAGCGAAGCGCCAGCGCCACGGCACTGGCTCTCCGGCGATGCGGTACTCGGCGCGGCGCCAGCCGACGGCGAGGGCGAGATCGAAGAGGGATCGCTGCAGCCAGCCGCTGCGCTCCCGCCGGGCCTGAAGGCGAGCGTAGATCTTCTCGAAGCCCCGCGGTACGGAGCCGAAGATAGTGGGGCCAACCTCCGGCAGCTCGGCGAGGAGGTTGGAGAGGTGGGTGGCATGGCCGGTGGGGATGCCGGTGGCAATGCGGCCATAAAAGGAGAGATTACGCTCGGTGGCGTGGGCCATCGGCAGGAAGGAGAAGTAGCAGTCGCTCTTCAAGTAGGGAAAGGCCTGGGTGAGGCTTCCGCAGAGGTGGAGCACGTTGCCGTGGCTGATCTGCGCACCCTTCGGCCGCCCGGTGGTTCCCGAGGTGTAGATGAGCATCGCGATGTCCTCGCCGCGCACCGCGGCGAGGAGCTCCTCGATCTGCTCTGGAGGCAGGGCTCGCTCGCGGAAGCGACGGGGGGATCGGATGCGCGACTCGCTGTCGGAATGCCGCGCGGCGAGCTCCTCGCTCCAGGGGACGACGTAGGCGAGGGTCTCTAGATCCGCCCCTCCGTCACCTGTTTCATCACCCGATTCACCACCCCTTACTTCGCTACTCGAGCTGTCATTCCGGGTCGTCGAGGCTGCCTGGATGTCCTGGTCCCCTTCTTCCTGCTGCTCCTCCACTGCTTGGGGTGCGGGTCGCAGCGCCTGGAGCACCGTCGCCAGCTCATCTTCTCCCTCGACGAAGATCAGCCGGGATTCGCTGTGGTCCAGCAGATAGCGCAGCTGTTCCGCGCTTTGGTGGGGATAGACCCCCACCGAGATGCCCCCCAGGATCTGAATTCCGAGCTCGTAAACCGCCCAGCGATAGCCGGTGGTGCCGAGGACGGCGATGGAATCGCCCTTGCGGAGCCCGAGCTCCACCAGGCCTTGGGTTACCTGTCGCGCTTCGTCGTAGAGTCGCTGCCAGGACCGTGGGCGCCAGCGGCTCTGCCCGTCGCGGCGGGTCGAGCCGCGGACGAAAGCGAAGGGTTGCTCGGGCGTGGCCTCGGAGCGTAATCGGATCAGGTCGCCCAGGTTGCGGGCATCCCGGTGAACGCTATCCGCAGGCTCGGCGGGGCCGAGGGGAGGCTGAGGGGTAGGCAAGGACGGAGCTCCAGGCCATCGGCTGGCGTGGCTAGAAGGAATAGGCAAAGGGAGTAAGCCGATGGAGTATACCTTTTAGGTTTCGTGACCATGGGATTGCTCGCAAAATTCAGCATTTCCCCAAAATGCCCTGTCCAAGGGGCTCGAAACGCCCAGGCGGGAGCGCTGGAAGTCTTGGGCATGAGTCCTGCCCTTCGCAGACCCGGGTTTCGGCAAGAGGCGGAGGGGCCTAGGGTGAGGGGAAGCCTTCCGAAATCAGTAGCCGATGCCCGCCAGGTTTCTTCTCGACACCCCGTCGATCTCCCCGGTGGGCTCGATCCCCAGCAGGTCAGCGAGGGTCGGGGCGACATCCACCGTAGCCACCGGGACATCGACGATCTTCCCTTGGGGGCCCTTGCCGTGAAGACGAATCAGCCACGGGACATGGGTGTCGTAGCGATAGGGCGTGCCGTGATTGGTGCCGATGCTGCGCAGACTCAGGGCGTTGCGCTGGATCTGGACCAGCAGGTCTGGAGAGCGCTGGGGGTCGAAGCTGTGGGCGTAGAGACGATTTGGCTCTTCGTCACCGGGGACCCCCGGGGGCGGCTCGTCGAGCAGCTCGTCGCGATGCCAGATACGCTCCACCCCGGGGCAGGTCTCTAGATGCTGGCGCAGCAGCTCCGTGACCGAAGAGAGATCGTAGCCGGCGGCCTCGATCCCCTCGCGGTCGAGGTAGGTCTGGCCGCCCAGAGTCCAGGGGCCGCCGGGGAAGCGCGCCTCGAGCTCCTGCTGGGCGCGCTGGAAGCAGCCGATCTCCTCGGCATCGAAGCGCAGGCCTGGAGGGCTCTCCTCCGTCAATAGCTCCGGCAGGTCGAGGACGCCGTGATCTGCGGAGAGGGAGATCAAGACGTTTTCTAGCCCGACCTTCTCGTCGATGACGTTGAGCAGATCACCGACGGTTTGGTCGAGGCGCAGCACCGTGTCGGCGCTCTCCAGGCTGTCCGGCCCCCAGGTGTGGCCGACGGTGTCGATGGAGGAGAAGGAGACCACCAGGAGGTCCGGCCAGGCGTCCTGCCCGAGCTCTTCCTGGACCACGATCTGCTGGGCGATCTCTCCAACCGCCTGATCGGCAAAGGGTGAGACATAGATCGCTTCGTAGAAGCTGCCGCCGGCGGAGAGGGATGCCCCCCCCAAAGGGTGGGGAAAGTCATCGACAAAGACATAGCGGGAACTGTTCACCAATCCCAAGCGGCGCTGGGTTTCTGGATCCTGGAGCACCTCGCTGAGGTTCCAGGGTTCTCCGAACATCTTGTGGACGATAGAAGCTCGATTGGCGTCCTCCAGCCAATCCGGCTCGGTTCCCCGGAAGGCGGGGTAGTAGGGGGTGCCGACGAACTGCCCTGAGCCGTCGTCGTACCAGAGGGCCCCATCGGCATCGAGACCGGCACTGAAGATCGCGCCCCGATCCTTCGAGCTGACGGTCCACACCCGGCTCTCCGGCCAGCGGGTCTTGAGCCAGGTGCCGAGGGTCGGAACTCGCAGCCGGCGGGGCGACCTGGTGAAGGTAAAGCCATCGATCTCCCCTTGATCCCTCACCGCGGCGCTGGATTCTCCGGTTTCTCGATCGACCCACCAATTGCCGACGATGCCGTGGCGGCGGGGATGAGTGCCGCTGGTCAGCGTAGCGTGTCCCGGTGCGGTTGAGGTGATGGCGTGATCGTGGTGCGCCTCGGTGAAGGACACGCTCTCGTTGAGTAGTCGACCGAGGCCGCTGACCAGGTATTCCTGGTATCGCGGCAGCAGATCTCCGCGGCATTGGTCGAGAATCAGCAGGAGTACGAGTTTTGGAGCTCCCTCCGGCGGTGGCTCGGAAGCCGCGGGAGATGCGATTCTCGACGAGGTGTTGGTAGCCGTGCTGTCCCCAGAGGGGCCCCGATCGCCGCAAGCGGAGGACAGGACGAGGAGGAGACCGAGAAGGAGTGAGCCCATCGCGGTCCAATAGGGTGCTGAGAGAATCCGAGAGAGCATAAGGGACCCCTAGGAGGTGAGCGTGGCCAAACGATGCTGGCGGGATCGATCGGGAATGAGGAGGCTGCTTCAGCCAAAAGGCTCGCCGTCACCCTCTCAGCCCAGACGCGTGGGGCCGAGACAGGCGAAGGCAGGTAGGGCGAGGAAAGAACAGCGGCCGAAAGATCCAGCGCCTCAATTCCTCTGGGATTCACCTAGCCTACTTCAAGCTAGAGCTACCCGATGGGGTAAATCCTAGCCGGGGTAGGGCCCGCGGGCTGCTGCAATCTGTGCCCAAGCTGGTGAAGCTGAGGTGACGGTAGAGCTGAGGGACGGCGAGGGGCGACGGTGTATTGGGCTCAGAGGGCTGGGCTCAGAGGGCGCGCTTCTGCATGCCGGCTCCGGGACGCATGATGGGCTCCGAGAGCAGTTCCGGGACCTTCTCTCCGGCGGCCTCGGCAGCCCCCAGCACCTCTCGCCGCTGTCTCGCGGCGGCGGCGGTCTCCTCGTCGCCGATCGCTTCGTAGAAGCGGATGGCGCGGTCGAAGTCGTTGGCCGACATGCGTCGACCGAGGGCGTCCTCCACCATCGCCAGCAGCTCGCCGGCGCGCTGGAGGTCTCGCACTCCCTCCTGGTCTGAGAGATAGAGGTCGGTGAGCAGGCGGAAGGAAGGAATGTGCTTGGGAAGCTTGGAGCAGCTGCCGCCGACGCAGCTGGGGGCGATTCCGGTCTCCAGGCAGTCCACCGCCTGCGGCTTCTTATCCAGGTGCACGAGGGCCTGGGCGAGCTCGAAGATGAAGGGGGCCTGACTCGGGAAGACCTCGAGGGCGGCGGCGAAGAACTGCCGGGTTTCGTCCCAGCGTTCGCTGGCGGCGAGGGCAAGGCCGTAGCGGTAGCTCAGCTCGGGGTTTTGGTGCGCCGGGTCGGCGGCTTCCCGCAGTCGCTCGATGACCTCCCCCGGGCGGCCCGCTGCGGTGGTGGCTTCGGCCCACAGCGCCGGCACGGAGATGGTGCCGACCAGATCCAGGGACTCATCTCCGAAGGCCTCCCAGGCGATCTCGAGATCCTCGGCGGCCTCGGCGATATCACCGGCCAAGAGGCGGCAGCGACCGCGCTCGAAGCGCAGCACCGGATCGTCAGGGTGCTCCTCCACCAGCTGGTCGAAGCTCTCCGTCGCGGCGGCCAGCTGACCCTCGTTGAGGTCCACCAGGGCCTGGCGGAAGGTGAGGGGCAGCTCTCGATAGAGGCTGGCGACGGGGGGGCGCAGCATGTCCACCAGGGTTTCGAAATGGGTATCCAAATCCCATTCGAAGGCGTCGTCGTCGTCTTTTTCCGGCTCTTCGACGACCTCCTCCGGCTCGCCTTCCTCCAATCGCTGCTGCAGCTGATGGAGGCTGCTCTGGGCTCGATCTCGATCCTCCCCCGGCGGTAGGTGGAGCAGCGCCGTCTCCAGCCACTGCACCGCTTCTTCGTGCATCTCCGCCTGCTGGCAGGTGAGCGCTTCCTTCAGGGCGTTGTGGGCGATAGCCTCCTGCGCCCGGTGCTCGAGGTCACGGGCGGCCTCGGCGTGGGAGGGGTGGCGCTTCAGCACTCCCCGGGCGGCGTTCAGGGCCTCTACCCGCAGGTCTTTGGCGAGCAGCTCTTCCCCCTTGCGAAGGGCGTCGTCGGGATTACGGCGAAACAGATCGAATAGGCCCATGGGGCGGCTCTCCTGGTGCGCGGGTTGATCGCCGGAGCCCGGCGGAAACGTACGTGGCCGACGATTCTATCGAAGCCCAGCGCTCTCGGTTGAGTCGTGGCGAAGGATCCTCGAGCTTCGACGCTTGCGAGCGATCTCCGAAGGAGTACAATCGGCGGGCGATGTGTTGAGACATAGTTGGGATTGCGGCGGAATCATCGTCCGTCCCTCGCCAGTTCCCGGCGACCGGTTTCCCTTGCCGACTCGCTCGGCGATGGCTGCAAGGCGTTCGTTCTCGTCTCTCACGGAGCCCTTCCCTTAGAACCGAGCTACTGAGCTCATCGTCCTGTCCGATGACGCTGGATCGTCATCGAGCCCAAGCCCTCGATGGGAGCCCCCTCCGCTTGAAACGCTTTCTCGTCACCTTCCTGCTGCTCTTTTCCGCGTGGCTGGCGTGGTCTGGGTACTTCGACAAGCCTCTCTTGCTTTGGGGTGGCCTGCTGTCGGCGCTGGGTATTGTGTTGCTCACCCGGCGCTTGGGGATCCTCGACGAAGAAAGCCACCCCTACCAGCTCAGCTGGCGGCCGCTGTTGTATCTGCCGTGGCTCTCCTGGCAGATGCTGATCGCCAACTTCCGGGTGGCGTGGCTGATCGTGCTCACCAGTCTCGGAAAGAAGGTCCTTTCCCCGCAGCTGGTGAGGGTGCGGGCAAGCCAGAAGACCGATGTCGGTCGGGTGGGTTTCGCCAATTCCGTAACCCTGACTCCGGGGACGGTCACCCTCCACGTCAAGGACGGATCGCTGCTGGCCCACTCCCTCACCCGCAAGATGGCGGAGGAGCTGGAGAGCGGTGAGATGGACCGGCGCGCCCGCTGGCTGGAGGGCTCGTCGCGAGTCGAGGCGGACGAGACGGAGGAGGGCGCTTCCCGATGACCGTCTCCCCCGAGCTCCTGGCCGTCGCCCTGATCGCCATCCTCGCCACCATGGTGCTGCTGCTCGCAGCCGCCTGGCGCGGACCGACGGTTTTCGATCGGATCCTGGCGATCAATACCTTCGGCACCAAGACGGTGCTGCTGATCGCCGTCGTCGGTTACGTGGCGGGGCGTCCGGAGCTCTACCTGGACCTCGCTCTGGTCTACGCCCTGGCGAATTTCACCAGTACCGTGGCGGTGCTCAAGGTGATGCGCTACGGCAGTCTGGCTACCGACTCTCGCCGGGCACCGGGACGTCGTCGCCCTCCGGCTTCGGGGACTCCATGACCTGGCTGGACGCAATATGACCTGGCTGGACGCAGTGGGGGGAACCTCCGTGGTTGTCGGGGCCCTGTTCTGTCTCATCGGAGCGTGGGGCATCCTGGTCTTCCCCGACGTCTACTGCCGGGCTCACGCCACCAGCGTGACCGATACCCTAGGTGCCGGTTTAGTGCTCGTGGGGCTGGCCCTCTGCGCCGCCCATTGGACGGTGGTGCTGAAGCTGGTGGCGATCTTCGCCTTCCTGCTGATCACCGGACCGGCGTCGGAGCATGCGCTGATGCGGGCGGCCTATCACGGCGGAGTGCGGGCCAAGGTGGAGGACGCATGGGTTTCACCGTCGCTGGACGAGCCGCTGGTGGAGGATCCCATCGCCGGTTTCTTGCAGGATGACGACACGGATCCAGACGAGCCGTCATCCACCGCCGAGACGTCTGACCGGGAGGCTGGGGAATGAAGGGAATGATTGCACCACAGTTCGTCGAGGCCTTTCTCGAGGGAGGAGGCGTGGAGGCCTTCCTCTTCTTCTTCCTCATCGTCAGCACGGTGGCGATTATCCGGCAGCGCAACCTCTTTGCCGGATCGATGCTCTTGGGCCTCTTCTCCCTGCTCTCGGCGGGTCTGTTCACGGTGATGGATGCTCTCGATGTCGCCTTTACCGAGGCGGCGGTGGGGGCGGCCTTCACCTCCTTCCTCTTCCTCGCTACTCTCGGTCTCGTCACCCAGCGCCTGACCCGGGGAGAGATGGGGACCCGAGATCCACAGCATGAGCGTCCTCAGCCGCTGCGCCTAGTGCCGCTGCTGGTGGTGTTGCTCACCGGCGCCGCCCTGATCTACGGCACTCTCGATATGCCGGCCTACGGCGACAAGGACGCGCCGATTCATGTCGTCCAGCGGCCCTATACCGCCGAGGCGAAGAAGCAGGTAGGGGTTCCCAACGTGGTCACCGCGGTGCTCGCCAGCTACCGTGGATACGACACCTACGGCGAGACGACGGTGATCTTCGTCGCCGGGGTTGGCGTGCTGCTGCTGCTGGGGGATCGTCGCTTTCGCTTTCAGCGTCGGGGCCTGGAGGACGTTGCCGCTTCCGCTTCCCGGGAGGCCAAGGCCAGCGGCCGCAGGCCTCCGGTAGCGCCGGGGCCGGAGGGGGATCGACTCTAGACCTATGGCGACTTCCTCCCATTCCTCTTCCGGCGCTGCCTCTTCCGGCGCTGCCTCTTCCGGCGCTGCCTCTTCCGGCGCTACTTCGGCCCAGTCGGCGGAGGGGCAGCGAGAACGAGGGCTGATGCGCACCAAGATGATCCTGAGGGTCGTCTCGAAAGCGCTCATCCCCTTCATCTTGCTCTTCGGCCTCTACGTCCAGCTGCACGGAGATTTTGGTCCCGGCGGCGGCTTCCAGGCTGGCGTCATCTTGGCTTCTGGGATGGTGCTCTACGGCTTGATCTTCAACTTCAAGGCCCTGGAGGCGGTGCTGCGGCGGCGTATGGTGGAGCAGCTCATCGCCATTGGCGTGCTGCTCTACGGCGGGGTGGGGGTGGCCTCCATGGTGCTCAGCGGGAACTTCCTGGAGTACGGGGTCTTCGACTCCCACGACCCGAAGCACGGGCAGCACGTCGGGATTCTGCTGGTGGAGTTGGGGGTCGGCATCACGGTCACCGCAACCATGTTGGCGATCTTCTATGCCTTCGCCTATCGGGAGCGCCGCAAGCGGCGTCGGCTCGAGGAGGCCCGCCGTCTCCTGGCCCAGGGGCAGGTGGCGACGGAGCCGGAGGTATGAGGGTGGGGTTGGTGAATTCGGCGATAGAGCAGGTCTCGGATACGGCCCTTGGGGCTTTGGGTGCGGCGGCCCCGGCGGTAGCGTCCGCTGCCGGTAGCGGGCGGGATTGGTTCGGCGATCTGTGGGTCTATTGGGCGGTGGTGGTGTTGATGATGATCGGTCTCTACACCGTCATCGCCAGCTCCCACCTGCTCAAGAAACTCATCGGCCTGTCGATCTTTCAGACCGCCGTGATCCTCTTCTTCGTCGCCATGGCGAAGGTGGAGGGGGGCACGGCGCCGATCCTGTGGGAAGGCAACCCTGAGGTGCTGTACTCGAACCCTCTGCCCCACGCCCTGATGCTCACCGCTATCGTGGTGAGCGTTGCCACGACCGCCGTGGGGCTCGCCCTGGTGGTGAGGCTCCACGAGTCCTACGGCACCCTGGAGGAAGACGACATCCGGGTCGAAGATCGGGAGAGGATGGCATGAGCTCTCCAGCCCTAACCGACGCCACCTTCCTCGAGGCGTTGCGCTATCACCTGCCGGTGCTGCAGGTGGTGCTGCCGCTGCTGGCGGCGCCGGTATGCCTGCTGATTCGCCACACTCAGCTGGTGCGCGTCTTCGCCCTGACCTCCGCTCTGCTCACTTTCGGGGTCTCGGCGGCGATCTTCGCCCTGGTCTACGGCGGGAGCGAGATCCGCTACGCCCTCGGCGGCTGGGAAGCGCCGCTGGGCATCGAGCTGGGGATCGATTCCCTCAACGCTCCGGTGCTGGCGCTGATCTCCCTGGTGGCGACGGTCACTCTCTACTTCGGGCCCGGCGGTCTGGGGGCGCAGATCAAGACCAAGCGGGAGTATCTGCTGTACTCGGCCTATCTGCTGATTCTCGGCGGCCTGCTGGGTATCGTGATCACCGCGGACCTGTTCAACGTCTTCGTTTTCCTGGAGATCTCCTCCCTCGCCTCCTACGTGCTGGTGGGGCTAGGGCGCGGTCGTCGGGCGCTGATGGCGGCGTATTCCTACCTGGTGGTGGGCACCGTCGGCGGCACCTTCGTGTTGTTGGGGGTCGGGCTGGTCTATCAGCTCACCGGTTCGCTGAACTTCGCCGAGGTGGCGGCTCAGCTGCCGGCCCTGCTGGAGCTGCGAACGGCGCGGGTGGCCCTGGCCTTCTTCGTCGTCGGCCTGAGCATCAAGCTGGCGGTCTTCCCGCTCCATCAATGGCTGCCCAACGCCTATACCTATGCTCCGCCGGTGGTCAGCGCATTCATGGCGGCGACCTCCACCAAGGTCGCTTTCTATCTGATGGTGCGGGTGATCTTCGATCTCTTCGGGGCGGACTTCACCTTCGGCACGCTGGGGCTGGATCGGGTGCTGCTCCCTCTCGCCGTACTGGCGATGTTCGCCGGCTCGGTGGCGGCGATCTATCAACGGGATGTCCGCCGCCTGTTGGCTTATTCCAGCATCGCCCAGGTGGGCTATCTCACCCTCGGCTTGAGCCTCGCCAGCGTTGCCGGGCTCACCGGCGGTCTGGTGCACCTGCTGAACCACGCTCTCACCAAGGGCGGGCTGTTCCTGGCGGTGGGCTGCATCGTGCAGCGTCTGGGCAGCTCGCGGGTGGAGGATCTCGCCGGGCTCGGTCGGCGCATGCCCCTGATGGCGGCGGCCTGGGTGGTGGGGGGGCTCTCCCTGATCGGAGTTCCCGGCACCGCCGGCTTCGTCTCCAAGTGGTACCGGGTGCTGGCGGCCCTGGAACGAGGGTCGTGGACCCTGGTCTTTCTGATCGTCGGCAGTTCACTGCTGGCGGTGATCTACGTGTGGAGAGTGGTGGAGGTGGCCTATTTCCGCCCCGCCCGGGAGGAGACCTTGGAGCAGCCGATTCGCCGCCGGTACCGAGTGTTGCCTCGCAGTATGGTGATCGCCACCTGGGTGCTGATCTCGCTGACGGTGGTCTTCGGACTGTGGACGGAGCTCACGGCGGACATCGCGGCCACCGCCGCCCGGGATCTGCTGGGCGTCGCTGCGGAAAACTCCGCTGACCTCGGGGGGACTCCCTAATGCTGCCGCAGTGGCTAGCCCTGGCTCTCGCCCTGCTGCTGCCGGTATTTGGCGCAGCGGCGGTCGCGTGGGCGGGCCGCGGAGGTCGAGCGGTGGCGGGGAAGCATCGAGCGACCCGCGAGGCGTGCACCGCGGTGGCCTCCATCGCGACTTTCCTCTGTGTCGCCTGGATCGCCGTCGAGGTGGCCGCCGGGGAGCGCCCAAGGCTGGAGATCGGAGAGGTCTTCCCGGGGCTGCCCATCGCCTTCGAGGTCGAGCCCCTGGGCCTGCTCTTCGCCCTCGTCGCCTCGGCCCTTTGGCCGGTGACCTCGATGTATGCCGTGGGCTATCTGCGGGCCCATCGCAGCCGTCATCAAACCCGCTTCTTCTCTTTCTTCGCCCTCTCCATCGCCGCGGCCCTGGGCATTGCCTTCTCGGCGAATCTGCTGACCCTCTTCCTGTTCTATGAAGCGCTGACTCTGGCGACCTATCCGCTGGTCACCCATCAGCGCACCGGAGACGCCCGTCGCGCTGGCCGCCTCTACCTGGGCATCTTGATGGGCACCTCCATCTTCCTGCTGCTGCCGGCGATCTTGGCCACCTACCAGATCGCCGGAAGCCTGGATTTCGTGCCTGGAGGGCTGCTGCAGGGCAAGATCGAGGGCTCCGCCGCCGCCTTCCTCTTCGCCCTCTTCGCCTTCGGTATCGGCAAGGCGGCGCTGATGCCGGTGCACCGCTGGCTGCCGGCGGCGATGGTGGCCCCGACGCCGGTGAGCGCCTTGCTGCACGCGGTGGCGGTGGTCAAGGCGGGGGTCTTCTGCGTGCTGAAGGTGACGATCTACGTCTTCGGTCTGCCCCTGTTGCAGAGCACCCAGGCCTCCAGCTGGATCGGCTGGGTGGCGACCTTCACCCTGCTGGCGACGGCGCTGGTGGCCCTCACCCAGGATGACCTCAAGGCCCGGCTGGCTTATTCCACCATCAGTCAGCTGTCCTACATCGTGTTGGGGGCCTGCCTCGCTACCGCGGCGGGGGTGCTCGGCGGGGCGATGCATATTGCGATGCATGCCCTCGGCAAGATCACCCTCTTCTTCTGCGCCGGGGCGATCTACGTCGCCCACCACAAGCGCTCCATCGCCTCGATGGACGGCCTGGGCCGGCGCATGCCCTGGACCTATCTCGCCTTTTTCATCGCCTCCCTGAGCATCATCGGGCTGCCGCCCACCGGCGGCTCCTGGAGCAAATGGCTGCTGGTGTTGGGGACGGTGGAGGGAGAGCGGTGGCTTTGGGGGCTGGCGCTCCTGCTCTCTTCTTTGCTGTCCATCGGCTATCTGATGCCGGTGGTGGTGCGGGGCCTGCTGCGGCCGGAGCCGGGGCAGCCGGAAGGGGAGGACAATCTGGCGGGGGAGGGCACTTGGCTGGCACCGCCGGAGGAACGGGCTGAGGCTCCTGTCCTGGTGCTGGCTCCGGCCCTGCTCACCGCTGCCGGCACGCTGCTGCTCTTCTTCTTCGCATCCGATCTCTACGGGCTGTTGGAGCCCCTGGTACAGACCGTCGCTCCCGCCGCTGGAGGGTCGCCATGAGCTCGTCTTCCCATCATCGAGACTCGTATCAACGGGATGGGCATCATCCGGAGTCGCTGCCGCCGGAGGTTCCGGTGGACCCGGAGGCGCGCCTCGATGACGGCTACTTCGACGATCCGCGGCGCATCGCCTGGATCGTTCGCGGGCTGATCATCGCCTGCGTGCTGCTGACGGTGGCGGATCTGTTCTACGACAAGCATGCGAAATACGACTTCGAAGATCTCTTCGGCTTTTTCGGCTTCTATGGCTTCATCAGCTGCGTCGGCCTGGTGCTGGCCGCCTCGGCCCTGCGCCGGGTGCTGATGCGTGACGAGGATTACTACACCCGTCGAGAGGAGAGCTCCTCGTGGATTCTCGGCTTTGCTCATCCGGCCCGATGGCGGCCGGCGGAGCCGGTGGTCGAGGAGAATGACGACTCAGGAACTTCCCTCGAGGGGCCTGAGGATCCGCAGGATGCCACCCGGGAGCGTGCGTGGTGAGCTTCGCTAGCGCTCTACCGGCGTGGATTCCCGCCTGGCTGCCTCCCGGCTCTCTGCTGATTTTGGGAGCCCTGCTGCTGCCGCTGCTGCGCGGACGCCTGCTCCAGGGGTACCTGGTGGCGCTGCCGGTGCTGAGCCTGGGACATCTGCTGCTGACCCCGGTCTTCGATCCCTCGGCGGCGGTCACCTGGTCTGTTCTGGGCCTGGAGCTAAATCCGGTGCGCCTCGACGGACTGTCGAGAATCTTCGGGCTGATCTTCCACCTCGCGGCGCTACTGGGCATGATCTACGCCCTGCATTTGAAGAGCCGCCTGCAGCACGCCGCCGCCCTGATCTATACCGGCAGCGCCATTGCGGCGGTGCTCGCCGGCGACCTGATCACGCTCTTCATCTTCTGGGAGCTGACGGCGATCTCCTCGGTCTTCCTGATCTGGGCCCGCAGAACCTCCCGCGCCAGGCGGGCCGGTCTGCGCTATTTGGTCATCCAGGTGGCTTCTGGCGTGCTGCTGCTGGCGGGGGCGGCGGTGTGGCAGCGGGCGACGGGCTCGGTGGAGTTTGGCGCCATTGGGCTGGATGGCGGCGGAATCGCCGGACTCGGTGGCTGGCTGATCTTTCTCGCCTTCGGCATCAAGGCCTGCTTTCCTTTCCTCCACGGCTGGATGCAGGACGCCTATCCAGAAGCCACCATCACCGGCACGGTCTTTCTCTCCGGCTTCACCACCAAGCTGGCGATCTACGCCCTGGCGCGGAGCTTCGCCGGCACCGATCTGCTGATTCCCATCGGCGCCCTGATGACCGCCTTCCCGATCTTCTATGCGGTGATCGAGAACGACCTGCGCCGGGTGCTGGCCTACTCCCTCAACAACCAGCTGGGCTTCATGGTGGTGGGCATCGGCATCGGTACCGAACTGGCCCTCAACGGCGCCGCGGCCCACGCCTTCGCCCACATTCTCTACAAGGCGCTGCTCTTCATGTCGATGGGAGCGGTGCTGCTGCGGGCGAAGACGGTCAACGGCTCCGACCTTGGCGGACTCTATAAGTCGATGCCCTGGACCTGTGCCTTCTGCTGTATCGGTGCCGCGTCGATCTCGGCCTTCCCGCTTTTTTCGGGCTTCGTCACCAAGTCGATGATCCTTTCCGCGGCGGCAAAGGAGCACCACACCCTCGTCTACCTGGTGCTGCTCTTCGCCTCCGCCGGCGTGTTCCACCACTCCGGGATCAAGATTCCCTACTTCGCCTTCTTTGCCCACGATCGCGGCATTCGGGTCAAAGAAGCCCCCTTCAACATGCTGTTGGCGATGGGTCTCACCGCCTTCCTCTGCATCTTTGTGGGCGTGGCGCCAGGCCTGCTCTACGACCTGCTGCCCTTCGGCGAGGGCTACCACCCGTACACCACCGCCCACGTCATCACCCAGCTTCAGCTGCTGCTCTTCTCGGCTCTGGCCTTCGTCTTCCTGCAGAAGACCGGCCTGTACCCGCCGGAGCTGCGCTCGGTGAACCTCGACGTCGACGGGCTCTACCGCCGCTTCGCCCCGGCGGTGCTGGCCCCGGCGGGGGAGACCCTGGCTCGCACCTGGGCCCGCGCCGCGGCGGGGGTGCAGCGCACCTTCAGTCGTCTCCTGGCATTGCTCAAGGAGCTCTACGGGCCGCAGAGCGTGCTCGGCGAGCCTTGGCCTACGGGCCGCACGACGCTGCTGGCGGCGCTGCTGCTGGCGCTGTACCTGGTGCTCTACTATTTCCGGTAGCTGCCGCGGGTATTTCCGGTAGCTGCCGTGGGTGCTTCAAGTAGCCGTTGCGGGGACTTCAGCGAGCTGCCGCGGGCCGGCGCCTGAAGGTTGACTCCGTGGCGCCGGCCCTGATGGGCGTGTCCCTTATTCCTGCCTTAGGGAGACCATGGGATCGACCTTCGCCGCGCGGCGGGCGGGGGGATAGGCGGCGGCGAGGGTGGTCAGAAGCAGGAAGAGGGCGACGGCGGTGAGCAGGGTGGGGTCGGTGCCCTGGATGTCGATCAGCAGGCTGGAGAGGGCGCGGCCGGTGGCGAAGGCGAAGCCGAGGCCGAGGAAGAGGCCGAGGCCCACCAGGGTGAGGGCCTGGCGCAGGATCAGGCCCAGCAGGTTGCCGGAGGAGGCTCCGAGGGCGAGACGCAGGCCCATCTCCTTGGTGCGCTGGGCGACGGCGAAGGAGAGCAGGCCGTAGAGCCCCGCCAGGGAGAGGATCAGGCCGAGGGCGCCGAAGGCGGCGGCGAGGACGGCGACGATGCGCACCGGGGTGAGGGCACGAGTGGCGATGGCCTCGGAGAAGGGCATGGCGCTCTCGATGGCGAGATCGGGGTCGAGGCGCTGGAGGATGCGGCGCAAGGGGGGGAGCAGCGCTGCCGGATCTCCGGCGCTGCGCAACATCAGGCTTTGGCGCACCTGGAAGACCTGTTCCAGCGGCAGGAAGAGGAAGGGCATCTGGGCTTCGCCATGGATGCGGTACTTGCCGTCCTCGGCGACGCCGACGATGGTGAAGGGTTCCTCGTAGCCGCTGATTCGCAGCCGCTGGCCGAGGGCGGGCTCACCGCCATAGAGGCGCTGGGCGAAGGTCTCGTTGATGATCGCGACGCCGGGGTGATCCGGTACATCGGTGTCGAGGAAAGGGCGGCCTCGCAGCAGCTCGGTGCGCAGGGTCTTGAAGTAGTCGGTGCCGACATAGGCGGTGAAGATCTGCTGGCTCTCTTCCTCCCGAAGCTGACCTTCGGTCTCCTTCACCACGCCGCGGATGGAGGCGCTCCAATCCATCGGAGCTGACGCCGTTTGGGTGGCGGACTCCACTCCCGGAAGGGTGCGAGCTTCCTCCACCAGCTCCTGGTAGAGCTGCCGCGCGGCGGTCTCATCGTGTCCGGTAAGGGAGGCATCCAGGGTCACCGCCAACACTCCCTCGGCCTCGAGGCCGATATCCATCGACTCGGCGTTGGCGAGGCTCTGGGTGAAGAGGGCGGCGCTGGTCAACAACACTAGGGAGAGGGCTACCTGCACGGTGACCAGGGCGGCGGGCCCCAGTCGGCGAGGGGAGCGACCGACGGCCGACGTGCCGCCGAGGCGAGAGGCGATGCCGCTGCGGGAGGAGCGCAGGGCCGGAGCGAGTCCGAAGAGCAGCGCCGCCAGAGCGGAGACGACGAAGGTGAAGATCACGACTCGGGTATCGACCTCGAAGTTGAGGCGAATCGGTAGACCGGTTTCTGGCCGCAGGGTGTTGAACCAGCGGGTGGTGCCGTAGGCCAGCACCAGCCCCGCTACGCCGCCGAGGGTCGATAGCAGCGCACTTTCCGTCAGCATCTGCCGAATTAGGGTGCGGCGCCCAGCGCCGAGGGCAAGGCGGATGGAGAGCTCCCGATGACGGGATGCGGCGCGGGCGAGGAGAAGATTGGCCACGTTGGCGCAGGCGATGAGCAGCACCAGACCGACCAGAGCGAGGAGAATCGTGGCGGCGAGGCGCAGAGGACCGGCGAGGCCGACCTCGATTCGGGCGTCCGAGGCCGGGACGGCGCCGAGCTCCACCGCGCCGCTGCTGTAGGCGATGGGATATTCCTCAGCCAGCTGCTGGCCCAGGCCGGTGATCTCGGCATGAGCTTCTGCGACCGTGACCCCGGCGGCGAGGCGAGCGGTGGGGGTGAAGAGTCGCGACTCTCGGTTCTGCAGCAACTCTCGAGCTTCCTCCGCCGTGCTGGTGCCGATGGTCAGCATCGAGCTGGGAATCCAGAGCTGAGGCTCAAACAGGGCGGTGGTGCCGACAAAGCCCGGGGGAGCGACCCCCACGATCTCGAAGCGAGTGCCGTTGAGGTCGATGGGGGAGCCGATGGCGTCTTCGGAGGCCCCCAGGGCCTGTCGCCAGAACTGATGGGAGACCACGGCGACGGCGTGGGCGCCGGGCTCTAGATCTTCTAGCGGAGTAAAGAAGCGCCCGCGATGGGGCGTCACCCCCAACACCTGAAAGTAGTTGCCCATAGCGTAGTAGCCGAAGGCAACCTGAGGAGAGCTATCCCCCAGACGCAGGGAAAAGTTAGAGAGGGCCACTCCGGTGATGGCTGGGCTCGTCGTCTGCCCTTCGCTGCCATCAGCGGTGCTCCCAGCCTGGCTCACGGAAGTCGGGGCGGGGATTTGCGCCAGACTATTGGCGCCAGCGCCGAGCTCTTCGAGCTCGACCTTGGAGAGGCCGAGGTAGGCGATCTGTTCCGCCTCATGGGAGTACAGGCGTACCAGCTGGTCTGGCTCCTCCAGGCCCGGGAGGGGAGCCAGGAGCAGGGAGTTCACCAGGCTGAAGATCGCGCTATTGGCGCCGATTCCAAGGGCGAGGGAGAGGATCGCTACCGCCGCAAAGACGGGTTTGCGCCAAAGGGTGCGAAGGGCGAAACGAAGGTCGCGAACCAGGTTTTCCATGGGGCCTCCCGCAATGAGCCATGAATCGGGGTGTGTACCGGTGGGGCGATACCTAGATCACGGAGGGGAGGGGCGATTTCTTAGCAGCGATCTTTCTCGGAAGGCGTTTTTTTCCTGACATCTCCCAGCGGTCAGCCTACGACGCAACGATCCTACGACTCAGCCCACCTGCGACTCAGCCCACCTGCGACTCAGCCCACCTAAGATTCAAGTAGCCTGCGACAGCGAGACGGTTCAATCCCGGCAGCGGTGGGGAGCGGGAAGCCGGAATCTAGGGAGCCCCGGTAGTGGGGAGCTCTGAGCTTGAGCTGGGAGCTAGCGCTTGGAGGCCGGTCGTTTTGATTGCTCCGATTCAGGAGTCCGGCTCCGGCTCCGGCTCCGGCTCAGGCACTAAATGATGTCGCAGGTCGAGTCGCCAATGCTGCCGAGCGGTAGGCTCCCGGCGGAAGCCGGCGGGCTCGAAGGCGGCCGCCGCAAAGGCCTCGGGGAAGAGCCGAGGAGTGCACCAGGTGCGGCCCGGAAAGGCCAGGAGCAGACCGTTGATCAACTGCGGCAGAGAGTCTTCCGGCTTCTCCAAGCGGCCCGGCAGCAGACTGAGAATCCACACCGGGGAGCGATAGGGGCTAGAGATCAAGACCATCGCTTCACCGCGATGGAAGGCGCGGTGCGGCGAGCCTAGGAACGCGGTGCTCTCGCCGGTGAGCAGCCAAGGCCAGGCGGGGTCCCCGCGTCGCACCAGCGCCCGGGCGAGGTGGTAGACGTCCATCTCCACCAGGTCCCCGGCGGCGAGATCCTCCCGAGCTCGCTGATAGCTCTCTTCTCCCGGCCGTCGATAGCCCACCAGGCGTCCTTCCGCCTGGAAGCCGTTGGCGACGGCGAGAGCGCTGGCGACGTCATCATCCTCGCGGACCTCCATCTCCAGAGTGCGATCAGCGCGCAGGCGAGCTTCGCGGAGAATCTCTCGCAGCAGCCAGGATCCGAGCCCCTGGCGCCGCAGCTGGGGAGTGAGTATGAAGTCGGCGATGCGCGCGGAGTAACCGCGGCGGCCGATCAATGCCATTCCCTCCCATCGTCCACGCCAGGACAATACCCGGCTGGCCGTCAAATCGATGCCCTCCCGGCGCAGGCGCAGGGCCAGGGTTTCGGGGTTAGCGACTCGATCCTCTCCGTTCTTGGGGCGGCAGCGATTGCTGAGCTCGGAGAGTTGATGGAGATTGGCGATCGATGCGGGAAGTAGACGGGGGTGGAGAGAGCCACTCATGGGGAGGCCAACCTTCTTATTGCTGAGACTCTCAGGACGCCTTGGGGGGGCGACCGTAGCAGCTCGTCGCCAGCTCCTCCCCGAAGGAGAGAGCCCAAAGGCGGTTCCCGAGGGTGGATGGCATCCGAGCGATCGGTAAATCATGCATGGGGTCAACCGCTATAGGGTGAACCCGATGAATAGCAAGTCTAAGGAGAAGGCTATCAGACAAGCTGCGGAATCAGCGGATCCGTCGGCTTCAAGCCCCGTCAATCGCTGCGATTTGCCGCGGGCTTTTAGCCGTGAGAGGCAGTCTCCGCTAGCACCAGGACCGAATGGGCGGCGACCACCACCTCCAGGGGCGTCTTCATTATGGGGACTTCCGGGAAGCGAGCACTGTCGAGTAGAGGGGCCAGGGAGCGAGCTTCGATGGCCGGTGGCAGCCGAAAGAGAAAGTCATCTTGGGAGCCATTGAAGAGCAGCACCAGGCAGTTACAGGGGTGGCGGTGATCGGCGGAGCTATTCCCTTCGCCGTCATCGCAGCCGTCCGGCAAGAACGCTCCCAGCACCCTGCGCTGGCGCTCGTGCCAGTCCGCGGAGGTCATGGTCAGGCCATCCGGGCGGAGCCAGAGGATGTCCGCACCGCGGCCGGGGCGATGGCCGCGGAAGAAGTGCCGCCGCCGAAAGATCGGCCATTGTCGTCGGATCCGCAGGGCTTCCCGCAGGAAGACGGCCAGCAGCCGATCTTCTCCCTCGACTTTCCAGTGAATCCAGGTGAGGGGGCTGTCGTGGCAGTAGGCGTTGTTGTTGCCCTGCTGGCTGCGGCTGACCTCATCGCCGTGGGAGAGCATCGGCACCCCCTGGGAGAGGGCCAGGGTGGCGAAGAAGGCGCGCCGCACCCGATTGCGCAGCGCGACGATCCTAGGGTCGCGGCTGGGCCCTTCCACTCCCCAATTGCGAGACAGGTTGTTTCCGTGACCGTCCCGATTGTCTTCGCCGTTAGCGTGGTTGCGCCGCGACTCGAAGCTCACCAGATCGTAGAGGGTGAAGCCATCGTGGGCGGTGACGTAGTTGACCCCATCCCCCGGACCCCGGGAGTAGATCTCGCTGGAGCCCGCGAGTCGACTTGCGAGCCGCGGCAGCATGCCTTCGTCTCCCCGCCAGAAGGCTCGAAGATCATCGCGGAAGCGGTCGTTCCAGCACGACCACGGGGCCGGGAAGCCCCCCTGCTGATAGCCCCCGGGGCCGAGGTCCCAGGGTTCGGCGATCCACTTCACACCGCGCAGGGCCGGGTCCTCGGCGATGGCGCGGAAAAAGGGCGCCTGGGGGTCGAAACCGATCCCCGGGCTGCGGCCGAGGGTTGGCGCGAGGTCGAAGCGGAAGCCGTCGACCCCCATCTCCTGGACCCAATAGCGCAGGCAGTCGAGAACCAGCCTCTGGAAGGCCGGGAAGCGGATATCCGGCGTATTTCCGCAGCCGGAGAGATCGACGTGACGCTGGGGGGCCTCGGGATCGAGGCGATAGTAGCCGCGGTAGTCGAGGCCCTTGAGGCCCAAGGTCGGTCCATCCTGATCGCCTTCGGCGGTGTGGTTGAAGACGACGTCGAGAAAGACCTCCAACCCCGCCCGATGAAGCTCCCGGACCATCGTCTTGAACTCGGCGACGGCGTCGTCGGTGGCGGCGAAGCGGCGGTCTGGGGCAAAGAAACCTAGGGGGTTGTAGCCCCAATAGTTACTCAGACCCCGCTCCTGCAGGCCGTGCTCAGAAATCCGGTGGGCGACCGGGAGCAGCTCGACGGCGGTCACGCCGAGCTCCTTGAAGTGACGAATCACCGCCGGAGAGGCCAGGCCCAGATAGGTTCCCCGCAGGCTTTCGGGCACTTCTGGATGAAGTCGGGTATGGCCCGCGACGTGGGTTTCGTAGATCACCGTATCCCGCCACGGCGTACCGGGCCGGGGAACCGACTGCCAATCGAAGGTCTCGTCCACGACTCTGCCGCGGGGCACGAAGGGGGCGCTATTGCCGGGGTGGCGCTCGCCATCAGGGCCACGGTGGAAGAGCTCCGAAACCCACCGCAGCTCGCCGACGACATCCCGAGCCCAGGGATCGATGAGGAGCTTGGCCGGGTTGTAGCGCTGTCCCCGCTCCGGCGCCCACGGGCCTTCTGCCCGGTAGCCGTAGAGGGTGCCCGGCTCGACGTCCGGCAGATATCCATGCCATAGGCCATCACCGCGGCGGTGGAGTAGAGCTCGGCGATTTTCGCTCACCTCTGCCAGGTCGCCAAAGAGGCAGACTTCCACCCGATGGGCCCCGGGAGCCCAGACGGCGAATCGAGTTCCGGAACCGTCGAATCGGGGTCCAGCGCCCCCTTGGGGAGCCGGCTTGGCCTGGATTCTGAGAGGGGGAACAGTCACGGGAAATGGAGCGTAGCCCACCCCACTCGACCAGGCAACCGCGCTTCGGTTTCGCGGTGCGCGAAGTACTGGCAAGATAGGTTCATTCAGGGGTTGCGCTCAGTCGTGTTTTTATTATTATTTGAATAGAGTTGTTAGTTTTCACTTCTGATCTACTGCAAGGAGAGTCGTATCCCATGCGCCATCGCATTCCCTTCCATCTCGTTCTGCTCTTCGCTTTCGCTAGCTCTCTGATTCTTACGATGTCCCCGCTACAGGCTCAATCTCTCTCCGGAGAGGTCGACCGCGCCGCTTTCCCTGAGCTCTTTGCCGCTGCTGAGGCCTGCGGCACGGTGGCGAGCCCCGCCGGCGTCTCCCGCGACGCCTTGGTTGCGACCGCCTTGCCGCTCTTTTATTCGGTGCCGCTGAACTTCCTCAGCGAGGGCGAGAACGAGGTCATCGTCAAGGCTTTCGCCGATGGCGAGCTCTACGTCCAGGAATCCTTCCGCATCCAGCGCCAGGTGGTCGAGGCGGCCCACGAGGGCCAGCGCCAGCGCCTCGCGGAAGGGCTGGAGGGGATTTCCATCGAGGCCCTCGAAACGGTGCAGGAAGCCTCGGTCTTTGAGTTCTTGTCGGATCGCAGCGCCGTCCGCTCCACCCTGCTAGACCTCAGCGCGACGGCCGATCACGGCATCGCCATTGAGGTGCTGGTGAACGGAGCGAGCGTCTCCTACCAGGGCTGGAGTGAGTTCCTGACCAGCAGCGGTGAGCAGCTGCGGGAGCACGGGCTGCCGGTGGCGGTTCAGGCCAACGCGACGGTGTTCCAGACCGAGGTGACTCCAGGAGGCCCCCAGGAATTCTTCGTTTGTGGTGACGGAAGCTGCGGTGGCGGCACTCCGCCGCTGGGCGAGAATTGCGAGTCCTGTCCGCAGGACTGTGGTGGCCCCTGCTCGATCTGCGGCAACGGCTTCTGCGGCGGCACCGAGACCTGCTCCTCTTGCCCGTCGGATTGCGGTGTCTGCATTGACTGCCCAAAGGATCTCGGTACCGTAGAACGCACCGACTTCCTGGGCAGCACCCCGCTTTCGACCTACTGTATGGACGCGTGGCCCGGGCGGCAGTACTACACCCTGACCCAGAACAACTACAAGCGTTACGACGTCCAGCGCACCGAGCAGTGCAACGGCAGCGTCACCGAGACCGAGGTACCCGGATCCGCCACCTACTTCTCTAGCTATTGCTGGAAGTACACCGGCGTTTCCTGCTCCTTCTCCTACGGCTACGCCAGCCCGGTCTGCTTCTAAGCTCCGGTCTTAGATAGCGAAATCCCCCCAGGCCAAGGGGCCCTGGGGGGATTTTTCATTTCACCGGGAGCTTTTATCCTGATTTTCCCTGATTGCGGCACTTCGTAAGTTCGATATATTTATTTTAATTCCACGCATTACAGGTTGTTCCAGAGGAGGTCTTCCAATGATTCATCCGAAGCTTTCGCAGCTCTCATTCGTAGTCTTTTTGGTCTTCTTAATGACTTTAGGCACGGCGGCCGTCGGTGCCCAGTCAATTGCGAGCTCTGACTTGGAGAACATTTTCTCCACGGGATCCGCGGAGCTGGGCGCTTGTGAGGCCGCAGCGGGTTTGGCAGCCCAGGCCGGTGACAAAGGAGCTGATCTGGTCCCCACGCTCTTCTATTCGATTCCCCTGGATTGGCTTCAGGATGGAACCAATCAGGTGCAGGTTCGAATTTTCGCCAGCGGAGACCGATACCTCGAGGAACGTTACCCGGTGCAAAAGAGCGCCGTGATGGAGTCGAAGGTTTCGCAGCGCAACCAGGCTCAGGCAATACGAGAGAAGGTAGGTCCTGTGATGGCTTCTGGTGAAGAGCTAGGCAGTCACGCAGTCTTTGAGCTTCTTGCGGGGCACACCGACTTGCGGAGTGAATTGCTGCGCTTCGCCGAAGAGGAATCCCGGATCTTGACCTTCGAGGTCCTGGTGAACGAGGCGAGCCTGATCTACCAGGATTGGAGCGATTTCGCTGCGCAGAGTGAGCAGCGATTGGCTGAAGACGGCCTTCCCATTTCGACCACGGCGGTAGCCCAGATCTTCGCCGCCTTTGAGCCGCCGGGCGACCCTCAGAGCTTCTACGTCTGCGGCAACGGTGTTTGCGATGGTCCACAAGTACGACAGGGGTCTGGGTCCCTTTTCTTCGAGGAAGATTGTGAGACCTGCCCAGAAGACTGTGGTGGCCCGTGTTCGATCTGTGGGAATGGCTTCTGCGGCAACTCGGAGTCCTGCAGTAGCTGCCCGTCGGATTGCGGCCCGTGTACGATTTGCCCCGAAAACCTTGGTACGGAAGAGCGTATCGAGAACCTCGCAGTGATCGAGTACTCCACCTATTGCTATGACGCGTGGCCAGGGAGGGCTTACTACACCTACACCCGATACGACAACAAGCGCTACACCGTTCAGCTGACTCGGGAATGCAACGGGACGATCACAGAGACCCTCGTTCCCGGCTCTACCGTCTACTACTCGTCGTACTGCTACCGCTACCGAGGGGGGTTCTGCCCCTATTCCTACGGTCTCGCCAGTCCGGTCTGCTTCTGATGACGAGACAAGAGCGCTGTTGAATGTAGAGGCCCCGGGGACCGCAAGGTGCTTGGGGCCTTCACTTAGTGGGGCTGAGATCTCGGGCTGACGGCTGCCGATATCGAGAGAGAGTCAGGTTGCTCTGAAGACCAGTTCTGTCCGTGCTAGCCTCCGCCCCCATGGAGACCAAAACCCTCGGCGCTGGATCCAGCGCTTCGCCCCTGCGGCGCCTGTGGCAATACGCGGTGGGCCATCGTCGCAAGGTGATGGTGGCGTCGGCGTGCTCGGTGCTGAATAAATTCTTCGACCTGGCACCGCCGGTGCTGATCGGCGCGGCGGTGGATATCGTGGTGCGGCGGGAGGCGTCGTGGTTGTCGCATCTGGGCGTCGCCGACGTGCGGGAACAGGTGATCCTGCTAGCGGTGTTGACCTTCATCATCTGGGCCCTGGAGTCGCTGCTGGAGTACTTCCACGAGCTGCTGTGGCGGGAGCTCGCCCAGGAGGTCCAGCACGAGCTGAGGCTGGACGCCTATGCCCATATCCAAACGCTGGAGCTGGCCTACTTCGAAGACGCCAGCACCGGGGGATTGCTCTCGGTGCTCAACGACGACGTCAACCAGCTGGAGCGCTTCCTCGACAACGGCGCCAACGATCTGCTGCAGGTGGCTACCACGGTGATTCTGGTGGGGGCGGCCTTCTTCGCCCTGGCGCCGTCTGTCGCCTGGATGTCCTTCCTGCCGATTCCCGTGATCCTGTGGGGCTCGATGCGCTTTCAGCGCCTGATGACGGAACGCTACTCCGCAGTGCGGGAGCGGGTCGGCTGGCTCAACAGCCAGCTGGCCAACAACCTCGGCGGCATCGCGACCATCAAGAGCTTCGCCGCAGAAGGCCGCGAGGTGGAGCGTATCCGCCGCGAGAGCGATGCCTATCGCCACAGCAACCAGCGGGCGATTCGGTTGTCCTCTGCCTTTTCGCCGCTGATTCGCATCGTCGTGTTGGTGGGCTTTACGGCGACCCTGATCTTCGGCGGTTTCCTCGCCCTCGACGGAAAGCTGGAAGTTGGCGCCTACAGCGTGATGGTCTTCCTCACTCAGCGGCTGTTGTGGCCTCTGACCCGCCTCGGGCAGACCTTCGATCTCTACCAGCGGGCGATGGCCTCGACCCGTCGCATTCTCGATCTCCTGAGCCAGGCGCCGAGGCTGGTAGACGGTCCTCGGGAGCTGCTGGAAGGGCCGCGGGAGCTCACCCTGGACGAGGTGACCTTCGCCTATCGCGATCGCGAGTCCAGCCTCGGCAGCGATGGTTCCCTAGGGGCCGACGACATCGTCGTGCTGCACGATCTCAGCCTACAGTTTGCCGCCGGCCGCACCACCGCCATCGTCGGCGCCACCGGCTCCGGCAAGAGCACGGTGATCAAGCTCCTGCTGCGCTTCTACGATCCTCAGCGGGGCAGCGTACGCCTCGACGGGGTAGACCTGCGAGAGCTGGGCATGGGCGATCTGCGGCACGAAGTGGGCCTCGTCTCCCAGGACGTCTTTCTCTTCCACGGCACGGTGCGGGAGAACGTTGCCTACGGCCGCCCCGACGCCAGTCTGGACGAGCTGCGGGCCGCCGCCGCGGCCGCGGAAGCTCTGGAGTTCATCGAGGAGCTGCCCCAGGGCTGGGACACGGTGGTGGGGGAGCGAGGGCAGAAACTCTCCGGCGGCCAGCGTCAGCGACTCTCCATCGCCCGGGCGGTGCTCAAGGATCCCCCGGTGCTGATCCTCGACGAGGCCACCTCCGCGGTGGACAACGAGACCGAAGCGGCGATCCAGCGCTCCATGGCGGTCATCGCCCAGGACCGCACCACCATCGTCATCGCCCACCGCCTCTCGACCATTCGCCACGCGGACCACATCTACGTCCTGCACCGCGGCCGGGTGGCGGAAGAAGGGACCCACGAGGCCCTGCTAGAGAAGTCGGGGCTCTACTCCGCGTTGTGGAACGTACAGACGGGGGAGGGTGGAGTCGACGCATAGGGCAGAGGGAGCGGCCTTCTCACTGACTAGAGCCGCTCTGGAGCCGTAGGTTGACTCTCGGGTTCTTGGGTAGTGACCCCGTAGTTGAGTCACGGGCCAACTGATCCGGCCTAGAGCTGCTACTAGGTCATCTGGGATCGGGTTAGGACCATCGGGATCTCCTGAGATCACCTGTCAGGCGATTGATCCGCTGAGATCAGGTGGCGGGCGATTGGTTTTGTAGTGGGAGTTGCATGTATTAGTTAATTAATTATAATTTAATAACAGTTGCCAGTGTTGAATCTAAGTACTGATCAAGGAGAGTCGCATACTATGCGCCATCACATCCTGTCTCCCCTCGTCTTGCTCCTAGCTCTCGTCAGCTCTCTCATCCTCACTCTGTCGCCGCTACAGGCTCAGCCTCTTTCTGGAGAGGCGGACCGTGCTGCCTTCCCCGATTTTTTTGCGCCTGTCGAAGGCTGTAATGCGGTAGCCAGCGCCGCGGGGATCTCTCGTACTTCCGTCGCCGCTGCCGCTCAGCCGTTGTTCTACTCCGTGCCGATGAACATCCTTTCGGACGACGGAAATGAAGTGATCGTCAAGGTCTTCACCAACGGCGCGCTCTACGTCCAGGAATCGTTCCGGTTCGAGCGACGGGCGGTGGAGGAGGCTCATAGGGAGCAGCGTCAGCGCTTCGAAAAGGGGTTGGAAGGCGCCTCGGCGGACATCCCTGAGTTAGTGCAGGAAGCGGCGGTCTTCGAGCTTCTTGCGGATCGCAGTGCCGTTCGCGCGACGCTGCTCGAGATGAGTGCCGAGGCGAAGGCCGAGCTCGCCATCGAGGTGCTGGTGAACGGTGGGACCGTTCTCTACCAAGGATGGGCTGACTTCGCAGCGGATAGCGGTGAGCAGCTGCAGCAGAACGGCCTGCCGACGGCGGTGAAGGCTACTGCGACGGTGTTTCAAACAGAGGCGACGCCCGGGAATCCTCAGGAGTTCTTTGTCTGCGGCGACGGCTTCTGTGGCGGTGGTAGTCCACCCCTCGGCGAGACCTGCGAGACCTGCCCGCAGGATTGTGGAGGCCCCTGCTCGGTTTGCGGAAACGGCTTCTGCGGCGTGATCGAGAACTGCGGCAGTTGCCCAGCGGACTGCGGCCCGTGCGCTATCTGTCCCAAAGATCTCGGTACTGAGGGACGTATCGACAATCTCGGCACAACGATCCTGTCGGTGGATTGCATGAACGGCTGGGCTGGCCAGCAGTACTATCTCTTCTCTCGCCAGGATTTGAAGATCTACAGCGTGCAGCGTACCGAGCAGTGCAACGGCACTATTACGGAGACGGAAGTTCCCGGCTCCGCAACCTACAGCTCGACCTATTGCTGGGACTCTACCAGCTCACCCTGCTCGTTCGGCTTCGGCTATGCGAGCACTCCCTGCTTCTAGCTCCTGACGAAATACCTGGATCGAATCGGAATCCCCTCAGAGGCCTTGGAGCCTCTGGGGGGATTCTTTTTGCCCTAAAACGTTTCGGATCAAGTGTTCCCGGATCACCTGTCAGGCGATTGATCCGGGTGCCAGGTAAGTGACCCAGCGGATCAAGTGTCAGGCGATTGATCCGGGTGCCAGGTAAGTGATCCCACTGGGAGAGTTGCCAGGCGGTGGATCTCCGGCTCAGGGGGCGCCGCCGATGACCAGGGTCCAGAGGGAGGTGTCACCGGTCTCGAAGCCGTTGTCGAAGATCGGAGTACAGGAGACCATGGGATCGTCATCGTCGCAGTCGAGGTTGGCGCACACGCCATCGTTGTCGGCATCTCCGGAGGCGTCGTCTCCGGTGCAGATGTCGAGGTCGTCGCAGACTCCATCGGTGTCGGAATCTCCGGAAGCATCATCCCCGTTGCAGAGGTCGATGTTGTCGCAGACTCCGTCGGTATCGGAGTCTCCGGAAGCATCGTCCCCGGTGCAGAGGTCGAGGTCATCGCAGACTCCGTCGGCGTCGCTGTCTCCGGAGGCGTCGTCGCCGGTGCAGAGATCGAGGTTGTCGCAGACGCCGTCGGTGTCGGAGTCCCCGGAAGCGTCGTCGCCGTTGCAGAGGTCGGAGTCGTTGCAGACTCCGTCGGTGTCGGAGTCCCCGGAGGCGTCATCTCCGGCGCAGAGGTCGAGGTCGTCGCAGACACCGTCGGTGTCGGAGTCTCCGGAGGCATCGTCTCCGTTGCAGAGATCGGAGTCATCGCAGACTCCGTCGGTGTCGGAGTCTCCGGAGGCGTCATCGCCGGCGCAGAGATCGGAGTCGTCGCAGACTCCGTCGGTGTCGGTGTCCCCGCTGTCGTTGCCGCCGAAGCAGAGGTCGCAGGCGTCGCCGAACTCGTCGCCGTCGGCGTTGCTCTGGCCGGGGTCGGCGATGGCGGGGCAGAGGTCCGGCACGTCGGTCACGCCGTCGCCGTCGCTGTCGTAGGCTTCGAAGGCACCGGTGTCGCAGGCGTCGGTATCGAGGTTGGGTACCCCGATGATGTCCTGGCGGCGCAGGAAGGCGCGGGCGTCTTCGAAGGTGTCGGTGGCGGCGCAGCTGCCCCAATCTACCGCCCAGCTCTCCTGGTCGATGGCGGCGGTCTCGACGCAGGTTCCGTCCGGCAGGACGACGGCGCAGCCGTAGTCGTCTACCGGGTAGAGCTGGGGGTCGAGGCCGACGATGTCGGCGAAGGCGCTGAGATCGCAGCTGGCGTCGGGGGCAACGGCGAGGTTGTAGCCGCCGGAGATCAGGGGGGTGCCGTTGTTGAAGCAGTCCTCGCTCGTCGGATCGCCGCCCACCGGGGTGACGAAGTTGCCGCTGAGCAGGGAGGCCTCGAGGGTGACTTCTCCCATCCCGCCGAGGTAGATGCCGCCGCCGAGGGCGCTGCCGTCGGTAAAGCCCGCGTCGCCCGGTCCTGCGATCGCCTGGTTGCCGGCCACGGTGACGTGGGACAGGCTGCCGCTCTCATCGTCGTCGAGGTCGAGGTGAATGCCGCCGCCGAGGCCGCTGGTGCCGTCCTCACCCTCCCCGACGCCGCTCGCCCCCTGCGCGGAGTTTCCGGCGACGGTGACGTTCTTCACCCGAGCGGGGCCGACAAAGTGCAGCGCGCCGCCGGTACCTTCGAAGATGGTGGTGTTGGCACCGGGCAGGACCTGGTTGTCGACGAAGGCGCAGCGCTCCATGAGGTTGACGGTTCCGGAGGCGTAGAGAGCTCCTCCCCGCCCGGCTCCGTCGCCGTAGATCACCCGGGCGTTGCGAATCGAGCAGTTTCGCAGCACATAGCCGGTGGAGCTGCTGGAGGAGATGAACATTGCTCCGCCGCGGGCGCTGGCGCCTGCGCTGCATTCAACGTCTTCCACCACCAGGTTTTCAAACAGCGTCGGGTCGTCGGAGAGAAAGATCGCGCCACCGCTACAGCTCGAGGTGCTGCCGGCGATGGAGTCGATGTGGCTCAAGGCGATATTGGCTGCCTGAGTCGGGGCGCTGAGATACAGTGCGCCGCCGGAAAGGGAGCTATCGGTCTCTCCGGTCACCTGGCGCACGGTGACGTCGTTCAGGAAGATCTGGTTGAAAGTGCCGCTGGCGTAGATACCGCCCCCCTGAAGAGACGAGGTGCTCTGGGCCGAGACCTCTTCGATCAAGGCGTTCGAAACGGTGAGGGTCTCGCCGCTGACGTAGATCGCTCCCCCTTGATAGCTCGACAGGGTCGAGAGGTCGAGGTTCCGGAATACCACATCCCGCAGCTCGGCGGGTTCGCCGTCGATGAAGATGACGCCTCCCTGGAGAGAGCTACCGGCGTCGACGGTGATGCCTTCGAACAGGCTCGACTCGATCAGCAGGTCGTCTCCGCCGTGGGAGAGAAAGCCGCCGTCACTGCTGGAGGTGGTGTACAAGCCCTGGTTGCGCACGGTGATCCCGCTCAGCGTCAGCCGGGTGCCATCAGCGGTGAACAGGCCACCGCCGTCGGCGCTCCCGGGGCTCACCAGGCAGCCGTTCTCGAAGCGCAGGTCTTCGATGGTGAGCTCGCCGCTGGCGAGGTAGAGGAAGCGGAAGACGGGATCGGCGGTGAGGACGTCGCAGGTGAAGGTGGGATCCCGCTGAATCAGGTCGGCGAGGCCGGCCCGCAGGATCAGATCGTCGGTGACGTCCGGTAGGCCCGAGCTGCCGCCATCGACCGCCGACGAGCCAGGATCGATGGCGGCGAGGGTGACGTCGGCGTTCAGCTCGATGGTGTCGAGGCCCGGATCGCCGGCGGGGCAGCCGCCGGTCATGGTGTCGGTATTGGCGGCGACGATGGCGTCCGCCAGGGTGCAGGTGACGCCGTCGGCGGAGATCGTCGCGGCCTCCGCCGAGACAGGAAGGAGCAGAAGCGCTGAGAGGGCGAGCAGCGGGATGACGAAGAGGTCGCGGCGCATGGGGCGGATCTCTAGGGGGGACGGAGCGAGACGAAACGCGTCGAGGGAGTTGGGGGCCTGAGGTCGAGGATTCATCGTGGTGCTCACTTCCGCCTCAGGGGGCGCCGCCGACGACCAGGGTCCAGAGGCTGGTGTCGCCGGTCTCGAAGCCGTTGTCGTAGATCGGAGTGCAGGAGACCATGCCGTCATCGTCGTCACAGTCGAGATTGGCGCAGACGCCGTCGCCGTCGGAGTCGCCGGAAGCGTCATCGCCGGTGCAGAGATCGAGGTCGTCGCAGACTCCGTCGGCGTCGCTGTCTCCAGAGGCATCATCTCCGGCGCAGAGGTCGAGGTCGTCGCAAACACCGTCGGCGTCGCTGTCTCCGGAGGCGTCATCCCCCGCGCAGAGGTCGGAGTCGTCGCAGACGCCGTCGGTGTCGGAGTCTCCGGAGGCATCATCTCCCGCACAGAGGTCGATGTTGTCGCAGACGCCGTCGACGTCGGAATCCCCGGAGGCATCGTCCCCGGCGCAGAGGTCGGAGTCGTCGCAAACACCGTCGGTGTCGCTGTCTCCAGAGGCATCATCTCCGGCGCAGAGGTCGGAGTCGTCGCAGACTCCGTCGGCGTCGGAATCCCCGGAGGCATCGTCGCCAGCGCAGAGGTCGGAGTCATTACAGACTCCATCGGTATCCGTATCCCCAGAAGCGTCGTCGCCAGCGCAGAGGTCGGAGTCGTCGCAGACCGCATCGCCGTCGCTGTCGCCGGTGTCGTTGTCGCCGAAGCAGAGATCGCAGGCGTCGCCGAATTCGTCTCCGTCGGCGTTGTCCTGGCTGGGGTCAGCCACCATGGGACAGAGGTCCGGCACGTCGGTGACTCCGTCGCCGTCGCTGTCCCTGGCCTCGAAGGCGCCGGAATCACAGGAATCCTCGAGGTTGGTGACGCCGATGATGTCCTGGCGGCGCAGGAAGGAGCGGGCATCCTCGAAGGTCATCGTGGTGGCGCAGCTGCCCCAATCCACCGCCCAGCTCTCCTGGTCGATAGCGGCGGTGGCGACGCAGCTGCCGTCCGGCAGCGGCATAGCGCAGCCGTAGTCGTCCACCGGATAGAGCTGCGGATCGAGGGCGAGGATGTCGCCGAAGGCGCTGAAATCGCAGGAGGCGTCGGGATTTACCGCGACGTTATAGCCGCCAGACAGGAGCGTGCCGCCATCGCCGAAGCAATCTTCATCGATGGGGTCACCGCTCACCGGGGTGAGGGTATTGCTGCTGAGAATGGAGGCCTGAAGGTTCACTTCCCCTAGGGAGCCAAGATATAGACCTCCACCGCGAGCGTCACCTTCGGCGAAGCCGAAGGCCCCCTCGCCGGCGATGGCCTGGTTGTTGGCGAGGGTGACCATGCCGAGGTCGACGCTCTCGGCGACCTCGAGCTCGAAGGCGATGCCGCCGCCGAAGGCGCTGCCGCCGTCTTCACCGTCGCCGCTGGCTGTGCCGCCCTGGGCGATGTTCCCAGCCACCGTGATGTTTCTCAGCGTCGCGGGACCTGCGATGTGGAGCCCACCGCCATAGGCATCGCTGTTGCCGGCGTCGAAGTCTGGAATCGCGCGGTTGTCGAGAAAGGCACAGCGCTCAAGGCTCTCGATGGTGCCAAAGTTGAACAGCCCCCCTCCCTTCGCTTCATTGTCGCCGTACACGGCCCGGGCGTTGCGAATGGCGCAGTCCTGGACGGTGTAGACGTCAAAGAAGCTGAAGCCTATCCAGAGGCCACCGCCGCGGGCCGCAGAAGGCCCAAGACACTCCACGTCCTCGATGACGAAGTGAGTCAGCCGACTCGGATCTTGACTGACGTAAAACCCTCCGCCTTCGCAGAGGGAATCGGTCCCTGCCGTGGCGGAGATTTGAGAGATCGAGAAATTCGTTGCCTGAGTCACGATCGAGGCATAGATCCCTCCGCCCTGGAGAGTGGAGGTCTCAGATTCGATGTCGGCCTGCAGCAGGGTGAGATCGTCCACCGTCAACGTCCTGCCAAAGCCGCTGACGTAGATCACTCCTCCCTGAAGTGACTGGTTGGCCAATACCGTCACGTCTTCGATCAGAATGCCGGTGAGGCTCAGGTCAGAGGAGCTGGAGTAAATGGCCCCGCCCTGGAGGCTGCTGGGGGAGGAACTATCGATCTCCCGCAACTCGACGTCGTTGAGCTCTGTGGTTCCGTTGACGGTGCTGATGTAGATCGCGCCGCCCTGAAGCGAGGAGCCGGGCTCCGCGGTGATCCTCTCGAAGAGGCTCGAGGAGATCACCAGGCGGTCGCCGCGGTGGCCGACAAAGCCCCCCTGGCCGCCGTTACCGCCGAAATAGCCCTGGTCGCGAGCGGTGACCCCGGTGAGGTTCAGCTCGGTGCCGCTGGCGGTAAGAATGCCGCCGCCGGCGCTATTACCGCTTCCCACCAGGCAGCCCTTCTCGAAGCGAATGCCCTCGATGGTGAGGGATCCATCAGCGAGATAGAGAAAGCGGAAGGTGGGGTCCGCCGTCGCCGCCTCACAGGTGAAAGTCGGGTCCCGCTGGATGAGGTCGGCGCTGCCGGCGCGCAGGATCAGGTCGTCGGTGACGTCCGGCAGGCCGGAAAAGCTTCCGAAGGCCAGCGTCGAGGCGGGGTCGACGGCGCTCAAGGTGACGTCGGCGTCCAGCTCGATGGTGTCGAGGCCCGGGTCTCCCGCGGGGCATCCGCCGGTCGGCGTATCGTCATTGGCGGCGACGATGGCGTTCGCCAGGGTACAGGTGACGCCATCGGCGGAGATCGTCGCGGCATTGGCTGCGGCGGGCAGCAGACAGAGCAGCGAGAGGACGAGGAGGAGCGACTGCGAGGGGTGGCGCATGGGGCGGAACTCCTGGACGAACGTCGAGGGCGGAGGCCGTATTGAGGGGAGATACAGATCGGGTGGCGATCTGCCTCTCAGCAGCTTCAGCGATCAGTGAGCTCAGAGATGAAAAGGGCGCTTTCGAGCCCGTGAATCCTAACAGGAAGCTAAGGGCAGATCAGCCAGCACCAGTACTGAGCGGGCTTCAGCGAGCCCGTGCTTTACGCCTTCGAGGGCTTGGCTGTTCTGATTCAGGAGCCGGTCGAAGTCTTCCGGGCTTGTGCTTGTCCATCGAAGCAGCCCTCTACGGGGCCTTCTCGTGGTGAGGTTCAGCGAATCCGACTCTCTCTCTCGCTCGCTTCGCTTGTCGTCCCTCAGGCAGCCGTCCCTTAGGCGGCCGTGACCGAGGAGGCGAATACCGAGGCGGGGATCATCGAGGACGCGGCCCCCGAGAATCGACTCAATACAGCAGTCGCCGTAGCCGATCGCGGTAAGCGTCGGCCATGGGGTGGCGTACGCCGATGAGGTGAAAGACGGTGACCATCGCCTTGCGGCCGGCTTCGTCCCGCCAGCGGCGATCGGCCTCAACGACGGCGAGAAAGAGCTTCAGGGCCTCTTCGTGCTCGCCCCGGGCGAGGGCGGAAGCGCCGAGGGCGAAGCGGGCGGCGAGATCAGAGGGATCGGCTTCGAGGCGGGCGGTGAGCTCCTGGTCGGTGCCTTCCTCTCGACCCGCCTTGACCAGCTTCAGGGTCTCGCCGAGATGTTCGGCGGCCTCGGATTCCTCCGCGGAGGCGGGGATGGATTCCAGGTGCTGCTGGGCTTCGGTGAGCTCGTGGCGGGCGAGGTGGAGTCGGGCGAGGGTGAGGTGGGCGCTGGAGGCTTCCGGGGAGCGCGCTTCAGAGCTTTCGAGGGCTGCGGTGAGGGCGATCATCGCTTCGTCGAGCTGGCCGGCGGCGAAGAGCCGCTGCCCTTGCTCGAGGCTTTCGGCGCTGGGAGAGAGGGGCGCTCCGGCGCCGTGCTCGGCGAGGAAGTCTTGAATCTGCTCCTTCGAGCGCAGGCCGACAAAGCGCCCGACCTCCTGACCGCCGGAGTAGAGGCGCACATCCGGGATTCCCTGGACTCGATGGCCCTGAGCGAGATCGGGCTCCTGATCGCAGTCCACTTTCGCCAACTCCACAGCGCCGTCGAGCTCCGCGGTGAGAGATTCGAGGATCGGCCCCAGAGTGCGGCAGGGGCCGCACCAGGCGGCCCAGAAGTCCACCAGCACGGGGACTTCCCTGGAGCGCTCCACCACCGACTGCTGGAAGCTGGCCGCCGTGGCGTCGAAGACTCCGCTGGGCTTGCCGGAGGGGCCGGCAGACGGGGACATGGGGATTCCGGACATAGCAAAACCCTCCGCGAAGCGTGATGCGTTCGCAAAGTCGGTCGCTTCAGGAGCTCATCTTCAGAAGCTCCTCTCGGAGAGCTCATTCTGAAGAATTCATCGCGCGGCGAAGCTGATGGTGGGGAAGGCAAGGATGGTAGCCCCAACGGGATTCGAACCCGTGTCGCCAGCTTGAAAGGCTGGTGTCCTAACCTGGCTAGACGATGGGGCCTTGGAAGGCAGTTGCGAAGTCGGGCGCTGAGCGCGGCGTCTTCGCGAGAGGCGGAGGATACCACAGGGTGAGGAAGGCACCAAAGTAGATTTTCCACCCCGTGGCTGCGCGAGGGGTGAATCCGTGTCCGAGGGCGAAGAGGCTCGGCAGGGCCGGTAGACCTAGAGGGCCAGGGGGCTCAGCGCAGGTAGAGGGGCGCCAGCGGCAGGACCCCCAGGGGGGAAGGGGTGAAGCCCTGCACTCGGAAAGCGAGCACGGCGCTGGTGGGGCCGTACATCAGAGGCACCAGCGGAGCGAGATCGTCGACCCGGCGCATGGCCTCCCGCAGCCGCTGATCCGTGCCGTCGCGGCGCAGACGGGCGATGGATTCGTCCATCTCTGGGTCCTCCAGTCGGGAGAGGTTGACGGAGACGGCGATGTTGTCGGGGCGGGGAATGCGGTACGAGGCGAGATTCGATTCCAGGAAGTCCGCGGGGTCGGGGGTGTCGGCGATCCAGCCGGCGAGGGCGAGATCGTAATCCCCCTCGATGCCGGCGTCGAAGAATTCGCGGCTGCTGTGGGTAAAGCGAGGGGTGATCTCGATGCCCACCGCCTCCAGCTGCTCCGCCAGCAGGTTCATCACCTTCTGGGGGTGAGGCAGGTACGGCCGAGGGCCCCAGGTCATCAGCAGGCGGAGCTTGGTGGGCGCCTCATCGCCGAGCTCCGAGAGCAGGCTGCGGGAACGATCCGGGTCGTAGCCCAGGCGATCGGTGACCTGCCCCAGGCTGCGGGGCAGCAGGCTGGCGGCGGTGAAGGCTAGGGAGTTGGAGTAGCAGCTGCTGGTGAGGTCCCGCCGCTGCACCGCGTGGGCGATGGCTTGGCGGGCCTTGGCGGAGCGCAAGGGGGGGCTCTGGGTATTGAGGTAGAGCACCGCCGTGGAGACCCCCGTCTGGAAGGATTTGCGCACCCCGGTAAGGCCGGAGATCTCGTCCCGCGGCAGCACGTTGGTGAAGTCCACCTCGCCGGATTCTAGGGCGATGAGCAGAGATTCCGGCCTGCCATCGAGACCTGGCGAGTAGGTGATGAAGTGGATCTCGTCCACCAGGCCGGGCTGAGGGGAGTGGGGATTGCGCACCAGGCGGATATGCCCCGGCTCGCTATCCCGCGCCAGCTGGTAGGGCCCGGTGCCCACGGGGGAGCCCCCGGCGCGTCGGACGATGGCGCCCTGTACCGAGGTGAGCAGCAGGTCGAAGCGGGCGTTGGGGCTCTTCAGATGGAAGACCAGCTCGTCCCCCTCGGCGGTGACCTCCGCCTGCCGCCTCACCATCGGCTCGGAGCCCAGACTTTGCACTACCGTCTCCAGGTCCAGCGGGCTGCCGTCGGAGAAGCGGGCGTCGTCGCGGATGCGTCCGCGCATGGTGCCCCCGGCGCCGCCGGCGACGGTGCGCAGAGGAGCGCGCAGCAGCAGCGGCACGGCGGAGCCGATATTGCCGCGATGGGGATCGACTCGATAGAGCGGCTCGAAAATCTGCCGCGAAACGAACAGGCTGTCGAAATCCTGGGCGGTGCGAGGGTCGACGTGATGCACCTCGTTGAGTAGACCCACCCGCAGGATTTGCCCGTTACCCGATGCAGAAGGCGTGCTCATGGGGAGCCTCCTGGGAGCCTTGGGAAAGCAGAAGAAAAACGAAGGGCTGCCGAAGCAGCCCTTCATGCTAGTCAGCCTGTCGTCGCAGCGTCAAGTTGCTTTCGAAGGCTTGGGGAAGTCGAGGCAAAGAGCTCCTGGGGTCCTTGCGAATCGACTTGGTAGAGGGAGAGCAGAGAGCTCATAGACGGGCCAAGGCCTGCTCCCGGCGCAGCTGGAGAATGTGGACGTCGGGGTCGACCACCACTTCCTGCGGCTCGAAGGGAAGGAGCATCTCGAAACGCTGGGTTTCTCCTGCGCCGAGGGTCGCCTGGACCCGCTGCTCGCGGTAGGGCTCGGTATTACTCTGGCCTTCGCTCTGGGCATTGCTCTGGCCCTCTTCGGCGGGGAATCGGACGCCGGCGACGGCGGCGATTTCCAGCGGGAAGCGGCCGGTGCCGATGTTTTCGACCTCGAAGGTCAGGCGGTAGCCCTGGCCCTGGGCTTCCACCTCGGCGTCGCGGACCCGGTATTCCGGCACCACGGTGTCGAAGTAGAGCTGCTGGGCGATCTGGTCGAAGGCTTCGGGGTCTTCGGCGTGCTGCCGCAGGGTGGCGAGCATGTCTTCCAGCAGCGGGTGGTCGGGCCCGTTGCGGTAGGTCTGGAAGAGCTCCTGAAGCCCCGCCAGCATCGGCTCGCGCCCCATCTGCTGCATCAGCATCCACGCCGCCCAGCCCCCCTTGTCGTAGATCACCGTGGTGTCGCCGGGGCGCTGGCCGTCGACTCGGTTCAGGGGGCGCTCGGAATCGCGGCGGCGGCCGTCGCCGTAGCGGCCCTCGATGCGGCGGGCGAAGCCCATGCGGTGCTGCTCGCCGAGCATCTCCTCGAAGAGCAGCAGGGTGGAGTAGTGGGCCATGCCTTCGGCGATCACTACGCCGCCGGGCCCATCGCCGGGAATCAGCAGATTCCCCCACCATTGGTGGGCCGCCTCGTGGGCGGTCACCAGGAAGGCGGCGTTGGTCTCGGCGTCGCTCTCGGTGAGGAAACCGATCCCTTCGGAGAAGGTGATGTTGGTGGGGAAGCCCTGGGCGTAGCCGGCGTTGGCGGCGAATTCGTTGAGCCGCAGGTCTTCCCAGGGGTAGGGGTGGAACCAGCGGGAGTAGTGGGTCCGGGCGCCGTCCAGCACCCTCACCATCTCCTCCACGTTGTGATCGTGGCTGGCGTGGTGGTAGATGGTGGAGTGATCCCCCTGGGCTTCTTTCCAATAGCCGGCGACGATGTTGAAGAAGCGCACCGGCTGATCGCTGGCCCAGGTGAAGGTGCGGCGCCCGTCGCTGGCCTCTTCGGACACCAGCTTGCCGACGCCGTGGGCGCGCATGCCGTCGTCCGGCACGGTGATCGCCAGACGCACGTCGGTTTGGGTGGCGGAGCCGAGGGCGGGGGGCAGCTCCTGAAGATGGTAGTCCGGGGGAAAGTCCACCGGCTCCAGGCGATTGTCGTCATCGACGCCGAGGCCGTCGATGAAGCCCGGGACCGGCAGCACCGAGGGGGAGAAGCTGGTGAGCACCACGCTGGAGGGCAGGATGAACTCCATCTGCGGTCCGCCGTTGAAGCTGATGCCGTCGGGAAATTGGCCGCCGTAGCGGAAGCTGAGGGTGAGGGATTCCCCGGGCTGCAGCGGCTGCGGTAGCTCGAAGACCAGCAGCCCGGAACGATCGTCCGGCTCGATGGGCTGGCCATCGAGGCGGAAGGGGTGACCGGTGGTCAACAGGTCTCCGACGGTGCCGCCAGGGCTCGTGGAGACCGGCTCCAGGACGCCGTCGAACTCGCCGTCCTGAGCTTCCAGCTCCCAGTGGAGGCCGCGGGTCAGGGGCAGCTGGCGCAGCGGGCCCTCGCCGTCGTGAAGGAAGGTATAGGTTCCCTCCACCGCGAATCGCCGCTCGTCGGGCCATAGATCCACGGCGGCATCCACCGTCGTCAGGGCCGGTATCGGGCGGTCGATCCAGGTGGCGTAATTTCCCTTCCAATAGTCCTTCAGGTCGTCTGCCCGCTGACCCCCTCCCGGCCCGGCCTCCACCCGAAGGTAGAGCATCGTGCCGAGGATCAGCGCTGGAAGCGCCCAGGGCAGCAGCGAAAGGGCGCTGCGGCGCAGCCGCGCGGGAGCGAGGCGGTGGATCGAGCGGGTGGCGTCCCCCTGGCGGCGACCGTAGAAGCGCACGGCGACGGCGAAGAGGAAGAAAGCCAGGGCGAGGACGAAGAGTCGGTTGAGCCATAGAGCGTCGCTGTGGAGCTCCAGGGGACCGATATCGCTCCACGACAGGGCCCTGAGGGCAAACCAATTGCCCAGCCAGCTCATCTCGCCGATGGCGGAGAGGTAGCCGCTGTAGACCAGAGCCCCGAGGGTCAGGGCGTAGGGTACGAAGCGGCTGCCGCTGATGGCATAGGCAGCGGCGAGGAAGGCGAGCACCAAGAGCAGGGTGGGGGTGATCACGCCTCCCCACAGCAGCAGGAAGGGGCCGAGGGCGAGGGGGACCTGCCCCTGGATCATCAGCGCGGCGGCGCAGCCGAGGAAGGCCGCGAGGTAGATCACGGCGATGGTGATGCCGTGGATCCCGAGCTTGCCGAGAACCAGGGCGGAGGTGGGGATGGGGGTGGCGTGAACGATCTGCTCGGCGCCGGCGGCGCGGTCCCGGTGGAGGGACTCGACGGCGAAGAACATCAGCAGCAGAGAGGTGCAGACGGTGATCGGACCGAGGGCGTTGAGGGCCAGCTGGCCGGGGGTGAAGAGGAGGTCGGTCTCGAAAGCCCCTAAGGAAGAAAAGGCGTTGCCGAGGATCTGGATCACCACCAGGATGAAGAAGAGCCAGAGGGCGGGGGAGCGCACCAGCTCGCGCCCTTCCGAGCGGGCGATGGTGAGCCAGGCGCTGCGGAAGGAGGGGGTGAGCTGGGCGGCGGAAGGCAGGGTGCCGAGGCTCGCCGGGCGGCGCTGGGTATCGGCTGCTGCCGCGGCGGCAGCCTCGCGGGACGGGCGCTTTCGGGAGCGCTTCTGCTTCGGAGCAGGGGTGCCCCGCAGAGAGCTCTCCAGGTAGCGACCGGTGAGGGCAATGGCGCCGATGCCGACGACGGCGTAGGCGAGCCGGGAGAGAGCGAAGTCGCCGTCGATACTCAGAGCGGCGTTGTTGTAGAACTCGACGCCGCGGTCGATCTGAAGGTAGGTCCCGTTGATCCAGCGGAAGCCCGAGGGATCGATGAGCATCAGCAGGCGGTCGACTCTCGGGTCCAGCCAGGAAGGGTTCCACGCCCAGAAGAAGAAGAGCTCCGCCAGGGTGACCACCAGAGGCAGGGCGAAGGCCAGCATCGGTCGGCGAAAGCGCTCGGCGATCCACAGACAGGCCCCGGTGAAGAAGAGCAGCGGCGGCAGCAGGATCACCACCATCGGACGCAGGTAGCTGATGAGCTGGAAGGGGCCCCGGATATCCGCTTCGGTGGGGCTGGGCAGGACGTGGTTGAAGAAGATCATCGAGGCCATGTGCACCGCCATCACCACCAGGAAGGCGGCGATCAGGCCGAGGGCCTTGCCCCAGACGTATTCCTGGGGCCTCAGCGGCGTCGAGTGGAGAATCTCCGAGACCTTCAGCTCCCGGTCCTCTCTCAGCAGCATGCCGGCGGCGATGGAGACGAAGAAGAGGTAGGTGAGAAATCCGGTGAGGGTGAGGACGAAGGTGGTGGCGAACTCCGAGGTGATGTAGGCCTGGGTGCCGCCGACGCTGGCATCACCGCTGGCGACCCGCACGCTGCCGGTGGACAGCCCGTAGGAGATCAGGGCGAAGAGGGCGACGACGATCCACAGCATCGGCCGCATGCGGCGGGTGGCGAGCTCCTGGCGTGCGACGGCGAGGATGCGCTGCCTGGACGAGTCGGTGGTGGGCGGGGCCGAGAGCGCGGTGGGGTGAGCACCGGTCGGCGGCGAAGCCTGAGGGCTCGCGTCGGGGTGGGTGGTGGCGGAGTCCATCACGCCGCCTCTTGATCGTCCGCGGAGCCGTCGGCAGCTCCCGGCAGAGGGGCTCTCAGAGTGGCGAAATAGGCGTCCTCCAGGGTCGCCGGGACCGCCTCGAAGCCCTCCGGCGGCTCGCCCTCGGGGCAGTAGATGCGCAGGCGGTGGCGGCCCTCCACCAAGAGGTGCTGGGTGACCTGATATTGACCGGCGAGGGATTGACCGAAGGCCTCCAGCTGAGCCTGGGCCCGTTCGGCGTCTAGCTGAGCTTCGAAGATTCGTTCGCTGACTCGGGCTCGGGCCTCCGTTGGAGTGGTGTTGGCGACCACCTGTCCTTTGCGGATCACCGCGAAGCGCGGACAGAGCACCGCGACATCCTCGACGATGTGGGTGGAGAGCAGCACGATGCGATCCGTCGCCAGCTGGGCCAGCAGGCGGTAGAATCGATGGCGTTCCTCCGGGTCAAGGCCGGCGGTGGGCTCGTCGACGATGATCAGCCGGGGGTCTCCCGCCACCGCCGCCGCTACCCCCAGGCGCTGCTTCATGCCGCCGGAATAACCCTTCACGCGTTTATCGGCGGCAGTGCCCAGGTTGACGTGGTGCAGGAGCTCGTCGGCGAGATCGGCGAGGGAGCCGGAGGGGGGTTGCACCCCCTTGAGGCGCAGCAGGTGGAGCAACATCTGTCGCCCGGAAAGGTGGGGATAGAAGCCGAATTCCTGAGGCAGATAACCCAAACGCTGCCAGACGTGGCGGGGGTTGGAGGTGATCTCCTGCCCGTCCAGGGTGACGGTGCCGGCGGTGGGCTCCAGCAGGCCGGCGAGAACCCGCATTAGGGTGGTCTTCCCGGCGCCGTTGGGGCCGAGGAGGCCGAACATGCCGGCGGGAACGTCGAGATCGACCCCCCGAAGGGCGGTAACGGGACCAGGATAGACTTTGACTAATTGGCGAATGCTGAGCATGGGTTGATTGCCTCCTAACAGCTCTACGAAGTCCGGCGGCTAGAGATTACGTAGGCTCGGAAGATGCCTCGGAAAGAGCCCGTGTAGGCATCGACAGGTTTTTTGTCTTTCAGTGATTTGACCTAGGCTGAGGTGCGCGTGAGATCCAGGCCTGGCTTGGCTCCAGGAAGATCTTGGCTCGAGGAATATCTCGGCGAGAGTCGGAGGTCCTGGAGTTCACGCCGCGGATCGTCCCCTCGAAATTCTCTACGCCCGACCGACGACACGAAGGAGAAAACGCAATGGCTGGCTTCCAGGTTTCCGAAACCATCAACGCACCGATAGAAGAGGTCTTCGACTTCGCCACCAGCCTCGACAACACGAAGAACTGGCTGCCCGGGGTGATTTCCTGCGAGCCCGTGACCGAGGGGGAGATGCGCCCCGGTTATCGCTTCAAGGAAACTCGGCGGCAGGGAAAGAAAGAGAAGACCGCGGAGATCGAGGTGGTGGAGCACCATCGTCCGAAGGTGCATGCCGCCAAGGCGCAGGTATCGTCCATCACCGCGATCTACCGCTTCACCTTCGAGGCCGATGGGCACAGCCGGACCCGGGTCGACTGCGTCGCCGACGTCAAGGCCACGGGCATCATGAAGCTCCTCACCGGCCTGCTGGCGAAGGCGATGAAGAGCGCCGACGGCAAGATGCTGGCGAACCTCAAGAACGCCATCGAAAATGGCTCTTCTCAGGCCGCTGCCTAAGCCGTGACCCACGGGGAATCAGAGACGACCCTGATTCTTGGGCGTTTCTCGGCTGACGAAGGGCCGGTTTTTTCGGCGCCCCCCGAGCGGTCGTCTCGGACGCCGGCGCCGAGGCTCAGCCATCGTTGGGCTTGCGTCGCGATCCGGATTCAGCCGGCGCGGGGATTCAGTCGTCGCTGGAGTCGCCGACCTTCTTACGCCGCTGCGCCAGCGCTTCTAGCTGGGCTCCCAGGGTGCCGAAGCCTCCGCCGCCGCGACTTGTCGGCGGGGCGTGCTCATCGTAGGCCGGCGGGTCGATCTCGTGGGCCTCGGCGGGGCGCAGGCGGATCCGCTGGGCGCCTTCGTCGACTCTCTCTACCAGCACGCTGAGTCGCTGGCCGGGGCGCAGCACGTCGTCCGGGTGCCGCGGGGTGGAGCCGCCGGTGAGGGCAGCCAGCGATTCCAGCGGCAGCAGAGCGTCGATGCCCGGCTCCAGCTCGAGGAAGGCTCCGAAGGGAGCGCTGCGTCGCATCGTGGCCTCGAGGACCCGCCCCAGGGGATAGCGCTCGGTGACGCCCTTCCAGGGGTCGCGCTCGAGGCTCTTGCGGGAGAGGGCGATCCTCGGACCGCGGGAGCGGCGGGAACCTTCCTCTGGGGCTTCGGGCTGCTGGATGGAGAGCACTTCGACCTCCAGGGACTCGCCGACGGTGGCGACGCTCGCCGGATCTTCCACTCTGCCCCGGCTCATCTCACTGATGTGGAGCAGGCCTTCGAGGCCTCCGAGGTCGAGGAAGGCTCCGTACTTCGTCACCGAGGTCACCGTGCCCTCGACCACCATTCCAGGCTCGAGACGAGCCAGCAGTTCCTCCCGCTGGGCGCGCTGTTGTTCCTCGAGGAGCTTGCGCCGGGAGAGGACGACGTTGGGGCGCCGCCCGCCGCGGCCCTCTTCTAGCGTTTCGATGCGGAACTCCAGTCGGCGGCCGAGGTAGTCCTCCACCTGCTCGACATAGCGGTTGTCCAGCTGGGAGATGGGGCAGAAGGCGCGCACGGCGCCGATGCTGACCTCGACGCCGCCCTTGATCACTGCGGACACGACGCCCTCCACCGGCAGGCCGTGGCGCTTGGCCTGGATCAAGGCCTCGAGGCCGTCTCCGCCGTGGCCGGGGCGCACCGAGAGTCGCAGGGCGCCGCCTTCGTCGCGGCCGGTGATCACGCCTTCGATGAAATCACCGACGGCGACGGAGAGCACGCCCTCTTCGTCCAGCAGCTCCTCCGCGGCGACGGCCCCTTCGCTCTTGGCGCCGAGGTCGACGAAGACGAAGCCTGGGGCGATGGAGATCACCGTGCCCCGGGCCTTCTCGCCGGGCTTAGGATCCGCTCCACTGGTGCCACCGCCGGCTTCGAAGGCGGCGAGGATCGCGCCGAAGTCAGCTTCTTCCTCCGGCGCCTTGTTGGAGGCCTGTCCGGAAGACTCGTCGGATGGGTCGAAGGCGTCGCGAAACTCGTCGTGCCAAGGGGTCTTTGAGGACATCGGGGTCTCCTGGCGGGGGAGAGCCGGGGGCGAAGAAGCTCGCCTTGCGGTTCTCCTCAGGGTTGAGGCGGCGGGGCTGGCTCTCGCCGTCCGCGCCGCCGCCGGAATCTATCATTCGGCCGCGCCGCTGCCTGCTACACTGGCGGATCATGACTCTCCCTCCTTCCGCCGAGCAGCTGGCTCTCCGGGCGCCCGCGCCCGCCGGCGAGAGCGTGCGCGTCGCCGTGCTGGCCGATATCCACGGCAACGTGCCGGCGCTGGAGGCGGTGTTGGAAGATCTTTCCCGGCAGGCGGTGGACGAGGTGCTGCTCGGGGGAGACCTGGTGGGCCGCGGCCCCGAGGGGAAGCGAGTGGTGGAGCGCGTTCGGCAGCTCGGCTGGCGCGGCGTGCAGGGCAACCACGAGGAATACCTGCTGAATTTCCGCCGCCGGCGAGTGCCGGAAGAATGGCTCGAGGCCGAGGAGTGGTCTGCCGCCCGGTGGATGGCGGCGGCGCTCGACGGGCCGACGGAGAGCTATATCGACGCTCTACCCTTCACCCTGACTTCGGCGCTGGCCCCGGAGCTGCGCCTGGTGCACGGCAGTCCGAGCTCCTTCAACGAGGGCATCGGCCCCTGGCTGAGCGATGAGCAGATCTCGCGGCATCTGGATCAAGTGGCCGAGCCGCTGCTGGTGTGCGCCCACACCCATCGGCCGATGCATGCGGTGCTGGGCGGCGGGCAGGTGCTCAATATCGGCTCCGTAGGCCTGCCCTTCAACCGCGATCACCGGGCGCAATACGCCATCTTGACTCGGCGGGCGGGGGAGTGGGAGGTGGACTTCCGCCGCGTGGAATACGACCGCGAGGCGATCTATCGGATCTATCGAGACAGCGGTTTTGTAGAGCATGGCGGGATCACCGCCAAGCTCCTGCTGCTGGAGCTGGAGGTTGCCTCGCCGGCCCTGGTTCCCTTTCTGCAGTGGGCGGAGATCCTGCAGCGCCCACCGAGGGAAGATCAGCTGGATGACTTTCTGCGCTTCTGGAGCCCGGAAGAGTCGATGCGCGAATTCATTCGCCGCCTGCGTGCCCTAGGTTAGGACGGGTGCCCAGGGCTAGAGCGAAGAGCGCCTGAGGTAGGATGCTGACGCGGCGACGGAGTGCTCTCTTTCTTCCCTCGCCAATGTCACCCCATTCTTCCTCAAAGCTTTCGGATCAGCAGGAGTTCACTCGATGAAGCCTTGGATGCTCTTCGTCATCGGCGCCTTTCTCGCCTGGGGCTGCTACGTGCCCACCATTCACGCTAGTCAGGTGGCCTTCAAGGGCGGCGCCCTGCGCGCTTTTCTCTGCGTTGGCCTGGCCTACTTCTTGACCGCAGTCTTGGTGCCCTTGGTGCTGATGGCGGGCAAAGTGGAGCCCATGGAGTTCAACTCGAGGGGAGTGAGCCTCGGTCTGGTGGCCGGTGTTCTGGGGGCGGCGGGGGCGCTCTTCGTGATCCTCGCGCTGAAGAGCGGAGGGACACCACTGGTGGTAGCACCGGTGGTGTTTGCCGGCGCGCCGGTGATCAACGCCCTGGTGAGCATGAGCTGGCACCCGCCGAAGTCGGCGCCCGGAGCCCTGTTCTACGTCGGCCTGATCCTCGCGGCGGTGGGTGCCTTCATGGTGCTTCGCTTCCGCCCCGTGTAGGGGGGGCGGCTCGTGGCCTCGGAGGCCCCCGTCTCGAACCCGTCTCCTGCACCTCGTCCTCGGTGGGGTCTCGCCATCGGCCTTAAGGTGGCGACGGCAGCGGCCCTGTTGTGGGTCCTCTACGGCTTCGAAACGCCGCGGGAGAGCGAGCGGACCCTCGCTCTTTTCGGCGTGGTGATCGCCGCCGGGGGCCTCGCCCTGGTGTGGCTACTGGCCCTCTCCCGGCTGCCGTGGCGGGTGCGGCTGGGCAGCTGTGGAGTGCTCTTGGCTCTCGCCCTGGCGGCGGTGCTGCTTCTGGAGGTGCGCGGCGTTACCGGCGATCTGGTGCCGGTAGTGGGCTGGCGCTGGGCGGCGGAGTCGACACCGCTGCCGGCGCTGGGGGGAGAGGGGGGCTCCCTGGGGCTAGCCTCCGCGGAGCCCTGGCCCCAATTCCTCGGACCACGGCGGGACGCCGTCGCGCCGGCCCTGCCCCTGGCTAGAGATTGGGAAGAGAATTCGCCGCGGGTGCTGCGACGCTGGCCGGTGGGGGAGGGCTGGTCGTCCTTCACCATTGCCGGCGGAATGCTGCTCACCCAGGAACAGCAGGGCGGCCAGGAAACGGTGGTGGCCTACGACCTGGAGAACGGGGAACAGCGCTGGGTTTACGGCGTGGCGGCTCGCTTCGATTCCTCCCTCGGCGGGATCGGTCCGCGGGCGACCCCGCTGGTGGTGGGGGACGTGGTGTTCGCCTATGGCGCCCTCGGGAGGCTCGATGCTCTGGAGCTCTCCTCCGGTGAGCTGCGTTGGAGCCGGGACGTGGTGGCGGAGAACGGAGGCTCGGTTCCTCCCTGGGGCGTCGCCGCCTCACCGCTGGCTATCGGGGATGCGGTGGTGGTGGCCAGCGGTGGCCCTGGCGCTTCCCTTGCGGCGTATCGACAGGCCGACGGCGAGAAGCTGTGGAGCGCCGGGGATCGCGACCCCAGCTATAGCTCTCCGCTCTTGGCTCGCCTCGCTGGCCGTGATCAGGTCTTGCTCTTCTCGACCAGCGCGCTGTCCTCCTTCGATCCCCGCAACGGAGATCTGCTGTGGGAGTTCTCCTGGCCCGAGGGGCAGCCGAACGTTGCTCAGCCGGTGATTCTCTCCGGGGATCGGGTGCTGGTTTCTACCGGCTACGGCATTGGGGCCCAAATGCTGCTGGTGGAGGAGTCTGCTGATGGCGGCCTTACGGCTCGCTCTCTGTGGCGTAGCCCCCGGCTGAAGGCCAAGTTCACTCAGATCGTCGAGCACGAAGGCTTCCTCTACGGCCTCGACGAGGGGGTGCTCACCTGCATCGACGAAATCACTGGGGAGCGGCGCTGGAAGCGCGGTCGCTACGGTCACGGGCAGGTGCTGCAGCTGGGGGATTTGCTGCTGGTGATGGCGGAAGACGGGGAGCTGGTGCTGGTAGAGCAGAATCCTGAAGAGTGGAGAGAGTTGGGGAGCGTGTCGCTGCTGTCTTCCAAGACCTGGGCACCCCCGGCGCTGGTGTCGAATTGGCTCGCCGTTCGCGGCGATCGCGAAGCGGTGCTGGTAGAGCTTCCCGTTTCGGGTTCGAAGTCGTCCAACGGTGACAACGCGGTGAAAGAGGTTGGCGAAAGAGGCTGAACTTTTGGTGCTTCGGTACCGTAGGGTCCTGTAGACTGATGTGAATCGGTCGATACGCGCCCCCTATGAGCACCAAGCCTCCTATGAGCATCAAGAAGAGCACTTCGTCGTCGATTCCCCCCCGCGGTAGTGACCGCGCGGCGCCACCGGTATGGCAGGTAGGCGACCTGGTGGCGGATCGCTTTCGAGTGCTGGACCTGTTGGGGAGCGGAGGACTGGGGCAGGTCTACGCCGCCCAGGATCTCGAGCTCAACACTCAGGTCGCTTTGAAGACTCTGCGTTCGGATTTTATTGCCGGGGCCGGGGCTCGAAGCAGTCTGCAGCGGGAGGTCCAGCTGGTGGGGCAGGTGCGGCATCCGAACCTCTGTCAGGTTTACGGCCTGCACTGGCACTGCTGGGGGGCGGCGAGGGCGGTACCTGCCACTGGCTCTACTGTGGGCTGGCCGGTTGTGGCGATGGAGTGGCTTCAGGGCGAAACCCTCGAGCAGCGCCTGGAGCGGGGAGGAGCGCTGCCTCCGGCCCGCGCACGGCAGGTGGCGATGGACATCGCCCGCGCCCTCTCGGTGCTGCATGCTGCCGGCATCGTACACGGAGACATCGCCGCTTCCAACATCCTTCTCGCCCGGGACGAGGGCGGTGCCCAGCGGGCGGTGGTGATGGATTTCGGGCTGGCTCGGGCCGTCGGCCGCGATGACGATGACCTGGCAAACCTGCCGCCGGGAACCGTGGCCTACATGGCGCCGGAGCGCATTCAGGGCGGGCCCAGCTCTCCGGCGAGCGATCTCTACGCCGCCGGCCTGGTGATCTACCAGGCTCTCACCGGAGTGATTCCCTTCCTCAAGGTGGAGCTAGCCGCCACCCTGCGGGCGCGCCTCACCGAAGAGCCGCTGCCGCCGAGGTTGTTGTGCCGCAATCTGGAGGCGGATTTCGAAGCGCTGCTGCTGCGCTGCCTGAAGCGGGACCCGTCGGCTCGCTTCGCCTCGGCCTGGGGTTTCCTCGGGGCGTTGGCGGGAGCGACGGTGGGGGAAGCCGCGGCCGACGAGCTGCGCGCACCGGAGCACGGCTCCCGGGCTTCCGAAGAGGTCCGCGGCGCTTCACTGCGTACCCGTGCTCCTTGGGAGCGCTGAAGCCGGAGTTCTTCTTGCCCGCGCTGGGCCTTGTGGATCGGGCTTTGTGGATCGGGCTTTGTGGATCGGGTTCTGCGGATCGAGCAGAGAGCTAGAGACCGTGACAGCTCAAGGCCGTACCAGTGGGTAGGCCTTGGCTCTGGACTCTGGGGAATCGCGAAACCCTGCTGCCCTGCTATCCCTGAGGCTGCTGTCTACTGGAATTGGGGCTGGATGTGAGCTCTAGAGAGTGGTAAAAAGAAAAAAAAGAACCCCGACCTGATGATCGGGGTTTTTGCATCCAGAGGAGGTACTGAGGCTTCTCAGCACCTGTGGGCCATGTCACCGGCCCGGGTGTGTTGGGTCGCCAAAGGCTTCCTGTCCAAGCGGGCGCCGGCAAAGGTTGCGTGCATTTCCCTGCCGTTGTTGGCGCCCGTCTTGGTGATCTTCGCCAATGAGCACTCAGTAGATGAGCTTGTTGTCATCTAAATTGTCTTGTGGTGCTGATTCGAGAAGCTCCGAGGCTTTCAGAAGCCCCAATAGGTGCCTTTGAGAGGCTCAGGGCTCGCCGATGATCTGGCTCCACCCGCCGGCGCTGCCGGCCTCGAAGCCGTGTTCGAAGACCTCGTCATCGTTGACGTGGGGGATCAAGAGAAAAGCGCGGCGGCGTTCACTGATGTTGTCGCGCACTCCCTCGCCGACGATCCAGCCGCTGTCGTTGATGCCTCGGGCAGACTGCAGAGTCCAGGAGGGGGAGGTCCCGCTGAGCTGGTTCCCGCTAGGCTGGCTTCTGCTGGATGGGCTCCCGCTGGCGTTGTCGTCGCCCAAGACAAGGGGAGTGAGGTCGACCGCCGGTTCGCCGATCCACAGGATCGCTCGCTCTTCTAGGAGATGATCGCCCGTTTGCCGCCTTGCGGTGCCGACGATCTCGCGAGTGTTGTTGATGTCGTGGGGCCAGGCGATGGGGTAGCCGGCGAGACGACCGAGGAGGTCCAGGGTCACTGGGTCGAAGCTAGCGCCCCACAGGGCGGCGGTTCCTGAATAGGGCCACTGCGTCTCTCCCGGATCGGAGACGAAGCCCACTCCCTGAATGATCTCGTCGTTCAGAGCGGTAGGCCAGTTGTAGTCTCCCCCCTGGGTTGGGAGGAGTTGGGGAGGTCCGTAGTTGTAGAGCACCGCGTCGTAGACCAGCGAGGATCCAGCGACGGCCAGGATGATGCCGAATCGGTTGATGGCGTTGCCGAAGGTGGCCCGTCCCTCGAAGCTCTCCAAGCGTTCGATGATGGTGCTTTCCCTGCGGTCGAAGGTCACAGCGCGATAGGGCACGACGGGGTCGTCAGGATGCTGCCCGACGTCGGGGCTGATGCCACCAGTAAATACGTTGAAGTCGTTGATGTCCCGCGGGGCGCTGGCTCGCCATAGGTTGTCGATGGAACCGCAGGGAGCGGGCAGCGGAATGCACTCAAACTCGCCATCGAACCATGCCCACCCCGTGGCGGCGCCACTGTCTTGACCCACCACGACTCCTTCGTCGCTGACCGCGACGGCGATCCGTCCGTCGTAGAAGTCGGGGTTGAGCACGGTGGCGACCAGGACCGGGTCGGTACCGCTGAGAACGTCCGCCGCTTCGAAACTCCACAGAATGGACTTGTAGCGCCCCGAGGAGTCTCTGGCGATGCCGACGATGAGGCCAGTATCGCTGACCTCGAAGGCCACGGAGTCGGTGGTGGGGAAGGGAAGCGCCGCGGCCAGGTCGATAATCTCGTAGGCCGGCCCAGCGATGAGGCTGGCAGTGTTCGGGCTGGCAGTGTTCGGGCTGGCAGTGTTCGGGCTGGCAGTGTTCGGGCTGGCAGTGTTCGGATTGGCAGCGCTCGGATCGGCGGCCGATGCCGCAAGGCCGACTCCGCCGGAGCCGAGGATCAAGAGAAGCAGGACGAGCAAGGAGAAGGGGGTGCGGATGGGCGCCAGACCGCCAATAGATCGCGGGGTGGGAGGCGAAGGATCAGCAGTGCAGGGCTGGCCGATGGACGAGTGCATAGAGAGCTTCTCCTGCCTTGACGGCATGAAATCCGAAGGTTGCCAGCGAGGGACCGCCGACAGTAGATCAACAGCGACAGAGGAAGGGATTTGGTTCAGCGGAGTGCTGAGGTGCTTTTATGCTATCACGGCATAGCGTGCTGTAAAGCACTCTTGGGTGCATGACCCAGGGCGCGATACGATGCGTTGCGATGATCGAAATCGAAGAGCTGACCAAGAGTTTCGGCGAGGTGAAGGCCCTAGACGGGGTTTCTCTCTCGGTTCCCGACGGGCGAATCGTCGGTCTTCTGGGACCCAACGGTGCCGGCAAGACCACCGCTCTGCGCATCGTCTGCACGCTGCTATCCCCCGATTCCGGCCAGGCGCTGATCGATGGATTCGACAGCTCCCGGGACGGAGTGGAGGTGCGGCAGCGCCTCGGAGCGCTGCCGGCGGAGCGCCGGGGGCTCTATCCGCGCCTGACGGCGCGGGAGAATATCCGCTACTTCGGTCGCCTGCAGGGGCTGCTGGGCGAGGCTTTGGAAGCCCGCATCGAGGAGCTGATGCAGCTGCTGGACATGGCGGAGATCGCCGACCGCCGCACCGAGGGTTTCTCCACCGGACAGCAGCTCAAGGTGGCCATCGCGCGGGCGCTGATCCACGATCCCCGCAACGTGCTCTTCGACGAGCCCACCAACGGTCTCGACGTGATGACCACCCGGGCGCTGCGGGACGTGTTGCGGCGGCTGCGGGACGACGGCCGGGCGGTGCTCTTCTCGAGCCACGTGATGCAGGAAGTCGCCGCTCTGTGCGAGGACATCGTGGTGGTGGACCATGGCCGGGTGGTCGCCAGCGGCACCCCGGAGGAGATTCGGGAGCGTTCCGGTGAGGAGGATCTCGAGGAAGCATTCATCCAGGTCTTGGGCTCTGCGGAGGGATTGGCGTGAGTGAGGCTAGAGAGCTCAGCGGCGGTGGCCGCTGGCGGCATTGGGCGTCGACCGTCGCCCGCAAGGAAATCATCGATAACCTGCGGGACCGCCGCACCCTGCTCTCCGCCCTGCTGGTTCCCCTGATGGCGCCGATGGTGATGCTGCTGATGATGAGCTTCATCAGCAAGGGGGCTCAGGAGCGTCTCGAGAAGCCTCTGGAGCTGGCCATCAGCGGCGCCGAGCGGGCGCCGAATCTAGTGGACTTCCTGCGTCGCCACGGGGTGGAGCCGCAGCCCGGCCCGGAAGATCCGAGGGCGGCCCTGGAGGCGGAAGAGCTGGCCCTGGTGCTGAGCATTCCGCAGGATTACCAGGAGCGCCTGGCCGCCGCGCGACCGGCGACGGTGGAGCTGCTGAGCCGCGGCGGAGAACCTTCGGCGCGCATCGATCGGCGACGGGCAACCTCGCTGCTGGAGGGCTACAGCCGACAGGTCGGCGCCCTGCGCTTGATCGCCCGGGGCGTCGATCCAGGGGTGACGGAAGCTCTGGCGGTGCGGGTGCTGGATCTCTCGCCGCGAGATTCCTCCGACTTTCAGCTGCTGATGATCGTGCCCTTCGCGCTGGTCTTCGCGGCCTTCGTCGGCGGGCTCTATCTGGTGATCGACGCCATCGCCGGGGAACGAGAGCGTGGCTCTCTAGAGCCGCTGCTGCTCACCGCGCCGGCGCGATCGGCGCTGCTGATCGGTAAATATGCCGCCGTCGTGCTCTTTGGCTGCTTTTCCATCGCCTTTACGGCGGTGGCCTTCGCGGCGATGCTGAAGCTGATGCCCTCCGGGGGCGCCTTCGCGGTGAACATCGATCTGGACCCGAAGACTCTAGCCTCCCTGGTGCTGCTCTTCCTGCCCACCGTGTTCTTCGCCTCGGCGCTGCAAATGCTGGTGGCTACCTTCACCCGCTCGTTCAAGGAAGCCCAGACTTATCTCTCCCTGTTGCCCCTGCTGCCGGGATTCGCGGGCTTTCTCCAGGCCTTCTCGCCGCCGGAGCCGGTGCTTTGGCGCCTAGCGATTCCGGCCTATGGAGAGCAGCTGCTGTGCGGCCGCCTGCTGCAGGGAGAATCCATCGCGATCACCGATGTGCTGGTGAACGTGACGTCGAATTTCGTGGTGGCCGGTCTGCTGTTGGTCGTGGTGGTTAAGCTCTTCGAGCGAGAACGGACGGTCTTTGCTCGCTAAGCAGGGCTCACTGGAGGGCTGGCTAGGAGGCACGGGGTGGAGAGTGCGGAGCGGAGCTAGAGCAGAGCAGAGCAGAGCTAAAGCAGCGCAGAGGGGTGATTCCCCATTGGCCGGCTGGCCCCCATGGGCCGGCTGGATCGAAAAGCTCCTGGTGGACGGTTCGAAGAGCGGTGGTGGGTTGGTGTGGTTGAGCGCCTTGATTTCCCCAGAGCAGCTCGGTTGCGGCTCTCCACAGAGAATGGGTCTTGAGGAACCTGCCGAGAGGTCGGGAGCACCGATGTCTGGCGTTGTGGAGAGGGCAGAGACGGGAGGACACCAGCAGGGAGGGGCCGTGAGGGTGGACGCTTCCGCTGGTGACGAGGGTGTCCGTTGTTGACGATTTCGGCTGTCAGACACCCTCGCGACGTGTCTGACAGCTCGCCGCAGACACCTGCACCCTGCAGGGATCCTAGGAATTTGCTGCTCTTTCGCATTGGCACGAGCTCTGCAATTAGGGGACTTGGTAGCGAGGAGGCTCTCGGCCGTTGAGCTGATAGCCCGCGTGAGCACCCTTCATGCGAAGGCCGGTCTCAAGCCCCCCAAGGCCCGTCGTTATCGACACCCGGTCAACCTCGCATCGCACCTATCGACTCATCGAGGAGCCCCAACCCCAAGGTCTCAGCGAGATCTTCGTTTGGCCCCGGCCTCTGGCCGCGGGCCCTTTCCGCTATCGGGGAGAGCTCAATTCTCTTGGCGGGAAGGTGACGCGGAGTGGAGATAGCCCTCGATGAGCAAAATTCTCTCTACAGCCAGGATTCTTTAGCGATACAGAGAAACCACTCTCGATAAACCCGAAGTGGTGGAGCCGCGAATTACGAATCCGCGGTACAATCCACCTCGATGGTGGATCCTTCTCAGACCCGAACCGATCATCTCTTGGTGTCTTCGCAGGTAGCGGACCAGATCGAGCGCCGTCAGCGCACCCGGGCCCGGGTTCCGGCGTTGACGATCCTCTTTCATCCCTCTGCTCAGCGGGTGGGGGATCGAGCCCTGCTCACCCACTTCAACCCGGGGCGGACGGTGGAGATCTCCCGGCTTCAGCCGGTGTTTAGCTCCGCCGGGCCGGTGCCGGTGGCGACTCGAGGCTCGAAGACTTCCAGCGGCTCCGACGTTTACCCGGCTCGCACCACGCGGCCGCTGGCGGACGTCTTTCTCAGCCGCACGCCTCTGATCATGGAGCGGCGCGCCGACGGCGGCGTGATCTTCCTGCGGGGCAAGAGCCGAATCCGCCTCGAGCTGGAGGGAGAGCCGCTGGATCAGCGGGCCGAGGTAGAGCCCCACGCTCTGGAGGCCGGCCTGGTGATGGAGGTCGGCGGGCGCATCGTCCTGCTGCTGCATTACGCCTCGGTGGCGGAGCATTTCCTGCGGGACGACTTCGACCTGGTGGGCGCCTCGGACGCCATCGATAGCGTGCGTCAAGAGATCTTCCGGGTGGCGGATCTCGAGGTGCCGGTGCTGCTTCGCGGCGAGACGGGCACCGGTAAGGAGCTGGTGGCGCGGGCGATCCACGACGCGAGCCGGCGCCGCCAGCGGGAATACCTGACGGTGAACATGGCGGCGGTGCCGGCGAGCCTGGCGGCTTCGGAGCTCTTCGGGGCGGTGAAGGGGGCGTATACCGGCGCCGACAAGGCCCGGCCGGGCTTCTTTCAGCGCGCCGATACCGGAACTCTCTTCCTCGACGAGGTGGGCGATACGCCGCCGGAAGTGCAGGTGATGCTGCTGCGGGTGCTGGAGACCGGAGAAGTGCAGCGGGTCGGGTCTCAGACCGTTCATCGCGTGGACGTTCGCCTGATCGCCGCGACGGACGCCGATCTCGATCGCGCCATCGCCGAAGGCTCGTTCCGGGCGCCTTTGCTCCACCGCTTATCCGGTTACGAGATCTTTCTGCCGCCGCTGCGCCAGCGGCGAGAAGATATCGGGCGGCTGATCATGCACTTTCTCGGCGAGGAGCTTCGGGTGCTCGGCGAGCCGGAGTGGTTGGAGACCCCGCCGGACGAGGCGGATTCCTGGATGCCGGCTTCGGTGATGGCCCGACTGGCGCGCTATTCGTGGCCCGGCAACGTGCGGCAGCTGCGCAATATCTCTCGGCAGCTGGCCATCGCCAGTCGCGGCAGCGACCGGATGCGGGTGAGCCCGGAGATCGACCGCCTGCTGCGGGAAGCCTCCCGTCACAAACCCGCTACCGGAATTCAGGAGGTGGTCACCGAGGATACGGCGGACGATCTGGACACCAAGGAGCGCGACCGCGCCCCCGCTCCGCGGCGGCGCTACCGCCCGCCCAGCGACGTCGGCGAGCAGGAGTTGATGGAGGCGCTGCGGCGCAATCGTTGGCAGGTCAAGCCGACGGCTGAAGATTTGGGCATCTCCCGGCCCTCGCTCTACGTATTGATGGATAAGTGCGCGGAGGTTCGCAAGGCGGGGGATCTCGATTCCGAAGAGATCCTCGCCGCCCGAGACCGCCACGGCGGGGACCTGGAGCGCATGGTCGAGGACCTGGAGGTCTCCGCCGCCGGCCTCAAGCAGCGAGCTACGGAGCTCGGCCTGCAGCTCTGAGCTCCTGATCGCCCGCCCCGGGAGTGACGATTGCCTGGCAGCGAAGAGCTCCCTCAGCGATGCGTCCATGGCGCTGGGCTGCGTTGCTGAAGCGCGGCGCTGGGTTGGGGGCTCTGGTCTTTTCTTGAGTTTCTCCGACACCAGTAGTAGGCTTTGCCCGCCTCGAGATGTTCGGATACTGTGAGTGAGGTTGTACTAGTTTAGAAAGCGCGAGTCAGCACACTGCCGCTCTCGGCCCCCGGGGAAGCCTTCTCGGTCCCGGTGAGACGCGCGCCATCGCCCTTCTTGAGCATCCGTCGGAACGCCCCCGGCCTCGGACCCGAGACCTCCAGCGGCGCTTTCGGCTCGTTGAACTTTGACTTCATGATCTTCGCGACAGATCGAGCGCGGGCGGTAAGCTGAGACGAGGGGATCCTCGAGCTCTCGACTCAAACCCCGCTCGGTCTATCCGTCGATGACCCCAACCTCGATCCCCGCGGATCGATTTCCCACGGAGACGACGAAGCATGTGCACCATGAATCCGTCCCGAGTCTATGACCGCACCCCGTCCGGGAGCGCATCCGGAAGAGCTGCTGAAGGAACCTCGCGAGGGGCCCTCTGGTCAGCGCTGCTGATGCTCGCCCTGCTGCTGCCGGTGCTCCCCGCGCTCTCGTCCAGCTCCAGCCTGGAAGCGGAATGGACCACCTGGCGAGGGCCCAACCAAAATGGCTATCTCGACGTTGATGGCCTGGTGGACGCTTGGTCTCTCAACGGAGCGCAGCAGCTGTGGCGGGACGATTTCGTCGGTCGCTCGACTCCGGTGGTGTTCCAGGAGCGGGTGTGTGCCAGCGGACGCCGCGGCGACGGTCGTACCCGCCAGGCGGTGGTCGCCTGCTGGAATGCGGATTCCGGCGAGAAGCTATGGGAGAACCGCTACACCGTCTTCCACACGACCGTGCCCTTCAACCGCGTCGGCTGGGGCAGCGTAGCGGCGGATTCAGAGACGGATACGGTCTTCCACTTCATGGTGGACGGCCAGCTGCGAGCCCTCTCCGGGGCGGATGGATCGGTGCTTTGGGAGCGGCGACTCCACGAGGAATTCGGCCGCTTCTCCGGCTACGGCGGCCGCACCAACTCGCCCATCGTCTATGGTGATCAGCTGATCCTGCCCCTGATCGGCTCCAGCTGGGGGCCCCAGGGTCGTCCGTCGGACCGCCTCTTTTCCTTCGACAAGCGCACCGGTGCGGTCAACTGGACCTCCTCCCCCGGAGGACGGCCCTATGACCTGAACGTCTACTCGGTGCCGGTGGTTGCCGAGAGCGGCGATCGCCGAGTGGTGGTGTGGGGGAATGCCGATGGACACATCTACGCTCTCGACGCCCATACCGGCGAGAAGCTCTGGGGCTTCGAGCTCTCCAAGCGAGGGATCAACTCCTCGGTGGTGGTGGCCGACGGCAAGGTGTATGCCTCCCACGGAGAAGAGAACGTGGACGAGGCCGCCCAGGGTCGATTGGTCGCTCTCGATTTGGCTACCGGTGAAGAGGTGTGGCGTCATTCGGTGATCGCCGGCTACGCCTCCCCGGGCTATCGGGACGGCCGGCTCTACATCGCCGACAACTCCGCCAATCTCAAGGTCTTCAATGCCGAGAACGGGGAGGAGCTGTGGGAGATCAACTACGGCACCGTGGGCCGTGGGTCGCCAGTGCTGGTCGACGACAAGATCGTGATCACCGAGGTCAACGGCAATATCTTGGTCCTCGAGGATGGCGCGGAGGGTTCGAAGAAGCTCTCGGAGGTGCACATCGACATGCCGGGGGAGAGCGGCCGTTACGCCGAGATCTACGGGTCACCGGCGGTGGCTTACCAGCGGATTTACTTCACCACGGAAGAGGGGATCTACTGCATCGGGGATCCCGGGACGGCCTTCTCCAGCGACGAGGGTGATGCTCTTTCTGGCCTGGCTCTCGCGCCGGCGCCAGCGGCTCCCGAGGGCGCTGCGGTGGCGACGGTGCAGGTGCGGCCCGCGGAGCTGGTGATTTCAGAGTCCACCAGCCATCAACTCGAGGCCATCGGCTACGACTCCCTCGGCCGCTCCCTCGGCCCGGTGGAGGCGACCTGGAGCATCGCCGGATTGCCCGGCTCGCTGAACGCCGAGCAGGGGACCGGTACCGAGCTGGCCCTGGGCAAGGTGAATCAGGGAGCCGTCGGCCAGGTGGTGGCGACGGTGGGCGAGGTCCAGGGCGCGACGCGAGTGCGGGCCGGCGGCGCGCTGCCCTGGACGGAGAATTTCGACGACCTGGAGGCCGGCGGCAATCGCCCGTGGTGGCTGGGCAAGGCGAAGTTCGAGGTGCGGGTGGCGGAGGATGGCAACGTCTTCCTCGCCAAGCCGCCGTCGAATCTTGGAATTCATCGCCACAACCTTTACCTCGGTCCTCCGCTGTACTCCGGCTACACTGTTCAGGCGGATCAATACGCCACCAAGCTGCGGCGCCGGAAGCCGGATCTCGGCCTGGTGAACGCTGGCTATACCCTGGATCTCCAGGGCAACCACCAGCGAATCCAGCTGCGCTCCTGGGGAGCGGAGCTGCGCATGGCGGAGACCGTAGACTTCCCTTGGGAGGTCGAGACCTGGTACACCCTGAAGCTGCGGGTGGATGTCGAAGGTGAGAAGACCCGCATCCGCGCCAAGGTATGGAAGCGAGACGAAGCGGAGCCGGAGGCTTGGACCGCCGAGACGGTGGACGAGCTTCCGGTGGTCGGCGGCAGCCCCGGCCTCTACGGCTACTCTCCCCTCGACGTGTACTACGACAACGTATCGGTGACCGCCAACGATTGATCTCTTGGGGGGCGCCCGCCAAGACCCAGAGCCAAGCCCGAGAATTTGAACTAAGGATGTTTCCCCTCATGAAGATGAATGCTTCAACCCTCTCGCTCAGCGCCGCCCTCGCGGCGGCCTGCGCCCTGCTGCTCCTGGCCGTTCCGGCCGGTGCCGATACGGTGGAGCGCGCCATGTTCGGCGGCACTCCAGATCGCAACATGGTTTCCGACGAGACCGGCCTGCCCGAATCCTTCGACGTGGACGCCGGAGACAACGTGCTTTGGGTGCAGCCGGTAGGCTCTCAGAGCTATGCCGGTCCGGTGGTGGCGGGCGGCCAGGTCTTCGTCGGCACCAACAATGAAGGCCGCCGGAATCCGGAGCTTGGCGGCGACCGCGGCGTGGTGATGGCCTTCGACGCCGATACCGGCGATTTCAATTGGCAGATCACTCACACCAAGCTGCCGGCGGGACGAGTCCACGATTGGCCGCTACAGGGCGTTTGTTCGACTCCCTACATCGAGGGGGATTACCTCTATTACCTCTCCAATCAGGCGCACGTGGTGAAAGCGGACGTCAACGGGCAGGCCAACGGCAACGACGGACCCTTCGTCGACGAGAACGAGAAGGGCAAGGAGGCCGGAGACATCATCTGGTCCTTCGATCTGATCAACGAGCTAGACGTCTTTCCCCACAACCTGGCGTCCTCTTCGCCGCTGGTGGTGGGGAACTTGATCTACGGGATTACCGGCAACGGTGTCGACGAGGGGCACATCAACATTCCGTCCCCCTTCGGTCCGAGCTTCGTGGCGGTGGACAAGAACACCGGCAAGCTGGTGTGGGAAAGCGCCATTCCCGGCGAGAAGATTCTCCACGGCAGCTGGGCGAACCCCTCCTACGCGGTGATCGCCGGCGTGCCCCAGGTGATCTTTCCCGGCGGTGACGGCTGGGTCTACAGCTTTACCCCCGAGGATGGAAAGCTGATCTGGAAGTTCGACGCTAACCCGAAGGACTCGGAGTGGCGCCTCGGCGGTTCCGGCACCCGCAATAACATCATCTCTACGCCGGTGATCTATAAGGACCGGGTGTACATCGGTGTGGGCCAGGACCCCGAGCATGGCGAGGGCCAGGGCAACTTCTGGGTGATCAATGCCGCCAAGGCCGAGGGAGACATCACCGACAGGCCGGTGGTCTGGCACCGCAGCGGAGAGGAGTTCCAGCGCACCATCTCCACCGCGGCGATCCACGACGGCATCGTGTACATCACCGATCTATCCGGCTTCCTCTATGCCCTGGATGCCGAATCCGGGGAGCACTACTGGACCTACGACACCTTCGCCGCGGTGTGGGGCTCGCCCTTCGTCGCTGACGACAAGGTCTACCTCGGAGATGAGGACGGCGACGTCGCGGTGCTGAAGGCCGGTAAGGAGATGAAGCTGCTGAGCGAGCAGAACGTCGGCAGCGCGATCTACACCACGCCGGTGGCCAAGGATGGAGTGCTCTACATCCTTTCGAGAACCCAGCTCATCGCTCTCAAGGACGGCAGCAGCCCGAAGCCCCAGGCGGAGGCTGCCGCTCGCTGAGCCCCGCCCGGCGCCGGTCGCCGGGACGAGCTGATGGCGATGATCGTCGGGGTCTGCCCAGACCTCGACGATCCGCCGTCTCGGGCCATCCGAGTGCCGTCTTGAGACGAAGAGTTAAAGAGGGGAGCGCTAGCGCGCTTCGTCTCACCGCTACCACGCTTCGTCTCATCGCTACCACAGCGCTCCCTCCCGCCAAATCATCTACCGCAGCGCCGACGGTCTCTTTCTCAACGTCTCTCTACTCTACGGCCCTCGACGCTACGGCCCTCGACGCTACGGCTCTCCCAGCTGCAATCTCTCACCGAATCGAGCCCTGACGCCTTTCCAGTCTCTAGCGACCTTTGGCAGAGGTCCTCTACTCCCTTCGCCGAAGGCTTCCTTCCTCAAGGCGTACCGAGAGGCCTTGTCAAACCTTGTCGGCGCCGCTCCTCGATTCGTTCCAACACTCCGCGGAGGATCCATGCCTGAAGTCTTGACCCCCGTATTGACCGAAAAGGCCGCCGAGGCTCGGCGGCGCCTGGACGCCCACGTTCGCGAGATCGTCGCCTGGCATTTCGACCCCGACCTGGGGACGCCTTTCTGGATCGAATATGCCGAGGGGCTCGATTTCGATCCCCGCAAGGAGATCGGCGGCTACGAGGATCTCAAACTTCTCGGACACTTCCAGGACGAGTGGCTGCGGGGCGGCCCGGTGCGCCGCTGGGTTCCGAAGGCCTTTGCCGATCGCCCCATCTCGGTCTTCGAGACCGGTGGCTCCACCGGCGTGCCGAAGTCCCGAATCAGCATCGACGATTTCCGCATCGACTACGAAGCCTTCGCCGATACCCTCTCCGACGAGACTTTCCCCCGCGGAGCGGATTGGCTGATGCTCGGGCCCTCCGGCCCTCGCCGGCTGCGGCTGGCCATCGAGCACCTGGCCCAATACCGCGGCGGGATCGCCTTCCATGTCGACCTCGATCCCCGCTGGGTTTCGAAGCTGGTGAAGGCCCAGCGCTTCGAGGAGATGGAGGCCTACAAGGATCACGTCATCGGTCAGGCCCTCACCATCCTGCGGGCCCATGATTCGGTGCGCTGCGTGTTCACCACCCCGAAGCTGCTGGAAGCCCTCTGCGAGAAGGTCAACCTGCCGCGCCAGGGGATCAGCGGCATTTTCTGCGGCGGTACGGAGATGAACGCTCAATTTCATCGCTTCGCCCGCGAAGAGCTGGTGCCCGGGGTGGATTTTCAGCCGGTCTACGGCAATACCCTAATGGGCCTGGCGGCCGCTCGCCCCTTCGACGAGAGCGTCAAGGACTACACCATCGCCTACTATCCGCCGGCCCCCCGGGCGGTCTTCGAGATTGTCGATCCCAACGATCTGGATCAAGTGGTGGACTACGGCCAGACGGGGCGGGTGCTGCTGACCACGCTGACCAAGGAATTCTTCGTGCCCCGCTTCGCGGAGCGGGACGAGGGGGAGCGGGAAGCGCCCACCGAGCTCTATCCCTGGGACGGGGTCTCTGGCCTACGGCTGCTCTCCAGCCTGCGCAAGAGCGTTGCGGTGGGGGTGTACTGATGTCTATAGCACAAGCTTCTGCGACAAAGGGCTTGGCCCACCTCCCGCTGATTCGCGGCGGACGCTCCTATCGCAGCCTGGAAGTGCGCACCCTGCGGGATGTGCGGGACGGCTCCCCGGTGGCCCAGATCTCCCAGGCGTCGCCGGGCATGATCTCCCGGGACCTGCTGCAGGTGGCGGATCACCGGCGAGTGATCGAGGGCTTTTCCACCCGCGAGCTGGTGGAGATCTGCCAGCGGGCCGCGGTTCACTTCGCCGAGTCGGACCTGCCTTTGGGGGACGACGGCATCACCCAGAGCCCCGACCAATACGCCCAGCAGCTGGCCGCCACCACCGGGATGCCGGTGGCCATGGGCAAGGCCAATATGGTGAAAATCGTCCACGTGTTGGAGAACATGGAGGCGATGCTCGGGGGTCTCACCCGCGGGCTGGATCTGGACATCCTCGACGCCGGCTGGGGCGTGCAGGGGGAGCGCAAGCTCTCCTATCTGCGCCAGGCGGAATCCCTGGGGGTCGTGCTGCCCAATAACTCCCCTGGAGTGCACACTCTGTGGCTGCCGGCGCTGCCGCTGAAGACGCCGCTGGTGCTGCGCCCCGGAAGCTCCGAGCCGTGGACCCCCTACCGGGTGATTCAGGCCTTCCTCGCCGCCGGGGCTCCGGCCCAGGCCTTCAGCTTCTACCCTTCGTCCCGCGAGGCGGGCAATACGCTGCTGTCGAAGACCGATCGCTCGATGATCTTCGGCGACGCCTCCACGGTGGAGCGCTGGGAGCGAGACCTCACGGTGCAGGCCCACGGCCCTGGATGGTCGAAGGTGATCCTCGGCCCCGATGCCGCGGACTCTTGGGAAGAGCATCTCGATCTGATGGTGCAGAGCGCCGCCGCCAACGGCGGACGGTCCTGCATCAATTCTTCCGGGGTGTGGACCACCGCCCACGGTCGCACCGTGGCGGAGGCCATGGCCCAGAAGCTCGCCCGGGTGCAGGCCAAGGGTCTGGACGACCCCAGCGCGGAGCTGGCGGCCTTCGCCGATCCGCAGGTCGCCCGGTGGATCTCCGACAAGATCGATGAGGACTTGGCTTCCGGTGGAGCGGTGGATCTCACCGCCCTCGCCCGCGCCGAGGCGGGGCTGGACCCGAGCCGGGTGGCTACCGCCGGTGGCTGCACCTTCCTGCTGCCGACGGTGATTTGGTGCGAGAGCCCCGATCATCCCCTGGCCCGCTCGGAATACGGCTTCCCCTTCTGCTCGGTGGTGGAAGTGCCGAAGGAAGAGCTGCTGGATTCCCTCGGCTACACCCTGGTGGGAACCCTGATCAGCGAGGACGAGGCGCTGCGTCGCGAGACTTTGTCTAGCGACCACGTCGATCGCCTCAACCTGGGGCCGATCCCGACGTACAAGATCGCGTGGGATCAACCCCACGAGGGCAACCTCTTCGACCACCTGTACAAACAGCGAGCGATTCAGGCGGCCTGAGCTCCCATCCCATGTCCACTGGAGATTCCAAACCCGTGACCGTAGCCACTCTGCCCGAAGCCCCGCCGACTACCGCCGAGGATTCCGCGGCTCCTTCTACCCAGGAGTCTGTGCCCGCCTCGACGGTTCCTACCCTCGGATCTGAAACCTGGACGACCGAGGTAGCCTCCATCGACGTGGTCTTCGGAGATGGAGTGCTGGAGCGCCTGGGCGGCCTATGTCGCGACTTCGGTGGCCGTCGAGCGATGGTGGTCACCGATCCTGGCCTGATGGCGGCGGGCCATCCACAGCGGGCGGTCGGGTTTCTCGAGCGGGCGGGGCTCACCGCTCAGGTCTTCGACGCAGTGGGGGAGAATCCCACCACCGAGCATGTCGCTGCGGGCCTCGAAATGGCGCGGAGCTTCGGCGCGGACGTCTTCGTTGGCCTCGGCGGCGGCTCCGCCATGGACTGCGCCAAGGCGGTGAATCTCCTGCTCACCAACGGCGGTGAGATGGAGGATTATTGGGGCTTCGGCAAGGCCTCCAAGCCCCTGCTGCCCTCGGTGGGGGTACCGGCCACCGCCGGCACCGGGAGCGAGGCCCAGAGTTTCGCCCTGATCTCCCGTGCCTCGGATCACGTGAAGATGGCCTGCGGTGACCGCAAGGCCCGCTTTCGGGTGGTGCTGCTGGATCCCGAAGTGGTGGCGACGGCACCCCGAGAGGTTGCCGTTCTCGCCGCCATCGACGCCCTTTCCCACGCCGTAGAGAGCTACGTCACGATTGCCGGAACGCCCCTCTCCAAAGCCCTGGCCCGGGAGGCCTGGCGCTACCTGCCGCTAGCTCTGGAACGCTGGCTGGGAGGGCAGGAAGAGGCCCGTCGGGAGATGTTGTGGGGAGCTCACCTCGCCGGGGCGGCCATCGAGCAGAGCATGCTCGGTGCTGCCCACAGCTGCGCCAACCCGCTGACCGCGAGCTTCGATGTGCCCCATGGGGATGCGGTGGGCGTGATGTTGCCGGCGGTGGTGCGATTCAATGCACAGGAGCCGGCGGTGGCGGCGGCCTACGCCGAGTTGATGGCTTCTCTGCCCGCTGCTTCGCCGCTCTCTACCGCGGCGGGAAAGAGCCCGACGGAGCAGCTCGCTCAGCTTATCGATGGCCTGCGGGAGCGTGCCCAGCGTCCCCGGCAGCTGCGGGAGCTGGGGGTTGCTGCGAACGATCTAGAAAACCTGGCTCAGGCAGCCTCCACGCAATGGACCGCGAACTTTAACCCTCGACCCATTGGCGAAGACGATTTTCGCGAGCTCTACGCTCAGACCCTCTGATCTGCCTGGGAGATGGAACTGCGCTCTCTTGCGAGCGGCGCAAGGTCGGCTCCCGATCGCAGGCCAGCTGGCGATGAACGGTGGGAATGCTGTGGACCGATCGCCGCGCCGGATTTGATGCGATATGCCCAAAATGTTGACCTTGATTAGCCCGCTGAGCTCTCCCTCCTCTGTGGTGACTCGCGCCGAGTCGCGGCGAAGGGATGGAGAGCTTTCCGTCTGGGGATCGCTAGCGGCGGTGCGCAGCTGGGGAGTCTCCAGGATATTGGCGATGATGTTGGTGTTGGGAGCGCTGGCCGCTGGGCTCCTCTTCGCCGATACTGCGTTCGCCGAAACCGGGGCCGCCGAAACCGGGGCCGCCGAAGAGGAAAGCCCCTGGGCGAGTTTCCGCGGCAACGCGGAGCAGACCGGAGTCGCTACTTCCCCCTTGGCGGCGGAGCTGAAGCCGCGCTGGGTCTTTGAAGCCGACGACGCCATCGAGGCCACCGCGGCCATTGCCGGGGGAAGGGTTTATGTCGCCTCCATGGGCGGCACTCTTTATGCCCTCTCGCTGGAGGATGGAGAGGTGGTGTGGAGCTACGACGCCGGAGCTGCGGTGCGCTCTGCGCCGCTGGTGGCCAAGGGGACGGTCTACTTCGGTGATGAGGGCGGGGTGCTCCACGCGGTGAAGGTGGAGGACGGCGAGGAGCGCTTCAAGGTGACTACCGAAGGGGAAGTGACCTCGGCGCCCAACCTGGCGGAGGGCTGCCTTCTCTTTGGCTCCTACGACCAGAACCTCTACTGCGTCGATCCCGTCAGTGGCGAGCAGCGCTGGGCGGTAGAAACGGCGAATCCGGTGCACGGCAGCCCGGCGATTCACGACGGCGCTGCGGTGTCTGCAGGCTGTGATGGCGTGCTGCGGCGGGTGCGCCTCTCGGACGGCAAGGTGACGACGGAGATCCCGCTGGGGGGCTACGTCGCCTCGTCGGTGGCGGTGGTGGGCGACAAGGCCTACGTCGGCAGCTACGAGAGCGAAGTGCTGGGCCTGGATCTGGCCGCCGCGGAAGTGCTGTGGCGTTACCGTCATCCGACCCGGAAGTTCCCCTTCTACGCCTCTGCCGCGGTCTCCGGAGACCATGTGGTGATCGCCGGCCGGGACAAGATGGTGCACGCGCTGAACCGCGAAAGTGGGGAGGCCCACTGGACCTTCCCGACCCGCGCCCGCATCGATGGCTCCCCGGTGATCGTTGGCGATCGAGTCTTCGCCGGAGGCCAGACGGGAGTGCTCTACGCCCTCGCCCTCAAGGATGGGGAAGAGCTGTGGTCCTATGATCTTGGCGCTCCCCTCGACGCCTCACCGGCGGTGGGGGAGGGACATCTGGTCCTCGGCAATGCGGATGGCCTGGTCTACGCCTTCGGCGGACCCTGAGGGGATGCCGTCTCGGGAGCTGGCTGTCGGAATACTGCCTCTCGACGCATTGGTTCTCAGAGTGCTGGCTCTCGCAGTCTGAACTCTCAGAATACGGCCTCCAAGAGCCTGGATGTCGACCGCCGGCCCCCCCGCTTTTCAATCTCGACCCTCGGCTCGCTGCAGCCCATCCCCGGAAGGGAACCTACTATGAGCATCTCTGAATCCTCTCCTTCATCCCCCGGAGCTTCCGCTGACGCTTCGAGCACGGAGAATGGGGCTGCTGCGGAGGGGGTAATTTCCGGGTCTTGCGGCGCTACTTCGGCAACTGGCTCTTCACAGGAGACTGGATCGGGCGCCGCTGCGGCGAGCGTTCCGACCAACCTGCAGACCGCTAGCTCCGAACCCGCCACTAGCCCGCAGGTGCATCAGAATACGGAGGTCGGCAGCGTCTTCGTCTCCAACTATCCGCCTTATTCCTTTTGGAACGAGGGGGACGTAGAGTGCTTCCATGAGGTGCTGGACCAGCCGCCCCGGGAAGGGGCCCCGCTGGGTCTCTACATGCACATTCCCTTCTGTCGTAAGCGCTGTAAGTTCTGCTATTTCAGGGTTTATATCGGCCGCAACGCTCAGGAGGTGTCGCGCTACGTCGATGCGGTGATCGAGGAGGCGAGGCTGTACCGGGATCGGGCCGCAATCAGCGGCCGACCGGTGGACTTCGTCTATTTCGGTGGTGGGACTCCCTCTTTCATCAGCGTGAAGCACCTTCGGCGTCTGGTGGACGGAGTCCAGGCTTATTTACCGTGGGATCAGGTACGAGAGATCGCCTTTGAATGCGAGCCCGGAACTCTCAGTCGCTCCAAGCTCGAAGCGATCAAGGATATTGGGGTCACTCGTCTATCCCTCGGTGTTGAGCATTTCGACGACAAGATCTTGGAGAGCAACGGCCGCGCTCACGTCTCGAAAGAGATTTACCGGGTGCTGCCGTGGATCCACGAGATCGGCTTCAAGCAGCTCAACATCGATCTCATCGTCGGCCTCATCGGCGATACTTTCGAGGGCTGGCAGGCCACCGTGGAGGAGGCGATCCGAGCCGATCCCGATAGCGTCACCATCTATCAGCTGGAGCTGCCCTTCAATACGACCTATTCGAAGGGCTTGCTCTCCGGCGAACAGACCCTGGAGGTCGCCGATTGGGCTACCAAGCGTCACTGGCATCTATGGGCCTTCCGCCGCTTTGAAGAGGCCGGCTACGAGATCTCCAGCGCCTACACGGTGGTGAAGAAGGGAACTGCCAACGCTTTCGTCTACCGCGACGCCCTATGGGAGGGTGCGGATCTGCTCAGCCTCGGGGTTTCCTCCTTCGGGCATTTGAGCGGCGTTCACTATCAGAACGAGAGCTCCTGGACCCCCTACCTCGAACGGGTAGAAAAGGCCGATCTACCGGTGCTGCGGGCCTACTCGACGGAACCCGACGAGCGCCTGATTCGCGAGCTGATCCTGCAGCTCAAGCGCGGCCGCTTGGCCCTGCCTCGCTTCGAAGAGAAGTTCGGCGTCGACGTCGAAGAGCGCTTCGGCGACGCCTTCCGCTCTCTCGAGGAGGAAGGATGGCTGAGCCTGGATGATCGCATCGCCCAGCTTTCGCCGGAGGGTCTGCTGCGGGTGGATCACTTCCTGCCTCGCTTCTACCAGCCGCAGCATCGCAACGCCCGGTACACTTGAGCTTCGGTACACTTGTCCCCCGATGCGCCCGAGCCCCTCTCTGTCGATTCCCTATCTGCCAAGTCCGCGACTGCAGCTGATTTTCCAACGTTCATCGCCCTGATCGGAGGATCCTGACATGAGTCTCTTCTCCCCGCCTTCTTTCACTTCTTCCCGATACCGTGCTCTCCGTCGCCATCGCCTCCTGGCGCTGCTGGTGGCGGCCTCTCTGATCTGGGTGCTGCCACTCTCCGCGGACGATTGGCCGCAATTCGAGGGCGCCAATCGGGACATCACGGCGCCAGCTCAGGACCTGCTGACCTCCTGGCCCGATTCCGCCGATGAGATCACCGTGTGGAAGCGGGACTTGGGCGAGGGGAACTCCGCGATTTCGGTGGTCGACGGTCGTCTCTACACTCAATTTGCCGTCGGCGAGGACGAATTTCTCGGCGCCTTCCAGGCCTCCGACGGCAAAGAAATTTGGCGCGTTCGCACCGATTCGAAGCTGGAGACTCAGCAGGGTAACGGACCCCGGGCGACCCCGGCGGTCAGCGGTGGTCTGGTCTACGCGGTGACCGCCCTGGGCAAGTTGTGGGCGGTGAAGGCGCAGAGCGGTGAGAAGGTTTGGTTCACCGACCTCGAGGAGGAGCACGGCTCCCCCCGGCCCTATTGGGGCGTTAGCGCTTCGCCGCTGGTGGACGGAGACCGGCTGCTGGTGATCGGCGGTGCGCCGGAAGGTGCGGAGGGTACTCTGCTAGCCTTCGACAAGAGCAGCGGCAATCTGCTGTGGAAGCGAGGAAGCCAGCGCGCTTCCTACGCCACGCCGGTGATCTACGATGGCCTGGCGGGCAAGACCCAGATTCTGCTCTTCACCGCGGCGGAGGTGGTGGGCCTGGACGCCGGCAGCGGGGATCAGCTGTGGACCTACCCGTGGAATACTCGCTATGGCATCAACGTCGCGACGCCGCTGCAGGTAGGCAGCAACCAGGTCTACATCTCCTCCGGTTACGAGATGGGAGCGGCCCTGCTGGAGCTCAAGCCCAAAGAAGGCGGCGCGGGCTTTGACGTCGAGACCAAGTGGCAGAGCCGGGTGATGGAGAATCACTTCCACTCGCCGGTGCTCAAGGGCGACTATCTCTACGGCTTCGACAACGCGATCTTCAAGTGCATCAACGTCACCACCGGGGACGAGATGTGGAAGGCCCGCGGCTTTGGCAAGGGCTCTCTGCTAGCGGTGGGGGATGATCAGCTGATCGTCTTCGGAGACAAGGGGCAGCTCGCCCTGGTAGAGGCGACGCCGGAGGAGTATCGAAAGGTCGCGAGCCTCAAACTCTTCGACGGCCGCCGGACCTGGGCGATGCCGGTGCTGGCGGATGGCTACCTCTTCCTACGGGACGAGGAGGAGATGCTGGCGCTGGATCTGCGCAAGCCTGAGGCCGAGGCGGGAGAGGCCAGCGGTGAGTGACTTTGGACATCATCGACGGCTTGTGCGGGGGTATCCCCGTCACCGGTCTCTGGTGTCCGCTGGAGTGATCGGAATGGCGGGCGAGAGGTTCACCGCTACAGGAAGCTGCCGTCACTTGATGACCGCCGCCTTTCTCCTCGTGACCTTGATGTGCTCGTTCCCGTTGGCTTCGTTTGGAGAGTCTTGGAACCGTGACCTGGGTGCCGTCGGCGACTCCGCGGTGGTGGAGGGAGCGGTCGAGGCGAGCGCGAAAACCATCGAGGCGAACACCGCGATGGCCGTGGTGTCCGGCAGCTGGCCTCATTTCCGCGGCCCCGAGAGGGATGGCAAGACGCCCAGCCGGATTCCGCTGCTGAGCGATTGGCCTAAAGCTGGCCCTCCGGTTTTGTGGGAGGCACCGGTCGGTCCAGGCTATTCTGGCCTGGCGGTGGCGGAGAATCGGCTCTTCACCGCCTACAACCGCGGTGAGGAGGAGGTCCTGGTGGCCCTCGATGCTGGCAGTGGAAAAGAGCTGTGGACGCTCACCCTCGGAAAGGCCTATACCGACAATATGGGAGATGGCCCCCGAGCGACGCCGGCGATAGCGGGCTCGATGGTTTATGCGCTCTCGGCTCGAGGCTTGGTTCATGGGGTTTCCGCTGATTCCGGCGAGCTTCGGTGGACGGTGGATTTAATCCAGCGTTTCGGAGCTCGCTTTCCCTTGGGAGCCTCGAGTCAGCCCCTGGTGCTTGCCGACCGGCTCCTAGTCGATGCGGGAGGGCCAGAGGGGAAATCCATTGTGGCGCTCTCCTTGGCGAATGGTGAGACTCTGTGGACCGCCGGCAACGATAGCTCTGGCTATTCTCAGGCCATTCCCTTAGTAATCGATGAGGTTGAGCAGGCGGTTTTCTTTACTGCCACCAAGCTGCAGTCGGTAGATCCGGCCTCTGGAGAGATCCTTTGGGAAAGACCCTGGAAGACCGATTGGGACGTCAACGCGGCAACCCCGATCTTTGTAGAGCCGAATCGTCTCTTCGTTTCCAGCGGCTACGATACCGGATCAGCTCTGCTGGAGATTTCGCGATCTGGCGCGATCTGGAAGGTCTCAGAGGTATGGCGCTCGAGGCGCCTGAAGAACCAGTTCTCGTCGTCGGTGCTGGTGGGAGATCACCTCTACGGATTTGATAACAAGATCTTCAAATGCCTCGAGCTCTCCACCGGTCGCGAGCGCTGGAAGGCTCGCGGCTTCGCTCACGGATCTCTGGTGTACGGCGACGGTGACCTTTACGTTCTTGGGGAAGAAGGTCGTTTGGCCCTGGTGGAGGCAACTCCCGAGAGCTACCGAGAAAAAGCTTCAGTGGAGATCTTCAACTCGAGAACCTGGACTCCTCCGACTTTGATCGATGGTCGCCTCTTCGTGCGCGATGAAGCTCGCCTTCTCAGCCTGGATGTGCGAGGGGCTTCCTGAGGACCGCCATCCTGGCCCTTTCCCCGATCCTTATCCTTATAAGCTTGGAACACTCCCCTTGATCACTCGCAGGTGAAGGCCTGAAGATGTGGCCCGCCAGAGAACAGAGCCTTCCATGAAGGGCGAACCTCGACTTGCGAAACAGCGTTGCAGCATGATCCTCGACCGAAGCGGAGCTTCGGCGCCCACTGAGCCGCGCAAGAGCTCCGAGGCACCGAGGACAGCAGCCCATCGATCTTGTGCTCCCTAGTTATCCCACCCACCGATCAGGAGCATTCACCACCATGAAGGTCAACACAATCGATACACCGATGCTCTCTCTTCCCCCTGCCGGATCTTTCGAGGATCCTTCTGCCGGTAATTCGACCTCTGAGGGGGCCATTCTGGCTAAAGGTAGGGTTTTCGGCGCGAAGACCCTGTCCTTGGATCTTCGCACCGCATGGATCGGGTCTACGCTGATCCTGGTCCTGTTGTCGACTGCTTTGACGGGATGTTCCGAAGGCGCTGAATCTCCGGCTGTGGCTGATCTTGCGGTCACCTCAGACAGCGCCAATCCCGCGGTGGCCTCCGCCGCCTCAGGTCCGGTGACCGGCAGCTGGCCCCATTTCCGCGGCCCGCAGCGAGACGGCAAGACGCCGAGCGCCGTGGCGCTGCTGGAAGATTGGCCGGAAGCGGGACCGGCGGTACTGTGGTCGGCGGAAGTGGGAGCCGGCTATTCCGGCTTGGTGATCGTGGAGAATCGACTCTTCACCGCCTACAACCGCGGAGCGCAAGAAGTTCTTGCGGCCCTGGATGCCGGCAGCGGAGAAGAGCTGTGGACGGTCTCCCTGGGGGACTCCTACACCGACAGCATGGGGGACGGCCCCCGATCGACGCCGGCGGTGGCGGGATCGACGGTCTACGCCCTTTCGGCCCAAGGCTTAGTTCAAGCCGTCGATGCGGCCTCCGGGGAGTCGAAGTGGACGGTGGACCTGGTGCAGCGCTTCGGCGCTCGAATCCCTCGCTGGGGAGCCTCGACTCAGCCCCTGGTGCTCGCCGATCGGCTGCTGGTGGATGCCGGCGGGACGGAGAGCAACTCCATCGTCGCCCTCTCTCTGGAGACCGGGGAGACCCTGTGGACCTCCGGCAGCGACCGCGCCGGCTACTCCCAGCCTCTTCCCCTCACCATCGACGGTGTCGAACAGGTGGTGTTCTTCACCGCCACCAAGCTGCAGTCGGTAGATCCCGCCTCCGGTGATCTGCTGTGGGAAAAGCCCTGGCAGACGGATTGGGACGTCAACGCGGCGACACCGATTTTCGCCGAGCCGAATCGTCTCTTCGTTTCCAGCGGCTATGACACCGGCTCTGCTCTGCTGGAGATCTCGCGCTCCGGGAGCGATTGGGGCGTATCGGAGGTATGGCGTTCAAGGCGCCTGAAGAACCAATTCTCCTCCTCGGTGCGGGTGGGGGATCACCTCTACGGCTTCGATAACAAGATCTTCAAATGCCTGGAGCTCTCCACCGGCCGGGAGGTGTGGAAGACCCGCGGTTTTGCCCATGGATCCCTGATCTTTGGTGGCGGCGACCTCTACGTTCTCGGTGAAGAGGGGAGGCTGGCGCTGGTGGAGGCGACCCCCGAGGGGTATCGCGAGAAAGCCTCGGTACAGATCTTCAACTCCAAGGCATGGACATCCCCAACGCTGCTCGACGGCCGCCTCTTCGTGCGCGATGAATCCCGGCTCCTCAGCCTGGACGTACGGGCGCCGTCCTGAAGGTCTGAAGGGAGGGCTTGCTGGCTCGAGTCCCGTCCAGCCCTCTCTCTTGCCTGGTTGACCTGTTGTCCATCTCGTTTCTGCTCACTGCCTTTCCGTGCATCTCCCTGCCTTCTTTGCTCCCTAGTTAGCTCACCCATCGATCGATCCATCAGGAGCAGCTTCTTCCCATGAACGCCATGAACCCGAATTCGAGTGCTTCCTCGTCCTCTTCTACCGGTTCCGCCGAGAGCCCCTTTGGCGCTGCACAATACGATGTCGTAGTCATCGGCGGTGGTCCCGCCGGCAGCACCACGGCGACCCTCACCGCCAAAGCTGGCCTTTCGACTCTGCTGCTGGAGCGGGATCGCTTTCCCCGCTTCAAGATCGGCGAATCGCTGATGCCCGAATGCTGGAGCACGCTGGAGCGTTTGGGGATGATCGACCAGCTGAAGAGCAGCCGCTTTGTCGAAAAGCACAGCGTGCAATTCGTCTCCAGCAGCGGCAAGGAATCGGATCCCTTCTTCTTCGCGGAATCCGACGTCATCGATCACCCCCAGACCTGGCAGGTGGTGAGGGAGGAATTCGACACCATGCTCTTCGATAACGCCGTGGCCCACGGCGCCGAGGCGCATCAGGAGGTCGGGGTGCGGGAGGTTCTCTTCGACGGCGATCGCGCCGTCGGCGTGAAGACCCGCAGCCGCGACGGCGAGAGTTACGAGATCGGCGCCCGAGTGGTGGTGGACGCCAGCGGGCAAAACGCCCTGATGGCCCGTCGGCTGAAGCTGCAGGAAGATGATCCCAAGCTGCGTAACGCCTCGATTTTCACCCACTTCAAGGGTGGGCACCGGGATGAGGGCCTCAACGAAGGGGCGACGGTGGTGCTACACACCCAGCGCGGGGAGAGCTGGTTCTGGTATATCCCTCTGCCGGATGACGTGGTGAGCGTCGGCGTTGTCGGACCCCTTGACTACCTGGTCAAGGGCCGCAGCGGTACGCCCCAGGAGATCTTCGACGAAGAGGTGGCCCTGTGCGCCGGGATTCAGCGCCGCATCGCCGGCGCCGAGCAGATGGAGCCCCCGAAGGTGCTGAGGGACTTCACCTACCGCTCGCGGCAGCGGGCCGGAGACGGCTGGGTGCTGGTGGGCGACGCCTTCGGCTTTGTCGATCCGCTGTACTCCTCGGGGGTTTTTCTCGCCCTCAAATCCGGGGAGATGGCCGCGGACGCCATCGTCGATAGCTTCGAGGCGGACGATCTGTCGGCGACTCGCCTGGGGGCCTTCAATGGTGAGTTCCTCAAGGGCATGGAAGCGGTACGCAAACTGGTCTACGCTTTCTATGACCAGGATTTCTCCATCGCGCGTTTCCTGAAGCAGCATCCGGATCAGCGAGAGAACGTCGTCCACGTGTTGGTGGGCAACGTCTTTCGGCCGAACCTCGATCCCCTCTTCGAGCCGATGGCCGCGATGACGCATCTGCCGGAAGCCTGGGTCGACGCATCGTGAGAAGGTAGGGTCGCTCGGCGGCCGGGCGAGAAGAGCATCGCCGCCGTCTCCTTTCCTTCGGTCGCAGGCCTCTTCTCGGTAGTCCTCTAGGCACTTTTCTCAGCAGCCCTCTCAGCGGTCCTCTCAGAAGTACGAGTCATCCGCCGAACCTCTCGCTAGCCACCAGCTTCTTCTAACCGCCCGCCTCTCCAAACCCCCGCCTCTCCGAGGATCAACCTGCGAGATGACCCGATGAAGAGTGTGCTCCTGGTCTGCCTGGCCCTGTTGTTCGTCGTCCATAACGATCTCTGGTGGTGGACCGACTCGAGCCGATGGTTTGGTCTGCCGGTGGGCCTGGCCTTCCACCTGCTGATTTGCTTCGCCGCGGCGCTAGTGTTTTGGGGATTGACCCGGTATTTGCCGTATGACCCACAAGACGTGGCCGAGGTGGGGGACCTTCACCCTGACGCTAGCGCGGCGCGCTCGGAGGGGGGGCGATGATTCTCGCCATCCTCGGTCTCTATCTCTGCGCTCTTCTCGCCATTGGCTTCGCCAGCCGGCGAATGGCCAGCAGCACCGGCGAGGACTTCTTCCTCGCCGGGCGGGGCATCGGCTCCTTCGTGCTGTTGATGACCCTCTTCGGCACCCACATGACCGCCTTCTCCCTGCTGGGAGCCTCCGGGGAGGCCTACCGAGTCGGCATCGGGGTCTTTGGCCTGATGGCCTCCGCCTCGGCGCTGGTGGCCCCGGCGGTCTTCTACTTCTTAGGGGTGAGACTCTGGGCCCTGGGCAAGCGCCACGGCTACATCACCCAGGTTCAATTCTTCCGCGATCGCTACGGTTCCAAGAGCTTCGGCCTGGCCCTCTTCGTGGTGCTGGTGATCCTGCTGATCCCCTATCTGCTGATCGGAGTCAAGGGCGGCGGGATCACCCTCGAGCAGATCACCGAGGGGGCGGTGCCGGAGTGGGCCGGCAGCCTGATCATCGTGGCGGTGGTGATGAGCTACGTCTCCTTCGGCGGGCTGCGGGGGACGAGCTGGGCCAACACGTTTCAGACCCTGGTATTCATCACTCTAGGAGCGCTGGCGGCGGTAGTGATCCTGCGCTCCATGGGGGGCGTCGAGACCGCCCTCGATCGGGTGGCGGCGCAGAGTCCGGAACTGCTGGTGCGGGGGGAGGCGATCCCGCCGCTGAAGATGCTCACCTACCTGCTGATTCCTCTGTCGGTGGGCATGTTTCCCCACATCTTTCAGCATTGGCTTTCGGCTCAGAGCGCCCGCACCTTCCGACTGCCGATGGTCGCTTATCCGCTGTGCATCGCGGCGGTTTGGGTGCCCAGCGTGCTGCTGGGAGTCGCCGGCACCGCCGACGTGCCGGGGCTCGAGGGAAGCGCCGCCAACGGCGTGCTGGTGCGGATGATCGGTCTCCACGCTCCCGAGCTGCTGGCAGGCTTGCTCACCGCCGGCGTCTTCGCCGCTATCATGTCGTCGCTGGATAGCCAGGTGCTCTCGATGTCCTCCCTGTTCACCCATGACGTGCTGCGGGGAACCTTCGGGATGGATCTATCGCCGGCGAAGCAGGTGCTGTCCGGTCGACTCTTCGTGGTGTTGATTCTGGCGGTGACCTACGGCCTATCCCTGGCCTCGGATCCGAGTCTGTTCCGGCTCGGGGTGTGGTCCTTCACCGGCTTTGCTTCGCTGGTGCCGCTGGCGCTGGCGGCGGTCTATTGGCGGCGCTCGACGCTGGCGGGGGCGTGGGCCGCTCTGCTCACGGTGATCGCCCTCTGGCTGTACTTCTTTACCCAGGCGGGGGATATCCCCGGCTATAGCGTCGGCGGGACCGGCGTCATGCCGGTGGCGGTGATCTTCGCCGCCGCGGTAGTCGCCCTGGTGGTGGTTTCTTTGATGACGAGGCCTCCCTCCGAGGACCGCCTCGGGCGCTTCTTTCCAGAGTCTGCCGGCTTGGGTTCTTCAGAGGCTCATAGGATCTCCCGCCAGGAGGGGAGTTAAGGCATGAGAATCGCCTTCATCAGCGGCGGTGCCGCCGGCATGTACTGCGGTAGCTGCATTCACGACAACCTGATGGCTTCAACGCTGCAGGATCTTGGGCATGACGCCGCGCTGATCCCGCTGTACACGCCGCTGCGCACCGACGACGAGAGCGCCTCCATCGATCGAGTGTTCTACGGTGCGGTGAATACCTACCTGGACGTCAAGAGCTCTTGGATTCGGCGTCTCCCGCTAGGGTTGAGGCGCTTTCTCGACCGTCCCGGCCTGCTGCGCAAGGTCGGAGAGATGGGCAGCGCGGCGGACGCGAAGGAACTGGGGGAGCTGACCCTCGCCGTACTCCAGGGGGACGAGGGGCCGACCCGCGCCGAGCTGGAGCAGCTGGCGGAATGGCTCGCCAAGGATCTTCGTCCGCAGGTGGTGCATCTGCAGAACTCGCTCTTCGTCGGCCTCGCGCGACGCATCCGAGAATTGTTGGGAGTACCGGTGATCTCCTCGCTGCAGGGGGAGGACCTCTTCCTCGACGAGCTCATCGAGCCCTATCGCTCCCAGGCCATCGCATTGATTCAGCGGCGCTCCGCCGATCTCCAGGGCTTCACCGCCAATAGCGAGTATTACGCGGATCACATGGCCCAGCTTCTGGGCCTCGACCGCAGCCTGATCTCCGTGGTGCCGCTGGGCCTCAATCTCGAGGGCCTGGACGTGGCTCCGACGGCTGAAGAGGGCAGCGGCCAATCTGCTGCCGCCGCTGTTGCCACCGCTACTGCCGTCAACGGATCGAACAGCGGCGCAGCCGATGATGTCTTTACCGTCGGCTACTTCGCTCGACTGTGTCCGGAGAAGGGTCTCGGCGTCGCTCTCGAGGGATTTGCTGACCTGGCTCAGCGGGTCGGGCCGGAGGCGGTGCGCTTCCGCGCCGCCGGCTATCTCGCGCCGAAGGACGCCCCGTGGCTGCGACAGCAGATCGAGAAGATCAGCGAGCAGGGCCTGGGAGAGAGAGTGGAGATCGTCGGCGAGGTAGATCGACAGGGAAAGATCGACGCGTTGCGCTCCTTCGACGTGCTCACCGTGCCCACGGTGTATCGCGAACCCAAGGGGCTCTTCGCCCTCGAGGCCATGGCCTGTGGCGTGCCGGTGGTGCTCGCCGAGCACGGTACCTTCCCGGAGATGGTGGAGGAGACCGGTGGAGGGGTGCTGGTCGCTCCCGAGTCTCCCGCCGCGGTAGCGGACGCGGTGGAGCGCCTGTTCCACGATCCGCAGCAGCGCTGGTTCCTGGGTAAGGCCGGGCACGCGGGGGTGAGACGCCGCCACGGCGCCCGCCGCGCCGCTGAATCCCTTCTGGCGGTCTACGATCAGCGTGGGGCCGTGGCGTCATGAGCGGCGCCATGAATCGGCAGCCGGATGAGAGTCCAGAGATCCTCGAACCCGGCGGGGCGCGGGTCGAGGGGGACCCTCGTTTCGCCGTCCCTAGCCTGCCGGAGAGCGGGCCGATCCAGTCCTTTCGGCTGAAGCGGCGCATCGAGTTCTCCGACACGGATTTAGCGGGGATCGTTCATTTCTCGCGCTACCCGGTGTTCATGGAGGGGGCGGAGCACGAGATGCTGCGGGCCCTGGGCTGGGGGGTGCACTTCGATCATGAAGAGCACGACGGACATCCCGCCGGCTGGCCCCGGCTGGCCTGTGCGACGGTGTATAAGAGTCCCGCTCGCTTCGGGGACGAGCTCGATCTCCGCCTCGATATTCTGCGCAAGGGCACCTCGTCGATGATCTACGGTGTGACCTTCCGCTGCGGCGAGCGCCTGGTGGCTTTGGGTTCCCTCTCCGTTGCCTGCTGTTTGATGGCGCCGGGGATGATTCGGCCGGTGCCGATTCCCGCAGCCCTGGCGGCTCGTCTCGAGGCCTGTGACGCCGAGCGCGCCAAGGCCTACGAAGAGGTGCGCCTGCCTCGTCGGTCGGCCTCCTGAGACCGTGAGCCCCTGAGCCCGTAGGCTCCGACGTTTCGCCAGCCCCTTGCTTTCCAGATCTTCAGATCTCAGAGCTCCATAAATCCAGAGCCCAGAGATAAGAGCTCAGAGATAAAAGCTCCAGAGATTAGAGCTCCCGATCTCCAGAGAATCCGCCCAACTCCCTCCACCAGAAGGACGTTCTGAATGACCAGGGACCCGTCATCCGTCGCCGCCCAGGATCGCTCCTCCGCAGCAGACCTCTGCCTGCAAGCTCGTCAGCTGAGCAAGCACTTCGACACTCCCGCCGGGAGCGTGCCGGTGCTGCAGCAGGTCGACCTCGAGGCCCGCTCCGGAGACGCCCTGGCGATCACCGGCCCTTCCGGCAGCGGCAAGAGCACCTTGCTGCATTTGTTGGGGACCCTCGATCAGCCTTCGTCCGGGTCTCTGCTCTTCGACGACCTCGACCCCTTCGAGCTGCCGGAGCAGGAGCTGGCTCGATTCCGCAATGCCGTCGTGGGCTTCGTCTTTCAGGATCATCATCTGCTGCCCCAATACTCGCTGCTGGAGAACGTGCTGCTGCCCACCCTCGCCTTCCCGCGAGATGTGGAGGGTGACGCGGAGGCTAGGGCCCGGCAGCTGCTGGAGCGAGTAGGGCTTTCCCATCGCCTGGACCACCGGCCCTCTCAGCTCTCCGGCGGAGAGCGGCAGCGCACCGCCATCGCTCGCGCGCTGATCCGCTCGCCTCGAGTGCTGCTCTGCGACGAGCCCACGGGAAACCTGGATGAAGACACCGCCGATGCGGTGGCGAATCTGCTCTTCGAGCTCCATGAGCAGGAAAACACGCTGCTGATGGTGATCACTCACAGCCCCGAGCTGGCCGCCCGCTTCCCGCGGCGCCTGGCTCTCGTCGGCGGTCGCCTCGAAGAAACAGCAGTAGATGGAGCCCGAGGAGACAGCGATGGCTGAGGCGTCGTCGGGGTCTGCAGCGTCACGGTCTGCAGCATCGAAGGTCTCTCCCCTCGGCCGAAGCCTACGGCATTATCGCCGTCGGCATCTCGCCGTCGCTGCCGGAGCGGCGATCGCGTCGGCGGTCTTGGCGGGAGCCCTGCTGGTAGGAGATTCGGTGCGCTACAGTCTCCAGGCGCTGACCCTGGACCGGCTCGGCGCGGTGGATCGAGTACTGGCTGCGGAGGGCTTTCTAGACGAGGATTTGGGAGCGCGGCTGCTTGCGGAGCCACAGGTCGCAGCGGCCTTCCCCGCCAGCGCCGGAGCTCTCGTCATGCCTTCCAGCGTCACCGCCGCGGAGAGCGGCGCCCTAGCGTCGAACGTCACTCTGCTGGGAGTGGGGGACGATTTTCTCGAGCTCTATCCGCTGGATCGACGCCCTGAAGGCCTCTCCTTCGATGAGCTGCCGAGGGAGCTGTCAGAGGAGCTGGGGGGGCAGCGCCTGCTCTTCCCGCCGGTGGTGCTCAACGCGCAGCTGGCAGCGGAGCTGGGGGTCGGCCCCGGAGACGAAGTGCTCTTCGCCTTTACTCGCTTCAGCGAAGTGCCGCGGGCCTCGTTGATGGGACGCAAGGGCGCCGCCGACGTAGTTCAGAAGGTGAGGCTCTCGGTGGTGCGGGTGATCGAAGATCGAGGGCCGGGAGCCTTCTCTCTCTCGCCCCACCAAGGAGCGCCGAGGCTCGCTTTCGTTTCTCGTTCTCGACTGCAGCGGGTTCTGGACCAGCGGGCCAAGATCAATCTCCTGATGCTCGCGGGGGACAGTTTCGACGCCCCGCCGGTAGCCCTCGAAGGGGGAGTCTTGGACGCCGCTCTAAGGCGGCATCTGACCCTCGAGGACCTCTCGCTGCGAGTGGAGTCAAGGCTTCCGCCGGAGGCTCCTTCCTCTTACGTCTCGGTGGAGAGCGCTCGCTTCTTGTTGCCGGATGCAGTGCGGGAGGCGGTGGACGAGATCGCCGAGGAGAGCGGAGCCGAGGTCTGGCCGAGCCTGTCGTACCTGGCGAACCGCATCCGCCGGGTGGAGGCCGCTGCCGAAGACTCCTCGGTCCCCTATTCCTCCATCGTGGCGGTGGAGCTGCCGCCGGAGGGTAAGGGCAGCGCGGCGGCGCCTTTTGGTTCCTTGCCCACGGCAAACGGACCGGTGCGACAGCTAGAGCCTGGAGAAGTCTTGCTCAACCGCTGGGCGGCGGATGAATTGGGTGCCGAGATCGGTGAAGAGCTGGAGCTGACCTATTTCGCCGTGGGAGAAGACGAGAATCTGGTGGAAGACTCCGTCCGCCTGCGCTTGGGAGCGGTGGTGGAGCTCGAGGGTTTGGCCGCTGACCCGGCGCTGACGCCAGAATTTCCCGGGATCTCGGGGAGCGAAGACATCGCCGACTGGGATCCTCCCTTCGAGCTCGATCTCGGCGCGATTCGCCCTCAGGACGAAGAGTATTGGGATCGCTACCGCGGCACGCCCAAGGCTTATGTGGAGCTGGGCACGGGGCAAGAGCTGTGGCGTTCACGCTTCGGCGCCCTCACCGCGATTCGGCTGGCGCCGACCGGTGGCACTGCTGACCTCGAGGGACTCGCCGAGATTCTACGGAAGGATTTGCTCACCACGGTGGATCTGGATCCCTTTGGCTTGAGCTTCGAGCCTGCTCGGCAAAAAGGCCTCGAGGCAAGCCGGGGAGCTACGGATTTTGGCCAGCTCTTCGTTGCCTTCTCGTGGTTCTTGATCGTCGCTGCCGCGCTGCTGGTGGGGCTCTTATTCCGTCTCGGGGTGGAGGAGCGTGCGAAGGAAGTGGGGTTGCTACGGGCCCTCGGCTTCCCGGCTCGGCAAGTCCGCCGTCAATTCCTCGTAGAAGGATTGGTGGTGGCGACGGCGGGAGCCTTGGTGGGGTTGATCGGGGCGGTGGTCTACGGCTGGGCGATGGTGTGGGCGCTGTCGACTTGGTGGCGGCCGGCGGTAGGATCCAGTCGCCTGGAGCTGAGCGTGACTCCCACGGCGCTATTGATCGGGCTGATCGCTGCTTTGGTGGTCGTCTCCCTGACGCTGTGGTTCGCCGTGCGACGCCTGGGAACCGTGGAGACTCCGCGTCTTCTCGCGGGAGTGAGCGAGAAGGCCGCCGGAGCCAAGGGCGGATCCGGCGCATGGAGTCGTCGCTTCGCGGTATTGGCGGGCCTCGCGGCCTTCAGCCTTGGGGCCCTGGCCACCCTACAGCCCGCGATGGCCTCGGCCGGATTGTTTTTCGGAATCGGTGCTCTGGTGCTGATCGCCGGATTGACGTCGACCTCCGCCTGGATGAAGGGGCGCCAGGGAAAGGCCCTGGCCTTGAGGCCCGGTTCCGGGTCGTTATTCACCCTGGCGCTGGGCAACGCGGCCCGCAATTCGGGGCGGAGCGTTTTGGCGATGACCTTAGTTGCCTGCGCGAGCTTCGTGCTGGTGTTGGTCGCGTCGAATCGCCGGGTTCCCGGCGGCGAGATGCTCGAGCGGACTTCGGGGGCGGGAGGCTTCGCGCTCATCGCCACGACTGACGCGCCGCTCTTCCAAGACCTGACGAATCCCGACGATCGCTTCGACCTAGGATTGAGACCCGAGACGGAAGCGGCTCTGGAGGGTCTCGAAGTCTTTGCCCTCCGCCGCCGCCCCGGAGACGATGCCAGCTGTTTGAACCTCTACCAGCCGGAGGACCCCACCCTCTTGGGCGTGCCTCGCTCCCTACGCCAACGCGGCGGCTTCACTTTCCAGGCGATTGATCCCTCAGGCCTCAAAACAAATACCGAGGCAAGTTCCCAGGCCGAGGCAAGTTCCCAGGCGATTGATCCCCGCGAAGTCTCTGCCTCTGGGGATATAGAGAACCCTTGGTCCCTTCTTGACGTTGACCTTCCCCGAACACCGGATGGCGTCCCCGTGGTGCCTGCGATCGCTGACTTTGAGACGGCGCGATGGATCCTCAAGGTGGGGATCGGCGAGCAGCTGACAGTTGAGGATGCTCGGGGAAATCCAGTACATCTGCAATTCGTAGCGCTACTTTCTAGCTCAATCTTTCAGAGTGAGGTTCTGGTAGCCGAAGAGGCTCTTCTGGAGTATTTCCCTGGTGTAGAAGGGTTTACGACCTTCCTTGTAGGACCTCCGGGCGACGGCCCGCAGAGCGGGACGATCGGTTCGGAGGGAGCTGATGCCTTCTCCGCGTCTCAAGTCATTGGAGCTAGGCTGGAGTCCGATTTGGTGGACTTTGGGTTCGATAGCGAGACCACTGCGCAGCGTTTGGCGACCTTCAAGGCGGTGCAGAACACTTATCTCTCCACGTTTCAAACCCTTGGAGGCTTAGGGTTACTGCTTGGAACTCTAGGCTTAGCTGTCGTTTTGCTTCGTAATGTTCACGAGCGCCGTGGAGAGCTCGCAGTGATGAGGGCCTTTGGATTCTCGCCAAGTCGACTCCGTAAGGTCGTGCTTCTGGAGAACATTCTGCTCTTACTCTTGGGGCTGGCCCTTGGTTGCATTGCAGCGCTCTTAGCAGCTGCTCCCTATCTATTGGGTAGCAGCCATCAGTTTCCATGGATGGCTGTGGCGATGACTCTAGGGTCGGTCTTCGTTGTTGGGTCAATCGCCTGCTACCTAGCGACGACACGGGCTCTTCGGAGTGAATTAGTCCCGGCGCTGAGGTCGCTCTAGGTGCATAGGTTCGAAGAGTAAGCCGACGCCTTAGGCTGAATACCGACTGGCCTTAGTAAGCTCGTAAAGCATAGTGAAACAATGCTTTATCGCCTTGTTACGGCGGAGGATGGCCACTAGCCCAAGGCCCTGGAGGACGGCAGCTTGTCTCTGGAAAGGGTGCATTCAGGTCGCCTGCCAAGTAGAGCTCTGAGGCTCTTCGGTAGGCTGCAACAAAAGCTGCATAGGCGCCGAGTATCTTTTGCCGAACCCACTTCGAGACAGCGTGAACAATGGGTCTTGGGCGGCGCCTTGGCTTAGGGGTTCGCCGTAGAGGGTTTTGACGCTGAACGCGCTTTGGGCCAGGGACGTGCGAGAACTTAGCGCGGCCCTCCTCAATGATCTGCTCCACTAGTTCTGTTATCTGCCGAGCAATCTCTTCCCAGCTCAAATGCTTCCAGCACGGAAGTTTGGCCATCTGCAGACAGATTGCAGTCCGGTATTGCTCGTCTGGCCGCTGTCGCTTCTTGGCTCGGTCTCTGCAAATCCGGGTATCGTCCTGCCAATAACCCTCCAGCTTGCCATCGGCCTGCAGAGCGGTAGCCCCATGGAGCCCAGGCCATTGCTGTGGAGATCTAACTAGACCTTCTTTGACCCCGTGAGAGAGTAGGTAGATCAAGCGAGCCACCTGGCTTTCTTCATCTTCGGCAACGATGACGGCATCGTATCGTCGGGCCCAGAGAGGTCCTGACCAGCCGACGAGGCGACCAAGCTTGCGGGAAAGGTTTCCGTTCACGAAGCCCATGAACCGTGCCAGGGTTTGGGCGTCTGGGACGCGGAGTAGCAGGTGATAGTGGTTGGCGAGCACGACAATGTTGCAGATCTCAACCTGCGGATTCAGAGTCTGTGCACGGTGGAGCACTCCGGCGACGATCTGTTGGAGTGTCTTGGTGGGCCGCAGGAGCAGGCGCCCCTGGATCGTTCGGCAGGTGATCTCTACGAGGGCACCGCCCTCGGGAACAAAGCGTAGATTTCCCATCGCCCGGATAAGAGGGTGTAGGGACATTACATCTTTCAGCCTACGGGAACATGTTCCCGCACGGACCAATCGCCTGGGCATTGTTCCCGAGCACGGATCAATCGCCTGGGCATTGATCTGGAGGGTGATGTGGGGGATTAATCTAGTCGCGATCTAAAACGATTCGATAGCGCGCTTTTCCATCCCGTAGGTGATCGAGAGCTTCGTTGACCTGACTCATGGGGAAGTGTTCGGTAGTGGCTTCGATCTGGTGGCGGGCGCAGAAGTCGAGCATCTGGGCAGTGACCAGAGGGCTGCCTACCGGAGAGCCGGAGACCGATCGCTGGCCGCCAATGAGGGAAAACGAGGCCACAGGTAGGGGCTCCAGGGCGGCGCCGACCACATGCAGCCGGCCTTTGGGGGCGAGCGCGGCAAGGTAGTGTTGCCATTCCAGGGAGACGTTGACGGTGGAGAGGATGAGGTCGAAGTGGTCCGCATGGGCTAGCAGGTCTTCTTCGGATCGTGAGTTGATGATGCGGTGAGCGCCAAGGGCGCGAGCCTCTTCAGCCTTGCTCTCGCTGGAGGTGAAGGCGGTCACCTCGCATCCCCACTTATTGAGGAACTGCAGGGCGAGATGTCCAAGGCCACCAATACCGACAACGCCGACTCGATCAGTGGGGCGAGTACCGGCCTGGACGATGGCGTTGAAGACGGTGAGGCCGCCGCAGAACATCGGACCTGCCTTCTGGGCGGTCAACCCATCGGGAAGGGGAATCGCCCACAGGGCCTGACACCGAATCTTGTCTGCAAAACCGCCATGACGAGCGACGACGGTAGATTCGATTTGGCAGAGATTGTGGTCACCGCCCAGGCAGTTACGGCAGGTCGTGCAGCTGCGGCTGACCCATCCCAGTCCCACCACCTGTCCAATCCGTAGGTTCTTGACCCCTTCGCCAACGGCGGCGATCGTGCCGATCACTTCATGCCCGGGTACCAGGGGGTACTGACTCAATCCCCACTCGTTGTCGAGCATCGAGAGGTCGGAGTGGCAGATACCGCAAGCGAGAACATCGATCTCAACTTCGTCTGCTGGAAGATCGCCCGCGTCGAAGGAGTAGGGGGAGAGTCGGCCTCCCTCTTCTATGGCGGCATAGGCTTGAATCGTGGTCAACGGGGCGTCCTTTCTTCCGAATTGCTCGACGTGCAGCAGGGACTGAGCTTCCCGGGCCGGTTCGAGGAGTTGATGGGCGGATGGCTAAAAGAGGAATAAGAAAAATCGCTCTACATCCTACGTCAGCCAGGCTCAAGGAGCTGAAAAGGTAGGCTGGCGATCTGCGCCAATTTTGAGCCGATGGAGGTCGACGTTGCATCTTTCGAAGGGAATGCTACGAAAGCTTTAGTAGACTGAAATAGCTGGCTGAGCGGCAATCCCTTGGAATCGAATAGACGCACGACTCGGTAGGCCGGGTTGCGAAGCGGGAGATGGAGATGAGCAGGAGCATGGCTCGCTGGTGGCGAGGTGGTCTAGGAGTCAGTTGGCAGGTGCGGTGGCTTCGAAAGACCCGGTGGTTGATCGTAGGAGCCTGTTTGGCTGGCGCCAGCTTGGCCTGCTCTTCGACTTCAGACTCCCAGGAGATCACCCCTAAGGCCCCGGCGGTCGAGGCATTAGCTGCTCGCGGCGGCGCCTTGCCGCTAGTAGAGCGGCTTTCCGGAACCGTCAAGGCTCGCCAGCAGGTGGCGATCCGGCCGGAGATCACGGCTCCGGTAAGGCAGGTTCTCTTCGAGAGCGGGGCGGCGGTCCGTCGCGGCGATGTGTTGGTGAAGCTGGACGATCGCCGCCTTCAGGATCAGCTTCGTCAAGAAGAGGCGCGCCTGCAGCTGGCGAGGGCGGCGGCCGCGGAGGCGGATGCGGAGGTCGCGGCGGTGAAGGCTGAGGTGACCCGCTCCCGCCAGCTCGCCGAGGCGGAGTTGATCAGCCAGCTGGAGCTCGAGACCCTGGAAGCCCGACTCCAGGCGGTGGAGGCTGCGGCCGCTCAGCGGCAGGCTGGAGTCGCGCAGGCGCAGGCGACGGTGGCAGAGCGCCGCTCGGACCTCGACCGCACGGTGGTGCGCTCTCCGATTAGCGGCCGGTTGGGGCAGCGGACCGTCGAGGGGGGGATGCTGGTGGATCCTTCCTCAACTCTCTTTCTGGTGGGTGATCTTGGGCAGCTGCGAGTGGAGGTCTCGTTGACCGAGTCGATGCTGGCCTATTTGAGGGAGGGACAGCGGGTGGTGATTCGCCAAGGGGATCGCCTCGAGCTAGAGGCTGCCCTCTCGCGTATCTCTCCATTCCTCGCCGAAACCTCCTTCAGCACCACCGGTGAAATCGACCTCAACCTGGATGCCGAGTCGGCGCCCTCTTTGCGCCCGGGCGCCTTCGTTACCGTCGACGTGCTCTACGGTGAGAGCGAGGAAGTAACGCTGGTGCCGGTGAGCGCCGCATGGGAGGACCCGCAGACCGGGATCCTGGGCGTTTACGTTCTCGAGGGAGGGGCGACGGGGCCTCCTGGGTTGGTCGAACCTTCGAAGGCACCGATCGCAGGGGAGTCGGTCAAGGGGCTTCCGGAGCTGAGCGAGAGAGCCTTCGAGGTGGAGCTACGGCCAGTCGTCGTTCAGGCGGAGGGCAGAGGAGTGCTGGGGATCGAGGGCATTGAGGTCGGCGAATGGGTGGTCGTTCAGGGACAACAGCTGCTTTCCAGCCGCGGCGACCAGGCGGAGATGGCTCGGGTGCGGCCCTCTACATGGGAGCGAGTCGCCAGTCTGCAGAGCTTGCAAAGGGAGGACCTGCTGCGGCGCTTCTTGGATAAGCAGCGGCGCTATAGCGCCGAGCGGGGAGTGCGGCCGCCGAGTAATCAGGACTACCTGGCTCCAGCCCTTCGGGATTCGGGCGCCGAGGCTGCATTACCTGAGGCGGCAGTACCGGCTGATCAAAGCGCTGGGGAGAGCAGCTGATGTCCTTGCCGGCTCTTTCGATTCGTCGTCCGGTGGCGACCACGATGGGTTTTCTCATTCTCATCGTCTTGGGAGCAGCGTCTTTCCTTCGCCTTCCGGTGGACTTGCTGCCGCAGATCGAGTTCACGCAGCTGACGGTGAGGACCAGCTACCCCAACGTCGGCCCGGAGGAAATCGAGAAGATTCTCACCGATCCCATCGAAAACGCGCTTTCCGGGCTGCCGAATCTCGAGCGAGTCACCTCACGGTCGCAGGAGGGCTCCAGCCGGGTGACTCTCGAGTTTTCCCGGGGCACGGCCCTCGATGAGGCCGCCAATGATCTGCGTTCTGCCCTCGACCGACTGCGGGATGATTTGCCGGTGGAGGCGGATGCGCCGCAGATCTTCAAGCTCGATCTCGACCGAATCGATGTCGTCAGCCTAGCGGTGACCTCGACTCGGCCGATGGAGGAGCTGACCCGCATTCTGGAAAATGATCTCTCTCGGCGTTTTGAGCAGATTCCCGGCGTCGGAGCGATCAGCGTTCGTGGCGGAGTCCACCGGGAGATCCGAATCGAGCTGGAGCGAGATCGGCTCCGGGCCACGGGATTAACCGCCCTCGATGTCGTGGATGCGCTGGGCCAAAACAACCTGACGCTACCCGGTGGTGACGTCAAGAGCGGCACCAGCAATCTCTATGTTCGGGCTCAGGGAGAGTACCGGTCGGTCGACGAGATCGCGCGCACGGTGGTGCGCACTCTAGACGGAGCACCGGTTCGAGTGCGGGATCTCGCGACGGTGAGGGACGGCTATGAGGAGGTTCAATATCTGTCGGAGATCAATGGCGTTCCCGCGGTGACGCTGCGCATTCAGAAGCAGAGCGGGGCCAACACGGTGCGAGTGGCGGAGGAGATTCGCCGAGAGGTGGAGCGGGTCCATACCGAGAGAGACGATCTCTATCTCACCGTGATCTCGGATCAGAGTGAGTTCATTCGTCAATCCATCGACAGCGTGCGAACCGCCGGATTGTGGGGCTCCCTGCTGGCGATCTTGACCCTCTACTTCTTTCTGCGGAATCGCTCCAGCACGGTGATCATCGCGTTGGCGATTCCAATTTCGGTAATCTCGACCTTTGGCCTGCTCTACTTTGCGGGGTTGACGCTGAATCAAATGACTTTTGGCGGCTTGGCCCTCGGCGTTGGCTTGATGGTGGATAACGCCATCGTGGTGCTCGAGAGCATCGTCCGTAAGCGAGAAGAAGAAGATCGAGTGCCGGAGGAGGCGGCCCGGATCGGTGCCTGGGAAGTTGCCGGCGCGATCGTCGCCTCGACCCTGACGACCAGCGTGATCTTCCTCCCGGTGGTGTTTACCAGCACCACCAGCGGCGCCCTGTTTCAGGCCCTGGCGTTGGTGGTGGTCTTCGCCCTTCTTTGCTCCCTCCTGGTGGCCTTGACCCTCGTTCCGATGCTGGCTTCCCGCTTTCTGCGTCTCGGCTTGAGGCGTCGTGAGGGGGTAGAGGGACGTCGACGGCGGAGCGTCACCCACCGCTTGGAGACCTGGTACGTTGAAAAGCTGAGGGGTGCCCTACGTCGGCGGCGCTTGGTCTTCGCGGTCACGTTGGCGCTGCTGCTCGCCGCGGTGCTCGCCCTGCCGAGAATTCCGGTGGAGCTTGCGCCCCCACTGGACAGCGACGAGATCGATGTTGAGATCGAGATGGCCCAGGGAACCAATATTGCCGTGGTGAGGGCCTATTTAGATGAGCTAGAGCAGCGAGTCCGTGAGACGCTGCCATCGGACGCCGTCGAGGTGATGGCGACGGAGGTCAGAGGCAGTAATGCGGAGGTCGAGCTCAGCCTGGTTCCTCAAGATCGCCGCCCCTTGTCTAGCGAAGCCCTTGCCGCCAAGCTGCGGGCGGCGACCGCCGGTGAGGTGCCCGGTGCCGAAATCGAGGTGCAGGCGCAGAGCGGCTTGTGGATGCTGCGGCGGGTCTTCAGCTCCGGTGGCGGAGATCGCCCCATCGAGCTGGAGCTCAAGGGATGGGATCTGGAGCGAGCGGACGAGCTGGCGGCGGAGATTCAGCGCAGAATGGAGACAGTTCCGGGAGTTGGAGAGGTTCGCCTGAGCCGGCGGGAGGGGCAGCCGGAGGAGAACCTGATCTTCGACCGGGAACGCATCGCGGAGCTGGGGCTCTCGATCCGCGAGGTGGCGAGGACGGTTCAGGCGAATCTCGGTGGCCTCGAGGCCAGTCGTCTGCGGGACGGCGGGGATGAATATCCGATCACCGTTCGCCTGCGCTCCCAGGACCGACTGAACTCAAGGGATTTAGACAATATCGCGCTGCGCACTCCCCAGGGTGCCTCTGTCCCCCTCTCCGCCGTGGTGGAACGCCAGCGAGGGCGCGCTCCCGTATCCATAGAACGGGTCGATGGTCAGCGGGTGACCTACCTGCGGGCAGGCTTGGCACCGGGAGCCGCTTTGGGCGATGTGGTGGAAGCGGTGCGTGAGGAGCTCGTCTCGCTGCCTCTGCCCGAGGGCTTCTCGCTGACCTTTGGAGGGGAGTATCGAGAGCAACTCGAGGCCCAGCGAGACTTCGGCTTTGCGATCATCATGGCCTTGGTGCTGGTCTACATGCTGATGGCGGCGCAATTCGAGCGTTTCGTCGACCCCCTCATCGTCATGGCCTCGGTGCCAGTGGCTCTGATTGGAGTCGTGCCGACGCTGCTTCTCACCGGTACGACCCTCAACCTTCAAAGCGTGATGGGTTTGGTGATGCTGATCGGCATCGTGGTGAACAACGCCATCGTCTTGGTGGACGCGGTCAATCTGCTGCGCCGAGATCACAATCTCGGGGCTGCTGAAGCCACTATCGAAGCGGCCCGTCTGCGTCTGCGGCCCATTTTGATGACCACGACCTCCACCGTTCTCGGGCTGCTGCCGCTGGCGGTAGGAATCGGGCCCGGAGCGGAGCTCCAGGCTTCCCTTGCACGGGTGGTGGTCGGCGGTCTCTTGGCCTCGACCCTCGTCACCCTGGTGTTGATTCCGCTGCTTTACACCACCGTTGCGACGGCCATCGCCAAGCGAAAGGCCGATCGATGGCGGGGTGACGATTCCGACCAATCTCGTTACCAGACGGCATAGAACCCTGCCGAAGGCACACTGAGATCTCAGGGGGGATCACTCGGGATCACTCGCCTGCCACTGTTCTCAACTGTTCTCAGTCACCCTTCACAGCGATTTTTCCTTCATTGGATCACTCGCCTGCCACTTTCCCCGCCACCTTTTCTGGCAATCTTTCCCGCGGGGGATCACTCGCCTGCCACTTTCCCCCCAGCGATTTTTCCTTCATTGGATCACTCGCCTGCGACTTGATCCTGCTACTTGATCCAGAGGTTATTTTTCGCTCAGGGGATCACTTGCCTGCCACTTTCCTCAGCCACTCACCTCAACTTTCCCCAATGGTCTCGGTTGACCATCTACCTTCTCTGTTTCAAAGGCCTGGTCAGCGGCCTAGAGGCGGAATATGCTGCTGGGTAGCCAATGAATTCTGACAATCCGAAATTTCGACAGCCTCCGACGGAGGAAACTCTCGAGTTGCCTACGGAATATCTGGGGCCTGGGGGTGAGCTAGGTGCTCGGCGGGGACCGGCCCGGGAAGAGGGGCGGCAGGTTGAGGAGGAGCTACTGGAGGACGAGCACTGGCGCGGGAAGTCGGTCGGATCGATCCGAATTCTGGAGCGCCTGGCGGTGGGAGGAATGGGGGAGATCTACGTTGGGTTCGACGAGAAGCTGCGCCGCCGGGTGGCGCTCAAGGCCCTGCGTCGAGACCGCCTTTCCTCCGGTGCCCGCTCTCGGATGCTGCGCGAAGCACGGCTGCTGTCGAAGCTGCAGGATCCGAAGATCTGCCAGATCTACGGTTACCTGGAGGACGAAGAGCAGGATTTCCTCGTCCTCGAGCTGATCGAGGGTCAGACCTTGGCGGCGGTTCTGAGTGGTGGACTGGAGCCCGCCGATCGACTTCGGGTCGTTCAGGAAGTAGCGGAGGTTTTGGTGAAGGCCCATGCCCGGGGCGTCGTGCACCGTGATCTGAAGCCTTCGAACGTGATGTTGACGCCGCAGGGGGCGGTGAAGGTGCTCGACTTCGGTCTCGCCTCTACGGCAGAGCCCCTGGAGCGGAGCGGTCGCCCAGGGGATTCCGCGGCGGAAGGGCCGATTGCATTGCAACGCTCCGACAAAGTGCCCCGATCGGCGACCCAGGTGTTGAGGACGGAGGCCGGGGTCGTGCTCGGAACCTTGCTGTACATGAGCCCAGAGCAGGCCGAGGGAGGTAGGGCTACGGCGGCGAGCGATATCTACGGACTGGGGTTGATTTTCGAGGAGATGCTTTCCGGCAAGCACCCCTTCGCGGGGGTGCAGAATCTCGAGGATGTTGCGACGAAGGCCCGTCAGCTGGAGATTGGGGACCCGGATCGCGAAGCCGAGCTCAACCTGCTGGTGCAGCGCATGCTCTCGGTCGCCCCGGAGGCTAGACCGGCGGCCGCCGAGGTGGTGGAGAGGCTGCAGAGAATTCGCGATCGCCCCCGCCAGCGCATGCGAATTCTCGGGGCGACGCTGGTCACCGTCGGGCTCCTGGTGACGATCTTCCTTGCCGGTTGGCTGCATATACGTCAGCTCTCCGCGGAGCGCAATCGAGCGCTGGAGTCGGAGCGAAGGGCCATTCTGGCGAGCCGAGAGGCGGAAGAGGTCGTGACCTTCATGGAGGAGATGTTCAACGTCTCCAAGCCAGAGAACTCCCAGGGGGAAACCGTGACGGCTCGAGAGATCCTGGAGACTGGCGCTCAGCGGATCCGGCTAGACCTCAATGATCAGCCCGCGGTGCAGGCTCGAATGATGGCTACCATGGGATCGGTGTACTACCAGCTTGGGGATTACGAGACCTCCCATAGCCTGCTGGAGGAGAGTCTAGCTCAGCGCCGCGGGATCGCTGAGCCCGATCCCTTGGACATCGCCGATGGCGCCCTGAGGTTGGCGAGGTTGTTGCGCATGACGACCGACTATGACCGCGCGGAAGATCTCTTGGCAGAAGCGACGAGGATTTTGGAAGAGACGGGGAGAGAAGATCTCGACCTGGCCGAGGTGTACTCAGAAAGCTCCTATTTGATGCAGGTGCTCTCGCGCTTCGAGGAGTCAGAGTCACTGGCTCTGCGCTCGCTGGAGATTCGCCAGGGGCTGGTTGGCGAAGACCATCCCCGGGTCTTGTTCGCGAAGAAGCGCCTCGGCGAGCTCTATCGAATCCAGGGGCGCTTCGAGGAAGCCTTGAAGTATCTCGAGGAGATTCGTCTTCCAGAAGAGGCCCAAGGCGCTTCGGGAGAACATCAGCTGGCCGAGACTCTGCATGACGCCGGAGTGGTGCTCACACAGATGGGGCGCTACCAGGAAGCGATCGACGATCTTGAGCGAAGCCTGGAGATTCGGCGCCGCACTCTCGGACCGGATAACGATCAGGTAGCGAGGATCGAGAACGCTCTGGCCGTCGTCTACCGTCGAGTCAGTCGCTACGAGGACGCTGAGGCTCTCTGGCGGCACGTGGGGGAGGTTTGGGAGCGATCGCTGGGCTCGAGGCATCCGAATTTGGGTCACCTCCATAACAACTTGGGCACCCTCTATCTGGCCCAGAAGCGGTACGCCGATTCTGAGCTGCAGCTCCGGCAGGCGCTGAAGATCTTCGAAGAGCTCTTCGGTGCGACCCATGCCCAGGTGTCCATGGTGACGGTCAATCTCGGTCAGCTGTATTGGGAGTCCGGCCGATTGGAGAAGGCGGAGGCGCTAGCCCGAGAGGCGCTGGCCATGGATCGAGAGCTCCACGGTGAGGAGCATCCCTACATCGGCTTTGACCTGCATTTGCTGGCCAATATTCACCGCGACCGTGGCAAGCTCGCGGAGGCAGAGGAGCTGTACCTTCAGAGTTTCCAGGTGCTGGCAGGCTCCCTGTCGATGGATCATCCCGAGTTCTCGGGAGCTCGAGAGAATTACCTCAACCTTCTGCGTTCGACGGGCCGTGAAGCTCGCGCCCAGCAGATTGCGACTCATTGGGAAACCACGGGGAAACTGGAATTCGATGAAGATTGAGAGATCCTGTAAATCACTGACTCGAGAAAGCTGGTCGCTGAAGAGGCGAAAGAGACGCCGGTGCTGGTCTCAGCGACAGGGTCTCTCGGCTTTATTACTCCTGCTGCTGGGAGCTTCGTCGGCCTGCGTCTCTACTGCTGCTCAGTCTCCAGGTGTAGCGGCTGCACCAGCCGCATCGGAGCAGCCGTCATCCGGCAGTCCCGCTGAGAGCGCTGCCAGGGTGGCGTTGGTGCCGAACGAGAGAATCGACCGCATCGCGCTGGGATCCTGTGCCCATCAGGACTATTCCCAGCCAATCTGGGAAGCTGTATCGGAGGCCGCCCCGAATCTCTTCCTGATGATTGGCGACAACGTCTACGCCGACACGACCGACTTCGGCGAAATGCAGCGCGCCTATGAGGCCTTGGGATCTGTGCCGGGCTTCGCAAAGCTGCGGAGCAGGGTGCCGGTGTTGGCGACCTGGGATGATCACGACTACGGCGCCAACGATGCGGGCGCCGAGTTCGAGGCCAAGCAGCTGGCTAAGCGTGCCCTAGTCGAATTTTTCGGCGTTCCTGAGGATGCGCCGATGCGTCAGCGGCCCGGGGTGTATCAATCCTATGTCCTGGGTCCGCCGGGGCAGCGAGTTCAAATTCTGTTGCTCGACGGGCGCTGGTTTCGCTCGGCTTTGGAGAGAGACCCTTCCCCCTATTTTCGATACCGTCCCCGGCTCGACTCGGAAGCGACAATGCTGGGAGAAGCCCAATGGGCTTGGCTCGAGGAGCAGCTTCAGCAGCCGGCGGAGGTACGGCTGATCGTTTCCGGTATTCGGGTGCTGAGCTACGCTTCGGGATTCGAAAGCTGGAAGAATCTCCCGCTAGAGCAAGAGCGCCTCTTCTCCCTGCTGCGCAAGACTCGAGCTGGTGGGGTGATCCTGTTGAGCGGTGATGCTCATTTCAGTGAGCTCAGCCGTGGGGATGGCGGCCTGGGCTACCCCCTCTATGAGTTGACCTCCAGCAGCCTCAATCGCGCCAATCCTAGGGGAGCTGCTCGCCCGGCTCCCCTAGCCGTCTTTCCGCCCTACGGCGACCACAACTTCGGCTGGATCGAGCTGCAGTGGGAAGGGGAACCGTCAATTACGTTGAGCACGCGCAATGAGATGGGAGGGACCGTCTTCGCCCAGGAGATTCCGCTTCGGAAGCTTCAACCACCGACCGAAATTATCGACTGATCCGCTCTGGTTCCGGCGAGGATCATTAGGATCACTCGGCTGGTCTTTGTTCCGGATCACTCGGCTGGTCTTTGTTCCGGATCACTCGGCTGGTCTTTGTTCCGGATCACTCGGCTGGTCTTTGTTCCGGATCACTCGGCTGGTCTTTGCTCAGGATGTTCCGAATCAGCTCCAAGGGGGTTGAATTGGGCCTCGGGGGCTGGAGGCTCGGGATAGACTCTTGGCAATGACGGGATGACCCTGCTGAGGTGAATGAACCTCCATCACGAACAGAATCCGAAGAGGCGGTGCCATGACTGAATCTCGACGCTGGATTAGTGGATGGGCTCTTTTGCTTGCGGGCCTGCTCTTCACTCTATTGGCCACCACTTCGTTGGCCGGAGCGGCAATACCTCAAGAGAGAGATTTCCAATCCCTGTGGGCCTCGACAGGGGAAGCTAGCGCCGACCGCAGCGCGGGCATTTTGCGGCGCCGGGGGGTGCAGATCGAGCCGCAATGGCTGCTGCCGGAGGCCTCCGATGGCTCAGGAGGACCGCCTGCCCTGGCGCGGGCTGACCGGCTAACCTTAGACCTCTTCGCCGGGGAGAGACTCGAGGTCCGGCGAGTGCGGGTGATCCCCAATCGATCGGGAAGCGTCTCCTGGGTGGGGGAAGTGAAGGGCCAGGGCGGAAAGCCTCGGGGAGACGTGATCTTGGTCGCCCGAGAGAGCACGGTGGTGGGCTCGGTACGGGTGGATCACCGGCTCATCGAATTGAGGGTGATCGGCCAAGATGCTGATGGACGGAGCCTGCACGCGATCCAGGAGGTGGACGAGAGTCATCCCGCGTATCGGGAGTCGCCTCCGACAGCCGTTCCTCGAGAGTCTCTCGATTCTGCTGTAGGGGGTGCAGGAACCCGCTCTAGTGAAGCTGGGATCGCCGGCACCGGTGGACCGGATGTCTTCTTTCACGATCTGCTGGTGGTCTACACGCCCAACGCCCGGGACGGTGCCGGGGGGACCGTAGCGGTGGAGAGCCTGGTGGAGTTAGGGGTCACCGAGACCAATCTGAGCTACGAGCGCAGCGGAATCACTCATCGGGTGTTCCTGGCTCATCTGCAGGAGATCGACTACGACGAGACGCAGGGTGGGGGCGATCTACGGGACCGTCTACAGGACCCGAACGATGGCCACATGGATGAAGTGCATCCTCTGCGGGACCTCCACGGTGCCGATACCGTCAAGCTGATCTTCGATACCGGAGGCTGTGGTAGGGCCTTCATCATGACGGACGTCACGCCAGGCTTCGAGGCCTTCGCCTTCTGCGTCACCAGTCAGCGATGCATCTCTCCCGGCTATACCTTCCAGCACGAGCTGGGGCATCTCCAGGGGGGGCGGCATCAATGGGGAGGCGACGATACCGACAACTCACCCTTCACCTTCAATCACGGCCATCTAGACATCGTCAATGAGTTCCGCACCATCATGGCGACCAACGACAACCGTTGCTCCACCTGCACACGCCGCCTGTATTGGGCGAACCCAGAGGTGAACGACCCCATCACCGGTGCCCCGATGGGGATTCCCGAAGGCCAGCCCTTAGCGACGGACAACCGCAAAACCCTCAACGCGACGGGGCCCACTACCGCTGGCTTCCGGCAGAGCGTCTACCAGATCTTTGCCAACGGCTTTGAGACCGGCGGCCTCGGTGGCTGGGACGTTGTGCCTTCGAGCGTGACCGATCCAGCGGTGGGCGTCGCAGGCCCCTCGGACCATTCGATCCAGCCAGCGGGAGAAGAGTAGGTCCCCTTGGGGATTGCGGGATACGAGAACAGCCCGGGAACCTTGTTGATCTTGGTCCCGGGCTGTTGAATCGGATCCATAGATCCGAGATCTTCGTCGATGAGGAAGCTGGCCGCTCCGCGGAGAGCAGATCAGAATCAGGTGCTGATCAGCTTGCGGCACTCGGCGGCGCAGCGAGCGCAGGCCTCGGCGCAGCGCCGGCAGGCTTCGTGGTGCAGATGCTGCCGACAGGCCTCCTCACAGGAGCGGCATATCGATTCGGCAGCCTGGGCGAAGAGAGCGAGATGAGAAGAGTTATGGGCTCCCAGACCAGCGAGGGCCGAACAGCTGCTGACCAACTCGGTGGTCTGCTGGGCGCACGCTGCCAGGCTGCGATCTCCTGCTCCGAGGGCTTCGAGACAGTGCTGCAGGCAATGCTGGCCTTCCGCTACGCATTCTAGGGCGGCGGTGACGAGGCTCTCGTGATGCGGGCCGCTACCTGTATGCCCGTGGCCCTCATGGCCCTCATGGCCCTCATGACCTCCGTGCCCGCCGTGCCCGCCGTGCCCGTCCTTTTTCTCGTGGTGATCAGGTCCTGCGCTGGCGAGTACCGATGGCGCTGCCGTAGCCGCTGCCAAGGCGCCCGCGCTGGCGAGAAGGGTTCGTCGGCTCAGGGTGCTTGAAGACTTCATCATTCCTCTCCCTCGGGGCTTCTAAGGCCCTCGATCGATGTCCTGCAGACCTAGACTAAAAACGTAAGTGTAGGAGAACTATATCCCAGGGGTGTCGATCCTTCGGCTGCGGATCACTCGCCCGGATCACTCGCCTGCTAAGTTCCTTGATGGCTAAGTTCCTTGATGGCTGCGGATCACTCGCCTACCAAGTGCCCAGTTTTCGCCTTGGGATCACTCGCCTGCCAAGTTCCCAGGATCACTCGCCAGCCAAGTTCCCAGGAGCCAAGTTCCCAGCCAAGTTCCCAGTCGGCCAAGTTCCCTGATTCGGCCGAGGCGCTGTCTGGCTGTCTTACCAGGTCGTGGTGTAGGCGTCTGCCGCGAGGTCGTAGCGCTCACTCCAGACGTGGAGTCGGTAGACCGGGGCGTCGCGGTGCTCGAGGGGGCGTCCGGTGTGGGTCCAGGCGAGGAGACTGCCGGCTAGGTTGTGGGCGTTGAGGCCCTGCTCCCGGAGCTCTTCGGCGTAGCGGCCGCTGCGGTAGCCGATGGTGCAATAGGTGACGATCTCGGCGGCGGCGACCTGCTGGGGTTGCTGTCTTCGGAGCTCTTCGAAGGCTTCGGTCGTCAGGGCGTCGGGGAGCATGGAGATCTCTTGTTCTCGCTCGTCCCGGACGTCGACGAGGATCGGTGGTGGTGTTGCGGACTCGAGGCGTTGGGTGAGGGCTTCGGGGGAGAGCGAGGGCACATCGGGGAAGCTCTCGCGGTATTCGCTATACAGCCGATCGATGCGTTCCCGGCGCTGATCTTCGCTCAGGCGTCGTGGCTCTGGCCCCCAGGGGCGCAGCGAGAACAGGGCCGCGAGGCCCAGGCCCAGGGCTCCGAGCCCGAGGGCGAAGAGCCCGACTCGGCGGAGGGTGCGATGCTTGCCGGAGGACAAGGTCTGGGGGCTAATCGTCTCGGGGCTCATGCTGAAGGGGCGCTAGGGGGCAACGGGTCGGAGGAAGTGTCTCCCCGGTGGCGCAGCGTACGCACCAAGCCGTTGATAGAGATCAGCAACCAGGCGCTCTCGATCACCGCCGCCGGCAGGTTCCAGGCCTCTGCGAGGGAGAGGAGGATAAGCGCGGCTCCCGCGCCGTTCAAGAGGTAGAAGCGCGGCTGTTTCGAGGACAGGCGGGCCGATTGAAGACCGTAGTAGGCGAGGAGCACGAGGCCGACTCCCACCAGGCCGAGAAGATCGAAGACACTCAGGGACATGATTTGCGAGGCTCAGTAGTAGCTCAGTAGTAGCTCAGTGTTAGCTCAGTGGCGGCGCGGCGGGAGCGGAATCAAGCCGCGGAGGCGGGGTGACTAGATTCGGCGGCGGTCGAAAGGGGAAGAGCGGCGAGGAGCTCGGCGTCGTCCTCGGACGGCAGGCCCATCCCGGGGCTGTAGCCGAAGAGCTCCGCAGCGGTGATGGAGCCGAAGCGGTCGTCGAGGATCTCCAGGCGGTCGGCGGTGAGCAGTGCCGGGTGGGCGACTCCGCAGGCCCTCGACAAGCGGGTGAGCTCCTTGCGCAGAACCACGAAGTAGTTGGCCAGGGCGTGGGCCTTGACCTGAGGATCCAGCCCCTTCACCAGCCACGGACGGTGAGTGGCGATGCCGGCGGGGCAATTGCCCTGATGGCACCTCTGGGCCTGAATACAGCCGATGGCGAGCATCGCCTCCCTCGCCACCTGAATCATGTCGCAGCCGATGGCAAAGGCGAGCATCGCCCGCTCCGGCAGGCCGAGCTTGCCGGAGCCGATGAAGGTGATGCGATCGCTGAGGCCCGCCTGATGGAAGATCTTGTAGACCCGGGTGAAGGCGAGCTGAAAGGGCAGGGCGACGTGATCGGTGAAGGCCAGAGGGCCGGCACCGGTGCCCCCCTCGCCGCCGTCGACGGTGAGAAAGTCGATGCCCCGCTGGCCGTCTTCCATCTCGCGGGCGAGGTCGTGGAAGAGATCCAGCTCGCCGACGGCGCTCTTGATGCCCACCGGCAGACCGGTGGCGTCGGCGAGGGTCTCCACGAAGTCGAGGAGCTCATCGGCGTTGGAGAAGGCGGTGTGGGCGTTGGGTGAGAGACAATCCTTGCCCCGGGGGATGCCTCGGATGCGGCTGATCTCGGCGGTGATCTTCTCCGCCGGAAGAATGCCGCCAACCCCGGGCTTGGCTCCCTGGCTGAGCTTCACCTCCAGGGCCCGAATGGTGGGGTTCGCCTGCACCGTGTCCACCAGGTGCTGAAGGGAGAAGTCGCCGCTCTCCGTTCGGCAGCCGAAGTAGCCGGTGCCCAGCTGCCAGATGAGATCTCCGCCCTCGAGGTGGTAGGGCGCCACGCCGCCTTCGCCGGTGTTGTGGAGGACGCCGGCGATCTTGGCCCCCCGGTTCATCGCGCTCACTGCGGTGGAGGACAGAGAGCCGTAGCTCATCGCCGAGATGTTCACTAGGGAGGCCGGACGAAAGGCCTTCTGCCGCCCGCGGCTTTGGCCCAAGACCTTGGCGCCGGGAAGGGGGTAGGAGGAGTCGTAGCCCGGGGTACCGGGATGAAGGTCCGGCAGCGGGAAGCTGCTGTGGCGCAGGATCAGGTAGTTCGGGGAACGCTCCATATCGTTGTCGCTGCCGAAGCCGAAGTAGTTGTTCTTGCGGTCGGCGGAGGCCCGGATCCAGTGGCGCTGGTCGCGGCTGAAGGGGCGCTCCTCATCATTCGCGGCGACGATGTATTGGCGCAGCTTGGGGCCGAGGGCGGAGAGCAGGAAGCGGAAGCGCCCTACCACCGGATAGTTGTGCTGGATGGCGTTGGATCGCTGGCTGAGATCGAGGATCAGCAGGACAACGACGGCGCCGACCAGCAGGGCGAGGAGGCAGAGGCCGAGCAGCGTGGCTAGGCTCAAGCCCCGGACCCTCCAATGGGGTGGCTGGAGGCGGCACCCGGGGCAGGATCCAGCGCGATGGGGGCGGCGAGGACGTCGTCCGGAATGCCGAAGGCATCCACCAGAGCGCGGGCGTCGGGGCGGAGCTCGCTGCACAGGGCCTCCACCTGGAGTCGGATGGCCTGGGACTTCGGCTTGGCGAGGTCGCCGTGTTCCAGGAACCAGCCGAGGTCGGCCTCGATTCGAGACAGGGCGTAGAGGCTACGTAAGCGCTCCAGAGGCGCTCGCAGAGAGGGTTCCTGGAGCGAGTCGATAGCGGCCTGGAATTGCTCCAGGGTGAAGCGCTCGATGCTCGCCCGGGCGAGGGCGAGAAGATGGTTCTGGCAGGCCAGGAAGGCTTCGTAGCTCTCTTCCCCGCGACGGATCCGGTTGCGCAGGCGCTGGGCGACGGTGGACAGCAGGTGCTGCTCCCGGTGGCGCAGCACGTCGAGCTGGAAGTCGCCGTCCCGCAGGTGCTCCGCCTCGACGATGCGGGTGGTCCACGGATTGCGCTCGGTCACCGCGTCGATGGCGCGATCGGCGAGGTAGCGCACCAGGCCCAGCAGGTCGAGGCGCTCGAATTGCTGCTTGAAGTCCGAGAGCAGGCCCTTGGACACCAGCTGCAGGAGCACCGTGTTGTCGCCCTCGAAGGTGGTGAAGATATCGGCGTCGGCGGCGAGGGTGCCGAAGCGGTTCTCGCTGAGGTAGCCCTTGCCGCCGCAGGCTTCGCGGCATTCCTGCACCGTGTCTACGGCGTGGCGGGTGGCGAGGGCCTTGAGGCCGGCGGCGAGGGCCTCCACCGAGCGGCGGTCGTCCGGCGGCGAATCGAGGTAGCGCTGGGCGAGCTCCCGCAGCGCGAAGCCGTAGGCGTAGGTGGTGGCGAGGCGGGGCAGCAGGCGCCGCTGGTGGGAGGGGTAGTCCAGCAGGCGGGTCTCGGGCTGGCCCGGGGCGCCAAATTGCCGGCGCCGGGAGCCGTAGCGCACCGCGATGGTCAAGGCGGTGCGGGCGACGCTGTGGCTGGCCAGGGCGACGCTCACCCGGCCGCCGACCAGGGTGCCGAGCATGGTGAAGAAGCGACGGGAGGGGCTGGCGATGGGGCTCTGATAGTTGCCCTGGTCGTCGATGGAGGCGAAGCGGTCCAGCAGATTTTTGCGCGGTACGCGCACCGAGCGGAAGGTCAGCCGACCGTTGTCGACCCCCTCCAGCCCTCGCTTGCCGCCGCAATCCTCGATCTCCACGCCCGGCAGAGGGCGTCCTTCCTCGTCGCGGATGGGCACCAGGATGGCGTGGACTCCGTGCTCTTCCTCGCCCACAGTGAGCTGCGCGAAGACGGTGGCGAGGCGGCCATCGCGGGCCGCGTTGCCGATCCAATCCTTGCGCGAGGAGGCCTTCGGCTCGGGGCTGTCGATCACCAGCTCGTCGCTCTCGGCATCGTAGTGGGCGGTGGTCTCCAGCTCCCGCACGTTGGAGCCGTGGCCGGTCTCGCTCATGGCGAAGCAGCCCGGTAGCTCCAGGCGGGTGACCGCCGGCAGGTAGCGGCGGTGATGGTGCTCGGTGCCCAGCTGGGCGATGGAGCCGCCGAAGAGCCCGAACTGCACGCCGAACTTCACCAACAGGGAAAGATCGCCGAAGGCCAGGGTCTCGAAGACGGTGAGGAAACCCTCCATGTCGCCTCCGCCGCCCTCGACCTCGGCGGGAAAGGCGAGGCCTCCCCAGCCTCGATCCGCCAAGAGCTTCAGCCGTCGCAGCGTGTGCTGGCGCAGGGTCTCTCGATCGGCGTCCTCGGGGGCCTTCAGCTCAGCGGTGCCGAGAAGATCGAGAACTTCTTGGCGCAGGGCCTTTCGCCGGCCGGCGAGGAGGTCCTGGAGAGCGTCCAGCGGGAAGGAGGGTAGCTCTTCCTGAGAGGCTGCTTCCTCTGCGGCGGGCGGCCGCTGAAGCTCGAGCAGCGCGCGGGTGGCCTCCGCCGAGTGGTTCAGGCCCAAGGCCTCCTGCAGCCTCGTCAGACTGAGCTCCTCGGCGGAGCTGATGGTCTCGGAGCCTCCCTCCTGCTCGCCGCGGTGGGCCACCAGATCAGCTCCCAGCTGGGCCAGGGTGCGGCGGTGGGCGGAATCCAGGGCCTCGGCTCCCCGCCGCAGCTGCCGCCGCCACCGGGCGAGATCCACGGCGTCGGGGGGATGATGGGGATCGAGCCAGGCGGTGATCGCGGCCCGCTGATCTTCGTCGAGGGTCTCGCACAGCAGGCAGTCCTCGGCAGCGCCGCCGTTGCTGGCGACCTGCGGCGCATCCGGCCGATAGTCGAGGCGGGCGCGGATGGCGCTGAGCTCTTCGTCGCTGAGCTCCCCGTCGGCCCAGGCCATGAGCAGGAGAGGCAGAAAGGGCAGCAGCCGGGGATGATCGAGGGGCGGCCGAGTGGACTGGGCGGGGGCCATAGAGAATCTCCTGCTGAGGTGGCGAAGGGAAGACGAGTGGCGGAGCCCGGACGATGGGCGCCGGCCTGCTGCCGCTGAGTCTAGGCTCCGCGGGAGCTAACTCTTGCGGTGAAGACCGAGCAGCCGGGGGCTAGAGAGAGGACGCTCTCTCTCGTTGAGCCGGCGATGGAGCCTAGGGCCCTAGTTTACTAGCGACGATCTCTCCGCGTCGCTGAGCCGTTGCCTGCTGTCCCTTGGGCCGGCTCCTGGGGCTGGCTCCTTGGGCTGAGAGTCGGGTGCCTTCGGCCGGGGAGCTAGCGCATCAATCCTCGTCGCGCCGCCAGGAGCCGCCGTGCTGCAGCAGGTATTCCTGGGTGTTGAGGGGCTCTTCGCCGGCCGCCGGCCGTCGCCGCTCGTAGGAGCCGTCCGAGAGCATCCGGCGGGCCTTGCTGGTATCCCTCAGGTGGAGGAAGAGGATGTCGTCCCGCAGGCTCTTCTTCAGCTCCGGATCCTCGATCGGGAAGAGCACCTCCACCCGGCCATCGAGGTTGCGGGGCATGAGGTCGGCGCTGCCGGTGAGGATCTCCTCGTCTCCGCCATTGCGGAAGTAGTAGATCCTGGTGTGCTCCAGGAAGCGGCCGACGATGGAGGTCACCTCGATGTTCTCGCTGAGTCCCGGAAGGCCCGGTCGCAAGCAGCAGATACCCCGCACCTGGAGCTGCACCTGGACCCCCGCGGCGGAGGCGCGGTACAGCGCCTGGATGCAGCGCTTGTCGACCAGAGAGTTCATCTTCAGGGCGATGTGGCCGCGGCGGCCGGCCTGCTGGTGCTCGATCTCGCGGTGAATGCGCTCCAGCAGCGCTTCCCGAATGGCGTGGGGAGCGGCGATGATCTTGGAGTAATCCCGCTTGGCGGAGTAGCCGGTGAGGCGGTTGAAGAGATCCGAGAGATCGTTGGCCAGCGCCTCGTCGCAGGTGAAGAAGCCAAGGTCGGTGTAGATGCGGGCGGTGACCGGGTTGTAGTTGCCGGTGGAGAGATGGAGGTAGCGGCGAATGCCCACGCTCTCCCGGCGCACTACGAGGCAGATCTTGGCGTGGGTCTTGAGCTCCGTATCGCCATACACCACGTGGACGCCCTTCTGCTCCAGCTCTCGGGCCCACACCATGTTGTTCTCTTCGTCGAAGCGCGCCTTGAGCTCCACCAGCACGGCAACCTGTTTTCCGTTCTCCCGCGCCCGCATCAGCGCCTGGACGATGGGGGAGTTGGGGCCTACCCGGTAGAGGGTCTGCTTGATGGCCAGCACCTTGGGATCTCTCGCCGCCTGCTGGAGGAAAGTGACCACCGGCTGGAAGCTGTCGTAGGGCAGGTAGAGGAGATGATCCCGCTGGCGCAGCAGAGAGAAGATCTGACCCTCTTCCTTGGGAGCCGGGTGGGAGTGGTGGACGAAGGGGCGAAATTTGAGATCCGGGCGCTCCACGTCGGTAAAGGCGGAGACGTCCGCCAGGCCCACCGGCCCGCGGGAGGAGGTCAGCTGGTAGGGCGCCAGCTCGAGATTCTCCAGCAGGATGTCTCGCACCCAGGGAGGCATGCGTTCGTCGACTTCGAGGTGGACGACGAAGCCGAATTGGCGCTGCTCCACCACCTCCTCGAGGGCTTCCAGCAGATCCGAGGCTTCGTCCGCCTCGATTTCCAGATCGGCGTCGCGGGTCACCCGGAAGGGGTAGGCGGCGGCGATGGTGAGCCCGGGGAAGAGCAGGTCGAGGTTGTGGGCGACCACTTCCTCCAGCCAGATGAAGCTCTGCTGAGGACGCTGCTCCGGCAGGCCGAGCTCGTCGGACCTTGTCGCGTCGCTTTGATCTGCGATGGCCAGCAGTCGGGGGAAGGTGGCTGGCACCTTGACCCGGGCGAAGCGCTCGGTTTGGTGCGGCGCGTTGGGATCCCGCACCGCCACCGCCAGGCTGAGGCTGAGGTTGGAGATATGCGGGAAGGGGTGTCCAGGGTCGAAGGCGAGGGGGGTGAGCACCGGAAAGATCTCGCGCTTGAAGTGATCCCGCAGCCAGGCTCGCTGATCTTCGGTCAGCTCGTCATAGGAGAGCAGGTGGATCCCCTCGTGGCGCAGCCGGGGCAGAAGATCCTCGTGCCAGAGATCTACCGCCCGCTGCAGCAGGGGGGTGATCTCGGAACGCAGGGCCTGCATCTGTTCTACCGGGGTCATGCCGTCCGGCGGCGCCTCCAGCACGCCGCTGGCCAGCTGCCGCCGCAGGCCGGAGACGCGGATCATGTAGAACTCGTCGAGATTGGTGTGGAAGATCGAGAGGAAGCGGACTCTCTCCAGCAGGGGATTGGAGATGTCGTAGGCCTCTTCCAGCACCCGCTCGTTGAAGCGAAGCCAGGACAGCTCGCGGTTGAAGAACAGGTCCTGGGAATCGAGGCTGATGGACTTCAGGCTCGGTTCCGGCGGAATTCGGGAGGTGGTGGCTCCGGCGGGAGCGGCAGGCGTCTTCAACGATGGCGAAGAGACGTCCGCCGTGGCGTCCAGCGGTCGATTTGGTAGCGGCTCAGCAACGTCCGTCATCTCAAGCTTTTCCCAGGGTCCGTTTCGAGGGACAATCCAGCTTCTGTCGCTACGAGATGCTAACAAAAGGGTGTGACACCGTCGTGAAGGGCTGGCGTGAATCGATGGCGCGAATTGATAGCGATAGCCCCGGGAGCGCGCTCGAGGTGGACCTTCGATGAAGACCTTATTGCTTTTGCGGCATGGTAAATCCGATTGGGACGCGCCCTTCGACAGCGATCGGGAACGCCCCATCTCGCTGCGCGGGCAGCGGGCGGCGCGCCTGATGGGGAGCTTCCTATCGACCGTCGGCGCGCAGCCGGACGTGGTGGTGACGTCCCCGGCGCTGCGGGCGAGGACCACGGTGAATCTCGCCGCCGAGAGCGGCGCCTGGGAGAGCGAACGCTATCAGGACGATTGCCTCTACGAGGGCACCGCGGTGGAGATGCTGGAGATCCTCAAACGGCAGCCTCAGGCAGTGAGCACCCTGCTGCTGGCGGGCCACCAGCCGACCTTTTCGGAGCTCGCGGCGAGGTTGATCGGCGGCGGCAATTTACGTATACCCACCGCCGCCATCGCTTGCCTCGAGCTGGCGGTCAACGAGTGGCCGGACATCGCCCCCGGCTGCGCGGAGCTGCGCTGGCTGCTGCCACCGAAGCTGCTCAAGAAGGCCGGCTGGGGGCCGCGGCAGCTCTGACGGAGGAGACGTCAGCCTTTTTATCCGGTATTTCCGGAGTCCTCGAAGGTTCAGGAATCCCCGGTGTCTAAAGGGGCCTCAGCGCCGGTTTCGGGAGAGTCTGTCGACGGCGGGACCACCCGAAAGCGCAGGCGTCGCTCGAAGGCTTGTTCGAAGAGCTCCGCGGCCATCTTCTTCGATTCCTGGATCTCCACCACCGGCTCGGTTTCCGCCTCCAGCTCGAGGGTGACCTCCTGCTGTTGGATTTGAGCTCGCAATGCCCGGACCCGCTGGGCCCGCGAGCGCTCCAGCAGCTCGGAAAGCCGCAGACAGGCGGCGAGCTTGCGCAATAGGTCGAGATCCCCCTTGCGAAATACCGCCTCGAAGGGGCTGAGCTTGGGAGTGCCCTTCTCGTGGTAGCGCACCAGCTGCATGATCAAGGCTTGCTCGCGGTGATCCCAGCCGTAGAGAGGCCTCGCGCCGAGCAAATAGCGGCCATGGCGATGATGGTGGTAGAAGTCCACCGCCACCCCGGCGTCATGGAATTCCGCTGCCGCCAGCAAGAGATCCAGCTCGTCGCCCCCGAGGCCGTGGAGGGGCTGTAGCTGATCGAAGAGCTGCTGGGCCAGATAGCCTACCCACTTGTTGTGCTCCGGAATGGTGGGATATTGCCGCCGCCGGTTCTTGCGGTGGAACCTGCGCACGTCGTGTACCCGATGGGGGGGCGGGAAGAAATATTGATAGAAGGCCCCTTCCCGCATGCCCTGACCGGAGATCAGGAAGTGGTCGAGGTCGAGCTTGCGAGCGATGTGGCGGTAGACCAGCGCGCCGGCAAGAATGACGTCGCCGCGGTCGGCGCGGATCCCCGGGATCGAGCGCCGCTGGGTCTCGGAGGAATCCAGCAGCCGTTCGGTGATCTCTTCTAGGTCCTTGGCCTTCAGCGGATAGTGGTGGAGCAGGCTTAAGGGGTAGTTGTCTCGCTTCTGGGCCCACCGAGCGAGGTTGCGCACGGTGCCGCCCATGGCGATCCACGGCCCGGGTTTCTTCTTCGCCTTCTTGAGCACGCTCTTCAGCTGTTCGGCGACCCACGCCTCGAGCTCGGCCACCTGACGCTTGCGGGGGCGGGAATCTGGCAAGAAGCGCTCGGTGAGCCTCACCATGCCTAGGGGATAGCTCGCCCCGTGGACGAAGTCCCGGGATTCCATGCGGGAGATCTGTACGCTGCCGCCGCCGAGGTCCATCACCCAGCCTTCTTCTACCGCCAGGGAGTTAGCGACGCTGCGCACTCCGAAGCGGGCTTCTTCTTCGCCGCTGAGGACCCGCAGCTCGAGGTCCAGGGCCGCGATGCGATCCAGCAGCTGGTGGCGATTGCTGGCGTCCCGCAGCGCGCTGGTGCCCACCACCTGGAGCGTGCCGAGGCCGGTGGCGGAAGCGTAGTCGGCGAAGAGGTGAAGGGCCGAGACGGAGCGCTCGATGGCCTCATCGCTGAGCCGGCCAGTGCTGGCGAAGCCCTCAGCGAGGCGCACCGGCTCGCGGATCTGATCCTCGATTCGGAACCAGCGGCCGGGCTCGAAGACGAAGACCACCAGGCGGGCGGTATTCGATCCGAGGTCGACAATGCCGAGGCGCTGGGGCATGAAGCTGGGGGTCCGGAGGAGGTGGGAGAGGAAGCGAGGCGGAGGGTGGTGGTGACGCGGCGGACCTTACCACGGTGCCGAGGTGGCCGCGGTATGCGCCCCGATAGTGGTACCCGCCCCGGCGGCGGTCGTATAAGCTGGTCGTCGATGAACGCTGGCGGCCCCCAGGGCTACCCTCCAAAGGTTTTCGAGGCGCGCGGAGTCACCAAGGTGTATCCGATGGGGGAGGTGGAGGTCCAGGCGCTGCGGGGGGTGGATTTCGAGCTGCGGGAGGGAGAGCTACTGGTGCTGCTGGGGCCTTCCGGCAGCGGCAAGTCGACCCTGCTGAATATCCTGGGTGGACTGGATGTGCCCACCGCGGGCACGGTGATGTACCGAGGCGAGGACCTTACCGCCGCCAACGAGGGGCGCCGCACCCGCTACCGCCGAGATCATGTCGGCTTCATCTTTCAGTTCTACAACCTGATTCCTAGCCTGACGGCGCGAGAGAACGTCGCCCTGGTAACGGAAATCGCCCAGGCTCCGATGAGCCCGGAGGAGGCCCTGGAGCGGGTTGGCCTGGGCCCGCGGATGGATCATTTCCCCGCCCAGCTCTCCGGCGGCGAGCAGCAGCGGGTGGCCATCGCCCGGGCGATCGCCAAGCGTCCCGATGTGCTGCTCTGCGACGAGCCTACCGGAGCGCTGGATATCTCCACCGGCAAGCTGGTGCTGGAGGCCATCGCCGCCGTCGCTCGGGAGCTGCACACCACCGTTGCGGTGATCACCCACAACGCGGTGATCTCGGAGATGGCGGATCGGGTGGTGCAGATGGCGGACGGGCGAATCGCCGCCGAGCGCCATAACGCCAACCCCCGCGGTCCCGACGAGCTGGCGTGGTGAGCGCTCTCTTTCGCAAGCTGCTGCGGGACCTCTGGCAGCAGCGCAGTGAGGCCCTGGCCATCGCCCTGGTGATGGCGGCGGGGATCGCCACCTTCGTCCTCGCCCGCTCCTCCTTCCACTCCCTCCAGGAGGCCCGGGACAACTACTATCGGCAATACCGCTTCGCCGACGTCTTCGTGCAGCTGGAGCGCGCTCCCTTGAGCCTGCAGCCGGAGCTGGAGCAGATCCCCGGCGTCAGCGTCGCCGAGACCCGCGTGGTGCAGGAGGTGCTGCTGGACCTGCCGAGCCTCGACGAGCCGGCGGTGGCGCGGCTGGTCTCGGTGCCGGAGCAGGGGCGGCCGCGGCTGAACGACATGGCTCTGAGGCGGGGGCGGTGGATCGAGCCCGGGGAGAGCGACGAGGTGATCGTCCACGAGCCCTTTGCCCTGGCCCACGGGCTGGAGCCCGGGGACTCCCTCACGGCGGTGATCTTCGGCACCCGACGGACCTTGCGGGTGGTGGGCTGGGGTCTGTCGCCGGAGTACGTCTACACCATCCACGGCGCCTCCATCATGCCCGACGAGAAGCGCTTCGGCATTCTGTGGATGGGGCGCTCGGCGCTGGCGACAGCAGTGGACATGGAGGGGGCCTTCAACGACGTGACCTTCGATCTGGCGGCGGACGCCTCGCTGCCGGCGGTGATGGAGCGCATCGACGGCGCGCTGGAGCTCTACGGCGGCTTGGGCAGTCTGCCGCGGGCCCTCCAGACTTCCAATTGGTATGTGCAGAACGAGATCACCGGGCTGGATGGATCCAGCCGCGCGGTGCCGATGGTGTTCTTGATGGTGGCGGCCTTTCTGCTGAACGTGGTGCTGTCGCGCATGGTGGCGGTACAGCGGCAGCAGGTGGCGGCGCTGAAGGCCTTGGGCTATAGCCGCTGGGCGGTGGGCTGGCATTACGCTCAATGGGCGCTGGCGGTGGCCACCTTCGGCGCGGTGGTGGGGATTGCCCTGGGCTCCTGGCTGGGCGCCGGCATCACCCAGATCTACGGCCGCTTCTACAGCTTCCCGGAATTGAGCTTCGGCCTGCCCTCGCAGGTCGCGGTGGGAGCCGTGGCGGTGACCACGCTGGCGGCGCTGCTGGGGGCGGCGGCGGCGGTGGCCTCGGCGGTGCGGCTGCAGCCGGCGGAGGCGATGCGGCCGGAGGCGCCGGCGAGCTATCGCCCCACGCTGCTGGAGCGGGCGGGCCTCGGACGGCTGCTGTCGCCGACCCTGAGGATGACGCTGCGCAACCTCGAGCGCCGCCCGATCCGCTCCACCCTGACCCTCATCGGCCTGTGCTATGCCAGCGCCATCATGGTCGTCGGCACCTTCACCATCGACAGCCTGGACAAGGTGATGGATCTACAATTCCGCGCCGCCCAGCGCCAGGACCTCTTGGTGAGCTTCTATCTGCCGGCGTCGCCGCGGGCGCGCTACGAGCTGCAGCGGGTGCCGGGGGTCTTGGCGGTAGAGCCCCAGCGGGCGGTGGCGACTCGGATGGACTGCGGCCAGCGCTCTCGCTACGTAGCGATCACCGGGCGCCAGCAGGGAGCGAGCCTGCAGCGGGTGGTCGACGAGCACTACCGGGCCGTCGACCCACCGGCGGGGGGGCTGTTGCTCTCGGAGCAGCTGGCGACTCTCCTCGGCTGCTCCACCGGAGCCACCGTGGGGGTGCAGGTACTGGAAGGGGAGCGCCCCTACCGCGAGATTCCCGTCACCGCGGTGGTGCGGGAGTTCATGGGGGTCAACGCGTACATGGAGTTGGGCGCCCTCCATCGCCTGATGGGGGAGGACCGGGTGCTCAGCTCCGCGGCCCTGGCGGTGGATTCGGCGTCGGAGAACGAGGTCTTCCAGCGCCTCAAGGACACTCCGCTGGTCGCTGCCGTCACTCTAAAAAGCGCCATTCTGAAGAGCTTCCAGGACACGGTGCAGCAGAATCTGGGGGCGATGATGGCCTTCAACCTGCTCTTCGCCAGCGTCATCGCCTTCGGGGTGGTCTACAACAGCGCCCGGGTCACCCTGTCCGAACGCAGCCGCGAGCTGGCGAGCCTGCGGGTGATGGGCTTTACCCGGGCGGAGATCAGCCGCATCCTGCTGGGGGAGCTGGGGCTGCTGGTGGCGGTCTCCCTGCCTCTAGGCCTGCTGCTGGGCCGCAGTCTCTCCGCCGCGACGCTGCAATTCTTCAACAACGAGCTCTACCGGCTCCCTCTGCTCATCACTCCGGAAACCTACGCGCGGGCGGCGCTCACCGTGATCGCCGCCGCGGTGATCTCCGGGTTTACGGTGCGTCGCCGGGTGCGGCGCCTGGATTTGGTGGCGGTGCTCAAGACCCGTGAATGAGCCCCGCCGTCGAGGAGTTTTCTGATGCTCCCCAAGCCTTCCTCAACCTCACCGTCCTCTCTTGGCACGTCACCGAGCTCGCTCCCGCTGGCGCCGCTGCTGCCCGTCGCGCTGTTGATGGCCCTCGCCGCGGGAGCCACCGGCCCTGCATGGCGTCGTCGCCTGCTGTGGGTCGCGGCGCTGGTGGTGGTGCTGCTGTTGGTGGGGGTGCTGCTGCGCCCCAGCAGCCAGCCGGTGGACCTGGTGGTGGCGGAGCGCGGCTCACTGGCGGTGCTCCTCGCCGAGGAGGGAGAGACCCGAGTGCGGGATCGTTTCGTCGTCTCGGCGCCCCTGGCGGGCCAGGTGTTGAGGATCGATCTCGAGCCCGGAGATGAGGTGAAGGCCGGGGAGACGATCCTGGCGACCTTCGAGCCGCAGGCGCCGGGCTTGCTAGATGCCCGCAGCCGAGCCCAGGCCCAGGGGCGCCTGTCGGCAGCCCAGGCGCGCCTCGGCAGCTCGCGGGCGGAGCTCGCCCGGGCCGAGGAGGATCTGGCTTTCCAGCAGAGCGAGACCGAGCGCTTAGAGCGCCTCGCCGGCGAGGGGGTAGTGTCCACCGAAGACCTGGATCGTGGGCGACGGCTGCTGGCCACCCAGCGGGAGGCGGTGTTGGCGGCTCGTTTCCAGCGCCAGGCGGCGCAGCACGATCTGGAGGTGGCTCGGGCGGCTCTGTTGCAGAGCGAAGGCCGCGGCGCCGGGGCCGAGCCGCTACAGCTCACCTCGCCGGTAGATGGCGTAGTGCTGCAGCGCTTCCGCGAGAGCGCCGCTATCGTGCCGGCGGGGGAGGCCCTGCTGGAGGTGGGGGATTCCAGCGTGCTGGAGGTAGTGGCGGACTACCTCTCCACCGACGCGGTGCGCATTCTCCCCGGGCAGCGGGCGCTACTGGAGCGCTGGGGCGGAGAGGAGGCGCTGGAGGCTAGGGTGCGTCGAGTGGAACCCTCGGGTTTCTTGAAAATCTCCGCCCTGGGGGTGGAGGAGCAGCGGGTCAACGTGATCTTCGACATCGAGAGCCCCCGAGAGCGCTGGCTCGGCCTCGGGGACGGATTTCGTGTCGAGGTGCGCACCGAGGTGTGGGCCGAAGACGACGTGCTCCAGCTCCCTCTCGGTTGTTTGTTGCGTAACGAGGGGCAGTGGTCGGTCTACCGAGAAGAAGAGGGGATCGCCCGGCTGACGACGGTGGAGCTGGGGCATCGGGGGGCGACCCACGCCGAGATCCTCTCCGGGCTCGAGGCGGGAGCGAAGGTCTTGCTCCACCCCGGGGATACGGTGGCCGACGGTGTTCGGGTAGTGGATCGCCGCCCCGCTGATGGATAGGCCCGCTGCCCGAGGCGAATGCGCACTGGCCGCAGGCATGACAAATCGCCATTAGAAACAGCCCGACACGAGAAAAGGCGACCCGAAGGTCGCCTGGTAGGAAACTCGCTGAGATCTTGGAGCGCTCCTTAGGAGCTCGGTTTGGCCCTCACCTGCTCAGGCTCTCACTGTTCAGAGCTCAATAGCGCTGGCAGCGCACCCTGAGGGAGGAAGCGGAGTCGTTGCCGACGCCGCTGCCTCGCAGGTTGGTGACGTCGCGGTCGAAGGTAGTACGGCGGCCCTCGTAGTAGGGATGCTCGTAGATCTCGACGATGCAGCCGGGATGCACCCGCACCGAGGAGGCTCGATCCTGACGGATTCGGTTGTCGTTGAGCCGGTCGTCGTCGTAGGCGAAGAACTCCGCGGTGCCCTGGAAGTTCTGATGCTCGTAGAGCACGATGCCGGCACGCCCGTCGAAGGGATCGCCGCCGGGCTGGCCGCTGCCGCCGCGGCAGCGCACTCTCAGGGAGGAGACGGAGTCGTTGCCGACACCGCTGCCTCGCAGATCCGTGACGTCGCGGTCGAGGGTGGTGCGGCGGCCTTCGTAATTGGGATTCTCGTAGAGCTCGACGACGCATCCTCGGGCGACGCGCACGGAGGAGGCCCGGTCCTGACGGATTCGGTTGTCGTTGAGCCTCTCGTCGTCGTAGGCGAAGAACTCGGCGGTGCCCTGGAAGTTCTGATGCTCGTAGAGCACGATTCCGGCGCGGCCGTCGTAGGGATCATTGCCGGGCTGGCCGCTGCCGCCGCGGCAGCGCACCCTGAGGGAGGAGACGGAGTCGTTGCCGACGCCGCTGCCTCGCAGATCCGTGACGTCGCGGTCGAGGGTGGTGCGGCGGCCCTCGTAGTTGGGATGCTCGTAGAGCTCGACGACGCATCCTCGGGCGACGCGCACGGAGGAGGCCCGGTCCTGACGGATTCGGTTGTCGTTGAGCCTCTCGTCGTCGTAGGCGAAGAATTCGGCGGTGCCCTGGAAGTTCTGGTGCTCGTAGAGCACGATGCCGGCGCGATCGTCGTAGGGATCATTGCCGTTGTCGTCATCCTGTCCGCGGCAGTCGATACGCAAGGAGGAGACGGTGTCGCTACCGACCCGAGTCCGCCGCAGATCGCTCTCGTCGATGGCCAACACGGTGACTTTGCCCTTGTAGTCCGGGTGCTCGAAGAGCTCCACGCGGCAGCCGCGGTCGACTCGGATAGAGGAGGCTCGATCCTGGCGGATCCGGTTGTCGTTGAGCCTCTCGTCGTCGTAGGCAAAGAATTCCGAGTCTCCGCGGAAGTCCTGGTGCTCGTAGAGGGTGACCCCGCGGCGGTTGCCTCGGTCGTCGCGGCCGTAGCGGCCATCGGTGCTGTAGCGATCGTCACGGTCGTTGGTGTTGTAGCGATCGTTGGTGTTGTAGCGATCGTTGGTGTTGTAGCGATCATCTACTTCATACCGATCATCGCGGTCATAGCGATCGTTCCAGGTGCGCTCCCCGCGGCCTCGCACGCCCTCGTCCTGGCGCGCTCGGGGATCGCTGACCACCACCGTGATGGTGCCGGTGCGCAAGCCCTTGCGAATGTTCACGCTCTCCAGCAGGCGGTACTCCACCAGCGTCGTGGAGCGGTTGTTGTTGGGGTCGTCCACCCGCACTGCCTGGAGAATCGCGGAGCCCTCCTGGGCCTTCACGTTGGATAGGCTGACTCGGGCCTTGCCGGCGAGCAGGGAGAAGCTGGTGCTCGGATAGCGGGGGGCGCGGTTTGCGGCGGTGGGGATCGCCACCATGCGCAGCCGCACTCGATCACCGACCTTGAGTCGCAGGGTCTGGCCAGGGTTGACGAAGCCCAGCTCCTGCTTGGTGGAGAGATCCTGGACCGCAATTCGAAGCTCGCCGATGGGCACGTCGTCCGCCGCTGCCGGGGATGCGAAGGTCGTGCTCAGCATCGCGGTGATGGCCAGCCCGAGGGCGGTTCTCGTCAGCCAGCGGGGAAGCGAGGAAGTGGGGGTATGACGGCGCATGGGGACATCCTCCGTGGAGAGGTCGTAGGGTCTAGATTGAATGAGGGCTGAACAAAGGGTGGAAGCGAGAGGGTTTGGCCGGCCGATGGACCCGCGGGCTTCGGAATGACTGCGGCCCTCGTTGGGTTGAAATGCAGAGAGCATGCCAAGAGTCTCGTTGGGGGACATGCCGAGGTAGAGGTGCGCCAGGAGTCGGGATCTAGGATCCCTTTGCCTGGGCGGCGAAAGCGCCGCCGCCGGCTCCCCTCAGCGGAGATCTGCCTCGGCCCGTCACCTAGTGCTTCGCCGTGCCGTCAAGGAAAACATCAGCGGGAGCTTCGGAGCTCCGGGCCAGCGAAAGACTCTGGTTTCGCCGGAATCGTCCTGTGGAGAGGACGTTTCGAGCTCAGGATGCCCCTTCCAGCCGTTGATAAAGGGATATTCCTCGAGGGAGGTGAGCCGTAGCGGGGCCGCCAGCACGGCGCTCACCACCTCGCCCACGCTCCACTGAAATTCGAAGGAGTGGTGGGGGTTGACGAACGGGTCGGCAGCCTGCGGGGCGGGTTCGCTCTCCCCCTCGCCGCGCAATGCTTGGGGAGCGAGCCCGGTTCCGGATTCGGCGACGTAATCTCCCACCCCTTCCGCCCAGCGCTCGGCGCCGCGGTGGAAGTAGCTGTATTCGAGCTGCCCGCCGTCATTGAGGGTCGCGAGCATGGGGTGGAACTCCATCACCACCAGGCGGCCCCCGGGGCGCAGAAGCCGCGCGGCCTGGGCGAAGAACGAATGGATATCGGAGAGCCAGGGAAGGGCGCCGTAGGAAAGAAAGACCACGTCCCAGCGGTCCTCACCGTGCTGGCTCTGTTCGAGGAATTCGTAAACGTCGGAGCGCAGGAAGGTGGCTTCTAGGGCGCTTTCTTGGCTGAGCTGCCGGGCGGTCTCGATGGCCTCGTCGCTGATGTCGACGCCGGTGACCTCGGCCCCGAGATGCACCAGGCTCAGGCTGTCCTGGCCGCTGTTGCAGAGCAGGTGCAGCAGCCGCAGCCCGCACAAATCGCCCAGCAGCTGGCGCTCTTCGGCAAAGAGGGTGGAGCCGCCGGCGGCGAGAAATTGCGCCTGCTGCCCCTTGTGGCGATTGTGGGCGGCGGTGGCGACATTCCAGGAGCGGCGGTTCTGTTCCCGGTGCTCGCGGTCTTCGGCGGAGCCTGCCAGACGATGCTGTTCCGGATGGGGCTCGTCCAGGCTGGGTTCACCCATCGGGGGCTCCCTGTTCTTGGTGGGCATGGGGCAAGGGTACCAGGCGGAGACACCCGGCGAAGACCGACTCTTCCCCTCGGATATCTTCGACCACCCTTGCTTGCACTTCCCGCTTGGGCGACAATGCCGGGGCCTGGCCTGGGCACCACGAGGTGAGCTTGGCCACGGCCAGACCACCGCCCGCTGGTTCCCTCGGGCTGAGACTTTTCAGGTCTGTGTATCCTCCGGAGCGCCCGCGCGCTGTTCTCGCGACCCTCCGGTTCTCTGAACTTACCGAGCCTTAGTGCTCCTTAAATTAGTGCTCCCCAGAATACTTTGAGCCCCGAACCTCCGCCTAGCTCGCCCGAAGGTCCGCAACAAATTTGGCCCTTCGGGGCCGATTCTGCCGCTGATTCGCTGGAGATCTCGATCCAGAACCCCGAGGCCTTTCCAGAGGCCCGCGGGGAGAGGGTGGAGCCGTGGCTGCGGGCGCTGGTCTCGGCGGTGGCGCCGGAGTTCGCTGGTTTCGGCGTGCGCTTCGCTGACGACGAGGAGCTGCGCCGCCTGAATCGTGAGTACCGCGGCAAGGATCGGCCGACGGATGTGCTCTCCTTCCCCGGGGAGGATGAGCTCGAGGTGCCGGAGGGGATCACGGCGCAAGACGCTGCGGCGGAACGTTATCTGGGGGACGTGGCGATCTCCGTGCCGACGGCCCGGCGCCAGGCCCAGCGGGCCGGTCATGGGGTCGACCGGGAGCTGCAAATCCTGCTGCTCCACGGCGCGCTGCACTGCCTCGGCTACGACCACGAGAGCGATGATGGCACCATGGACGAGCTGGAGGCGGAGCTGCGTCAGCGCTGGCTCACGGTGCCCTGATGGACGGTCTGTTGCCGCAATCGCTGAGCGATCCGATGCTGCTGGGGCTCAGCGCTGCTCTGCTGATGCTGGCGAGCTTCGCCTTTGTGTTGGCGACCCTGGTGGAGAGATCTTCCACTATTCGCCTGCGCCATTGGTCTGAAGAAGCTGGCGGGGGCCTGCGCCGACTCTACGAGGATCGCCGCGGCTTCGCCGCCTTCCGGCTGCTGCTGAATCTCTTCGCCTGGGCGGCGCTGCTGGCCTTGGTTCCGGTGCTGGGAGCCCTCTTCGCCGGAGCCCTGCGCTTCCCCCAAATGCTGGCGGTAGTCACCGTGCTGCTCTTCGCCGCCCTGCTGGAGGGGCTCTACAGCAGGGTTTTGGACCGCTATCCGGAACCCTCCCTGGATCGCCTGACGCCCTTCTACCGCCTGGCCCACCGCCTGGCCCAACCGGGCATTCTGCTGCTTCGCTGGATGATTCCCGATGACGGGGAAGAGTCGAAGCAGCACGGCGATGACGAGGACGAAGCCTCCGACGAAGAGCTGCAGGCCTTCATCGATGTCGGCACCGAAGAGGGGATCCTCGACGATCGTGACACCGAGTGGGTGCGCTCGGTGGTGAACTTCGGCGATACCTGGGTGCGCAGCGTGATGACGCCCCGCATCGACATGGTGTGTGCGCCGCTGGAGCGCTCGCTGGAGGAGCTGGAGGAGACCTTCATCGACTCCACCCATTCCCGGATTCCGCTCTACAAAGACTCGGTGGACGAGATCGTCGGCATTCTGCACCTGCGCGATCTGGTGCGGGCCCAGCGACAGGACCCGAGGCCCGCGGTGGAGGAGATCCTGCAGCCGGTGCTGCACGTGCCGGAGGGGCTAATGCTCCACGAGGTGCTGCGGGATCTGCAGGATGGTCGTCAGCAGATGGCCATCGTGGTGGATGAATACGGCGGAACCTCCGGTCTGGTGACGATCGAGGATCTGCTGGAGGAGATCGTCGGCGAGATCGTGGATATGGACGAGGATCCGCCGCCTCGAATCGAGGCCCTGGAAGGGGGCGGTGGACGGGTGGACGGCCGAGTTCACCTGGAAGACTTGGAGAAGGCCTTCGGAATCGATCTGCAGGCCGCCGATGAGCCCTACGAGACTCTCGGAGGGCTGATCTTCAACCGGCTGGGCTACGTGCCCGAGGAGAATCAGGTGGTGGACGTGGAGGGGATGCGTTTCGTCGTAGAGCGGGTCGAGGGCAAGAGAATCCAGACCGTCCGGGTGGAGCGCACCGCGGAAGTCTCGACATCGGAGCTCGCCCGTGGCGCCGGTTGATCCCGAATCCGAAGCTGCGGAAGGCGCGTCGCTGGACCGGCTGCCGCTGGTGGCCGGCACCGTCGCCCTGGTGGGGCGCCCCAACGCCGGCAAGAGCACGCTGATGAACCGGCTGCTGGGGGAGAAGCTGGCCATCGTCTCGGACAAGCCCCAGACCACCCGCCACCGCATCGTCGGCATCCTCAGTGATCCGGTGCGGGGGCAGATGATCTTCCACGACACGCCGGGAATCCACAAACCCCTGCACCATCTGAATCGATCCATGGTGCGCTACGCCGAGGACGCCCTCAGCGAGTCGGACGTGGTGTGCTTCCTCCACGACGGATCCCAGAGCTTCGGCTCCGGGGACGCTTATCTGCTGGACTTGGTGAGCGGCGTGCAGGCGCCGAAGGTGGTCGCCCTCAACAAGGTGGATCGGGTCGCCAAGCCGACGCTGCTGCCGCGCATCGGGCTCCTAGCGCAGGGTGGTCCCTTTGAGCACATCGTGCCCATCTCGGCCCTCTCCGGGGAGGGCTGCGAGGATCTGTTGGACGTGCTGTGGAGCCTACTGCCGGAGGGGCCGCCGCATTACGACGAAGAGCTCCTCACCCTTCACCCCGATCGCTTCCTGGTCACCGAGCGGATCCGCGAGAAGGTGTTGGAGCGCACCCGAGACGAGCTCCCCTTCACCACCGCGGTGCTGCTGGATCGCTGGGAGCAGGACGAGGAGACCGGCTTTCTGAAGCTCTGGGCCTCCATCCTGGTGGATCGCCCCGGACAGAAGAAGATTCTCATCGGTCGCCAAGGGCAGCGCATCAAGGCCATCGGCAGCGCCGCCCGGGAGGACTTGGAGGAGATGCTGGAAGCCCGCATCTATCTCGATCTCACCGTCAAGCTGGTGCCGGACTGGCGGGAGAATCGCCGCGTGCTGCAGGACCTGGATCGGGATCTCTTCCCGCGGCTGGACTGACTCTCTCAGCCGGGCTGACTTGGTCCCGCGGCGGGCGCGGTGGGCAGTGGGCTAAGGCTGTGGTTGCGGGGATCGCCTTTAGGCGTCGCCACCTTCAAGCATCGCTACGTTTGGGCTTCGTCGTCCTGGCTCAGCTGGGGCTGGCGCTGGGATTGGGACTGGGGCGTTTGGCGACTTTTGCGATTGCGCCGCCCGGAGAGGGAGCGCACGACGCCGTGGAGGGTTTGCACCTCCGCCGCGGTGAGCTCGGCACGGTGGAAGATATTGCGCAGGTTGCGCACCATGATGGGGCGCTTTTCCACCGGAACGAGGAAGCGGGCCTCGTCCAGGTCCCGCTCCAGGAAGCGAAAGAAGTTGTGGAGCTGCTCCAGCGTAGCGGGCTCCGAGTCGCCCTGGGGCAGCTCCCGTGGCGGCGTGCCGTCCTCGGCGGTGAACCATTCGTAGCCCAGCAGCAGCACCGCCTGGGCGAGGTTGAGGGACGAGAAGGCCGGATTCAGCGGAACCGTGAGAAGGCTGGTGGCGAGGGCCACGTCGTCGTTGTCTAGGCCGGTGCGCTCGGGGCCGAAGAGCCAGCCGCAGCGATGTCCTTGGTCGCTGAGTCGGCGCATCTGCTGGGCGCTCTGCCGTGGGGTGAGCACCGGCTTGACCATGTCCCGACGACGGGCGGTGGTGGCGAAAACCCGCTGGAGATCCGCCACCGCCTCAGCGGTGGTGTCGAAGACCTGCACCCGGTCGAGGACCGCCGTCGCCCCGGAGGCCGTGGGCCAGGCTTCACGATTGGGCCAGCCGTCCCGGGGTCGCACCAGGCGCAGATCGGTGAGGCCGCAATTGAGCATCGCTCGGGCGGCGCTGCCGATATTGCGTCCCAGCTGCGGCGCCACCAGGATCACTGCCGGGGCGTTGTCTCCGCCCGGCGGTAGGCCCCGCTCCTGCTGCGTGCTGTCGGTTCCGGCCAAGATCGAGCCTCAGGGAGCGTCCTGGGATGGAGCTTCCTCGGCGAGGTAGGCGGCGAGATCTTTGTAGATTCCGGTGGACCCCTGCTCGCTCTGGAGGAAGCGGCGCGCCTCCGCCAGCCAAGGGCCGGTCACCGGCTGGATGTCTTGGGCGGCGTGGAGCAGGTCCGCGGTGATGAGGGGCTGGGTACGGCCGCTTTCGAGGGAAGCCTGGAGTCGTTGCTCTACGGCGCCCTCCACCAGGCGGGTGAGGTCCGCGCTGGAGAAGCCCTCGGTGGCGGAGGCCACCCGCTGGAGGTCCAGCTGCTCCTGGGGCCGGCCGCGGGTGAGGGTGCGCAGCATGGCCAGGCGGTCTTTGGTAGCCGGTGGCGGCAGGAAGAGCACGCGATCGAAGCGACCGGGGCGCAGCAGCGCCGGGTCGGCGTTCCACGGCTCGTTCACCGTCACCAGGATCAGCAGCCCGTCGTTGGTGTCGTTGACTCCGGAGAGCTCGGCGAGAAATTGCTGGATCAGCGGGCGGTTCAGGCCGGCGAGCTCGATGTCGTCGAAGAAGAGCACCGAGGGGCGCTCCCGGCGCGCCTGCTGGAAAACTTCGTGGAGCACGGAGACCGCTTCGGTATCCCAGACGTCCGCCAGGTCGTGGAGCCCCACGGCGAGAAAGGGGGCCAGGACCTCACCGGCGATGGCGCGAGCGAGGTAGGTCTTGCCGCAGCCGCGGGGGCCGTAGAGCAGCAGTCGACCGCCGAGGGGCTTGTGGTAGACGGCGTAGAGCTCGCGATTGTTGATCGGGTGGAGCAGCATGGTGCTGATCTCCCGCTTGACCGCTTCCAGGCCGGCGACATCTTCGAAGGTGATCTTCGGGCGCAGCGCGAAGAGCTGGCGCAGGCTGGCGGTGTAGGCGGTGCGGGCGGCGCTCTTGCGCAGCACCTGATCGACGGCGGAGACATCCAGCGCCGAGGTGTCGCGGTCGCTGCTCTGGCCGCTGCTCGCGGCGGGAGCCTTCGCCGGCGCAGCCGGGCTGGACTCGTCGGCGGGCTGGGCGAGGACTTCGTCGATATCCCGTTCCACCAGGTTGGCATCCGGCAGCCCGAGCTCGGAAGCCAGGGCTGGATCGCTGGCCTGGGGATCTTCCCGCACCGCTTTGCGGTATTCCTTCACCGCCCGCTCGACGCTGCCGAGGGCCAGCAGCAGGCGCGCGTAGAGCACGTAGGCCGCCGCCGGCCGATTGGACTCGCGGATCACCTGCTTGACCAAGAACAGAGCGGTGGAGTTCTGATCCTGACTGTGAAGGGCGCGGGCGAGGCCGAGCTTGGAGTTGGCGTCGGAGCCGTCGAGCTCGATGGCGGCGCGAAATTGTGCTTCTGCTTCCCGGGCATAGCCGCGATTCAGCAGCATCTCGGCGTAGTGGCGCCGCAGCGGGGAGCTGTCCGGCGAAAGGTCGACGGCGTGGCGCAGGGCTTTGAGGACTTCGTCGAAGGAATCCATCGTCTTCCGCAGGTCGGGAGCCGGGGTGGGGCCGAATGGCGAAGTCCGTGATCGGAGCGCCAAGGGGGTAGGCCGAAGGGAGGGGATTCTCGATGCCGCTTCGCCCCGGAGGCAGAGCCTTGGGCGGGCGCTACGGTGATCTTCGAGGGGGTGATCGCCGCGGGGGTGATCGTCGCGGAGGCGAAGATCCCGTGGCGAACGCTGAGGAGAAACCCAGGCGCATGCTACGGCCCGATGGATCGACAGGTCAAGGTGATCTCCCCTCTGAGGAGCCCTCGCCAGGACCATCCTGGAGCCGCAGCTCCCACTCGGCCCGCAGCAGGCTGTAGAGCTCGATGTCGTGGTAAGCGTCGGCCACCCGCACCGCCGAGCGCAGCCGGCCTTCGTAGTGGAAGCTGAGCTTGCGCAGCACCCGCGCGCTAGCGTGATTGTCCACCATGCAGCGGGCCTGAATTCTCTGCGGGCGATAAATCGAGAAGGCGAAGCTCACCACCGCCCACGCCGCCTCGGTCATCAGTCCGCGTCCCCAATGGGGTCGGGCGAGGGCGTAACCGAGCTCCATGCAGCCATGCTCCGCCGCTGTCCAGGTACAGCCGACGGTTCCGATGACTCGATCATCTCCCTGCGCCAGAGTGATGCCGAAGGGGTCGGGCACCTCGCGGCGGTAATTGCCGAAGGCGAAATGGCGAACGTAGTCGAGGCTGACCTGCTGAGTGGCGTGGGGGCTCCACAGCACGAAGCGGGCGACCTGAGGATCGCAGGCGTAGTCGAAGATCGCCGCAGCGTCGTCTTCCCGTAGCCTTCGCAACCGTAGGCGCTGGGTGCTGAGGGTCGGCGGGAACCAGAGCTTCTGATCCTCGCCGGTAGATTCCGCGGAGGGTTCTCGGCCCCCAGGCTCGCGATCTTTCGCTGAGTGGCTCATGACTTGAAGGAGTGGATTGAAAAGGGTTCGACGCAGCGTATGCCTGGCGTCATCGGGGGTCAAGGTCGCGGCCTCCTCGACAACCGATTCGCTCCCCGCTATCGGGGGGGAGGGAGGTGGAGCCTCGGAGAGCGATAGTGAGCCCCTCGGCTTTCCCTTCGGAAGACTTTGTGACAAAATGCACAAGCTTGCGTAGGGCAAGCGTAGTCGCGCACGAAGAGTGCGTAACGGATCTTGAAGATTGAGGGGGGTACCACTCCCTCTCTCCACACGAAATTCATCCGATACCGGGGGCGGCCTCGCAGCGGTTCCCCTCGGCTCTGGTACGACGAGTTGCGCAGCGCATGGAAACCATGCGCTTCTGGCTGTATGTCGTTCGCCTTCGTTGTCGGTCCTTGGCGGTGGCCACAGCAGGTCTTCTGAGACGGCTCTTCAGAGACAGCTCTCAAAAGATGTTGCGGCACTGCATCCCGGGATTGACTACATCCTAGGCCTGGGACTCGGCGAACGATATGATGACGACCATCCCAGCCAGGACAGCATTACCAGCGACGTCGTCCGCGGACGCCCTGCCCTCTCTCCATCTAAGTGGCTGCCAGCATTCCCTCCACCATCGCCTCACCTTTCCACCACATCGTCGTGGATTCATCCTGCCGTTTTCCTGTCGCTGCCGTCCGGCGGTGACGTGATTCCCTGAGGTACCGATCAACAGTGGCCGTTCATAAGATCAAACGAGGTTTGGACCTCCCTATCCAGGGCGTTCCGGAAGCGCGAGTGGAGGAGGCCTCGGCGCCTCGTCACGTCGCTCTGCTCGGCGACGACTATGTGGGGATGAAGCCGACCATGCTCGTCTCGGCGGGTGACGCCGTGCGGCGTGGTCAGCCGATCTTCGAGGACAAGAAGACTCCGGGCGTAGTGTTCACTGCCCCCGCTTCGGGCACTGTGGTCGCGGTCCATCGCGGTCACCGTCGAGCCTTCCAGAGTCTGGTCATCGAGCTTTCCGACGAGGAGCGGGGGTTGGGGGCAGCGGCTCCCGGGGACGCGGTGAGCTTCGAGGCTTTCGACGGCAGTCAGCCCGCCCAGTGGACCGCCGAGGGGGTGCGGGCGCTGCTCCTCGAGTCGGGGCTGTGGACCGCCCTTCGTTCGCGGCCCTTCGGGCGCGTGCCGAATCCTTCGGCTACTCCCAACAGCATCTTCGTCACCGCGATGGATACCCAGCCCCTGGCTCCGCCGGTGAGCGCCGTTCTCGACGGTCGGGAGGAAGACTTTCAGCGTGGGCTGGAGGTCCTCGGTCACCTGACGGAGGGAGCCATCTACCTCTGCCGCGGGCCTCAGGACGAGCTGCCCGCGGTGGACGGGGCAGCCGGCGGGCGGGTGCGCACCGAGACCTTCGCCGGGCCCCATCCGGCGGGCCTGCCGGGCACCCACATCCACTTCCTCGATCCGGTGAGCCGGGCCAAGGAAGTGTGGCATCTCGGAGTACAGGACGTGCTGGCCATCGGCCATCTCTTCGCCACCGGTGAGCTGGATGTTCGCCGCCTGGTTTCCCTCGGCGGCCCGGTGGCGACCTCACCGCGGCTGCTGCGGACCCGGGTCGGGGCTAGCCTTGACGACCTCACCGCGGGAGAGCTGCAGGAGGGCGAGAATCGCCTGATCTCCGGCTCCGTCTTCGGCGGGCGCACCGCCTCGGGGGAGGTGGTCGGCTACCTCGGACGCTTCCATCAGCAGGTCACCGTGCTGGCGGAAGGGCGAGAGCGCAAATTCCTCGGCTGGCTCACCCCCGGCGGCGACCGTTTCTCTCTCACCCGTGCCTTCACCTCCGCCCTCAGCGGCGGCGGCAATCGCTTCGCGTTCAACACCAGCACCAATGGCTCCCCTCGAGCCATCGTGCCCATCGGCCTCTTCGAGAAGGTGATGCCGCTGGACATTCTGCCCACCTTCCTGCTCAAGGCGCTGGTGGTTCAGGATATCGAGTACGCGGAAACCCTCGGTGTACTGGAGCTCAGCGAGGAGGACCTCGCCCTGTGCACCTTCGTCTCCCCGGGAAAGACCGAATTCGGCACTTACCTGAGGGACGCTCTCACCACCATCGAGAAGGAAGGCTGATCTTCGCATCATGAAATTCCTCCGCAACATCCTCGACAAGCAAGAAAAGATGGTGGAGAAAGGGGCGAAGTTCGAGAAGCTTTACCCCCTCTACGAAGCCAACGACACCTTCTTGTTCACGCCTTCCGACGTCACCAAGTCCGGAGCCCACGTTCGCGATGCCATCGATCTGAAGCGAATGATGATCACGGTGGTGGTCGCGCTGGTGCCCTGCATCCTGATGGCGATGTACAACACCGGCCTGCAGGCCTTCCGCGCGATTCAGGGAAATGCCCTGCCGTGGGACGGCTGGCAGACGGACGTCTACGTCTGGCTGATGGGCGCTGACGCCTTCGATCCGTCGAACGTCTTCAACTGCTTCCTCTACGGTGCCCTCTTCTATCTCCCGGTGTTGATCGTCACCTTCGCCATCGGCGGCAATTGCGAGGCAATTTTCGCCGTCGTTCGCAAGCACGAGATCAACGAGGGCTTCCTGGTGACGGGCATGCTCTTCCCGCTGACTCTGCCGCCGACGATTCCGCTGTGGCAGGTGGCCATCGGCATCATTTTCGGCGTCATCGTCGGCAAGGAGATCTTCGGCGGCACCGGGATGAACATCCTCAACCCGGCTCTCACCGCCCGCGCCTTCCTCTTCTTCGCCTATCCGGCGCAGATCTCCGGCGATGCGGTGTGGATTGCGGCGCAGACCAGCACCGACGGCTATAGCGGCGCTACCTGGCTGGCCCAGGCGGCGGTGGAGGGCCGAGCGGTTCTCGACGCTGGAGTCTCCTGGACTGCGGCCTTCCTCGGCACGGTCCCGGGATCCATGGGCGAAACCTCGACTCTGGCGGCCCTGATCGGTGCGGCGATCCTGATCGCTACCGGCATCGGATCCTGGCGCATCATGACCGGCTGTCTGATCGGTGCGACCGTGGCGGCGCTGCTGCTGAACCTCGCCGGCTCCCAGACCAACCCCTTCTTCGACGTGCCCATCTGGTGGCACCTGGTGATCGGATCCTCCGCCTTCGCCCTGGTGTTCATGGCCACTGACCCGGTGTCCGCGGCCCATACGCTGCGCGGCAAGTGGGTCTACGGCCTGCTCATCGGCTTCCTGGCGATCGTGATTCGCGTGGTGAACCCCGCGTATCCCGAAGGCTGGATGCTCGCCATCCTGTTCATGAACCTCTTCGCAGCCCTCATCGACCACTTTGTGGTTCAGGCGAACATTAAGCGGAGGAGCGCTCGATATGCCGCGTAGCAACCTTTACACCCTGGGTTTCGCTGCCGCCATGTGCCTGGCGTGCTCGATCCTGGTGACCTCGTCGGCGGTTTCTCTACGCCCCGCTCAGCAGGTCAACCAGCTGCTCGACAAGCAGAAGAACGTGCTCGAATCCGCCGGCCTCCTGGAGCCCGGTGAGAGCGTTACGCCGGAGGAGGTGGAAACCCTCTTCGAGAGCTTCCGACCGGTGGTGGTGGACCTGCAGAGCGATGCGCTCGATTCCGCCACCGACGCGGCGGACGTGGACATGCGCAAATGGTCGAAGGACCCCGGTCTTTCGACCCAGGTCGAGAAGAATCTGGCGCAGGTGCGCCGCGTCCCCCACAAGGCGGTGATCTACGAGCTGCTGGCGGATAACGGCAGCGTCGAGCTGGTGGTCATGCCGGTGGAAGGCGCCGGCCTGTGGGGCACGATGTACGGCTTCCTGGCGGTCTCCGGAGACCTGCAGGAAGTGCGCGGCCTGACCTTCTATGAGCACAAGGAAACCCCGGGTCTCGGCGGCGAGGTGGACAACCCCCGCTGGAAGGCCCTTTGGCCCGGCCGCAAGATCTACGGCGGAGATGGCGACATCGCCATCGAAGTGATCAAGGGCATCGCCGGCTCGGTGGAAGACGATCCCTATCGGGTGGACGGCATGTCCGGTGCCACCATCACCTCCCGCGGGGTCACTAACATGCTGCGCTTCTGGCTCGGCGAAGAGGGTTACGGCCCGTACCTGGACAGCTACCTAGCGACTCGGCAACAGGAGGCCGCCTGATGGCCAACCCAAAGCGCGAAGTACTCCTCGACCCCCTGTTTAACAACAACCCCATCGCCCTTCAGGTGCTGGGGATCTGTTCGGCCCTCGCGGTGACCACCAAGCTGGAGACCTCCGTGGTGATGTCTCTGGCGGTGATCGCAGTGATGGTGATCTCCAATCTCACTATCTCGCTGCTGCGCAACGGCATTCCGTCGAGCATCCGAATCATCGTCCAGCTCACCGTCATCGCCTCCTTGGTGATCGTTACTGACCAGGTGCTCAAGGCCTTCGTCTACGACATCTCCAAGCAGCTGTCGGTGTTCGTCGGCCTGATCATCACCAACTGCATCATCATGGGCCGCGCCGAGGCCTATGCGATGCAGAACGGTCCGCTGATGAGTATCCTCGACGGCTTCGGCAATGCCCTGGGCTACAGCATGATCCTTATCGGGACGGCCTTCCTGCGGGAGCTCTTCGGTTCCGGCAAGCTCTTCGGCGTCACCGTGATGCCCCTGGTGACCGAGGGCGGCTGGTATCAGCCCAACGGCCTGATGCTGCTGTCTCCCGCCGCGTTCTTCATCATCGGCTTGTTCATCTGGGCTCTGCGGACCTGGAAGACCGATCAGATCGAGGAGGCCTGATCCATGTTGCAGGAATACCTGAACCTCATCATCAAGGCGATCTTCGTCGAGAACATGGCCCTGGCTTTCTTCCTGGGCATGTGTTCTTTCCTCGCCTGCTCGAAGAAGGTCAATACCTCCATCGGTCTCGGCATGGCGGTGGTCTTCGTGCTCACCGTCACCGTACCGGTGAACAACGTGATCTACAACTACCTGCTGGCCGATGGGGCCCTCGCCTGGACCGCTGCGGTTCCCGGGCTCGCGGGGCTGAACCTGGGGGATTACGACCTCTCCTTCCTCGGCTTCCTGTGCTACATCGGCACCATCGCCGCGATGGTGCAGCTGGTGGAAATGTTCCTGGACCGTTTCGTCCCGGGGCTCTACAACGCCCTCGGCGTGTTCCTCCCCCTCATCGCCGTGAACTGCGCCATCCTCGGCGCTTCGCTGTGGATGGTGGAGCGGGATTACACCCTGGGGCAGAGCATCGTCTTCGGCTTCGGTAACGGTATCGGGTGGCTGCTGGCGATCGTCGCCCTCGCCTCGATCCGCGAGCGCATGCGCTATAGCAACGTGCCGCCGGGGCTGCGGGGTCTAGGAATGACCTTCATGCTCACCGGTCTGATGGCTATCGGTTTCATGGCCTTCGGCGGTATTCAGCTCTGATTGACAGCGGGAGGGTGGCTCCATTGGCCGCTCTCCAACGAAAACTCTACCGACGGAACTTCGAGGTACCTTAGAATCGAAGCCCTGAGTCCCATCAGCGGTACCTCCCAATTCCCAGCCGGTGGTGCGCCACCGTAGGTAGCGGCCCCCTCACTGGGGCCCCAACGACAGACTCATCGCAACTAGACCTCATAGAGGGGTTTTCCTATGACGATCGCACTCGGCGTGCTGATGTTCACTCTGGTGATCCTGAGCCTGGTCACCATCCTCATGATCGCTAAGCGTCAGCTGGTAGCCAGCGGCAACGTGACCTTGGTGATCAACGACAACCAGGACAAGCCGCTCCAGGTTCCTGCTGGCTCCAACCTGCTCAATACTCTGGCGGACAACAAGATCTTCATCCCTTCGGCCTGTGGTGGCCAGGGATCTTGCGGCGTTTGCAAGGTGAATATCGTCGATGGCGGCGGTGCGCTGCTGCCGACGGAGGAGGGCTTCATCAGCCGCGGTGAGGCGCGGGAAGGCTGCCGCCTGTCCTGCCAGGTAAAGGTGAAGGAAGACATGAAGATCGAGGTCCCGGCCGAGGTCTTCGAGGTGCGCAAGTGGGAGTGCGAGGTGGTCTCCAACGACAACGTCGCCACCTTCATCAAGGAGCTCAAGCTGCAGCTGCCGGAAGGGGAGGCGGTTCCCTTCCGCGCCGGTGGCTACATCCAGATCGAATGCCCCGCTCACCACGTCAAGTACAAGGATTACGACATCGGTGAGGAGTACCGCGAGGATTGGGACAAATTCGATCTCTGGCGCTTCGAGTCCATCGTCAAGGAGCCGGTGAACCGGGCCTATTCGATGGCCAACTACCCGGAGGAAGAGGGCATCATCATGCTCAACGTGCGCATCGCGTCGCCTCCGCCGCGCATGCCGGACGTACCTCCCGGGATCATGTCCTCGTACATCTTCGATCTCAAGCCCGGGGATAAGGTGACCATCTCGGGACCCTTCGGCGAGTTCTACGCCAAGGAGACCAAGAACGAGATGATGTTCATCGGCGGCGGCGCCGGCATGGCACCGATGCGCTCCCATATCTTCGACCAGTTCCGCCGTCTCAGCACGCACCGTAAGGTCACCTATTGGTATGGCGCTCGCTCTCTGAGGGAGGCCTTCTACATGGAGGACTTCGATGAGATCCAGGAGAACAACAAGAACTTCGAATGGCATCTCGCTCTCTCGGAGCCGCTGGAAGAAGACAATTGGGATGGTCCCGTCGGGTTCATTCACCAGGTGGTGCTCGACAATTACCTGAGCAATCATCCTGCTCCAGAGGATGTGGAGTACTACCTCTGCGGCCCGCCAATGATGCTCCAGGCCTGCATGAAGATGCTGGACGACCTAGGCGTCGAGCCCGAGAACATCCTCTTCGACGATTTCGGTAGCTGACCTCTCTCTCGGTTCCCGAATCCAGCTTCGATGGTTGACCTCATAACCCGCCCCTCGGGGCGGGTTTGGTGCATCCTTAGGGGGCGTCAGCCTCGTACTGATTTGGAAGATAGGCCCGAGGCACCCAGCGTCGGCCCGTCCCTGTCTAACGCGTTCCCGGTGGTTCCTCTCCCTTAGCCTCTTTTCCGAATGGCAGCAGCGACCATGCGTTCCTTCCTCCACGATCGCGGGATTCAGCTTCTCATCGCTTCTGTCGCCTCTTGCGTCCTGCTGGCTACCGTCGGCTGTGAGCGAGGCGATTCGACGGTGGAAGAGCGCTTCGAGGGTCCCATCATGGGGACGCAGTACCACGTCACGGTGGTCTCTGAGGTGGGGGAGCTGAACCCCGATGAGCGACAGGCGTTGCAGCAGGCGGTGGTTCACCAGCTGGATACCGTCAACAGCTCGATGTCGACCTACATCGACGAGTCGGAGCTCTCTCGCTTCAACGCCAGCTCCAGCGTGGAGCCTTTCGAGGTTTCCTCGTCTCTGCTGGAGGTCGCTCGGGAAGCCCAGCGCATTCATCGCTGGAGCCGTGGCGCCTTCGATCCCACCGTCGGGCCCTTGGTCGATCTCTGGGGGTTCGGGCCGAGTCAGCGGGCCGAGAGCCTCCCGGGGGATGATGAGGTCGAGACGCTGCTCCAGCTGGTGGGGTACGACAAGCTGGTGGTCACCAGCTCCCCGGCAACCCTGCGCAAGCTGAATCCGCAGCTGGAGCTCGATCTCTCGGCCATCGCCAAAGGCTACGCGGTGGATCTCGTGGCGGAAGAGCTCGAGCAGCAGGGCTACTCCCGATACCTCGTCGAGGTTGGAGGGGAGCTGCGCACCGCCGGAGTCAACGCCCGGGGAGAGGCCTGGCGCATCGGCATCGAGCGGCCCGAAACGGGACGCCGCGAGCTGCAGGACATCATCGCCCTGTCCGGCCTCAGCCTGGCGACCTCCGGCGACTATCGGAATTTCTACGAGATCGACGGCCAGCGCTACTCCCACACCCTCGATCCCCGCACCGGTCGACCGGTGACTCATCCTGGAGCCTCGGTGACGGTGATCAGCGATCGCTGCATCAGCGCCGATGGCTATGCGACCGCGCTGCTAGCCCTCGGCCCGGACGATGGCTTCGAGCTGGCGGTGGAAGAAGAGCTCGCCGCCCTCTTTTTGATTTACCATGAGGGGGCGGTACTAGAGCGCCCTACGCCGGCCTTTCAGAGTATCTTCCATCCAGAGGAGCTCGCCGCTGAGGGACAGGGGGCAGAACCATGAAGCCCGTAACTCCGGACCATCCCAGTGGCGTGACTGGTGCTAGGCGACTCACGACCTTTGTGGTGGAGCCCTGAGAGAGCCTCGATGGCTCTGGTGGAGAGTCTCCACCCTTCGTTTCCGCAACCTCCGAGGAGATCCCCATGTCTATCCTTCTCGTCGTCATTCCTCTCGTCGCTCTGATGATCGCCGGTATGGCCGTCGGCGTGATTATCTCGAATCGTTCGCTGCGTGGTTCCTGCGGCGGCGTTGCCGTGGTGGGGCCGGATGGTGATCCCCTCACCTGCGGCAACTGCGACTGCAAGGTGCCCGAGGCGGACGACGCCTCCAGCCACGCGGTGAGCTAAGCCCTTTCGAGGAGTTCCCCGGGCGACCTCTCCGCGGGTTCTCCAGCAGCTCGGCGGGCCTGGCCCGCTCCCGTCTGCTGGCTTCCCTCTGCTGGCTTTCCTCTGCTAGCTTCCGTCGGGCAGCTTTTGACTCCCTGGCAGCGGCCGCCTTCCGGCCCGTGACCCCGCGTCATCGACCCTAGATCTTCAGGAGCGCTATCCCTTGTCTCAATCCGATGCTTCCCTGTCGGCGCCTTCGTCTTCCGGTTCGGAAGCGAAAGATTCTGCCCACCGGCTCCCTCGAGTTCTCTCGGGGATCCAGCCCTCCGGGGCCTTCCATCTCGGCAATTACCTCGGGGCGGTTCGGCAATGGGTGGCCCACCAGGACGACACGGACGGCTACTTCTGCATTGTCGACCTCCACGCCATCACCGTGCCCCAGGATCCGGAAGCTCTGCTGCGCTCGACCCGGGAGGTGGCGGCGCTGCTGCTGGCCTGCGGCATCGATCCCCAGCGCTCGACTCTCTTCGTGCAGAGTCATGTGCGCGCCCACGCGGAGCTCTCCTGGGTGCTCGGATGCCTCACGCCCCTCGGCTGGCTGGAGCGCATGACCCAATTCAAGTCGAAGAGCGGCAAGCAGCAGGCGAGGGCGTCCTCCGGCCTGCTGACCTACCCCGTGCTCCAGGCGGCGGATATTCTGCTCTACGATGCGGATCAGGTGCCGGTGGGGGAGGACCAGCGTCAGCACCTCGAGCTGGCGCGGGATATCGCCGGGCGCTTCAACCACCTCTACGGCGAGACCTTCGTGCTGCCGGAGGCGGTGATTCCCAAGGTTGGCGCCCGCATCATGGGGCTGGATGATCCGACCTCCAAGATGAGCAAGAGCTCGGCCCACAACCGCGGCCACGCGGTGCGGGTGACGGACTCTCCGAAGGAAATCGAATGGGTGCTGAAGCGGGCGGTGACGGATTCCGGTCGAGAGATCTGCTTTTCCGAGGACGACGAGAAGGCCGGGGTCAACAACCTGCTGACCATCTACCAGCTGCTCACCGCCAAGGATCGAGAGTCGGTGCTGGCGGACTTCGCCGAGGCTCGAGGCTACGGTGATCTGAAGAAGGCGGTGGCGGAAGCCGCCGTCGAGGCGCTGCGTCCCATTCGCGAGGAATTCGAGCGCCTGATGCAGGACCCCGCGGAGCTGGATCGTCAGCTGGCCATCGGCGCCGAGCGCGCCCGGGAGCTGGCGGAGCCAAAGATCGCGGAGGTCAAGGAGAAGGTCGGCTTCTGGGTGCCCGGGGATTGATCAGGCCGGGGGCGATGGGCGCGTTGGTTCCGGGCTGTAGCTCAGCGGCGAGGCCGGAAGGTCGGAGCCAGCGCTCCGAGCTCCTGGGGCAGGCTGCGCCGAGGCGGCGGCCCTATCGGCTCCCCCTGGAGCGCCACCGAGGCAGGTTCTTCCGACCGGTTCGACCGCACCAAGTCTTGCTCCAGCAGCCACCGCCGGGCGTCTTCCGAGTCCTCGCGCACCCAGGCCAGCGTCGAGCCGAGGCGAAAGCTGTAGCCCCAGGCGTCCATGTCTGCGCAGAGACGAGCGCTGGAGGCGCCCTCCACCCAATCCGCCAGCAGGATTTGCAGCAGGCAGACGCCGCATTCTTCGAGATCGTCCCCGCCGGCGTCGGTATCGGCGCTGAGACGTCGCTCCTCGCTCATGCACAGCAGGTGGCAGGCTTCGTGGAGGGCGGAATGGAGCGGAGTATCGCCACGCACCCACAGCGTCGCTCGCTCCGTCGCCGGCTCCCAGCGCAGGCCGGCCTCCGGCGCTCCCCAATAGGAGCCGGGGATCTCCTCGCCGGGCTCCACCGTCGCCATGCCGAGCCCCCAGCGCTGGAGCATCGAATCCAGAGCTCCCGGCGGCAGGTTGCCGCACAGCAGCAGGCCTGGTGGCTGGGAGGTGTTGGACTGGGAGCTACTGGACTGGGAGCTACTGGACTGGGAGCTACTGGACTGGGAGCTACTGGACTGGGAGGTGTTGGATTGGGAGGTACTGGGATGCAGAGGATTTTGCTTGGAAAGCGAGTCGGGAGATGAGCTCGAGGGAGAATCGATCGCCGGCTGATCCTGGCAGGGGGGAAGAGGAGTCATGGGCGACTGAAGGTAGCGCAAGGCAAACTTCGGATCAAGGTGACGCCGGCTCGGCTTGGCTGGCGCCCTGGCTGCGCTTTTGTGCGGCGACCATGGGCCTGGCGGTGATCGCCGTATTTCTGCCCTGGGAGTGGATTCGACATTCCAGCGAGGGCCTGGGGCTGGAGCCGCTTCCGGAGATCCCCCTGGCGGAGTACCTGGTGCGAACCCTCTCGCTGCTCTACGCCATCTACGGCAGCATGATGTGGATCACCGCCAGCGATCCTCGCCGCTATGCGGTGGTGATTCGCTACATGGCGCTGGCGGCGATTCTCTTTGGCGTGCTGGTATTCTTCATCGACCGCTCGGCGGGAATGCCGCCGTGGTGGATCGCCGCGGAAGTCGCGGGGACTGCCGGCAGCGGGTGCATTACCCTAGCCCTCTCAAGGACGCTGCGTCGCAGCCCCTGAGGGGGCGATGGTTTCTCGGCGACAACCTCCCTCGAACTCTCCTTCTTCGGCGGGCCGATCCTGCGCCCCGGTTTTCGCTCACTATCTACTCAGCTACGTACCTAACCAGCTGCCTCTCTAGCGGCTTCCCACCTTTTCTTCGTCTTCCGGAGCTTTCCATGGCTGTACCTTTCATCGATCTGAAACGCTTTGAGCCGGGCTTTCTCGACCGCTGGGCGGACATTTGCCGCGATACTTCTGCCAACACCCGCTTCGTTGGTGGGCCCGAGGTACAGCGTCTCGAGCAGCGCCTTGCGGAGCTCACCGGCGCTACCGAGGTGGTTGGCTGCGCCAACGGAACCGACGCCCTTCAGCTAGCGCTGCGGGCTATCGGGGTGGGGGAGGGGGACGTCGTGGTGATTCCCGATGCGACCTTCTGGGCTACTTTCGAGGCGGTGATCAACGTCGGCGCCAAGCCGGTGACGGTAGATATCGACGAAGGGGATCTCCAGCTGGACGTCGACGCCTTTCGTGAGTCCATCAAGACCTATCGCCCGAAGGCGGCGATCCTGGTGCATCTCTATGGCTGGGGATCGGCCAAGCTGCAGGAGCTGCGCTCCATCGCCGCGGAGGCCGGGGTGCTCTTAGTAGAGGATGGAGCTCAGGTGCTGGGCGCCGAGGTCGACGGCGTCAGCCCGTACCGGGATGCCACCATCGCGACGGTTTCGTTTTATCCGGCCAAGGTGTTGGGTGCCTGTGGCGACGCCGGGGCCGTGTTCTGCTCCACCGCTGAACAGGCTCAGGTGGTGCGGCAATTGGGAAATCATGGCCGCACCAGCCACTATTTCCACGGCCTGGTGGGCTGGAATAGCCGCATGGGAGGCCTGGAGGCGGGCTATCTCAACCTCGGCCTCGACGTTCTCGAGGCGCGCCTGGACTCCCGCCGCGAGGTCGCGGAGCGCTATCGCCGCGAGCTAGCGGATAGTGGCCTGCGGCTCATCGCACCGCCGGACAATTGGCGGGAGAACGGCTACCTCTCGGTGGCCTTGATCGATCCTGAGCGCAGGGATGACTTTCAGGCGGTGCTGCGGGAGCACGGCATCGGCTTCGGGAACGTCTACCCGAGCAGTATCGCTACCCAGCCCGGAGCCGAGCCCTGGCTAGTGGGCCAGGTGGGAGGCGAGATCGCCGACCGGGTGAGTCGTGGCGTAGTGAATCTGCCCCTCTTTGCCTCGATGCGGGAGGAAGAGGTGGCGGAGGTGATCTCCGTCGCCGGAGAAGCGGCGAAAGTTCTCTAGCAGCTAGCCTCTCCATAGTGAGGGCTTGACCTGGTAGAGCTTGACCCAAAAGCATCAAGCCCCATGAAGCTTGACTCCGTGGGGCTTGTGCCGCTGGATCCCTCGCCTAGAGGCGGGGGATCTCTCGTTTGTCGGGTAGGTGTCGCAGGCGATAGCAGAGCGCCGCAGTCTAGAGCAGAGCGCCGCGGCCTAGAGCAGAACCGAGTCGAGGCTCTCTAGCACCACCGGGCCGTCGCGTTGAGCGTCCATGGGCTGGTGGCTGGCTTCCGGCTCCAGGGTCACCAAGAATCCGGTGGTTCCCTCGGGCATGGCGTGGGCCTGCATCTCTGCCGGAATCCCCGACTGCACGTCGATTTCAGCGGCGGGGACCGGCCCTTCCGGGGTTTGGAACCAAAGCACGTAGCGCTGGTCCGCCGGCGCCGCCGGCAGCCCGTGGAGGTTGACGTACCACTGCTGGTGGAAGGAGCAGACGTAGATCACGCCTCGCTGCCCTCGGGTCTCTAGGGAGACCGGCTCTCCGGGAGGCCGCAGGGGGTAGAGCTGGGCTGCAACATCGGTGATCATCGAGAAGCTGCGCTGCAGCTCCTCGAGGTTGTCTCGATGGCTCGCCGGAAGAGTCATCGGCATGACTTTGGTCGAGTCCTGCTGCTGCAGAGCGGAGGTCAGCTGAGCCACCGTGCGGCTCTGCTCCAGCACCTGGAGGTTGAGGTTCCAGGTGGTGAAGCCGAGGATCACCACCGCGGCCACCAGGGCCGCAGCGAGGGGGAGCACCCAGCGAGGCGCCGCGCTCCGCGCCTCAGGTCGCTGTAGCGCCGCCGGGCTCTCGCCAGGACCATCGCCGGCGGTAGCCTGAGGCTGCCTCGGGCCGGGGCGGAAGGTGCTGACGTTGCTCCGCTGCTGCTCAGCGCCGCTCCGGGCCGTGGATTGCTGTCCTGCAACCTGTTGGGCCGCGGCGGCGAGCAGCCGCTGCCGGCCCTCGGCGGAAGCCTGCGCGGGCTCCAGGCCTTCCGGCAGGGCGGCCAGCAGGTCCAGGGCAGCGAGATGCTGGGGAGGTCCATCGGAGGACAGCGCAGCCTCGGCGGCAGCGTGGGGATCATCCAAGAAGCGCAGCAGCAGCTCTTCTGAAAGGTCCTCGAGGGGCGGGTTGGGAGGCTTCTCCTGACTCATGGTAGCAACTCGGCTGATGAAAAACTCGGCGTCAGAAATCTTGGATTGAAGCTCTAGGGATGCACGAGGCCAGAATGGCCGAGCAAGAGCTTCGATGGGCGACTACGGCAGATCCGATGGCTTCGATGGTGATGCGATGGGCGGGATGCTCGGAGCGTCTAGAGAGGCCAGGTGCTCTTTCTTCACGACTCAGTATCTCGTGACTCAGTACCTCGCGACTCAGTACCGGGGAAGAGCCTGGGGCCGGAGCTAGAGTAACTCGCTGCGATCCCTGTTCAGCGCTTCTCGAAGCTTCTTCAAGGCGAGAAGGGTACGGGTCTTGACGGTGCCCAAGGGGATGCCTTCCTGCTCCGCGATCTGGCTCTGGGAAAGCCCACCATAGTAGGCCAGCTCCAGCACCTGACGTTGTGAATCGGGCAGCTCCTTGAGCTCGTGGAAGATCCGGTGCCTCCGTTCCTCCATCAGTACGGAGCCTGTCGCTTCGGCGGATGTATGGGGATCCCTCTGATCTTGACGAAGAGCGGTGAGGGCCCGGGAATGGCTCTGTCGACTGCGTAGGCGATCGATGGCCCGAGAACGGGCGAGCAGCACCAACCAGGTGGAGACCGCGGAGCGGGACTGGCGGTACCGCCCTGCTTGCTTCCACACCTGGAGCAAGGTTTCCTGCACGACCTCGTCGGCGTCCTCCGGATCCCCCAGAACCCGGCGGGTTACGGAAATGAGGAGAGGAGCGAAGCGATCGTAGAGCTCGCCGAGAGCATATTGATCGCCGTCAGCGATTCGCTGGACGATCTCTGCATCTTCTTCCTGACGCTGTTTTCGGCTGGCGGCGGCTCCAGCGGATGCCATAGGGCTCTCCTGAGGAGGGGGAAGGGCGGCGAGACAGACTAAGAGAAGCCTGAAGAGCTGAGAGAATAGCATGCTCTTTCAGGCTGCTGCGGGGCTTCCGTAGCAGGCCTGCGGGAACTCTCTCAGGAAGTGGTGGAAAGCGTTTCTGCAGGCCGGCCAACGGTGCTCTCAGAGGCTGGTTGGCTGCAGCGGAATCGGGGATTCTCAGCCTGCCGCTAGCGGGGCGGCGTCACCGTTGTGGAGCTGACGGCGCAGATGGCGATATTGGGCCGCCGATGAAAGGAGGGCCCAGGGGACGGTCCACAAGGCTCCAAGGCCGAAGAGGGCGAGCCCGCTGACGGCGAGGAAGAACATCGCGCTAGCGTGCAGCAGGGGGCGGCGCAGAGAGGGGGAGCAAAGGCGGCGAGAGAGCTCGAGGGCTCGTTCTAGGCCGGAGGGGGAGCCTGGGGCTACATCTCCAGTGGCGGGAGGCAGGGAACCCGACGCTGCTTCCGCCAAGGCAAAGGGAGCGAAGAGATGCGGTAGCAGCAGCAGGCTCCACAGACCCGTCGTCGCGGCGAGACCGAACCAAGGTAGGAGAGCCGCCATGGAGCCATCAGCGGGAAGCTGGCGTCCGAGCCATAGAGCGATGAGCCAGGGCATCGCGGCGAGAGCCGAAATCAGGTAGGTGAGCCAGCAGAGGCCTAGGTAGCGCTCATAGTGGCGAAATCCGCGGATCAGCCAGCGGGGCTCTGGCCGCTGCTCGTCCAAGAGATCCAGGGCTGCCGAGGGAATTCCGCCGAGCCACGGGGCAAGGCCAAAGAGCAAGAAGGGGAAATTGAGCCATGGAAGCAGGCAGCCGCCGACGGCGACCGCCGCGAAGGCAGCGCCGATCCCGGCGATCGCCACTGGGTGAGCGCGCAGAGGGAGCGCCCCACGCTTCAGGGATTCGGCCACCGTCAGCCAGGAGAGGGAGGAAGCTGTTACCGAGGGTTCTGTCATTCGGAGGTCGGTCACGCGGACGGAGGGTCAGCATTCATGACCAGCCTCAGAGCAGTTACCGGCTCCAGGGGAGGAGCGGTAGAGCTCAACGGGGGCTATGCCGGCAGGATCTCGCCGCTGAAGCGTTCCGGCAGCAGCTGATCCAGGGTCAGAACTCGGATCTCGGCGAAGGGATGGTCCTGACTGCCGTCGGCAGAGCTCTGGACGGAGATTGCCGGTGCGGCATCGGCCTTGAGATTGGCCATCAGCACCCGGGCACCGGGGGCGGCGAGCTCGGCGAGCCGCTGCCGGCATCCGCCACAGGGGGAGCAGGGCGTGGTGGCCCGCACTACTACCGCGGCGGTGGAGAAGGGTTGTTGGCCGGCGAGCACCAGGGCCGCCAGCGCGGAGGTTTCGGCGCACCAGCCTTCCGGGTACGAAGCGTTCTCCACGTTGCAGCCGGCGAAGAGGTCACCATCGCGGCCACGAAGGGCTGCACCGACGAAGAATCGGGAGTAGGGAGCGTGAGCTCGGGGGAGGGCGGCGGCGGCGGCGTGCAGCACCTCGAGATCGAGGCGAGAGAGGGCGTCGGTCTCTTCGCTGCGGTGTGCCGCGGCGGCAGGCGGTGGGAGGAAATCGCTTGGAGTCATCGCCATCGATGGTAGAGCAAGGTAGCGGGGATGCCTAGGCCTTCAGCTTCGGCGAGCACCGCTTCCGTGAATGGATGCGCATTTCGAGGCCTTGCTATAAGATCAGGTGTCCTATCGCGGCTTAGTCGCATCCCATATTGAAATCTTAATCCACCAGGAAGGATTGCCAGAGGCGATACTTTCGCGACCCTACCCCAGGAGAAGCCCCCTTATGTCTCGGAAGACAAACATCGGCGTTTACGTAGATGCCACCAATTTAATGCGCAACGGTGGCTACGGCATGCGCTACGACGTGTTGCGTGAGTTCGCATGTCGCGATGGCGGTGAGGCGATTCGTTTGAATGTCTATGCTAGCTACGATGCTGATCGTGCCCAGGAAGACCCGACCTACCGGCGCAAGCAAATGCGCTTCTTTTCGAGTCTACGCGATTTTGGGTTCAAGGTGATCGAGAAGAAGATCAAGTGGTTCAACGATGAGCTCGGGAATCGGGTTGGCAAGGCGAACGCCGACTTGGAGATGGCCGTCGAAGCGCTATTGCAGTCGAAGAATCTGGATCGGGTGGTCATCGCCACCGGCGATGGAGATTTCGTCCAGGTCGTGAAGGCCCTGCAGAATCGCGGTTGCCGAGTCGAGGTCGTGGCCTTCGACAACGTCTCACGAGATCTGCGGCGGGAAGCGGATCTCTTTGTTTCCGGCTATCTGGTCCCGAACCTCATCGCGCCCTTCACTCGGGACCGCGGCATGAAGGAATGGGGGGAGGCCGGCTCCCGAGTCCGCGGGCTGTGCTACAACCACATGGAAGAGGGCTACGGCTTCTTCCGCTATATGACCCGCATCGGCAAGGGAATTTGGATCACCGATACCCGGGATGACGCCTCGCCCTACGAGAGCGTTTTCTTCCATGACTCCCAGCTGCCGCCGGAGGTCAATCCTCTCGATCTGCCGAGTCGCTACCACGTCTTCGAATTCGATCTGGTGCCGTCGGAACGTCGCCCCGGAGAGGCTTTCCAGGCGGAGAACATCAATATCGTCGGTCTCCTGCGCTGATCTCGTCAGCGGGGGGATTCGGCAGCCGCTGACCGTTCCGGTCCGAAGGTTCCTGAGAGCGCCCGGTTCTGCTCTGCTCTGCTCTGCTCTGCTTTGTCCTGCCCTACCTCTTCGGGTTGAGGGCCGCTCGAGCTTCTCGAGCCAGATCCGGTGGAGCAGGGCTGTGTGTTTGTAGCAGGGCTGGGTGTCTGTTGCGGGGCTGATCCTGGTTCCTCAGGGGCAGGGCTCGGGGCGGAGATGCTCGCCAGGACTCGGTTTGCTCTCGAGTTGCTGGCAGCTTCGGGGTGGGGCCTGAGGTCCCGCCTCGAAGCTGCGATCGATCCCTCCGTAGACCTTCGAGCACGGGGGATCCGCGAGATCGAGGGAGGGTGGGGGAGCTGTGCTGCGCTACCGAACTTCCTGTTGGTCTTGCCGTAACTCTTTGGCAGCGACCGGTGGAGCGATGCTAGCCTCGATGGACCACGCCCCGAGTGGGGCTGCCTTTCAGCCGTCGGCCCCCGGTCGATGACGCAATCCTCCTTGATCAACCTTCGGATCCCCATTCATGAGCTCAACGCCTGCCGCCGACGCCATTTCTGAAACCTCCTCAGGGTCCGCAAGCACGACGCCGGATCCCCTCGCTCGCGTTCTCGGCGCCCTCAGCGCCCTCGGGGCTCTCAGCGCCGGCTGGGCCCTCTTTCTGTGGTACCAGCTGATCCGGGCTCGTTCCGGTGCCGAGCCTTTTTGCGCCTTTGGTGGCGATGGATGTGGGGCTCTGTGGGACGGTCCCTTCGCCTCTGCTGTTCACCGGCTGACCGAGGTACCGGTGGCCGGATGGGGAACCATGTGGGGCATCTTGGCGACCCTGCTGCCGCTGATGGCGCTGGACTTCGGTCCCGAGCATCGCTGGCGTCGCGGGGTGCTCTCGGCGGTGAGCTGGGTGGCGATCGCTGGCCTCGGTTCGGTGGTGTTGTTGACGGTGATCTCCTGGCAGGAGGGCGGCTTTTGCAGCAGCTGTGCTCTGACCTACGGCCTGACTCTAGCTTTCGCGGTGCTCGCTTTGCTGCGTCTCGGCGCCCCGTGGCGACAGCCGCTGGTGGCAGGACTGGGCTGGGCCGCGGCGGCCACCGCCGTCGCCTACCTCGCGGTGCTGTATCCGGGGCTGAAGACGCCGCGGAATCTTTCGGCGGAGATGGCGCAAACCCTGGCGTCGGCGCCTCCTCCAGCGACCGGCGAAGCTCAGGAAGAGGAGTTGGAGAAGTTTCTCGCTTCTCTTCCACCGTCGGCCCTCCAGGCGATCTCCGATGGCCTCGACACCTGGCGCTCCTCAGCCTATTTCCCGCTCCCAGACCCGCGGGAGCTCCACGGCCCGGAGAGCGCCGCGGTGCGCAACCTGCACTTCACCGATTACCTGTGCAGCCATTGCGCCGATCTCTTCCAGACGGATCGGCAGCTGCGCTCCCTGGCTCCGGGAGCCTACGCTTCGGAGTCTCGCCAATATCCCCTCGACCAGAGCTGCAATCCTCGCCTCGGCGGTAGCGGGCCAATGGGACCGGTGCGCTGCCTGGCGGCGAAGGTGCGGATCTGCCTGACCGGCGACCCGGATGCGGAGACCTACGACGCGGCCCTCTACGGGAATCAGCGATTCCTCAACGAAGAGGCGGTCTGGGAGGCCGGGAGCGCCGCCTTCGACGGCGGTCGAGAAGCGCTGGCGGCCTGCGTCGATTCCGCTGAGACCGCGGAGATTCTGAACGCCGACATCACTTATGCCGGCCTCTTCAATCCGCCGGGAACCCCGCTGGTGGTGGTCAATGGCCGACAGGGCTCGCCCTACGGGGGCTTCCTCTACGCCCTCGTGCTGGCTGGTGGGGACGGCGATCATCCGGCCTTCGCCTCCCTTCCGGAGCCCCGCTCCCACGAGGGCCACGATCACGCCGGACACGATCACGCCGGCCACGCCCACTGACGGATGCCGGAGCATCGGGACGCCCGATGCCCGGCCGCTCGCTGCTGGGGCGCCCGAGGTTCTGCCCCCTAGCCCGTCAGCCTCCCGAGAGGATCAGGCCTCATCGACTTCCAGAAGGTCGACAATCTTGCGCACTCCATCGACCTCGGCGGCGGTGCGGCGGGCAACGCTGCGGCGTTCGGAGTCTGGGACTTGCCCCCGTAGGCTCACCACTCCGTCCACGGCTTCGACCTCGATGGCCAAGGCCCGGGTGCCCATCTCTCGCACCAGGGCGACCTTGAGTCGCACCTCCAGCAGGGCGTCCAGAGCTTCCTCTTCGGCGTCTCGGCCTACCCGTTCGGCGATCTCCGGCGCGGTGGAATCCACCAGATCCTTGTCTCCTTCGAGGCGGATTCGATTGTCGACGGTCGTGATGCCGTCCACCGCGAGGGCGACTTCCTTGGCTAATTCCTGCACGCTGCGTTCCTCCACCAGTCCCGAGAGCACCGCTCGGTCTCCCTCTACCGTGACCTCGATATTCAGGCTGTCGGCGCCGAGCTTCTGCAGCAGGGCGCCGCGCACGGCGAGGGTGGCGCGAGCGTCCGCCAGGCGTTCGGTGATGCTCGGGGGGGAGGTTTCCTCGTCTGCGCTGAGCTGAAGAGGAGCGATCAGAGTGAGGAGCGCTAGAGCGAGGAGAGCCAGAGTGCAGAGCAGCGATCGGTAATCTCGGGAATCTCGCTGCCTAGGGTGATGGGTGCAGGGTGAGGAGAGGGTGACGATCGGGCAAAGAGAACGAGGGGTAGAGGAGGGCATGGAGTCTCCCGTCGAAGGCCTTTTCCTGGGGTGTGGCGGCGATCTGTAGGGCCTTGGAAGGCCATATTGAACTTTGGAAATCTTTGTACTTGCTTCGAAATTTGCCGCCATTCAGGATACCATCACAGAATCGATCTGCTGTGATTCTCCGGTGACGACGGGAGCTTCCGACGGAAGCTCTCTAGGCTTCGACACTGGGAGAATCCGTGTCCCGATCCTCAGACACCGTCGCACCTAGGGAATGGAAGGTTGAAACGGTGTTATCTCAATGAAGAATTCTTTCAGTCGCGGGCCCTTCCCCATCTCCTCCTCGGCCTCTAGTGCCGTTCGGGAGACCTCCGGCGGAAGCGAAACGCGCAATTTCAGGAAGACCTCGAGGAAGGTTGGCGAAGCCTCCTTCCCGCTGTCTTGTGCCCAGGAACGACTGTGGTTCCTGGATCAGCTGGTGCCCGGGTCGAACCTCTACAACGCCAGCTGGAGCTTCCGGCTGCGCGGTCCGCTACAGATTCAGGCTCTGGAAAGAGCCCTAGCCGCCTTGGGGCGCCGGCAGGAGGTTCTGTGCGCCACCTTCGGAGCCCGAGAAGGGCGACCGACCCAAGCCCTGGCGCTGGATCTACCGGCTCTTCCCCAGGTCATCGATCTCAGCTCGGTACCGGCGGCGAGGGTAGAGGAAAGCTTGGCTCACCTGGTACTGGAGACCTCCCGGAAGCCCTTCTTGCTGAGCCGCGGGCCGCTGCTGCGGGCGGTGGTGGTGCGGCTCGGTAGGCGTCGCAGCGTCCTGGTGCTGGCCCTCCATCAGATCCTCGCCGACGGGGAATCCGGTGCGATTCTGCTGCGGGATTTGGTCACCCTCTACGGCGCGACTCTCGCCGGGGTTCCGGCGGTCCTGCCGGATCTGCCGATGCATTACGTAGACATCGCGGTGCGGCAGCGGCGGTGGCTGGAGAGTCCGGCGCTGCCGGAGCATCTGGACTTCTGGCGAGGTCGCTTGGCGGGGGCCTCGGACACCCTCTCCCTGCCGGTGGACCGCATCGCCCAGCAGGGCTCCTACCGTCCGCGACGCCAGAAGCTGGAGCCGGTGGTAGAGCTGCCCCTCGACGGCGAGCTCGCTCCGCGGGCCCTGGTGGCGGCGGCGGGGGCGGCCTGGCTGGCGCGGCTTACCGGGCAGCGGGACTTGGTGCTCGGCACGATGGTATCCCTGCGGGACGAGCGCACCCGAGATCTCGTTGGGCAGCTGTCGAATCTGCTGCCGCTGCGCCTTCATCTGGATCCCGAAGACACCTTCGAGAGTCATTCGCGCCGCACCCGGGCGGTGGTGATGGAAGCCATCGAGCACCGCCTGCTGCCCTTCGAGCGTCTGGCGGCGGAGTTGATGCCGGAGCGAGCTCTGGCCATCAACCCCCTGTGTCGGGCGGTGATCTCCTACCAGCCGGTGGCACCGGCCCCGACCTCCAACGCCGGAGTTTCCTTCGAGCCCCTACGCTCCGGTTTGCTGGATTCCGGCAGCGCCCGTTACGACCTTGCCCTTTCGCTATGGCAGGCGGAGGATAGCCACGGGACCGGCGGCCTGGAGGGGGTAGCCGAATACAACGCCGAAGCCCTGGACGAGACGACCGTGCAGCGTTGGCTGAAGGCCTTCGGGCGCCTGCTGCACCACGCGTTGCGCAACCCTTCTACGGCGCTGGCGGAGCTGCCGCTGCTGAGCGCCGCGGAGCTGCATCAATTGCGCTTCGAGTGGCAGGGCCCCTCCGAGTCGAGGGGGAGGTCCGTCGAGACCCTTCACCAGGGCTTCGAGCGGGTGGCTCTGGCGCAGCCGGAAGCCCAGGCGGTTCATGGCCCTGATGCCTTTTTGACCTACGGCGAGCTGCAGGAGCGGGCGGCGGCGGTGGCGCGCTGGCTGCAGACTCTGGGGGTGCGCCCCGGGGATGCGGTGGGGCTGTGCATGGATCGCTCCGCCGCGTTGGTGGTGGGGGTCTTGGGGGTATTACAGGCCGGAGCGATCTGCGTGCCCCTGGATTCCGCCGCCCCGCCGAGGCGACTGGAGGAAGGCCTCGATGCCGCCTCGGCATCGGCGGTGGTGACTCAGGAGGTCTACCTCGATCGCCTGCCTGGGCGGCTGCCGCGGCTGTGCCTCGATCTGCGCCGTCTGGTGGCTATCGGTCATCGCCGTGGAGGCTTTCCCAAGGGGGTTGACGAGGCCTATTACCTCGCTCGCGGCGGGGGCTCCGAGCGTCTCGCGGTGCTCTCCCATCGAGCTCTCCTGGTCGCCGCCGCGGAGCTCGCCCGGGAGCATGGAGCCGCCCTATCCAGCAGGGATCGGGTCGCTCAGCTATTCCCGATCACCTTCGAAGCTTCCCTGGTGGAGATCTGGTCGGCTCTGCTCTCCGGAGCGACACTGGAGATCCCGCGGGAGGAGGAAGTGGCGTCTCCGGGGGCTCTCGAGACCTTTCTCACCTCCCGCCAGGTGTCGGTCCTGGTGGCCCAGGGTTCCTGGCTGGCTCGCCTCGCTCGAGAAGTTCCCGCCGCGCTGCGCCGGCTCTCGAAGCTGCTGGTGGTTTCCGACACCACGCCGCCGGAGGCTTTGGCTCGCCTCGCCGGTTCCCAAGTTCAGGTCATGGAGCTGGTGGGCCTGGCGGAGACCGGGCTCCTGGCCCACCGCCACCCGCCCTTCTTGCCGGAGGCTCTCCCTCCCCTCAGCGGGGTGCGGGACGGCTCGGCGCCTCGCCGCCTCGGCGCGCTGCTGTCGGGGGTCAGGGCCTACGTCCTAGGGCCCACCATGGAGCAGCTGCCGGCGGGGGTGGAGGGGGAGTTGTGGATCGGCTCACCCCACCTCTCTACCAGCTATCCGGGGGAAGCGCGGACCACCGCTCGCCGCTTCCTGCCGGATCCTTTCGCCGATGCGCCGGGGTCTCGCCTGCTGCGCACCGGGGAGACCGCCCGTCGGCGCCGGGACGGCGGGCTCGAGATTCTGGATCACCGATTGCGAGATGTGGTGCGCATTCACGGTCAGCGGGTGGACCTGGAAGTGGTGGAAGCCCACCTGGGGCGCCACCCTGATGTTCGTGCCTGTGCCCTGGTCGCCCGCAACGGTGCTGGAGATCGTCAGCTGGTGGCCTTTGTGGAGCGGGAGACCACCGCCGGGGCGGCCGGTCCCGGGGCCGGAGGCCACAGCTGGCGGCGGGCCTATCACCCCCACGCCCCGGACGACCGAGCCGCCGTCGGCGACGGCGGTTCCGGTGCTCTGCCTTTGGAGCCCACGGTGGCCGGCGCAGCGAGCGCCGTTCAGCTTCAGCGGGCCCTGAGGGAGCTCGGAGTGACCCCCGGAGCGGTACTGGAAGTCGGCTGTGGAGAAGGAGATTTACTCTTCCCCCTCGCCCGTAGAGCCCGCCTCTACCATGCCCTCGATCCCTCTCCCCTCGCCCTGCACCAGCTCCACCGCCGGCTTGCGGACCATCCCCTGCGGCCGGCCCTGGAGGACGGGCGACTGAGCCTGCTGGAGATGGGCTTTGGAGATCTCCAGGGCCTGAAATCCCCTCCCGGGGGCTATGACTTGGTGGTGATCGGCCCATCGGTTACCGGCCTGCCGAGCGTCGATGACCTGCGGGCGCTTCTGGAGATCGTCCTCGAACGCACCGCATCCAGCGGTGTCGTGGCGCTGATGGATCTGCCGAGCCTGCCGCTGCGGCCCATCCCCCACGCCGAAGCGGCGCTGGAGCAGGCGCCGGACGTGCTCAGCGTCGCCGCCCTCAAGCGCCAGGTGGAGCGCTCCCTGGAGCGGGAGGAGGGGCTCTTCCTCGACCCCAGCCTCTTCGCCCATCCCAATGCTCTGCTGCCCAAATTCTCCGGCATGGCTCGGGTGTTGCCTCGCCCTCGCCGAGACGGAGTCAGCGGCGATCTGGCTTTCGACGTGCTGCTGCTGCCGGATCGCAGCCCCGAGGTCGGCGCGCGAATTCCCTGGGTGGACTGGCGACGGGGTGATCTGGATCTACCGAGTCTCGCGACCCTGCTGCGGGAGCGAAAGCCGGAGGCCCTCGGCCTGACGGCGATTCCCAATCAGCGCTTGAGTCACGGGGTGCGCCTGATGGAGATGCTGGAGGTCGGGGAGGCTGCCGATGCGCTCTGCGGCTCCTTGCGGCAGAGCTGGCGAGAAGAATCGGTGGTCGCGAGCGCGGTGGAGCCCGAGGAGCTGGTCTCCCTCGCCGAGGCGGAGGGCTATCAGGCGGATCTCTCGCTGCTCTACAGCGGCGCCAACGGGCGCTTCGATGCGCTGTTGCGGCGCACTGCGAAGGCTTCGCCGAAAACTCTCGGGCCACCCCCTTTCCCAGCCCTCGGGCCTCGTCGAGATCTCGCGAGCCTAGTGAGCGACCCGCTCACTGGGGCTGCCGGCCGCCGCCTTCGGGAGCGCCTGCTGGCCTACCTGGAGACCCGCCTTCCGGCGCCGATGGTTCCGGAGGAAATCGTTCTGCTGCCGCGATTGCCGCGGGATGCCGAGGGGCATTTGGATCGCCGGCGGCTAGGCAAGGGAGAAGAGTCGGTTCGTACTTCCTCGGAGACCCCCCGACGACCCACTGAGGCGCTGCTCAGTACGCTGTGGGCGGAGGTGCTGGAGCGCGACGAAGTAGGGGTGGACGAAAGCTTCTTCGAGCTCGGTGGCCACTCTCTGCTCGCCACCCAGGTGGTGGCCCGGGTGCGGCAGGTCTTCGCGGTGGATCTCGCGTTGGCCCAGCTCTTCGAGAATCCCACCGTCGCCAGTCTCGCGGTGGTGGTCGATGAGCTCCTGGTGCGTAAGCTCGAACAGAGCTGATCACCTTCCGTCAGGGCGTCTCGAGGGCGAGGGCGCGTTGTAGCAGGGAAGGGTGGGAGAAGGTCTCCCGCCACCTGCTAAGCTGCGCCCATGAGCGCTTCCGAGGATTCAGCCCCAGGCCCTGTTCTCACCCCCTTTGCGGGTCGACAGGAGGGTGTGAGTCCCGCGGGCTTCGGAGATCCCTCGGATCTTCCGGTCTCCTGGTGGGGGGAGCTAGCGCCGACGGACGAGGTCGATTCCCGATGCTGGTTCTGCAGCTTCGAGGGACTGGACCTGTGGCTGCAGAGCTTCGATGCCGGGGAATGGCGCTTTGTGTGGCGCTATCGCGATGATCGCCGTGCCGAGAGCCCGGAGGGCATTCCGGTGCGCGCCCCGCGAAGGTGTTCTCCGGAGGCGTTGCCGGCGGACGGAAAGAGCCTACGGGCTCTCGGGGTCGACGACCTGCATCTCGTGCCTCGCTTGGCGGATCGTCCCGTGGTGGCCCGGCCGCGAGAGCCCTTCGTGCTTCTGCCGGGAGCGCGGCAACAGGCTTATCTCAGCACTCCGGTGTGGGTCTGTCTGCAGAACGACTCGGCCACCAGCGTGCTCGAGTTACCGGCTCGCCAGCTCTCCCAGACCTGGTTCGGGCCCAACGCCAGAGTCGGGGAGGTGGCCTACGCCCAGCGAACCTCCTTGCGGACCCGCCTCGACTGGGTGGGGCGCAGCAGCGACCGCGCCATCACCCCGGTGCTGCTGGAGAATCATGGCTCCGAGAGCCTGCGCATTCAGCGTTTTAGCCTGCCGGCGCCGGCCCTCACCCTGTATCGTGACCGCCGCGGCCATCTTTGGACTCAGCGCATCACCGTGCGGCGAGCTCCCGCCGCCGATTCGGTGGAGGTCGACCTGGGGCGCCGGCCTCCAGCGGAGGCGCAAGGAGCCGAAGAGCTCAGCTCGTCTCGAGTGGTCGCCCACCGCAGCCTTCTGGTGAGGGCGCTGTCATCGCTCTTCGGATGAGATGCGAGGGCGCCATCGACGGATGGGGTTCGACGGACAGGATGCGACGCAACGGGTACGATGCCTTGGGTACGGTGATCTGAGTACGGTGGCCTGGTAATTGAGCGATGAGGGACTTCTTGCAGCGATTGGGGACAGACTTGCGCCAGCTGGCAGAGCAGCTGCTGCAGGACATCTTTTCCCCGCAGCGGGCCCTCGATTTGGTGACCGCAGCGCTCATCGTGTTGATCGGGTGGGTGGTGGCCAAAGCCGTGCGCCACACCCTGCGGCGAGTGCTGCGTCAGCGCCTCTCCGTCGATGGCGCGTCAATGGTGGAACGGGGGGCCGGCTACGGCATCCTCACCGTCGCGGTGCTCACCGCGCTGTCCCAGATGGGAGTGGAGATCGGGGTGCTCCTCGGGGCCGCTGGGGTGGTCACGGTAGGCCTCTCTTTCGCCGCCCAGACCTCGTTATCCAATTTGATTTCCGGCCTCTTCCTGCTGGCGGAGCGGCCCTTTCATGCCGGAGACAAGGTGCGCATCGGCACCACCACCGGGGAGGTCCTGCAGGTCGACCTGCTCTCCGTCAAGCTGCGCACCTTCGACAACCTCTCGGTGAGGATCCCCAACGAGACCCTGCTCAAGGCCGAGATCATCAATCTCACCCATTTCCCCATCCGCCGGGCGGACGTTCAGTTGACGGTGGGGCACGAGACTGACTTCACCCGATGTGAGGACGAGCTGCGCCAGCTTGTCGAGGCGCTACCGGAGGCCCTGGACGAGCCGAAGCCCATATTCTCCATTCGGGCGGTACACCCCCAGGGGGTCGAGGTGCTCTTCGGGGTATGGAGCCCTCAGGAGGGCTTTATCGCCTTTCGCACCCAGCTGCTGCGGCTGGTTTTGGAACGCTTGCGCTCCGCCGGAGTGGAGGTGGCGCTCCCTCAGCAGCGGGTGGTGGTGGATCCCGAGCTCCTCGCTGTGCTGGGGGGCGCCTCCACGGGGGATTCCTCTACGGGGGGTAGCTCCGCTGAGAGCCCTCCCAAGGCGCCCCCGATAGCGATCAGCCCTAGCGGAGATGGCGCCAGGTCCGGTGGTGATGGCGAAGCGGAGGGTGACGGTAGCGCTTAGGGACGTAGAGGATTCTCAGAGGGCTGTGCCTTGGGGCTGTGCCTTGGGGCTGTGCCTTGGGGCTGTGCCTTGGAGATCAGGCGAGCTCGAGGCCCTTGCGCTCCGGAGTCGCCTCAGCCCTCACCGCCGCCCTTCGGCCCCCGGGTGTAGACGGTGGCGGGAAATTGGCTGACCTTGGCGTCGGTGGACTGCTGGGTCACTCGCCCGGGCCGCTCCCGCTCGACCTCGTCGACGCGCAGCACGCAATGCATCGGGATGTAGGTTCGCCGCACCCCCTCGAATTCGGTGCGCAGGCGCTCCTCGGACGGGTCTACCACCAGCTGGCTCTTGGCGCCGAAGATCAGCTCCTCGATTTCGATGAAGCCATAGAGGTTGCCCTGGCCCACGCTGCGGGCGTAGATCTCGTAGGTATCCCCCTGGTTGAGAAAAAGAATCTTGTAGATGCGCTCTTCGTTCATCAACGCGGGTCCTCCGGAGTCGAAGCGGAGCCTGGGGGGAGGCGTGGGGTGGTGGAGTCGCGGTGCCCTCCAGTAGGGATGTCGAGAGAGTGCTCAGGTCACCGCAGCCGGACCCTAGCATAGGCCTCAGCGAGGGATGATGATCGCCGGTCGGCGTTGGCTAGCAGGCGGATCCCTAGAGGCGAGCTGGGCTGCGCCTTGGTTCCCGGAGACCAACGGTGGTGGGGTGCGGCGCGCCGCGGGAGGCTTTGGTATCCTGCTGGGCACCGCCGAGGGGGAGCCTTCCTTCTCGGCGGGAGTGAGCGCCCCTCCCCCCCTTCATCACCCCGATCCTGACCCAACCAGCGAGGGCTGCCGTGGATCTCAAACATCTCGCCGCGCTGCCGGTGAAAAACCTGCCCAAGGGCCTGTCCAAAGGGCCGCTGCGGATGCAGGACTTCGCCCACTTCGACGAGATGCTGCGACCGCTGCTGGTGCGTCTACCGCCGCGGGTGCCGGTAACCCTCTACTCCTACGGTCGCCAACTCTTCCTCGCCGTGCTGGTGGAGGAGCGGCCCAAGCCCTATCAGCCTCCGGCTCGGTGGGAGAGGGAGCTCTGGGGCCTGCGCTTTCGCTCTCCGGTGGGCAACGCCGCTGGCATGTTCAAGAACGGGGAAGGCTACGAGCTGGTGGCGGCCCAGGGGGCCGGCTTCTATCTCTGCGGAACCACCACCGCGACCCCCCGCAAGGGCAATCGCAGGCACGGGGTGATGGGGCCTTTCGCGCCCTATCCCAGCTCCCACGCTGCCTCCAATTGGCTCGGCCTGCCGAATGAGGGGCACGCGGTGGTGGCCCAGCGGTTGGGCAACCTTCGGCGGGTGGATGGCTGTCCCGTGGGGGCCAGTCTGTCCGCCGATCCCGGCACGGAGCTGGAGCAGGGGCTGGAGGGTTTAATCGCCGGCCTGGAGGCCTACGAGGCGGCGGGAGTGGACTTTCTCGAGATCAATGAATCCTGCCCCAATACTGAAGATGAGAGCGCCTCGGAGCAGCTCTGGGAGCGTCTGGAGGCCTTAGCGGAGGCCTTCTTGCGCCGGCGCCAGCGCCCGCTGCCGGTGGTGGCCAAGCTCTCCTGCGACACGGATCCGCGCCAGGTGCCGGCGCTGCTGGATCATCTGCTGGCCTGCGGCTTCGATGGCGCGAACTTCGGCAATACCTCCACCGACTACTCCCGGGCTCGGCAGCAGATCGCCGCGCCGGAGCGACATCTCTTCGATTACTTCGTAGGGCACTTCGGAGGTGGGGTCTCCGGTCGACCGCTGGCCCCTGCGTCGGCCGGTCTGCTGGCGGTGGCGCGGGAGCATCTAGAGGCCAACCCTCCCGATCGAGAGTTCCATCTCGTGCGCACCGGTGGTGTGGAGGGGGCGGCGGACGCCGCCGCGAGCCTGGAGGCCGGCGCCGCTCTCTGTCAGTGGTACACCGGCTATTTCGAGGCCTTCGCGGAAGAGGGACATCAGATCTACGAGCATTTCTATCGGGAGCTGGCCTCGGCGCCGTCTTCTTGACTGGCGTCCTGATTGGCTCCTTGATTGGGTTGCCCCTTCTCGGATCGCTCCACCGGTGTCCTACGATCGCTTCGCCGCCCAGCCCCATCGCCGCGCCCGTGGTGGCGTGGGGGAGGCCTTTGCTCGGCAGTGGCTGGAGGCGCAGGGAGTGCGTATCGTTGCCGCCAACGTGCACACCCGGGTGGGGGAGATCGATCTCGTCGCCCTCGAGGGAGAGACTCTCTGCTTCGTGGAGGTGAAGGCGCGATCCGACTCTAGCTTCGGGCCCGCCGTCGCCGCGGTGGATGCTCCCAAGCAGCGCCGTCTCGCCCGCTGCGCCGCCCTCTACCTCCAGCGCCATCCCCACGACGGGCCCTGCCGTTTCGATGTCCTCGGTCTCGATGCTGATCCTCGGGCCGCCGGTGGCTGGCGGGTCAGCTGGGTGCAAGATGCCTTTCAAGTCGCCTGAGCTCATGCGGCGGAAGTCTGCATCGGCATAGCGAAAAGGGTGAGCCTAGATTTCCCTCGGTCAATGCTTGACACCCTCGGTGCCTTGTCCTATTCTCCCCCTTCCCGAGCGGGAATAGCTCAGTGGTAGAGCACAACCTTGCCAAGGTTGGGGTCGCGGGTTCGAATCCCGTTTCCCGCTCCAAGTTCTTTCTTCGCGTCGCGTTCCACCCTTCTGCCTCGTGGATGAAGGTGCGGCGCCAGGTAGACGGCCGCTCCTGGCAGTCCCAGGATACCGGCAAAGAGCAGGGCACCCCGCCCCATGGCGACGTGGCCAAGTGGTAAGGCAAGGGTCTGCAAAACCCTCATTCGCCGGTTCGAATCCGGCCGTCGCCTCCAAGTGTTTCCTTCTCTCGAAGCGCTTCCTCACTCTCGCAGTGACGCCTCTTCTCAGACAGAACGATGCTCGCTTCACTCGGCTTTCTCCCGGGTGTTTTCGCACGTCTAGAGGTCGAGAATTCGGTCCTGCTACACTGCGAAGGAGCAGCGCGCCCCAAGAAAAGGCTCCAGCGAAAAGCTCCATGCCGGAGTGGCGAAATTGGTATACGCAGAGGACTTAAAATCCTCCGCCTTCGGGCTTACGGGTTCGAGTCCCGTCTCCGGCACTCAAGTCTTTTTTCGTTTCCGGCCTGAGGAAAACGAGTAGGGCACAAACAGAAGGGCAGTGAGCTAGCCCGGTGAAACTCGGGTTCTTCTGCCTGGAAAGCTGGCCAGACGCTCGGTGGTTGGCTTGGAGCGGAGCCGTTACAATACTCCTGGTATCAACGAAACAGGGGGAGGCTCAAATGGTGGGGAGTCTAGGTTCGGGGCCGTCGAAGAGCGGGATTCCGGGACACCGAGGGGTGGTGTTGGGTCCGGGGGATGGGGAATATGAGGGCTTCCGGAAGAATTACCTAGCGACTTTCGACCACATTCGCCCGCGGTGGATCGCTCGCTGCGAGTCGCCGGAGGACGTCAGCGCGGCGGTGAGCTTCGCGCGTCGAGAGGGCCTGCCGGTGTCGGTTCGCAGCGGAGGACATTGCTTTGCGGGTTTTTCGCTGTGTGAGGGAGTGGTGCTGGATCTGAAGCGTCTGAGCGCGGTGGAGATCGGGCACGGGGAGGTGGATGGGGAAGAGGTAGAAGGAGGCTACGTGACGGTGGGAGCCGGGGCGCAGCTAGGAGCGGTGACGGAGGCGTTGGTGCCTCTCGGCAGGGCGCTGCCCAGCGGGTCGTGCCCGACGGTGGGTGTGAGCGGACAGACGCTGGGGGGAGGCTTAGGGATCCTCGGCCGACTCCACGGTTTCACCTGCGACCAGCTGGTGGCGGCGCAGGTGGTGTTGGCGGACGAGCGCGTGGTGCGCTGCTGCGAGAGCGAGGAGCCCGACCTCTTCTGGGCCCTGCGGGGCGGGGGAATGGGGGGCTTTGGAGTGGTGACGGAGCTCACCTTCCGCACCGTGCCGGCGCCGCCGATGACCAGCTTTTATCTCGCCTGGCCGCTGACGGCGGCGGCGGAGATTTTGTCGCTGTGGCAGGAGGTAGCGCCACGGGCGCCGGAAGAGCTCGCTCTGGGCCTGGCCTTGACCGCACCCCCGGGACAGGCCTCGGTGGTGGAGGTCTACGGCTCGTGTATCGGGCCCGAGGGGGGGGCAGATCCCTGGTTGGCGCGCATTGCCGAGGTGGCGGGCTCGGCACTGCGGGACGTTCGACTCCACGGCACCTACCGGCAGGCGATGCTCCATCAGGCGGGCCTGCTGGATATCTCTGGATCCTCGGTGACCGAGATCACCGCCGATGGCGAGAGTCGTCAGGGCTACCGACTCACCCGCTCCCAGCTCATCGCTGAGCCGCTGCCTCGATCGGTGATCGAGGAGCTGGTGGAGGTCTTCGATTCAGAACGGCAGGATGCCCATCACCAAGATCAATACCGGGGCCTGGAACTCGCTCCTTTCCGCGGCGCCTACGGCCGGGTGCCGGTGAACGCCACCGCCTACTTCCACCGCGACGTAGACTACTCCTTGAAGCACGCAGTGCTGCTGCCGTCGGAGTGCAGCGAGGAGCAGAAGCGGGCGGCGCGGCGCTGGGTGGATCGCTCCTGGGCAGTGGCCGACGAGCACGGCAGCGGCGGGGTGTATCCAAACTTTCCGGATCTCGCCTTAGCAGAGCCTCAGCAGGCCTATTTTGGCCTTCATCTGCCGCGCCTGCGGGAAATCCGGGGTCAATATGATTCCCGGGAGACCTTCGCTTTTCCCCACGCAATTCCACTGGTCAATGAATCATGAGTGATGAATCGCCCACTCCAGTGGGAGGCTCGGTAGAGGATCTCTCGGTAGAGGTTGACGGCTGATGCGCAACGAGGCCGGGTTCAGGGACAAGGCCGGGCCGTTGGCAGAGACCGTGGGTCTTGGAATGCCTTGAACCCTAGGCGGAGGTCACGCTGATGTGGTCTGACGGGATAAAGCAACCCAGGGGCGAGGGGGATGAGGTGCAGTTGAGGGATGCCCTGGATCACCCTCGCCTCGACGAGCTGGACGGCGCCGCCGGGATCTATCAGAGCCCCGGCTGGCTGCGGGCGAGCGCAAAGATGAGCCCGGGACCGAGCCGCTTCGCGTCGGTGCCCGAAGGGCTGGCGGCGCTCTACCTGGTGCCGTCAGCGGCCGCCGGCCGCTACGGCCTGGAGACTTTTCTGGACGAGGAGAGCATCGCCTCCCTCGGCTATCGGCAGGAGCAGCCTCTAGCCCTCTTCCTCGGCCGTGCGGGCTATTGCTCGGATCTCTCGCGCCTACCGGGGAGCCGCGAAGGGATCGACGCCCGGCTGCTGCGGGCCTTGGGGGAGGAGGCGCGCAGGCTGGGGGCGGGGGCTGGAGCGTTGTCCTATCTGCCGCCATCGTCGGCCCGCCGATTGGTGAAGGCGGGAGTGGTGGACGCTGCCGAGCTGGTGCTCCAGGAAGGGGCGGTAGCGGTGGATCTCGAGGCTCTGGAGTCTTACCCCGCTGGCCTTGCGGCATCTCGTCGGGGCATCGTGCGTCGGGACGAGCGACGCTACCGGCGGGCGGGGCTGCGCACCGAGCGGCGGAAGCTCTCCCAATGCCTGGAGTTTGCGGCGCCTCTGCTGGCGGAGACGGTGCAACACCACGGCGGCGGAATCTCGCCTCAGGTGCTCGAACGGGTGATGGCGGAGCAGGCGAGGCAGCTGGACGACCACAGCCTGGTGGTCGCCAGCCGTAACGAGGCGGGGGAGGTGGTGGCCTATTCCCTGTCCTATCGCTGGGGGAGCACTCTCTACGTTCGCCTGGTGGGCCTGCGATACTCCGCCACCGAAGGGTCCGGGGCCTATTTTCAGGTGGCCTATACGGAGACCATTCGCTGGGCGCTGGAGCAGCAGCTGGAGACGGTGGAGCTAGGAATCGGGACGCTGGTGCCGAAGCTGCTGCGGGGTGGTCGTCTCGAGCCCCGCTACGGCGTCTTTCGCGGCCCGGAGGGCCAGCGGCTGCCCGCCGAAGCCGTAGGCCAGGCCTCGCGGCGCACCTGGCGGCGGCTCGAGAAAGAAGTGAAGCGGGTGGGAGCCCTGGAGACGCTGTGGAGCGAGGAGCCGACGCTGGCGGAAGTTCTCGGCGAATAGGGCCGGGAGGATTGAGGAAGTCCAGGGTGGAGCCCGGCGGAGCCCCCATTCCTGCTTCCGTCTGCTGAGCCGCTCGGGCTACTCGCCGTAGAGCTGCCGCATGCGCTCGTCGAGGCCGGCGTCGATGCTGACTTCCGGTTCGGTGAAGAGGGTGCCTTCGGCTTCCTCTAACTCGTCCTGCAGCCATCGCAGGGTGCGCAGGGAGGTCTCCACATCGCAGGGTGGGCGACGCCCGAGGCTGGGGGCGGTAGGGCCGGCGACGAGAAAGAGAGCAGCGCCGGAGCGATCCAAGACCCAGAGGGCGATGGGGCGCCGGAAGAGACCCTCCTCGGCCTCAGCGCGCAGCTGCGCCGCCGGCATCGAGGCGGCATCGAGACGTTCTAGGGCCAGCTCCGGCAGGGCGCGGCGCAGCGCGGACTCGCTCCAGGGAGATCCCGGAGCCGGGGGCTCGAGGGCGGCGAAGGTGCCGTAATCCATCACGCCGCCGAGGCCTGGGTGCTCGGGCCCGACCTTCTCCACGGCCTCGGGGAGGCCGAGCACCAGCAGACAGCGCGGCTCGTCCTGGCTCATCGCTCTCCCGCTCGTCCGCCGGCGGAGGAGGAGTGGGCATGGGAGGGGGCAGCCGGAGGGCGGGAACCCTGAGGGGATTCTAGGGCCGACTCGTCGCTCGACCCTGTGGCCTCGTCTACCTCCGCTGCCTCCTCCGCGGCTTCGGTGGCCGAGAGGGGAACCCCGGTCTCGTGGGGAAAGAGCAGGCCGCTACCGACCTGTGCTTCGCCACGGGCGATCATCAACACCCGATCGACGCCGATGGCGCCGCCGGCCATCGGGGGCATGCCCAGCTGCAGGCTGGCGAAAAGGTCTTCGTTGGGTTGCCGGGGATCCAGCCCGGCATCGACCCGGTGGGCGTGGCGATTGGAGTAGCGATGCTTCAACACGCCGGGCAGCACCTCGTTCTCGTAGACGTGGGCCAGCTCCAGGCCGCCGGGGGCAAAGAGCTCGCCGCGCAGGGCGCGCCCGGCATCGACCCGCGAGCTCAAGGCCAGCTCTGGCGGGTAGCCCACCAGCCAGGTGGGGGAGGTGAAGTGAGGGCAAACAAAGGCGTCCAGAAGGGCCTCCACCCAGGAGCGACGCCAGGGCTGCAGGGCTTCTGGAACCGACGAGATCAGATCACCGGGCTGCTGGCCCTCGCCTTCTAGACCCGCTGCCAGGATCGCCCGCCGCAGGCCCTCGGCGGTGGCCAGCGGTGACGAATCGAGGTCGAGGCCGGTGGCGTCGAGGATCGCTTCACGAACGCTGAGTCGCTGGAAGGGGGTGGTGGGGTGCTCGGCGGCGGCTCGCCACAGGCTGCGCACCAGAGTTTCGGCGTAGCTCACGGTGTCAGCGAAGCTCCAGCCGCGATGGTAATACTCTAGCGACTGGAACTCCCGCAGATGGGTACCGTCGGGAGCTTCATCCCGCACGTTGGTGGAGATCTCGTAGACCGCTTCCAGGCCGGCGGTGAGATAGCGCTTGAGGTATTCCTCTGGGTCGGTGCGCAGGAAGGCGGTCTGTTTTGCCTCCGGGCCCTCACCAAGCTCGACCGTCGCTTGAGCCACCTGGCAATTCTCGGCGGCGGATTGCAGGAATGGGGTGGTGACCTCTAAGAAGCCGTCGTTGTCGAGGGTGGCGCGAACGAAACGCAGGGCGTGAGCCCGCTCCACCACCCGCTGCAATCGCTGCGGCTGCTGGAGGAAAGAGCGCTCCGGGAGGTTGCGTCCGGTGCCGGCACCGCCGGCCCCCAGGGTGCGGGCGGCGCTGCGCTGGATCAGGGCTCCGCTGGTGGAGGTAGTGCCCTCCACCTCCACCCAATGATGGGGAGGAGGGGCGCTGCCCCGCACGGTAATGGTGTGAGGCCCGTCCTGGAGGCTCCAGCCTTTGCCGTTGCGCTGGTGGACTCGGCCCACTACGCGGGCCGCGGTACCCGCCGGCACGACTCCCGAGAGCAGATCGGGTAAGGCATAGCGGTGGGAGGCGATGGACCGGCTCTCTGCCGGTCGCGCCGAGCTGGGATTCGGGGCTGGGCTCTGGGACGCGGCGGTTTCCTGGGCCACCAGCTCCGCTGGGGCCACGCTGCCGGGGCGAACCTGAATCTGATCGCTCTCGCTGGCCAGCTGTGCTGGTTCCAGCTCGCAGAGGCATTGCAGCTGATAGCGGCGGTCGACGATATAGGGCGTGGAGTGGATCAGCTGCCACAGGGAACCTTCGGCGATATTCACCGGCTCCGGGATTTGATGCTCGAGGATGGCGATTCGAGGGGAAACCATGCCTCGAGCGGTAACCACCGCCTTGCAGGTGGCCATCACGCAGCTGGTGACGCTGAGCAGCTTGGTGGCCTCGAAGACCTCCTGAGCGGAGGGGTCGTATTCCGCCTTGCCGAGGGTGCGGCCATTGTGCTGAATGATCTCGATGATGCGGCACAGGTCGTGCTCATCGGAGAAAGGAGCGATGTCGTCGATCACCTCGCGGGCATTGCGGCGCTCGATGACCACCTCGATGCCGACACGCTCGCGAGGCAGCACGTCGAGCATGGCGGCGAGGCCCGTCGGCAGATTCATCCCCTGCCAGCGCCGATAGGGCACCCGCGAGGGAGCGATGCAGAGCATGTCGGCCATGCTCTTCTGATCGAAGCTCCACAACTTGTTGTAGAAGGAAACCGGGTAGTCTAAAAGTCTCTCTAGGGCCTGCTGCGAGGAGATCCCCCAGCGCTTGCGGGCCACCGCATCGTCGCCGAAGGCGAGGGAGTTGGTGAACACCACGGCGTGGAGGCCGAACTCCCGCACGGCGTCGAGGAACTCCCACCACCCGGCGTCGAGGGTCGGCTCCCCTTCGCCCGGGACATAGACGAATTGGGCGCCCAGCTCCGCCGCCTCCCGCAGCAGCTGGCGCCGCGCTTCGGGACTGGTCTCGCCTCGCTTCTTGCGCCGATCGGTGAAGCAGATGGCGCAGTCGGCGTCGCAGGCTCCGGTGAGCATCAACACCAGGAAGGCCAGGCTTTCGTGGCGGTGAGCCCGCGCGTAATCCTCCAGCTCGGCGGGGCTGGCTTGGTTCACGAACTCCCCGAATTCGGCGAGATCCGGCCGCGTATCCAGCAGGTTTTGACCAGCGAGGGAGAAACCGGCGGCGCGATCGGCGGCGAGGTTGACCTGGGTCGCCCGCAGCCAACGCTCCGCCGAAGTACGGTGAATGGGAAAGCGACGGTCGACGTTAGAGCATCCTGACATCACGGCTCCTCGTTGTCTGGGGGGATCGCGTCTTGTTCATTCCGAGGTGTGCTCATGCCACGACGTGGCCGGTTTCGAGGCGGGGGTCCGGAGACCCGGGGTCTAGCGCTGCTGACGCCGCGGCGAGATCTCGCCGCGGAGAAGCTGCGGGATCGGGCTGCTGAGCATTCGCCGCAGGCTTCTTTTGCCAGCGTCGGCTCAGGGCGAGGAAGGCTCCCTCCTTCAGCTGACTGAGCTGCTGGGCGAGGGGCAGCTGGCGCTGGAGCTCGGGGCGGAGGGGAAGATAGGCGCCGCGGGCGAGGTGGAGCGTCGCGCCGCGAAAGAGCTTGGCGCGGTGGGCGGCGCCGCCGAAGTCGATGCGCCGAAAGCCGCGCTCTAGGGCGGCCTGGATCTGGTGGTTGAACACCAGGGGGATGTAGTCACCGCTGGAGCGCTGCGAGGCGAAGAATTTTGCGTAGAGGGTCTCGCCCCAGGGAATGGAGACCAATACGGATCGGGGAGCCTGCCCGGGGGATTGGGCGACGAAGAGCCAGCGCTTCATCAGCGAGCCTTCCACCAGCCGGGCCAAGAGGTAGCGCGGCGGGCCGGGAGATCCGAAGCGATGCAGCTTGCGGCGGAGCAGGGAGGTGAGCTCCCTCGCGAGCCCTTCGTCCAGCGCCTCGTCGGTCCACCACACCTCAGCTCCAGAGCAATTCCACGAGCGAGGCGCCCGCACCGTTCGCCGCGACTTGCCTAGCCAGCGGTGATAAGCCTCGAGATCGGGGAAGTTGAGATTCATCCGGCAGTGGGCGCCGAGGGTGAGAATCTGGGCGCCGGCTTCCTGCAGGGCCTGCATCCACGGGCCGTCGTCCTGGTCGAAAAGGTAATGGCTCAGCAGGGCGCTGCAGCGCTGCCGCCTCGCCGCCGCCACCAGCTCGTCGGCGAGGCTTCGGGCCTGGGGAAGATCGAGCTCCCCGTAGGGCGGAGAGCCCCGATAGCCGAAGGGGGAGACGGTGGTGAGCACCGGTGCCCAGGGCAGCTGCCGCCAACGCCGCCGCTGCTGGGGGTCGAGAAAGGGGGCTTCCCGGGAGCTGCCGAGGAGCGGGGCCGGATGGTGGTAGTCGTGGCCCGGGACGCTGCGCAGGGCGCCGTCGAGGCGCAGCCCACCGGCGTGGACGGTGAGTCTCGGGGCGTCATCGCCGGCCCAGGCGGCGCTGCGCCAGGCCTCACTGTGGAAGGGCGTCGGGGCGATCATGCCGCCCTCCGCAGGTCGTTCAGTAGATCGTGCCCTTGGAGACTGGGATCCGCCGGCAGTCGCAGCAGCGGGCGCAGGGTTGGAGCGATGTCCAGTAGGGAGGCGCGGGTCCACGGATTGGGCTCTCGTCCCGGCACCCGCAGGGCGAAGATGCCGTCGCGACTGTGGTTGGCGTGATCTACGCCCTGGTCGTTGCCCTCCATCCACCGGCGTCGGTGGCCGACGGTGCTCACCGCGCGCCAGCGCTCCCCGGCGAAGAAGATCATCAGATCCGGCGGAATGCCCCGAACTCGGCGGTAGATCTCTCCGGGGCTCACCACCCGGTTGTGGAGCACTCGGCCGTCTCCCAGCTCGAGCTCCCCGAAGAGGTCTCGAAGCTCCCTCAGCAGAGCCGGTGCATCGCTCCGAGGCACGGTGCCCTCCCGCTCCCGGCCGCGGAGATTGAGAAAGATGCGTCCGAAGTAGCCGCCAGCGGCCCAGGCTCGGGTGTGTTGCCAATCCACCTCCTGGGGGCTCAGGCGGTGAGGCTGCTCGGGCGAGCGGCGGAGCCGGAGCAGGCCTGACTCCAGCAGGATCTCGTTGAGGCAGACGGCCCCGTGCATCGCCGTGGCGCCGTGGTCCGAGGCCACCAGCACGGCGGTCTCCGGCGGCAGCTCGTCCACCAGCTCGCCCACCGCCTGATCCAGCAGCCGGTAATAGTCGACGATGGCGTCGGCGAAGGGGGAGCCCGGCTGATGCCTCGGGTGCTGAGGGTCGTGATCGCGCCAGAAGAGATGGTGCATTCGATCCGGCGCGATCTCGTGGAGCGTCGCCAATTCCCACGGGCGCTCCCGCAGCAGCCGGCGGAAGAGACGAAAGCGGCCGAGGGTCATCTGTGCCGCGAGGTCGGCGGCCTCCTCGAGGGCGGCGTGCCGGAATTCCTGAATATCGAAGCGGTAGTCCTTGAGCTCGTCGAAATCCTCGCCGAGGGTTTCGGGCCACCACGGGGAGGGGCCGTCGAGGGCGCCCTCGAAGCCGCAGACCAGGTGCCCTGCCCGCAGCGGCGCCACCGGGGAGGTCAGCGGCATTCCGACGGTGATCGTGGGGCGCCGGGCCGAGTCCAGCTCTTCCCACAGCCTCGGGCTGCGCATCCAGCGGGCGTTGGCCCGGACGAGCTCCGGCCGCGATGGCGAGCTGCGGTTCTTGAAGCCGTAGAGCCCCAGCTCACCGGGATCCCGGCCGGTGAGCATGCAGCTCCAGGCGGGGACGGTGATCGGCGGCAGCACGCTCTGCAGCACGCCGCCGAGGCCCTGCTGCCGCAGCGCCGCGAGCCGCGGCATGAAGCTGCGGCTGGCGGGGTCCAGCACTTCTGGACCGAGGCAGTCGAGGCCGAGAATCACCAGTCGCATCAAGCCTCCAGGATGCTGCCGCTGGGTTTTTGCTCCCAGGCTCCAGGCTGGAGGGAGCTCCCTTCGCTCGCCGGGAGGCCCGATTTCTGGGCTACCAGATAGGAATGGGAGCCGCGATGGAATTCGTCGATGAGAACGAAGCCGGCGTCGCGGGTGAGCCTCTTGATCTCATCCCAGGGCACCAGGTAGAAGGCCTCCGCCAGCAGCGAGAAGTAGAAGCGATGCATCGCCTCGTCTTCGAATCCGCTGCTGCTAAAACAATGACCGATGGCCAGCCGTCCGCCGGGTTGCAGGTGCGCCGCCACGCTGCGCAGCATGGCTGCTTTGTCTCGGATGAAGTGGAAGGAGCCGTTGAAGAGCACGCCGTCGAAGGGCTCCGCGGGAAGCGGCGGCAGACCCTCGTTGAGATCCCGCTGGACGAATCGCACCGCGGCGTCGGGGTAGACCACCAGTCGGGCGAGATCGAGGAAGTCGCGGGATTTATCGACCGCCACGATCTTCACCGGGCCCTCACTGAACTGTGCCAGCCGCTCGCTGCCGTAGCCCAGACCACAGGCGAGGTCGAGGAAGCTATGGCCGCCGTTCTCTACCAGCCAGCGCACGCAGCGCTCCCGACCGAATTCGTAGAGAGGGTTCTGCAGGTTGATCCGCCACTCTTCCTCGAAGCGGCCGTCGAAATGGATCGCCCCGCCGGCGCTGCGAAAGAAGGAGAGATCGCGGCCCAGGAAGGCGCGGTTGGAGGAGCGAATCTTGTTGGCGTGGCGCTCGCCGTACCAGCTGGAGATAGCGTCCTCGCGAGGACGGTAGCGGCCGAGGGTGTCGCCGACGGTGCTGGGGCGCTGGGCGCGGTAGACCGTCGGGCCGCCCGCCGGCAGCTGGTGTCGCTTCACCAGACCTTCCTGGCAGAGGACCGAGAGCAGCTCCTCCAGCAGGCTCCGGCGTTCTGGGGCGAAGCCCATGAGGGTGATGAGCTCTGCTACCGTTCGCGGGCTGCCGAGGGCATTCATCAGGCCAGAGGAGACCGCGCATTCCGCCACCGCTCGGTTGAAGATGGTGGAGGATTCCAGAGCCGCGCGATGGAGCGTGAGAGTGGATTTCATCGGATGGCTCCTCGGGCGATGCCCAGGCGTTGGAGGGAAAGGGGGCGTCCGTCGGCGTCTCCGAGGGGCGAGACGCCCAGCAGCTCGGCGAAGGTCGGCGCGAGGTCGACCATCGCCGCGGGCGTCGAGGCGCTGCTCCCCGGAGCGAAGGCCGGGCCGCAGAAGAAGCCCAGGGTGCGGGCGGCGCGGCTGGTGGGATGAAAGGAGCCGTGGCCACTGGTGAGCTCTTCGCCCGGCTCGGTAACCTGGAAGAGCGCCCCGTCCTGCGGCAGCCGCGAGGCCACCTCATAGCCCTCGTCGACGGTGAAGTAGAGGTCCGGAAAGGCCCGCTGCGGGTCTCGGGGAAGGGCGGCTTCTGCTCTATCCGTCTGGCCTTGGGCCTGGGCCTGGTTCTGGGTCCAGGCCTGGCCCCAGGCGTCCATCTCTTCCCGCGGGATCACCGCCGAGACGGGATGCTCGCCGGTGCGCGGATCTCGCACCCCTCGCAGCAGCTGGGTGAGCTGTCTCAGCAGCGGCGGCGCTTCTGCCGGCGAGACGATGCCCTGACTCCAATGCTCGGTGGAGTTGAGCAGCACGAAACCGGGGTAAAGGCCGTAGGCGCGGCTCCGGCCCCAGTCCACGGTGCCGTCGGGCCTCAGGTGGAGCCAGCCGGTTTCCCGCAGCAGGGCGTTGAGGAAGAAGAGGGTGTGTACCAGGGCGTGGCCGTGATCTCCCAACACCACCAGGGTGTCGTCGTCGCGCACTAAGCGCCGGGCGCTGCCTACCAGCTGGTCCCCCAGCCGGTAGGTCTGGCGCAGGAAGTCGAGCAGCTCCTCGCGGCGATGGGCGTGGCGGGGGTGCTCTGGCGACAGAGCGGAGCCGGCGATGTGATGGGCGTATTCCAGCACGTGCCATTGGGTGAACAGCGCTCGCCACGGATAGCTCTGCGCCAGCCAGTCGAGGGCATCCTGCAGCCACTTCGTGTGCTGCTGGTAGATCTCCAGCTGGGTCTCCAGATCCGCTAGGCCGTTGAAGAAGTCGAAGGTCCCGGTCCATTCCACCACCGGTCCGATGGCTCTCTCCAGCTCCTCCGCTAGGTTCGGTGGCTGAGTGAAGCCTTCCCGGGCGTGACCGGCGCTGCGGTAGAGGGTGAGAGCTCGCTCTTCCAGGTCGAGGCCACGGAGCTTGAAGCGCAGGGCGCAGGATGCCTTGCCGAAGGTTAGGAACTGCCAAGGAGACCAATCCCCTGGCCGCAGAGCCACTGGAGGCTCGCCGAGCTGTTTGCTGAGATTCTTGTTCGGTCCGATCCACAGAGTCTCTCGGCCCTCTTCGTCCCTGCCGGCGAGAGCGCTCAGCACCAGTCGACCGCCGCCGCGGGAGGCCACCGGAAGCGCCGCTTCGAAGACTGGCTCGCAGCCTTTCGGCAGCCCGCGCCAGCCGAGGGGGTCTCGCGGAATCAGCCGCTGGGATCCAGGGGCGCTGCCGGCATCGATCCTCCAATGCTCTCCGTAGCCGCTGGGGACCCCGAGGGCCGCCGGCTCGACCGCCGGCGCGGCGGTGGAGTAGAGCAGGGATTCGACGACGTCGAAGCGGCAGGTGATGTCCGCATAGCCGCCGGCGCCGTCCACCTGAATCACCTCCGGCCGCCTCGGCGGCCAGCTGCCGGGGTACTTGAGGACGATCGTCGGCTGACCTTCTCGGGCCATGCGGTCCCAGAGATATTCGGCGGCGATGCCGCGGCGGTCAAAGCCGTTGAATACCCGGTTGGGGGCCTCTCCGCGTTTCGGCTGCAGGATGCTGGTGACGCCTAGGGCCGCCGGATGAGCGCCGGAGGCGATGGTCATCCAGCTGGGAGCGGTGAGCGGAGGCAGGGGGGGAATCAGCTCCATCCGCGCGCCTTCTCGGTGCAGCCGGTCCCAATGGGGTAGATCTCCCTCCCGGCGAAAGCGATCCAGCGCCTGAGGCGGCAGGCCGTCGATGCCGAGCATCACGAGCCGCTGCTCCTCTGTGTTGCCCTTTGTGGCGCCCTTGCCCGCGCTCATTCCGCCCCCTCGGCCTCATGCGAGTTCGGCTCCTCGTTTTCCAGGGCGCTGCCGAAGCCGTGGTGGCGCAGGGCGCGGGAGTAGGTGGCGCTGATCCATTCCATGGATTGACGCTGATTCAGGTGCGAGGTGTCCTGGTCGAAGACCTGAAGGGTAAAGCCCATATCGTTGACGATGGAGTGGGCTTTGGGGGTCTCCGACGGCGGAAGAATCTGTGCTGGATTGCCGGCGGCGACGTATTTCATCGGCACCCGGGAGCCGGGCTCCAGGACGGTGCCGACGTGCACGATGCCGCCGATGGCCACCAGCGAGCCGGGCCCGAGGGAGGCGCCGTTGAACACTACCCCCTGGGTGGCGATCATGCAGTGTTCACCGATGGTGGCGCCGGTGATGTGGGCGTGGGGGCCGATGAGCACCCGGTCCGCGATCTGCGCCGGGTGTTTCCCCGCGCCGCGGATCACCGCGTGCTCCATCACCACGCATTCCGCGCCGAGGCGCACGGGCGCCGATTCGGCCGTCAGCACCGCATAGTGCAGCACGACCGAACCGGGCCCGATAGAGACGTCGCCCTGAATCACCGCGGTGGGAGCGACCACCGCGGTGGGATCAATCGAGGGCCTCTTTTCCCGGAGCGAGCGTTGGTGGCCCGAGGTCAACTCGCGAGAACGCAGAGGTTCGGATGATCGACGGACTTGAGCAGACGGCCGCTGCTGCCGGAGGCGTCGAGGAATTGGAACCATTCCTGCTGGATCGCGGCCCATCCGTCGCCACTGCCGGCGCTCGCCTCCGCGGCGGCCACGGCGTTATCGAGGGCGCCGTAGGAATCGAGCGTCCAGTGGACCTCGAAGAGGCTGTCGGACAGTCCGTAGACGCCGAAGAAGAGGCCCTCGAGCTTCCAGCCCTCCGGCGCGTGCTTCGCAATGCGATCCTGGTTCTTGTTCAGCCAGGCGCGGAATTCCTGCAGGGCGCGATCTTTGACGGGAGCGGAGAAGGTGTAACGAATCATTGGAGTCTCCTTGTGTGGGTCGAGATCGAGTGGGACATGAGGGTGGATGGACACGATCGGTCAACGACGTCGAAACGTAGACACGACGAAGCGGCCGGGTGGCGAATGGACACCCCGGTGCAAGACACCGATTGGAGAAAAATGAAATGCCCCGAAGTCGCGGTCAGCATCGACACCAAGACCGTTCAACAAGCTTTCCGGGTTCGCGAGAGGAGGGGCAATACGCTCTCCTGCGGAAAGTCGGCGTGGACTTGGCAAGCCATCGCTCTAGAAAGAGCGCGGACTTTTATTATTTTTTAGAAGCGACTTCTTTAATGAGAGGGTAGCACATTATTTTCTATTCGTCTCAATAACCATTTAAGGCTCGGGAAGCAGAGCACCAGAACCAAGGGCTACGGGGCGGGCAGAAAGCCTTGATTTCATTGGCTAGAGGCGCATTACAGGGTTCTACTTGTGTCACCAACTTCTTGACAAATAGTACAAATACGGTCCATTATGAAGGCGTATATTGAGATTGAATCTCAATAAGATCTCAACTCACGACGAATTCGCTATCTGCCCTGCTCTTCGCTTCTCTTCACCGAGAGCTAGAGAGGGTTGTCCTTTGCGCGATCGATCGAATGTTCCACCGACCTCGGCTCGTATAGCCCCCAAGGAATCTCACATCATGAAGTCGTTTCAGCTCTTCTTCCTTCTCCCGGCGATCTTCGTAGGGCTCTGTTGGACATCGCCAGCTCTAGATGCTCAAGAGGAAGGCTCCACGGCCGCCGGCAGCGAGAGTGAAGCAGAGTCGAGGGAGGTAACGCAGGCCGAAGCCACGGATCCGACGGTGATCGAGGAACAGATCGTCGTTACCGGAAGCCTGATTCAGGAGTCCCTCCAGGAGACTCCGGAGAGCGTCGCGGTATGGAATTCCGACACCATGACCGACGCCGGCATGGGGGAGCTGCAGGACATCTTCAATCAGACCGCCAACGCCTATCAGATTGCCAACGGCGAAGGCTTCGGCATTCGCGGCATCAACCACAACAGCGTGGGCACCGGCGGTGCAGGTGAGCTGGGGAGCTATTACACCGACGGTGTGGCGATCACCGGCTTTGCCAAGCGCTATGGGCCGATGCAGCTGTGGGACGTGGAGCAGGTAGAGATTTTGCGCGGCCCTCAGACCACCAACGTCGGCCGCAACGCTCTCGCCGGCGCGGTGATCCTCAACACCAAGGACCCGGTGTTTCGCAGCGAGAATCGCTGGCGTCTTGGGCTGGCCGAGGAGGGGACCTGGGATCTCGCTGGAGCCGTGAACGTGGTGTTTAGCGAAAGCTCTGCGCTGCGGGTGACCGCCGAGACCTGGAATACCGACGGTTTTGTCTCCAATCCCACCCGGGGAGAAGACGACTTCGACGCCCGAGAGAACGAGACCTTCCGCGCCAAGTATCTCTACCAGCCGACGTCCCGCAACGACTTCAGCCTGCTGGTGACGGCCCAATACGGAGAGACGCTGCGCGGAAACGACGCCGTGGATCTCGGCCGGCGGGACGAGCGGGTCAACACCTCGAATCTCGACGACTTCGAGGAGAGCGATTCCCTGGTGCTCTCGATGGACCTCGACTGGGCCTTCAACGATCGCTGGACCCTGCAGTCCACGACTTCCTACCTAGACTCGGAATACCGCCGCTTTGACGACGATGACCAGGGGCCGGGGGGCGGCAATTCCTTCCGCGGTCGTACCGCCGTCGACAAGAATTGGGCCCAAGATCTGCGCTTCGCCTACACCGGAGATGATGTCCGCGGCGTCACCGGCGTCTACTACACCGACGTGGAGCTGGACAACGATACCGTCGGCGAGATCTTCATCCGCGCCGAGGACCTCGGTATCCCTTCTTTTCTGGCACCCTTCTATCCTCCTCTACTGGCGCTGCGGGGTGATCTGCCGGCGGTCTTCGACACCACGAACTTTGCGTTCTTCACTCGCTGGGATTGGCGAGTGAGCGATCGCTGGTCCGCCTTCGCCGGCCTGCGCTGGGATCTAGAGGAGCAGGATTCTGACCGGCTCAGTCAGACCACCTTGCTCAGCGAGCTGCCGGATCCTGCGACCCCAGGCTTGCCGCCAGCCTTGGCCGGCGCCATTGCGGCGGTCAACCAGCTGCTGTTGAGCCAGGTGGGAACCAACTCGGTGGTCACGTCCACGGATTACGACGCCCTGCTGCCGGAGTTCGGGATCAGCTATGACTGGAATAACGACGTGTCGACCACGCTGTTCTATAAGCGCGGCTACCGCGCCGGTGGAGCCGAGCTGAGCCTGGTCGGGCAGCTGAACGAGTACGATCCAGAGTTCCTGGATTTGGTGGAGCTCTCCCTGCGTTCGGCGCAGAATCGCTGGACCGTCAACGGCAACGTTTACTTTGGTAGCTGGTCGGACCAACAGGTCAACGTCCAGCAGAGCGACAACGCCTTCGACTTCATCACCGAGAATGCCGGTGAGGCGGAGATCTACGGATTTGAGCTGGACACCAGCTATCGTCCGCTCGAGAGCTGGGACTTCTACGCTTCCGTAGGCTTCGCTCATACCGAGTTCACGGAATTCGAGAGCGCCACCCAGGGCGACCTCTCCGGCAACCGCTTCGGCGGCGCGCCGGAATGGACCGGTGCTCTGGGGGTCAATTATCGCTTTGACGGTGGATGGTTCGTCCACGGGGACATCGGCTACCAAGGCTCCGCTTTTGCCACGGTGGAAAACGATCCTCAACTGCGACTCGAGAGCCGTACGCTGCTGAACTTCCGCGGGGGATATGAGACCGCTCGGTATTCGATCCTTGCCTATGTCGATAACGCCACCGATGAGACCTACGCGGTGACCGCCTTCCGCAACGTCGATGGGCGCCTCTTGGGTAAGCTGGGCTCGCCGCGGCAGGCGGGAATTCAGCTCATCCTGCGCTTCTGATCGACCGATTACGACCGTCGCCGCTACTTCTAGGGCGGCGACGGGCTGAAACTTCATGCTGCACCTACTCTTTACCCTCTGCCTGCTGTTGGGCTCTTTCTGCCTGCTCGGCGGCTCGATGAAGCGTCACTGGCCCTTCGACAAAGAGGCCCAGCGCTGGCGCCAGGGCTCGCTCTATGCCGGCTGCGCCGCCCTCGGCTTCGCAATCTGGGCCTTCTACCTGCAATATGGATGGGAAGTCGGGGCTGCCTGGTTGTTCCTCTGGGCTGCCTTGGCTACTCTCGTTGCAACTTTCGGTCTCAGTCTCAGACCTCGATGGACGGTGCTCAGCGGCGCTATTCTGCTTCCGCTCGGTCTGTTGCGGTGGCTGGTTTGAGAAATCGTTCCAAGGTCTTGGTAACTTCGTTGAACGGATGTCTTCGAATCCCCAATCTGGACCTGTGTAGAATCTCAAAGGACCCATGAGCGCCGTACAAACAAAGACTTCGACCCCAGCGGCAGCGAAAGCTCGATCCTCTACCCCTTCTCGAGGGCAGGCGGCCGCGGCGCTGATCGGCGGAACCCTGCTTTCCTTCGCAATGGGGGTAGCCATCACCATCTTCGTTCCAGGCCAGAGCGGCCTCGATCAGGCCCTGCTCGGGGGCTTTCTGCTGGTCTTTATCTGGCCTCTGGTGATGTTGTGGGTGCTCTTTGCGCCGACGACGGGAAAATCCTGGCTCCGGGCCTTGATCCCCACGGTGCTGTTTATCGCCCTCAACGCTGCCGGTATGCTTCTCTGACTGAGGCGAAAGCAGCGACTCCGAGTCGGTCGCCGGCTCGCTGAGGTCTTTCGCCTAGAGATCCCTCGCCGAATCCCCGCTCCCACCGTTCATCCTCGCTAAGAAAATCTGTGTAGGGAAACTCCGATCATGAAGCGCTTAGGTCCTTTTCGTCTGCGCCGCGACACGGTGGCGAGGCATTACGACATCCACTCCTGGCTCGGGCTGCTCGGCGGCCTGGTCTTCTTTATCTGTGTTTATAGCGGCTCTCTCGCCCTTTTCGAGCAGGAGCTACTGCCCTGGGAGCAGCCGCAGAATCGCCTAGTCGCGACGGGGGAGATCCTCTCGCCAGATCAGGCGGTGGCCATCGCCTATGAGCACTTCGAGGGCGAGCCGGATCTCTTCGTGACCCTTCCCTCGGAGGCGAACGGGGGCTACACGGTGCGTTCCTTCGGCGAGGGAGGAGTAGAGACGATCCGGCTGCACCCCAGCAGCGGAGAGGTGGTGGAAAGCGAGCACGAGCATGCCCTGCACTTCCTGACCCACCTCCACACCGACCTTCACCTGCCTCGCCCCTTGGGCCGCTATCTGGTGGGCTTCCTGGGCATCTTCATGCTGATGTCGCTGATCTCCGGCATCATGGCCCATCCCAAGATGCTCAAGGAATTCTTCCTGCTGCGCTGGCGACCGAGCTTGCGGATCACCTTCAGCGATCTCCACAAGCAGTTGGGGGTATGGGGGCTGGCTTTCGGTTTGGTGATGTCCTTCACCGGCGCGATTCTCGGCCTGCTGGGTCTCTTTGCCCCGATCATGGTGCTCAGCGCCTTCGGAGGCGATGTCGAAAAGGCGACGGAGGCTTTCTCCGGGCCGCATTATGAAGAGACCGGGCAGAGCGCCACGATGCTCTCCGTCGACCAGCTGATGGCGGACCTCGAGGGTCGGCAGCAGGGAATGGAGGTCGGCAGCTTGAACATCAGCCATTGGGGAGACGAGACCGCGGAGGTCGGATTCAACCTGACGGAGAAACCCGAGCGACGCATGGTCGGTGGTGAGACTCACCGTCTCAGCCTGGTCGATGGCTCTCCCATCTTTATCAGCGCCTTTACCGATCGCGGCGCCGGCAATCGCCTCTTCGGTATGGTGCAGCCTCTGCACTACGCGCTCTACGGCAGCCTCGGGCTGAAATTGATCTACTTCGTGTCTGGCCTTGTGCTCTCCTTCGGCATCCTCAGCGGCACGGTGATCTGGCTGCAGCGGCGAGAGGCGAAGGAGGGCACCAAAGAGGCGCGGCGCTACAAGCGTCTCGGCCAGCTTCACCTCGGAGTCAGTCTTGGCCTAGTGTTGGCTTCGGTGCTCGCCCTCGGTGCCGGACGCTGGGCCCCAGGGACCCTAGAGACGGTGTTCTGGACCTCTTGGCTCGCCTGCTCCGTCGCTGCCTTCACCACTCAGGATGGCTATCGATTCACCCGCATTGGAGTTTTTGCTATCGCCGGCCTGCTGGCGCTGGTCGCTCTCGGGGATCTCTTCTCTTCGTCGATCCAGACGCCAGTGACCCGCCAGGTCAGCCTGGTGCTGCTCGCCCTGGCGCTGCTCACCGCCGCCGGGGGAGCCTTTAGTCCCCGTCGCGGCAAGTCCAAGAAGCGTCGGAAGGTGTCGGCGATGGACAGCGCCGCCGCGGCTCCCGCCGCCGGGGCGAACCCCTGACGCTCCCACCGGAGGCTCCTTGAGCCTCTCTCTGCAGGAATTAGGGGCCTTCTCGGCGTGCTGATGCGCGTCCTGCCCCTCTGGCTGGAAGCCCCATGAAGCGTCGTCAGCGTCTTGCCTGTGCCTCTACCCCGGAAGGGGATGAGCTGGTGCTGTGGCAGTGGGATCAGGTATTTCAGATCGAGATCAATGGGCTCGGTCTGATGAGCAGCCGGTCCTATGGCTCAGAGGAGGCCTTGGGCCGTTTGGTGGTGGAAAACCTGGCGCAGGCCTCCGGTAAGCGCCCTCTCCAGATCCTGGTCGGCGGCCTGGGAATGGGCTACACGCTGCGGGCGCTGCTGGATGCCCTGGACGAGAAGGGGCTCGGTGCCAATGCGGCGGTGGAAGTCGCTGAGGTCTCGGAAGCGGTGGTGGACTGGAATCGAAGCCACCTCGGCCACCTGGCACAGCATCCTCTCGAAGATCCTCGGGTTCGCCTGCGGGTGGAGGATGTCGCCCGCTGTCTGCAGGCACCCCAATCGACCTACGACGCGGTGGTTCTGGATGTCGACAACGGGCCGGAGGCCCTGACTCTGGAGTCCAACGGCTCCCTTTACTCCCGTCGAGGCCTCGGCCGCCTGCATCGGGCGCTGATCGTCGGAGGCTGGCTGGCGCTGTGGTCCGCCTCCCCCTCCCAGGCCTTCGAGGACAAGCTGCGCAAAGTTGGATTCCGCGCCCGGTCGGTGATGGTGCGGGGCCGATACGGCGCCGCCGGCAAGGCGCCGAAGGGGGCGCGGCACGTGATCTTCCTGGCCCGCAAGATCGCGAGCCAGGGACCTTATGCCGGCCAGGGACGGCGCCCGAAGAAAAATCAGCCGCGGGCCAAGGGCAGGCGGTAGGCGGCCATCTCTTCGGCGTTGCGCACCAGCAGGATGTCATCCACCAGCACCGGATGATTCCAGGTCTTGCCGTTGAGGGCCGGGGTGCGGGTGATCTCCTGGAAGCCGTCGGGGGTGGCGGAGACCAGCACTAGGTCGCCGTCTTCGGAGATCACCAGCAGCAGGTCCTGCTCCGGCAGCAGCACCAGCTGGCCGCTTCCGTAGCGCCCTCCCTTCCAGCGCTTGTCGCCGCTCTCTAGCTCGATGGCGGCGAGGATGTTGCCGTCGAAGCCGTAGGCGTGTCCCTGGTGGACGACGAAGTCGCTGAAGTAGGGCTTCAGGCGGTTGGTGGTCCAGCGCTCCTCGACGCTCCAATTGCCGGCATCCTGCTCTACGCCGATGCGCCGCAGGCCGGTGGTCTCGCCGGCGCTGAGCAGCAGGTCGCCGTTCTCGGTGAGGGCCGGCTGCACGATGCGGCTGCCGCTCTTCCACGGGTGCTCCCACAGCACCGTGCCGTCGAGGTCGACGCCGGTGGCGCCGGAATAGGTCATCTGGACGATCTGCCCCTGCCCGCCGAGCGGGAGCCAGTGGGGAGAGCTATAGCTGCTGGAGCGCGCCGGCCCGACCCAGCGCAGCTCGCCGGTGTAGACGTCGTAGGCGGCGAGGGCGCTGACGTGGACGATCACCAGATCTGCGATCACCAGGGGAGAGGAGGAATAGCCCCAGCCGGGAACTGTGCCCTCGGTATCCTCGATGGCCAGCCGGGACCACAGGACCCGGCCGTCGTCCGCATCGAGGGCGTTGAGCTGACCGGTGGCTCCCAGGGAGAACACCTTCCCCTGGTGCAGCGTGGGGGTAGCGCGGGGCCCGGCCCCGGCGTTGGCCTCCCAGAAGCGGATCTCGTCTCGGTGCTGCCACAGGGCCTCGCCGGTGCTCAGGTCATAGCAGCTGACGACCTCGTAGTCTCCCCGCTGCTCCTGGGTGTAGATGCGGTCCCCGTCCACCGCGAAGGAGGACCAGCCGGGGCCTACGGGCTGGCGCCAGAGAGCCTCCGGGGGCGACTGGCTCCAGTCGGTGGCGACTCGGACTCCGGGAACGTGACCGTTGCGCTGCGGGCCCCGGAAACCGGGCCAGGCGGCGACGCCGGGCCACGGCTCTCGCCCGAGGAGCTCTTCCTCGCTGACTCCCAGAGCGGCGAGCTCTTGCTCCAGTTGGGAGATCTGATCGGTTTCAGTCGTGGTGCCGGAAGTCGGGGACTCCGGAGCTGAAGCCGCCTCTGAGCTAGCGTCTGGAGCCTCGGAGCGGGTGCTGTCCAGGCTCTCGCTCGCCCCCGCTGCGGGCTCGTCGGTCGACTCGGTGGCGGACTGCACGTCTTCTTCTCGGGCCTCGTCCTGATCCGAAACCTCCGCGGGCGTCTCAGACTCCGTAGCGAGGGGAGAGGGCGTTGGGGCGAGGGCTTCCGCCTGGGCGAGGAGCTCTTCCTCCGGCGTCGGCGTCCAGCGCCAGGCGAAGGAGGCTCCGGCGTCGCCGGTGATGCCGTCGCTGCGAACCAGGGCCCAGCCGCCGGCTCCGACGATCACCGCCACCAGCAGGGCCACCCAGCGCTGGGGCATGGCCCAATTTCGGCTGAGGGCCACCGCCAGCACAAAGGCGAGGCACAGAGTCGGGATCGCGAAGACAAAGAAGAGCAGCCCCATCATGCCGGTGCCGATGGAGGGGTGGAGCACCATCGGCGTGATGGCCAGGGCGGCGACGAAGAGGCCACCTCCTCCCCAGCGTAAACTCCGGGGAGCGCCGCTGAAGAAGAGCCACCAGACCAGCACCGCGGGGCCCAGCAGCAGTCCGCCGAAGAAGCCGATCATGGTGCCTTCGGGGGAGTACCAGAGCTTGGGCAGAGCGAAGCGCAGGAACCACTGCAGGGCCACCAGGATCAGGCCTGGCAGCAGGCGCAGGCGCTCGGGGCTCGATAGGGAAGAGGAGTTAGCCATGGCAGGGCCTCCGGAAAACAGAAGAGATAGGGTAGAGAGTTGTGCTCGAAGGGCTCGCGGCACGTAGAGATCGAATCGTGAGGGCCCGCGGCGTTCAGCAGGCTCCTGCTGCCACTACGCCGCGACCTCCCATTCTGTTTCTTCGGTAGGAGAGGTCGTGGCAGTCTCGGTGGGGTGTTCTTGCTGCGGTGATTGAGCTTCTCCCAGAAAGCAATCGGCCGGCGCCTCGAAGAGGGCCGGCCGAGAGAGAGCCCGCGGCGGCTTTAGCCGTTCGCAGGACTCAACAGGCGCTCCTAGTTCGGCGCCGGGGTTGACGCTCGATCAAAGAGCGAACACGTCGCCGTTGCTGATCAGGATGCGATCGCCGTTGAAGCGGGTGAGCTCGTAGCCGTCGGCGGCCTCGGAGAACACCTGGCTGTAGTCCCGCAGCAGATCGATGGCCACCTGCTCGCCGACGGTGAGGCCGTCGACGCCATCGGTGCGGTAGTGCACGCCGGCGGCGTCGCGACCGATGGAGATGTTGTTGGCCAGCTTGTTGATCTCGTTGCCGACGGTGAGATCGTCGCCGGTCCAGTCGTCCAGGGCGAGACCGTCGGAGGAGGCCACCACCGGATCGGGAATGACGTAGTCCTCGTTGAAGAAGGCCTTGAGCACGGTGCAGCAGGCACCGGCGATGGTGGCGTGACCGGCGGGGTAGGAGGGATGGGTGGGAGAACCCTCGGCGAAGGCCAGCGGCAGCAGGGTGTTGCCGTTGGCGTCGAGCAGGCGGGCGACGGCGTCGGAGTTGAGGTTGTCCGGGTGGACGCCGTAATCCTTGGTGCCGTTCTGCTGGTTCTCGATGCGCGCCGCGAAGACCTCCGGGCGCAGGCGGCGGTGCACCAGCCACTTCTGGTACCAGGCGGCCTTGAGGCTGACCACCGCGGCGCGGGTCACCAGGTCGAGGATCTGGGGACCGCCGAAGGTGACGAAGGCTCCCTGGTTGGCGGACGCCAGGTAGGGGTTGCGGGGGCACAGGGCATCGCCACCGAGGCTCAGCAGGATCAGCGCCGCGCTCTGGTAGCCCTGGTAGGTGAAGTCGGAGTGCACCCACTCGCCGAGGGCGCGGTTGTTGGCGATGTAGCGTCCGACGCCGTCGAAGGTGATCGAACGAGCCGGAGCGGCACCGCGCTGGATGGTGAGCCACTCGTCGTAGTCGATCATGAAGTCGTCGCCCTCGATGGGCTGGTTGTACTTCTGATCGAGGGCGCGCTGACCGAAGGGGATGTCCTTCCACAGGAATTGAGAGATGTAGGGACCGATGAGGTCGCCCTCGGTCTCGCCGCGGAAGAGGGTGCCGGGGGTAATCACGCCGCCGTCGGTGGGTCCGACGATGGAGGAGAAGCCGTTCAGGTCGGCCACGGCGGCGGCCACCAGCGGGTCGGTGCCGTAGTCGTTGAAGGACACGTCGCGGGTCAGCGCCTGCCAGTAGACCTCGGCCATCTCCGCTGCCTGGAAGGCACTGGCGAAGGCCGGAGCGGAGGGCATGCGGGAGCTGTGGCCGTCGCCGCCGCTGATCTCGAAGGCGTAGGCCGCCTGGGGGTTGGCGAGGCCGCGATCCGCCTGGACGGATTGGGGAATCGCTTCGAAGTCCGCCGGGTCGCCGCTGGTCAGCGCCGTGAGGAAGGCGTCGTAGGCCGCGCCGTCCACCTCGCCGAGGTCGTCCTGGGGCAGAGTCTTGAAGAAGCTGGCGCGCCGGTCGCTGTAAAGAGAATCGTCGCCGCTGCACTCCTGGTCCGCCAGGGTGGCGTTGAAGAGCTTGCGGGCGGCGCGGTTGCGCACCTGGAAGGCGCGCACCTGGCGACGGCGCTTCGGCAGCGGCCCGATGGCTTCCGCCTCGGCGTCTTCGGCGGGGGCCGCTAGGCCCGCACCGCTGACGACGGTGGCGGCGCCGATGCCCTGAAGGAAGCGACGGCGGGAGAGGCCGAAGGTGGGGGTGGAGTCCGCGGAAGCGGGGGGTGCGACCTGCTGCGCTTCGGGGGAGGTCCCTTCGGCGGAGGAGTTCAGGTGCTCTGGAGCGAGATCAGAATTTTGACGGGACATAGAAGTCTCCTGGGGATTAGGCTCATAGAGCCGACCGGGTGCGAAGCACAAGCCTAAGCACCTGCTGAAGGGATCGTCGTATTTTGCCACAAAGAGAGGTCATCCTTCGAGCCCCCGGGCGCGCATACTTTCCTTGTCGAAACAGAGAGCGCAAAGGCCTCTCGCCAAGGCCGCAAGGCGCGATATAGTTGGCCGACGCCGCAATTCCTGCCGCCACCTCACGAAGTCAGACCAGTCGATTAGGAAGCCCTCGACCTCCGCCCACCCGGAAGTCTTGGGACGCTGCTGACAGCAGGATTGCGGAAACCAATGGTCGGAGGATTTTCTCCTAATGGAGGCTACTGGACGATGAAATCACTTTCTGCTCTTACTCTTGTGGCGCTCGGCGTCGCTAGCTCCCTCTCCTTCGCCGCTCCCGCAGAGGCCCGGTGGGCCGACGGCCCTCGCCCCTCTCGGGCCGAGATGCCGGTTCCCAAGGCGGCGGAGATTCCGGTGTATAAGAACACCGTCGCCGACGCTCCCGGCGACACCTTCGGTGACGGTACGGTGCGTCAAGACCTCCAGCGCCTAGCGGCGGAAATCGTTGGCAGCGATTTGGTGATCTCCCTGATCTTCTACCACGAGATCAGCGCTCCCGATTCCGGCAATGTCGACGCCCTCGATGGCTTCATCGACCTCGATCTCGATCAGGACGGGACCACCGGTGACGTGCCGTGGACGGATCTGCTGCGGCCCGACGACGGTACCTCCACCGGAATGGGTAACGAGGCCTACGTCGATCTCTTCTCCTATGATGAGAACGGCAACGTCGAGCTGATAAACGACGCCAACGACCAGCTCATCGGCCTGGTGCCTCTCTCCATCACCTTCGACACCGCCCGGGTGCACATTCCCCTGAACTACCTCAACGGCGATCGCAACGTCGACGTGGCGGCGGTGGTCGGCACCTTCGACGAGCCGACGGATATCGCCCCGAACCAGGGTTCGGTGACCACTTCCAGTGGCTCGAGTACCGTATTGCTGCAGGGGCAGCGTTTCCGGGTCGACATTCAGTGGAAGGACTTCCAGGGTAACGAGGGCTTCGGCCGCGTTTCTGCCCAGGCCGACGACTCGGCGATCTTCTACTTCTTCCGTCAGGGCAACTGGGAAGCCCTGGTGAAGGTGCTCGACGGCTGCACCATCAACGACCGCTTCTGGGTTTTCGCCGCTGCGGCCACCAACGTCGAATACGAGATCACCGTTACCGATACGGTCACCGGCGCGAACTCTATCTACGGCAACGGACTGGGGCAGCGGCCTGAGGCGATTACCGATACCGAGGCCTTCGCCACCTGTCCCTGAGGTCTGCCTCGTTCTAGCATCAGCCGCTAATGGCTGAAGGTTGAGTCCTTAGGTCTCTCTCAAAGCTCCTTCCCTCGGAGGTCCTCTCCACCGGGAAGGAGCTTTCTCGTTCTAGGAGCCGCGATGAAAATCCATCAGCTGCGCAACGCCACCGCGATTCTCTCCATCGGTCCCCATCGACTGCTGCTGGACCCGATGTTCAGCGATCCAGGGTCGCTGCCGGGCTTTCGAATGCGGGGCGGCGAGCGTCGGCGCAATCCCCTCGTTCCCCTGCCGGCGGGAATCGACGCCGCCCTAGAGGAAGTCACCGGCGTGCTCATCACCCACGAGCACCTCGATCACCTCGATAGCCCAGCCCGCAAGTGGATTCGCCAGCGTCAGCTGCCGGTGTGGGCCAGCAGCGTCGACGTACCCAACCTGCACTCCAAGGGCCTCGACGCCCGGGAGGTCCTGGACAACGACCTCGGCCTCGGCGTCGAAGTGATTCCCGCCCGCCACGGCCGCGGCCTTCTCGGCTGGCTGATGGGCCCGGTCTCCGGCTTCTACCTGGTCTACGATGGAGAGCCCAGCCTCTACATCACCGCCGACTCCATCCTCGACGATGGAGTCCGTGACGTCCTCGCCACCCTGCGCCCTGAACTTGTCCTCGCCCCCGCCGGCAGCGCCAACTTCGGCTTCGGCAGCGACATCCTCTTCTCCGAAGACGAATTGGTCGAGCTCACCCGATTGAGCCCCGGTCAGGTGATCTTCCACCACCTCGAAAGCATCGACCATTGCCCCACCACCCGCAAGGGCCTACGCCAGCGCCTCGACGCGGAGGGGCTCGGGGAGAAGGTTTACATCCCGGAGGATGGGGCAGTGCTGGAATTCAGCTCAGAGGGCTCTGAAGCCAACGCGCCACCACGTCCCGTGGCGCCGCGCAAACCAGGCTTTCAGAAGTGGGTGGCTTCGAAGATGGGGTGAGGGGGCGGTGGGGCCGGAGGCAGAGCTCTAGGGAACCCGGTATGGTCTGCCCTAGACTCTCTAGAGGCTTCGTCACAGCGTAGGTTTGTGTTCGGCTGCTTTCTTGGCCAAGAGAAGGGAGAGCGCTGTCAGGGTCACCGCGAGCACTACGGCGTAGAACCATTGGGTGGGCTGATCGATCTGCGGAAAAGCGGCGTCGAAGGCAGAGAGCTGCTCCAGCATCGTCCAGCCTACGAAGGCTGCCGGTGGAACCAACATGCGACCGTAATCCCAGTGAGTCCACTTACCGGTGGTCAGCTTGGTCACGGCAAAGAGCACAAAGCAGAGGGCGACCAGCACCCAGAATCCCTGTTCTGCTAGGACTGTGTTTTCGATGAAGACAGCGGATTCCTGTGCCGCGTTGGTGCCTGCCTCTGTGGTGCTTGCTTCTACGCCTTGTGTCGCTGCTTTGTCCTTCACCGGCGGGATAGGCTTCGTCACCCAAGACATCAACAAGGCATGAATGGCGAGGATCTCCGCGGGCACCATGGCGGCTAGGGCGTGGGAATAGCTTTTCAGAGTCCGCTGCCTCGTTTCTGGTTTCTTCTGAGAATCAGGTACTCCTTCTAGGATCGGAGTGTCTTCTGAATGCTGCGTTATTTGGGCGTAGGCGATGACGCTCATGACCGTTAGCTCCTGGCGAAAGATTTTCCAGTATCGATGACTGTTGAAGGCGATTGCTAAGCCAGACTGGGGGTTCTGACGGTTCAATATTTCTCTGAACAGCGGCCTCTATGAAGCCTCTACTCTTCAGCCTTCAATGATTCATCGATAGAGACGGAAGCTAGCTAGAGCTTTCTCGTTCTTGAGCAAGAGCGCTCTTTCTAGGCTCTTCCACAAAGCCCCTAGGGGGCGGAGATCCCTTGATTCTTCACCGCGCTGTAAGCGAGTTTTGGGACAAAATGCAGGGCCATGAACGAACCTACCCCTTCGTGCCGTCGCCCCGGTTTTGCCGGAACCCCTCTCCGCCTCGATGCCTGGTGGGGCGGAGCTTTGCTTAGTGCTCTTCTCTGCAGTCTGCTGGTCGCTGCCGGCGGGCAAGCCCAGGAGGCTTCGCCTGGGGAAGGCAAGCCCCTGATTCCCCTAGAGGACTACTCCCGCTTCTACCTGCTGGAACAGGCGGTGCTCTCGCCGGCGGGGAATGCCTTTTCCTATGTAGAGGAGCAGACCGATAGCCAGCGGACTCTCTTCGTGCAGCGAAGGGTGCCAGCGCAGACCTGGGAGGTGCCGTGGGGGCAGGGGGCGGAGTTCTCGGAGGACGGGAGCTTTGTCTTCTGGGAGGTGACGCCGTCGAAGGAAGAGCAGGAGGCGCTGCAGGAGAAGAAGGAGCCGGTGCGGCGACGGGGGGAGTTGCTGGAGTTTGCTAGCGGGGAGCGGCGGGAGCTGGGAGAGGTGGAGGCGGCGGCCTTCGATGCTACCGGGCGCTTTCTGGCGGTGCGGGGGCCGGTAGGCAAGGACGAGGCCGGCGGTCAGCTGCACGTCTACGATTTGCAGGGGGAGACGGTGGCGGTCTTCGGCGGGGTGACGGAGATCAGCTGGCATGAGGAGCTGTCGGTGCTCGCGATGGTGGTGGGTGGGGAGGGAGAGCGCGGCAGTGCGGTGCAGGTGCTGGATGCGGCGAGCGGGCGGCTGCGAGGCTTAGAACATCGGGTGGCGGAGCTGACGGGACTGGCCTGGAGGGAAGACGATGAGCAGGGGGATTTGGCATATTTGGTGACGGTGACTCCCAAGGCGGAAGAGAGCGAGTCGGAGGATGCAGAGAAGGGCGCAGAGGAAGAGGGCACCGTGGAAGCCAACGGCAGCGAGAGCGGAGGGGACGGTGCCGGGGAGGAAGAGACGGGGGAGAGCGCCGAGGTCCTCGTCCCCCAAACTACCCTGGTGGCGTGGACCCAGGTGCTGAGCCCCGACGCCACGCGGCTGCATTGGAGCGGTCCGGCTCAGGCCCTGGAGGGGGAGCCCGACATTGTGGTTCGGAAATCGGAGACAGAGGGAGCCGATGTAGCCACTGGAGCGGCCGGGGAGGGAGACGCCGGTGCAGTGGGAGATCACAGTGCAGCGGAGGACGAGCACTGCGTTTCCCCCCACCGCAATCCCGAGTGGACCGACGACGGCTCGCGGGTCTCCTTTGGCGTCGTGCCCTGTGAGGCGTTGCGACGGGCGGCGGTGGAGAAGGAGGCCAAGGATCTCGACGAGCTGCCGGGGGTGCAGGTCTGGCATCCTGATGACCTGGAGATCGTGCCGCTGCAGACCTTGCAGGAAGAGCAATACGCCCGCCGCAGCCGGCTAGCGGCCTGGAGTCTCGGAACGGATCGGGCGGTGGTGGTGAGCCGCTCCGCCGAGCACGAAGCCGAGATCCTCGGCGACGGGCGCCACGGCGTCGAGTGGGATCCCTCCCCCTATCCCTGGGGCTTCAAGTTTGGCCGCTTCTACCAGGACGCCTGGGTGGTGGATCTTCAGACCGGCAAGCGGCGCCGGGCTCTGGAGAAAGAGCGCCACGCCTGGATCAGCCCCGACGGCGGCTATTTGCTGACCTTCGACGGTGAGGATTATTGGAGCCAGGAGGTCGCCAGCGGGCAGCGCATCAACCTCACCGCCGAGCTTCGGGCCGAGCACGGCGCTGTCTTCGCCGATGTGGAGACCGATCTACCGAACGACGGCCTCATGCCGCCCTACGGCTTTGGAGGCTGGGTCGAAGACGACGCCGCGGTGCTGGTCGGCACCGCCTACGACATCTGGCGCCTGGCGCCCGACGGCGGGTCCGACGGGGGAGGAGCCCAGCGAGTGGCCACCGGTGCTGCTGATGAGGTGCGTCACCGGCTGGTGAACCTGGATGATCCATTTCCAGCGTGGGGTGAGGCCCCGGAGCCGCTGGACGAGAGTCGCGGCCTGATCTTCATCACCCGCGACGAGTGGCGGGAAGACCAGGGCATCGCCCGCTGGACTCCGGAGCAGGGGTACCAGCGCCTGCTGACCGCCTCCCAGAGCGTGGCGTATCTGCAGGCGGACGAAGCTGGCGAGACCTTTCTCTACCGCACCGAGTCGATCACCGATCCGCCGGCTCTGCACCTCGCCGACGCCGGCTTCCGGGAGCCTGAGACGGTGGTCTCCACCCACCCTTTTCACGGTGAGTACGCCTGGACCCGAATGGAGCTAGTGGAATACTCCGGCATCGATGGGGAGCGCCTCCACGGCGCGCTCCTCTATCCTGCCAGCTATGTGGCTAGGGGAGAGGCTGAGGAAGAGATCGAGGGAGATGCCGAAGCGACGTCTTATCCGATCGTGGTCCAGGCCTATGAGCGGCCGGTCCCTTTCGTTCATCGCTGGCGTCCGCCCTCGGAAACGACCTACTACAACGCCACGGTGTGGACTCAACAGGGCTATTTTGTGCTGCTGCCGGATCTCCACTTCCGCGCCGGGGATCCTGGAGTGAGCGTTGCCGAGACGCTGGAATCAGCGCTGGCGGCGGTGGCTGCTAGGGCACCGGTGGATCTGAGCCGAGCGGGCTTTGTCGGCCACTCCTGGGGTGGTTACCACGCCGCGTATCTGGCAGCCCGCACCGACATCTTCGCCGCTGCCGTGGCCGGCGCCCCGCTGACCGACTTCTTGAGCTTCATGGGTCAGATCCACTGGGATCTCGGGGTTCCCGAGCCCGATCATTGGGAGACCGGCCAGGCCCGCATGGCGAAGCCCTTTTGGGAAGATCCTGAGGGCCACCGGCGCAACTCCCCGATCCACGGCGTTCACGAGATGACCACGCCTCTGCTGGTGGCCCACGGCGACGCCGACGGCGTGGTGGAATTCTTCCAGTCGACGATCTTCTACAACTTCGCCCGGCGCGCCGAAAAGCCCGTCGTGCTGCTGGTCTACGAAGGCGAGAATCACAGCTTCCATAAGGAAGAGAACCAGATCGACTACCACCGCCGCATCCTCGAATGGTTCGGACACCACCTCCAAGATCAGCCGGCTCCGGGGTGGATTACCGACGGCGTAACGTGGCAGGACCACCGAGAGGAAAAGCGGCGGATTCTGCGAAATGAGGAGGCCGAGGCGGCGCCCGTGCCTTGATTTGCCTGCCTCAGCTAGGTCTGCCTCGCTTTGACCTGCCTACCTCGCGCGTTCGTTGACGATCTCGCTGCCGCCAGCCTCGGCCCGGTTTCCTCCCTCAGGGTCTCCGGCCTGTCGGGCCAGCCCTGAATCTGCCCTTACTGCTGCCGCCCCCCCCGCCGGCTTGATATCCGCCGGCTGGGGCGGCAGGGGTAGATTTCGGTGGAGGAGACTGGCTTTTCAGATCTGGCGTCTCAGATCTGGTTCTGCAGGGCCAGCTCTTCAGGGCGGGCTTAACGTCGCCTCAAGGCCCACCAGGCGCTGAGCCCGAGGAGCAGCAGCAGCAGCGCTAGGCCGCGGCCGCCGAGGGTCGGAATCTCGGCGATGCTGGCTACCTCGATGGCGGTGGGGTCGTCGCTGCCGGGGAGGTCGGGGTTGTCGGTGGGAACCCGGGTGTCATTGACGCCATCGCCGTCGCTGTCGAAGAAGATCTCGCCCTGGTTGACGAGGGTGGTTCCGGCGGCGTCGGGAAGAATGCGGGCGTCGATGGTGAGGGTCACAGAGGCACCCCCTGCGAGGCTCCCGTTCCAGGTGACGACGTTGCCGGCGGTGGCGATCAGGCCGCTGTCGGCGGTGGCATCGACGATCTCGAGGCCCGGCGGCAGGATATCGATGAACTCGTCGTTCAAGGGATCATCGAATTGGGTTTCGGAAGCCTCGTTGGTGATCACGATGGTGTACGTCACCAAGCCTCCAGGGACGAAGGTTCCAGCGACGGACTTCGTGCCGGAGAGGATGGCGGCGGAGGCGATGGTGGTGGTGTCGGTGTCGCTGTCGTTGTCGGAGTTGGGGTCGGTAACGCCACCGGCAACGGCGACGGTGGCGGTGTTGCTCAGCACGCCGACGAAGCCCGGAGCGACGGTGCCGGTGGCCTCGAAGCGCGCCTGGTCCCCGCGTTCCAGGTCGAAGGTGGCGTTGATGTCGCCGCTGCCGGAGGCGGGGCAGGAGGAGCCGGCGTCCGCGGCGCAGGTCCAGGTGACCGCGGTGAACTCCGGGGGGAAGACGTCCGTCAGCACGCTGCCCGGGGCATCGCTGGGCCCGGTGTTGCTGATGGAGATTCGGTAGGTCAGCGTCTCTCCCGGAGCCGCCGTGGTCTCTCCGTCGAATTTGACCAGGGAGAGATCCGCGAAGGGGGCGAGAACGGTGTCATCGTCCGTCGCGCTGTTGTTCGAAGGATTGGTGTCCATCGCAACGGTGGTGATGGTGGCAGTGTTGGAGAGTGTGCCGGTGGCGCCGCTGTCGATCATGCAGTTCGCAATGTAGGTCACCGAGCTCCCCGCCGGCAGGTCGAGGGTATCGGCAAGGCCCGGCCCCGAGCCGCTGGTGTTGCCGGTAGCGCCGCCGCTGGGGGTGCTGACCCAGGAGCAGGAGAGCACGGCGGGGAAGTTGTCTACGACATCGACGCCGAAGACGTCCCCCGGGCCGGAGTTGGCGGCGACGATGGCGTAGGTCACGGATGCACCGGGGTTGGCGATGGTGACGTTGTCGTTCTTGGTGATCGAGAGATCGGTCGCCGCGATGTAGCGCTGGGGACAGGGAGTCCCCTGGAAGGGGGTGGAGGAGAAGCCGCTGAAGTCGATGGTGCCCAAGCCGCCGGAAAACATATCGAGCACCGAGTCTCCGGTGCCGCCGGCGTTGTTGGGGTGGGTTGGGCCGCTAGCGGCGCCCCAGAAGTTGCCGCTGGCGTTGGCGCTGACGCCAGCCAATTCGTTCACCGCTCCACCGATGGTGTTGCCGCTGAAGTCGCTGCCGGAAACCGTCACCGGCTGGACGCTGGTATTCGTTAGCCCGAGTCCGTAGCGGTTTCCGGCGGCGGCTCCTCCGGTGACGGAGAGCAGCCCTTGATGGCCCTTGACCAAGATTCCGTCCTCGGAGTTATCGAGGGCGCAGGGGGAATCGAGGGTGATGGTGCCGCGGGAGCTCAGGTCAAGGCCGTCGTCGGCGTTGCTCACCGCTGAGACTCGAGTGATCTGCAGGCTGCTGGGGTTGATGCCGCTGTCGGTGGAGCCGTCGACGTCGAGGCCGTCTTCCTCGTTGAAGACGAAGTCACAATCCTGGATGGTGATGGAGCCACGGGTATTGTCGGCGTTGAGCCCATCCTTGGAGTTTCCGCTCAGGTCGCAGCGGGTGAGGACCACATCGAGCTCGACAGCGCCGAGCAGGGTAGGGGGCGGCGGGACCGGTACGAAGAGCTCCCCCTGGTCGATCTGCAAGCCGTCCTTGGGCTCTTCGTCATCGTTGAAGCCGTTGCCCACAGCCACGATATCCGAGAGCTCGGCGCGTACCGCGACATCGAGATCGATTCCTTCCCCGGCATTGCCCTCCGCGACGATGCGCCGCAGGGTCACAGTGCTGAAGTCGAAGTCACCGTCGCCGTTGTTGGCCTCGAAGCCGTCTCTCATCCCGTCGCTGCTTCCGGTGAAGCCGTTGCGGCGCACCTGAATATCTTCAGCCTCCAGGGTGCCGGCGCCTTCGACCTCGATGCCGTCGTTGCCGTTGTCTTCCGCAAGCACGCGGCGCAGGGTGACATCCCGCAATTGCAGAGGTTCGCCGTCGCGCCCCTCCAGCTGGAGGCCATCTCCGTTGTTGCCGATGGCGGTGATGTCTTCGAAGATGGCGTCAGCGGACTCCAGATCCACGGGCGTGACGGTGGGGTCGCCGGTCTGAATATCGAAACCGTCGCCGCTGCCGCCGTTCGCGCCGTTGCGGCTGGCGTCGACCCGCCGCACTTCGATGCGAGGAACCGGAGCCGAACTCTCTTCGGTCCACAGCGCGTTGACCTCGATGCCGTCCACGTCGTTGTCGGTAGCAATGGTGTCGAGAATCGTCACGTTGGTGATGGGGATATTGAAGACACCCCCACATTCTGGCCCCTGAGGGCTCGGATCGCAGCTGTCTTCAATCTGGAATCCATCGTTCGCGTTGAAGATCGCGACCGATTCCGCGATGCGCACCGAGGGGATACCCCCGCCGGGCAGGCTTCGGATCTCGAAGCCGCTGCCCTGATTACGCTCCGCTCGAGAGCCGAGAATGTCGACGGAGCCTTCCAGTACGTAGATCTGGAAGCCGTCGTCATCGCTTCCAGAGCCGATGGTGGGGCCGTTGTCGAGGGCAGCGCAATCGGTGATGGAGAGGTTGCCTTCGCCCTCGATCTCGATTTGGAAGCCGTCGTTGCCGTTGTTCTGGGAAGTGACCCGGGCCAGGGTGATATCCCCGTCGGCGCGCACGTCGATGCCGTCGTAGACCGCACCGTCGGCGGTGACGTCGGCCACTGTGATGGTGCCGGCGCAGCCCTCGATATCGATGGCGTCGGTGGTAGCGGAGGTGACGAGAAAACCTCGAATCTCAACGCTGAAGGCGAAGGGCTGGAGGCTGTTGAAGAAAGCCTCTCCAGCGATCGGCTCGACGCTGGCCAGTCCCACAGCGGGGGCGCCGGAAGCATCCACCGCTACCAGCGCAATATCCGCCGCGCCGCCGGATCCGGGGGCGGAGCCGATGAGGCTCACGTCGACGCTCTCGGCATAGGTCCCTGGGAAAACGAAGACCGTCGAGGCCCCGCCACCGGCGGCGTTGACCCCTTCCTGAATCGTCGTCAGGCATGGGGTGTTGCCGGCGCACAGCCGCGCCGGATCGACGAAAGTCGTGGTGGCGCTGAAGGCTGCGGTAGGCAGTAGGAAGGCGCAGAGGAGCACCAACGCAGTGAGGAGAGTGACGCAGGAGCTGCGCTGGGAACGAAGGTCTCGGCTTTTCATCTCGGCTTCACTCTCAGCAAGACGGCTGACGGCAGGGCTCATCGTCGTCGTCGTCATCGTCGTCGTCATCGTCGTCATCGTCGTCGTCGTCACCGAGGGGAGGGACCGGCCCCACGGCACCCTCTCCCGAGGACGCGCCCTCGGTGACTCGCTCGCCGTCGTCATCCACGTCGTCCCCTGACTTCGCCGCTGGCGGAGTGGGCTCTTGCGCTACGCTTTCGCCTTCCGTGCCCTCAGCAGAATCATCGTCCGCCTCGAGGCCCTCTATCGGGGTTTCAGGCTCGGGCTGCTGGAGCTCGGGCTGCTGCGACGGGGTCTGTTGGGGAGCGCTCTGCTGGAGATCAGTCCCCTGGGCGTAAATTGCCGGGGCGGTCAGCAGCGAGAGCAAAAGAGTGAGGACGAGACACGCGAAGGCACGAGCGAGATGCATAGCGGCTTGGCTCCAGAAGTGGTCTATCGGGAATAGAGCCGAGCATACTTGGGATCAAGGCGCCCGCAAAGGGAGGGTTCGCGCTGACACAAATTCCCTCGATCACTCCAAAGCCCAAAAGCCAAGGAGCGCCACTTCGACAGACCTGTTGACCGACGTCTAGCTTGCTGTCCGCCGCTCTAGCTGGATGACGAGACGCGCCCCTATCCCCGCCCCCGCCCCCGCAGCCCAAAGTACAAAATCCCCCCCACCACGACCGCCGCGACGATCCCCAGGGCGGTGGAGATTCCGGGGTTTTTCACCGCGATGTCGGTGTAGTAGGGGAAGTAGTGCTGGCCGGTGAGGTAGAGGCCGTAGTGGACGACGACGGCGGTGACGGCGGCGGCGAAGGCAGCGGGGGTGGGGGTGTCGTCGAGGAAGGTGCCGAAGAGGACGGGGATGAAGGCGGCGGCGAAGTAGGCGTAGACGCCGAGCTGGGCGAAGATGATGACGCTGAGGTTCGGGGCGATGAGCTGCTGGTAGGCGAGACCGAGGGAAACCAGGGCGAGAAGGACGATGACCCCGCGGTTCAGGCGGAAGAGGAAGCGCTCCGAGAGATCGCGGCCGGTAGCGGCGTTGTGGAGGTTGTTGACCAGATCCTGGGTGATGATGATCGAGAGGGATTGGATTAGCCCTTCCAGAGTAGACATGCCGGCGGCGATGAGGCCGAGGAAGACGATCACCGCGACAAACCAGGGGAATTGGGTCACCAGGTAGGTGGAGGTGACGCTATCCGGCAGGATGGTGGTGCTGGCGTGCTGGAGGTCGGGGAATTCCAGACGGGCGTAGAGGCCGACGATGACCACCAGGAAGAAGAGTGTCTGCACCGCCACTCCCGCCGCCAGGTAGCGGTTGACGTCCCGATCCTGCTTGAGGAGCAGGGATTTGGTGATGATGTGGGGCTGGCAGCAGATGGCGGCGCCCACCACGATGGTGCAGAAGACCACCTCGAAGGCGTCCCGGAAGAGGGGGCTGGCGGGGTTGTAGAGGGTCGCGAGGTTCGGGTCGATGGCCCCCAGCTGGGCGAGGAAGGAGCCGACGCCGTCGCGGAAGTGATCCAGCCCAGAGAAGAGCAGAATGCCCGCCACCACGATCATGATCACCGCCTGAATGGTGTTGGTGTACACCATTGAGTTGGCGCCGCCGAACATCATGTAGCCGAAGGAGAAGACCACCAGGGCCACCAGCACCCCCGCTTCCGACAGCCCCAGGGAGGCGGCGATGACCTTGGTGAGACCCACCAGGATCATCACGATGAAGGTCACCAGCAGCAGCGAGAGCAGGGCGAAGAAGAGGGCGAAGGCGCGGCTCTGATAGCGCTGGCCCACCCATTGGGAGAGGGTCAAGGCGGAGATGGACTCGCCGTAGCGGCGGAAGCCCTTGGTCATGATCACCAGGGAGATGGCCATGGTGATGGGCAGCACCACGCAGAGGCCGAAGACCGCCGAGATGCCGTAATAGGCCACCAATCCGGGATTGATGATGAAGGTGGCGGCGCTGGTGGTGGAGGCAGCGAGCGCGAGGCCGACGGCCACCGGGGAGAAGGCGATGTTGCCGACGGCGTAATCCTGCACGCTGCGGTTGCGGCGGGCGCCGCGCACCACCAGGGCGACGATGGCTCCGGCGTAGAGGAAGATCAGCAGCCAGCTGGCGAGGGTTTGGGCTTCCATAGCCTCTCCTGGGGGGCGCCGGCGGGGCCGGCTAGGAAGTCGATGGTGGCGCCGACGAGGTCGGCTAGGAAGTCGATGGTGGCGCCGACGAGGTCGGCTAGGAAGTCGATGGTGGCGCCGACGAGGTCGGCTAGGAAGTCGATGGTGGCGCCGGCGGGGTCGGCTGGGAGATCGATGGGGACGCCGCCGGGGCGCCGCGGCGCTGCAGGAAGTCGCGGTACACCTGCGTCAGCCATGCGGGATCCTCCACCACCAGCACGTGGCCGGCGGTGGGGTGAATGCGCAGCTCGGCGCCGGGGATCGCCGCCGCCAGGGCTCGTACCCGCGGCGCCGGCATCACCTCGTCCTTGGCGGCGTGAACCACCAGGGTCGGGCAGCGGATTCTGCCCAGGTCGGGGGTGAGGTCGAAGTCCTGGATCGCCTCGAGAATGCCCAGCAGGCCCCGGTACCAGCTCTCCGGCAGCTGCGCCGACTGCTCGCGGCGCAGGGCCAGCTCGGAGGCGTAGGCGTAGCGCCACTCGTCGGTGTAGAGATCTAGCACCACGGCGTCGAAGAAGGCGCGGCGGTCGCCGCCGGCGAGGACCTCCCGGACGCGGCGCTGAGCGTCTTTCGCGTTGGCCGGCATTTGCGATGGGGTGCGGTCGGCGGCGGTGACCGCCGCCAGGGTGAGCACCCGTTGCGGATGGCGGGCGGCTAGCAGCAGCGCTACCTCCGCTCCGAAGGAGGTCCCCATGACGTGGACCCGCTCGAGCTCGAGGTGATCCAGCAGTGCTAGAAGATCCGGCAGGTGATCCTCCAGCCTTGAAGGCGCCTCGCCGGGGGTGCGCAGCTGGCCGCGGAAATCACAGCCCAAGATCCGGTAGCGGGACTCCAAGGGGTGGGCTACCGGAGCCCAGGCGCGGAAGGTCATCATGCCGCCATTGAGCAGCAGGACGGTCTCGTCCCCCTGACCCCGGAGGCGGTGGGTGAGTAACGAGGCGTTGGCTGGGTTGGGACTCAAGGGCTGTTGTTCTCTGGGTGTTGGAGATCGGGCGTCAGGCGAAGGCTTGGGCAGGGTCCAAGGGGCAGCGGTCTAGCCCGCTTGCAGCAGTCGCTGCACCAGCTCCCCTTTGACCACCTTGCCGTAGGCGGTGCGGGGCAGAGCGTCGATCAGGTGGTAGGCCTTGGGCAATTTATAGCGCGCCAGGCGCTCGCCGAGAAAGTCCGCGAGGTCGTCGTCGCTGAAGCTTTCCCCTGTGCCCTCCTGCTGCCCTCGGGGCACCACGAAGGCGACCCCGATCTCCCCCCACTTCTCGTCCGGCAGGGCCACCACCGCGGCGTCCTCCACCGATTCGTGGAGCAGTAGCGCGGCCTCGATCTCCGCCGGGTAGACGTTCACGCCGCCGCTGATGATCATGTCCTTCTCGCGGCCGGCGACGTAGTAGAAGCCCTCCTCATCGCGGCGGGCGAGGTCGCCGCTGTGAAACCAGCCCTCGGCGTCCAGCGCCTCCGTGGTGGCTTCCGGACGATTCCAGTAGCCGCGGCAGACGTGGGGTCCGCGAAAGAGCAGCTCACCGACCTCTCCCACGGGCACGTCCTCACCCTCCTCGCTTACCAGGCGCACCTCGGTGTGCATCATCGGGCGGCCGATGGAGCCGATCTTGCGGAAGGAATCCTCGACGCCCATGGCGAAGCAGTTGACCCCCACCTCGGTCATGCCGAAGCCCTGTTTGAAGACCACGCCCCGCTGCTGGTAGGCCTCGATGAGGTAGCGAGGAAGGGGAGCGCCGCCGCTGATCAGCCAGCGGATGGAGGAGAGGTCGGTGCTCTCGAAGCGGGGGGATTCCAGCAGCATCTTCCAGATGGTGGGTACGCCGAGGATCACCGTGCAGCCTTCCTGCTCGATGCTCTCCCACACCGCCTCGGCGTTGAAGTCGTGGTGAAGCACGATCGTGCCGCCGATGGTCACCAGGGGCACCAGGAAGGCCATCAACCCCCCGGCGTGGTAGAGGGGAGTGAAGATCGGGCTGACGTCGTCCGCCCGCAGCTGCCATCCGGTGACGGTGTTGAAGCCGTTCCACAGCACCTGGCGGTGGGGGATCATCACCCCCTTCGGCCGGCCCGTGGTGCCGGAGGTGTAGAGCAGGCAGTAGAGATCCTCGAGATCGCAGGGCGTCGGCCGCCACTGGGGGTTGGGGGGCAGAGTCGCTAAGGCTTCGGGATAGAGCAGCTCGGCGGCGCCTGCTCTGGCTCCTCGGGTCGATAAGTCCTGAGGCGGGTCGAGAGCGACCCAGGTCTCGATCGGCGAGGAGGATTCGCCGTCGGCAAGGCGCTGGCGAAGATCTTCGGCGACGGGTGCCAGGCCGCGGCCGTAGATCAGCGTCCGCATGCCGCTGTCGTGGACCATCGGTTCGAGCTCGGCGGCGGTGAGTCGGGTGCCTAGGGGCACCAGAATGACTCCGCTCTTGCCGGCGGCGAAGAAGGCCTCGAGGTATTCCACCCGGTTGTGGGCCAGCAGGCCGATGCGGTCGCCGGGGCGCAGCCCCAGGGTTTCGGTCCACAGCCGAGCGCAGAGCACCGCCCGCTGGTCTAGCTCGCGGTAGCTCAGGCGCAGCTCTGGCTCGACCACCACCAGCGCCGGCTGATCCGGGCTCAGCCGTGCGCGCTCACCGAGAATGTCCGCCATCGCTGCGCCTCAGGGACCGCAGGGGTCGGAATAGCCGCTGCAGCAGCCGGTACCGGTGCAGCTGGTGGTGAGCATGTTGACCTGGATCTGGCCGGTCTGGGTGAGGGCGCGGTAGTGGCCGACGCCGTCGGCGTCGCCGCCGAGGACGTTGAACAGGGACCAATCGCTGAAGTCGAAGTCCACTCCAGCGGCGGGAGTGCCGTAGCCGACGTCCAGCTGGGCCTCGACGTTGGAGCGACTGTCGAAGCGGGCGGTGTTGCCGCAGCCGAAGGTGGAGCTGGCGGTGCCGCACAGCACCTCGTCGTGGATGTCGGCGCTCAGGGTGTAGAAGAGTGCGCTCTTGCCCGCTGGGTCGTCGCGGAAGCCGCCGTTGCCCAGGCGCGGATTCCAGGTCCACCAGCTGTGGGGATAGAGGCCGAAGATGTCGGAGTTGAAGACGTTTTGGGAGCCGCAGGTGGTGGCCGCCGGGTTGGCGTTGCCAACGTAATAGCAGGTGGCGAGGCCGCGCATGCCGCCGGCGACGCCGATGAAGCGCCGCAGGGAGCTCCACAGGCCGGCATCATCGAGGGCGAAGAGGGACATGGTGACCCCCAGGGAGTGAGAGACGATGTCCACCTGGGAGGAGCCGGTGTAGGCCTTGACGTCCAGCAGGAAGTCCGAGAGCAGATCCGCCTTGGAGGGCCGGTGGTAATTGAATTGAGGCAGGCCCTGCTCGCCGGAGGAGAGCCAGGTGATGCCGAAGAGCTCGCAGTCGTTGTAGCCGGCGGCGCGGAAGGTGTCGTAGGCCGAGGGGACTCCCGTGGAGGTGGGAGTGTCGAAGCTCTTGGCCTGATCGCCGTTGCCGTGGACGAAGATCACCGGCGTGCGGGAGGCGGTGCAGCTGCCGCCACCGAAGCCGCCGTAGGGTGCGTTGCTGGGGGAGAAGCCGCCAGAGAACTGATTGGCGCCGCCGCTATAGTCCAGGGCTCCGGCGACGGAGGGGGCACCGAGGGCCACGATGGCGCTGAGGGCGAGAAGACAGAGCACGGTGAGCGGGCGGGGGAGAGGTTCGGAGGCGGGTCGCTTCATGGGTTCGGGCTCCAGGTTCAGTGGATGGGATAGCGAGTTCGGAGGTGCCAATCAGGGGAGAGCCAATCTAGGGAGAAGGGGCGGCGGAAGTCAGGACATCTGTGAGGCCCTGAAGCGCCGCCGCCGGGCATTCCACCTGCGGAACGTGCCCACACGTTTCCAGGGCGGTGAGCTGGGCGTTGGGCAAAGCCTCCAGCAGGCGCTGGGGATAGTCGGTTCCCATCAGGCGGTCGGAGATACCCCACAGCAGGTCCACCGGGGTGGTGATGGTGGCGACGGCCTCGGCGGACAGCCAATAACTCGCGAGGTCGCTGCCCTCGCCGGTCATGCGCTGTGCCTGACTGGTAGGCGCGCGGCGCACCAGGTCGTCCAGAATCACGGCGGGAATCGCTTCGCTGGCGGGATCCCGCAGCGCCTCCATCAGCTTCTTTGCCTCGTCACGGTCCGCCGGCAATAGATCCAGACCATCGGTCTCCGGCGGCAGGGGACCGCCGTTGATGGCCACCACCCGGGAGACCGACGGCGGCTGGCGATGGGCGACCAGCAGGGAGACCCAGGCGCCCATGGAGTTGCCCACCAGCACCGGGGCGGAGCCTCCTTCGCTCTCGCCACCCGGCGCCTCCTGGGCGAGCCAGGCCTCCACGCCCTCCAGCACCGTCGCCATGGTCAGGGGACCTTCCTGCGGTCCGCTCTCGCCATGGCCCGGAAGATCCAGCAGCAGCACTCGATGGCTCGATACCAGCCCGCCGATCACACCAGCCCAGGTGCCCGCCTGGTCGTTGACCCCATGAAGAAAGACCAAGGGCTGACCCTCCCCCTTCTCCCACCACACGAGGTCTTCCCCCGCCACCGTGGCCGACTGCCGCTGGAAGCCCTGGGCCTGGAGCTGAGTGCGGCTGAAGATGGCGAGCATCTCCATCGGGCTAGGGATTGCGGGAGCCGCGGCTGGCTCCTGGGCGCTGGTCTCTTGGGCGTTGGCGGCGCCAGGGCCGAAGAGGAGTGGCAGGGAGAGCAGCAGAAGGGAAGAGAGCCCGAGGAGCTGCTTAGATCGGAGAAAGGCGGTGGAAGGCTTCATGATGAGTCTCCAAGGGGGCGTTCAGAAGCGGACGGAGCTTGAGTGCGGAAGATTTAGCGCGGCGAGGAGCCGTAGGCGAGGTTGGAGCCGAGGCGGAAGGCGGTTCCGGCCTGGTTGTAGCCGACACCGGAGCCGATGAAGACCACCAGATCTCCGGGGCCCACCACCTCTTTCTCTACGGCGTCGTGGAAGGCCATGCCGAGGCTGGCGGAGCCGGTGTAGCCGCTGCGCTCCATGATCATGTGGGCGCGCTCGATGGGCAGCTCCAGGGTTTCCATCACCAGCTCGATGGAGGTCTTGCGCACCTGGCTGAAGATCAGCAGGTCGATGTCTTGGAGGACAAAGCCGCCCTCGTCGGCGAGGCGGCGCACCAGCTGAGGCCAGCCCTCGTTGTTGACTTCCGGCGGGTAGCGTTCGATGAGCTTCACCTGGGTGCGCCCGGCCTCTATCGCCTCGACGCTCGCCGGCTCCGCCGTCGCGCCGGCGTAGAGCCCCCAGTGTTCGGCGTAGGCGCCGTCCGCCACCGAGGTGGCGTTGATAAAGCCGGGTTCGGAAGCCGGCTCCAGCACTGCTGCCCCGGCGCCGTCGCCGTAGAAGAAGATCATCGGATCATCCTCCGCAGCGAGGCGATGCATCAGGTACACGCCCACCACCAGGACGGTCTTCACCGCCGGATTGGCGGCGATCCAGCCGCTGGCGGCGGCGAGGCCGGTGGGGAAGGAGGCGCAGGCGCAGCCGACGTCGAAGGTGCCGGCGTTCTTCGCCCCCAGCTTGTGCTGCAGCACCGTGGAGGTGGCGGGGGTGATGTAGTCCGGAGAGTCGGTGCCGACGATCAGCAGATCGATGTCCTCCGGTCGCCGCCCGGCGCGCTCCAGGGCCTGCTGCGCCGCCGGCAGGGCGAGGTCCGACGAGGCCCAATCCTCCGGCGCGTACCAGCGGGTCTGGATCCCGGTCTTGGCCTCCATCTTGTCGACGAAGCCGTCGAGATCGGCGAAGCGTTCCCGCAGCACGTCGTTGGGCATTTCGATCTTTGGCAGGTAGCTGCCGGTGGCGACGATGCTGGCGTAACGAGTCATTGATTTCGGGCCCGAATCAGGTGCCGATCACCAGGCCGCCGTCTACCGAGAGCACCGTGCCGCTGATGAAGGCGGCGGCATCGGAGGCCAGGAAGAGGTAGGCGTTGGCGATCTCCTGCGGGGAGCCCATGCGGCCCAGGGGAGTGCGTCCGACGATGGAGTTCAACACCTTCTCGGGCATCGCCTGCAGGATCTCGGTGCCGACGAAGCCCGGGGCGAGGGCGTTGGCGCGAATGCCGTAGCGACCGAGTTCCCGGGCCCAGGTGCGGGTCATGTTGATCACCCCGGCCTTGGTGGCGGCGTAGTTGGTTTGGCCGAAGTTGCCGTAGAGGCCTACCACCGACGAAGCCGTGAGGATCACCCCGCCGCCGCCTTCGATCATGTGGGGCACCACCGCCCGGGTGCAGGCGAAGACTCCCTTGAGGTTGACGGCGATCACCGAGTCGAAGGTGGCGTCGTCCATGGTGGAGACCACCTCGCCATCCCGCACCTTCACCAGCTGGGCGTCGCGCACGATACCGGCGTTGTTGATCAGCACGTCGACTCCGCCCCAGGCTTCCACCAGGGAAGCGACGGCGGCGTCGATGGCGGCGCTATCGGTGACGTCGACGGCCTCCACCCGGGCGTCGCTGGCGCCAGCGTCCAGCAGGGCGTGGCGCTGTTCCTCTCGGCCCTCGGTGGCGAGGTCCCAGACCGCCACCCGGGCGCCCTCCTCGGCGAAGCGTTCGGCGGTGGCGCGGCCAATGCCGGCGCCGGCTCCGGTGACGATGACGACTTTGTTTCGAAGACCTGTTTCGATCATGGCAGTGATGCTTCCGTTAGAAATCTCGAGAGAGCGTTGGAGGGGTCCAGCGGTCGAGGCCGAAGGGCTGACGGCGAGACGGGGGACCTAAGGAGCGCCTAGAGGACATCTAGAGGACATTTAGAGGACGCAGACTACCCCGTCCCACACTCGTTTCTCTCTCGCCGATGCCGAGGAGATGCGGAAAGAAGCCCGGGAACCCGGTAGGGGTCGGGTTCCCGGGCAAAAGAGCCCCAGGGATTAGCCTCCCAGCCGAGGGCTTCACCATGGGGCTCCGGAGGTATCGGGCTTCAACGCTGGAACCTCGGAGATCTCGCTGTGAGGAAGGTGATGCCCTCCTCAATCCAGCTCCTTGATTCAGAGGAACTTAGAAGCGATAGCCCAGGGTGGCGGTGACGGTGCGCGGCGCGCCGTAGGAGCCCACCAGAATGCCCAGCACCGGGATGTTGTAGCCGTTGGTGAGGTATTCCTCGTCCGTCAGGTTGCGCCCGTTGACGGTGAGCTGCCACACCCCGTCGCTGGAGAGCCAGGAGATCCAGGCGTTGATCAGGTCGAAGGAGGGCTGAATGATGGGGCTCAGGGGCTGACCGGGGTTCCCGGGATCCGGGCCACCCTCGTTGGTCAGCACCGACTCGTCACGGTAGGCGTAGCCGACGCTGCCGGTGATCAGGCCGTCGAAGGCGGGGAAGTCGAAGTTCAGGTTCAGCGCGCCGGTGAGCTCCGGGGCGTTGGTGATCACCTGGGTATCGACGAAGCCGTCGCCGTTGGCGTCGAGGATTTCATCCGGATCGGCGTCGAGGTAGCTCAGGTTGCCGGAGAGACCCAGCCAGCTGATGGTGGGGGAGGTCCAGTCGAATTCCACCTCGAAACCCTGCAGCGTGGCGTTACCGGCGTTGAGGAAGTTGCCGAAGAAGGAATCGTTGACGCCGTCGCCGTCAGAATCGAAGTCGGTGAAGGTGCTCACCTGAATGTCCTCGTAGTCGCCGTAGAAGACCGCGGCGTTGAGCACCAGGCTGCGGTCCGAGGACACCGATTTGACGCCCACCTCGGCCACCGTCAGCACCTCGTCGTCGAAGGGCTCGGCGGATTGGGGGAAGGCCACCGCCTGGGCGCGGACGTTGAAGCCGCCGCTCTTGAAGCCCCGGGAGAGGGTGACGTAGCCCATCACGTCGTCGCTGAATTGGTAGTCCAGGCCGAGCTTGGGGGAGACCGAGGAGAAGGTCTCCTCCTGGTCGTAGTCGGCGGTCACCGCGGTGATGTTCTCGAAGGTGGAATCGGTGCCGACGTTGAAGGCGACGCCGCGCTTGTCTTCCTCGGTGAGGCGCAGGCCGAAGTTCAGGGTCGTCTTCTCGTTGAGCTCGTAGGAGCCGTCGCCGAAGATCGCCAGCGACTCGGTGAAGGTGGTGCCCTGGGTGATGCCGAAGACGGAGCCGAAGAAGTTGTTCTTCACCACGCCGCCGGCCTCGCCGTCGAAGTAGTAGAGGCCCAGGACGCCCTGGAGCGGGCCGTCCCCCTGGTAGAGGAACTGGAACTCCTGAGAGGTCTGCTCGTCTTCGTAGGTGGCGGTGACGTCGGTGATCGGCGCCGGGGTGGTGTCGAAGTCGATGTTGTTCTCGGTCTCCGACTCGCGGTACGCGGTAATGGACTTGAACAGCCAGTTCTCGTTCACCGCCCACTCGAGGTTCATCGAATAGCCCTCGGATTCGGTGCTGTTCAGGGGAGCCAGGCCGCTGTTGGTGTCGAAGAGCTGAGGATTCGGCGGGCAACCGGCGCCTAAGAAGAGGGGACAGAACGGGTTTCCGGCGAGGCGGGTCAGGCCCTTGGGCTCGGCGTCGTCCTCGGTGCGGTCGAGGGCGAATTTGAGGGTGACGTCATCCGAGAGCAGGAAGTCCAGAGCCAGACGGAAGGCGGTGGTGTCCTTGTCGGAAACGTCGCGACCGGTGAAGAGGTTCTCGCCGTAGCCGTCCCGCTGCAGCGAGGCCACCGCGGCCTTCGCCCGCACCTTGCCGGGCACTAGGGCACCGCTGGCCCAGGCCTTGAAGTCGGAGGTGCCGAACTCGCCGCCGGTGAAGGAGACGGCGCCCTGGAAGTCGTCGGTCAACGGGCGGCTGACGTATTTGATCGCGCCGCCGATGGTGTTCTTGCCGTAGAGGGTGCCCTGGGGGCCGCGCAGGACCTCGATTCGGCCGACGTCGAAGACGTCCAGCAGCGCGCCCTGGGGACGGGCGATGTAGACGTCGTCGAGGTAGAGGCCGACGCCGGGATCCACGCCCCACAGCGGATCTGCCTGACCGATGCCGCGGAGGAAGGCGGTCAGGGTGGTGCTCTGGTTGCGGCCGGAGTAGATGGAGAGATTCGGCACCTCGGTCTGCAGGTCCGCTAGATCCACGGCGCCGCTGTCTTCCAGCTCTTCGCCGGTGACCACGGTGATCGCCACCGGTACGTCCTGGATGTTCTCTTCGCGCTTTCGGGCGGTCACCACGATGGCGTCTTCGATGGTCTCTCCGCTGGTGGCGGAGGCGTCGTCCTCCTGGTCATTGCCCTGGTTCTCAGCGTCTTGAGCCTCAGCGTCTTGAGCTTCAGCCTCTGGATTGGGCGCTGGGGTCGGTGCCGGAGAGGCGCTCAGCGCTGGGGCGAACGCGAAAAGCCCCAGGAGCAGCAGAAAGACGGGAAGAAGGCCTCGGAGGAGGCCCGGTCGGGGGCAGGGAAGACCTATTGAAGGAGGGTGTAGCGAGGTGTGCATGGTGCGGATGCTCCTGAATGCTCTTGGATGCGGCGGACGAGCGCGGCGCGGGCTAGGTGCCCTCGTCGGAAACCTCCGGCGGCTCGGAGGCCGCCGCGCTCGAGGATGGGACACTCCCGGCCAGTGGATCGCCGGACCGGGGCAAAAGACCGAGACGAAGCAGCCGAATGAAGGCTTCCGTGGCCTTCGCCGGCTCGAGGCCGAAGTGCATCGGGGCGCCGAAGCATTTTTCGACCGTGAAGAAGTAGAAAAGCCATCGAGTGGCGAGGATCACGCCCACCAGCGGGTCCACATCCCCCAGCTCCCCGGCCGCTTTGCGGACTTCCAGCTTCTCGCCGTAGACCTGCTGGAAGCGCTCCGCCATGCCCTCGTAAAAGGCGCGGATGTGCTCGCCGCGAAACTCCACGACGTCGACGTAAATCAGCAGGATGTAGGCCTTGTTCTCGTCCACCGCCTGCTCGATCACCGCGGCCATGCGCTCGAGATCCTCGGGAAACTCAGCGCGGGAGAAGATTTGCTGCAGCGGATGATCCGGGTCGTTGAGGCGAGCCCAATAGTCGTCCAGCAGGCGCTCGAAGAGTGATTCCTTGTTGGGGAAGTGGTGGTAGAGGTTGCCCATCGACATCCCCGCCCCGTCGGCGATCTGCCGCATCGAGGTAGCCCCGAATCCCTGGCTAGAAAACAGCTCCAGCGCCGTCTCCAGGACCTTGTCCATCGAGGCCTTCGATCGCTCCTGCTTTCGCCGCGGGCTCATAGTCGTTCTCCAAATTAAAAACCGAACGCTCGATCAGTATTTTCGGCGAGCGAGGATTGAGGGTCAAGGAACGCTGCGGCATTCCGGGTAAGCGGCTTTTAGTCAGAGGTTTAGATCTGGAGACGGTAGGAGGAGAGGGGAAATGCCGCAGCATGTCGAGAGGTTCGAGCGATGCCAGGAGTTTTTGCCGATCCCTAATCTCTGACCTCTACGCGTTTTTTCCCGAGGGTGTAATTTGCCGCGCCATAATTTAAGGGAGAGTTCGGGATGGAGGAGTTTCTTGAGAGGTATTGGCCGCTGGGTTGCGTAGGAGCGGTCGTCGGAGCGCTGTTTGGTTATCTTTTCCGACCATCGGTGCCTCTCTATGGAAAGTTGCCCTTTCGCCACGTGATCAGTCGCGGCGAATTCCTCTCCGAAGAGTACAATCGATTAGTCGAGGCTCTTCTATACAAGACCGCTGTGGAGAGCTTCGAAATGCTTATTGCCGGAGGGATTATCGGGGCGTTGGGGGCCTTGGGGATCACATGGCTCTTGGCGAATCGCTAAGAACCGATCGATTTGAGAGCTTAGGTACAGAGCTTGAGAGCGCTTCCCGTGTCGAAAGGCTTCAGCACCCTCGATCGTGTTACCTGGGCGAATCTTCGAGGGGGGTGGATCCGACCCCTGGGCGAGGTACCCGCATGCACTAGCGACAAGAGAACTTCTCTCCATTGAGAATTGATTTCTCTCAAGCCCTCATTTTCAGGACTCTTCCGACAAGGTATGGCACAAGTCGGGGACCGACCGAGGCGGCTCGGTATAACTATCGACGCGGTCGGAGTCTTCTCGATGGGGGCTGGAACCTGGAGAAGAGGAGATTCAGCATGAGTGGAGTTCATGGTGGCAGCGTACTCAGGGAGCACCGGTTCAAGCCCAGGGCCCGCTGGGCTTTGAGCTTGCCGGATTGCGAGGTCGCCGAAGTGGCGCGACCGCTCTGTGAGCAGATGATTCGGCGTCATGTTGTAGTCGGTTACCCGGAGCTGGATCTGGTCATCCGATGGTCACGATCCCGCCGCATCGCCCTTTTCGAGGCGGGCAGGTTTCTGAGTGACGAAGAGCGAGAGGCGGCGCTAGCGCAGGTGTCTGCTTGTTTGGCGATGTTTCAGCTGACGCTGTTTCGACTGACAGAGCTTTGCCCGGAGATGTTTTCTCCAGATCTACTGAGCCCTGAGACAGCGTTGACAGCCATCGCTCGTCGGCCACTGAACTCTTCGGATTATTGATGATGCTGAAGCAGCCGATCGACAAGTACCGGCGTATCCAGGCCGCTGTCGCCCAGGAACAATCCATCATCGAGGGCCAGATTGACCGCCTGCTGGAGTTGAGTCCCGATAAGCAGCGGGAGCGGATCGATCGATCACCGAAGAATCTGCGAAGCCCTAGCGCCGTTCAGGAGCTGCTGCGGCGTAGCCAAGATCAGCGCTTTCTCGATCACGGTGAGGCGTTTCGCTTGGCTCAGCTGGCATTGTTGGTGGCCGGACGGATCTCTGGCCGTGATCCACGTATCGGCTGTGACCAAATCTCGGTGGATTACCGGGCCCTCGCGTTGGCCCATATGGCGAACGCACGACGTATCGGTAGTCACTGGTCTGAATCCTACCGACTGATGAGGCAGGCCTTTACTTTACATACTCAGGGTAGCGGCGATATCGATCTCTATGCCCGGCTGTGTTCGCTGCGAGCATCCCTTTTGAAGGATCGACGACGGCACGAAGACGCGCTCGTCGACCTGCACGCGGCGAGGACGATTTACCGACAGTTGGGGAACAAGCGGCGGTTGATCGAAGCCCTGCTAAAGACTGTGCTCGTCCACTCCCTCCTAGAGGAGTATGAGTTTGCTTATAGGGTCAATAATGATGCCCTGCGGCTGATCGACGAGTGGGAGGATCCGCATTTGGCTTTGATCGGCCATTGCAATGAGGCTCTTTGCTTAACAGAGCTAGGGCGCCCTCACGACGCATTACGGAGTCTGCGCCTCGCTCCGAATCTAGATGACATTGGAATAAAAAGTGATTCGACACATCAGGCCTATCTAGACTGGGAGTTCGGAAAGGCGAAGCTGGCTATCGGCTACTATCGCGGCGCCCGGGAGCTACTTGAGCGCGCGCGAACCAGCTTCGAGGAAAAGCAGATTCCCTTCAAGCAAGCACTCGTCACGCTCGACCTAGCACGTCTCTATTTCAAGGCCCATAAAACGGACAAGGCGGTTTATCGGTCGGCTTATGAAGCAGTCTGCTTGTTGAGGTCACAGCAGCTCGACCGAGAAGCATGGCAGGCGGTGCAGCTGCTCGCGAGAGCAGTGGCGGAGAACGTCCTGACGTTGACCAAGATCCGACAGTGCATTCGAGTTCTTAGAGGAGGGCCACGACGTGTCTATGACTCCTGCCTTGTCTGTTGATTCGCCTGGCTAACAAGTCGATTTGCTCATCCCAGGCGAATCACGGAAGCTGCTCCCTGGCTCGGACCGCCGAGGCATGTCGCCTCGATGTTGTGTCGAGCCGGAGGACAGTTCGCATGTTCACCTCATTCCTCTCGTCCCTCAAGATCTCTCGATTGTCTACTGCTTGGCTAATCGTCGTAGCCTGCGCTGGCTTAGTGCATGGCTCTGGCATTGACCCTGACGGTCGCATCGGCTGACCCTCTGCGCCCCGCGGGGACTCCGTTCTTCGCGGGGCCTATGGCTTGAATCCGGGAATGATTGTTGGCAGTGACTTACAGAGTCACATTGCGGCTCTTCATTGAATCGCAGAAGCTGCCCCTTGGCTCAGGCCATCGAAGTATGTTGCTTCGACGCTGCGCTGAGCTGGAGGACAGTTCTAATGTTCATCTCACTCGTTTCGTCCGTCGATCGCTCCGTTCTACTAGGGGCCTTGGTGTTCTTCGCCACGTTAGGGCGTTGGATTCATGGCTCGGGCGTTGACCCCGACGGTCGCATCGGTTGATCACCTGCGCCCCGCGAAGACTTCGACCTTCGCGGGGCGCTTCGCTTGGCTTACGAAGCCCTCGACGGCAGCATGGTGTGAAGTCGAATTGCCGCGTTTCGTTGAATCACAGAAGCTGCCCCTGGCTCGGACCATCTAGGCATGTTGCCTCGATGCTGTATCGGGTTGGAGGACAGTCCTCATGTTCACCTCATTCCTTTCGTCCCTCGAGATCTCTCGATTGTCTACTGTTTGGTTGGTCGTCATCGCCTGCGCCCGCCTGGTACACGGCTCTGGGATCGACCCTAACGGCTGAATTGATTGATTTCCGCTGCCCCATGGAGCTTGCTCGCTCCGTGGGGCAGTGATGTTTCGAGCTCCTCTGTGCTTCATGAATGAAGCTCTAGAATCTGCTGCAGGGGAGTGAACCTGCGACGATGAACTCAACGTCGCCTGAGGCCAGGGTCTCGAGGATCTCTTTAGTCCGCAGCGGGGTCGTCATTCTGGGCCCGAATTTGCCGTAACTGGTTCATCAAGTCCTGCGCCACTCGCAGCCGCTCCGTCGGTGTGAGCTTCAGTCGCTCGCGGATCTGCTGCACATCATGCCACTCCAGCCCCCAGCGGGAGAGTTTGCCCGGGAGGGGATCCAGGGAGGTACTCGTCTCCTGCGACGGGGGTTCTTCCGGTGGGTTGGGCTTCATGGCAGGAGTGTACCAACAGGCCTACCTGAAGGGATCTGAGGTTTCGCCCTCGGAGGGTTACCGACATCGTCTATCAAGGAACCCAGAGGCCGATCACTACCAAAAGCGCTGCGAAGGCCCTGCCTCGGGGGACTCCGCCAGGGGAGTGAATTCGACCCCGCCGAATGAGCCTCTAGAAGGCCTGCTAGTGCATGGTTCTGGTATTGACCCTTACAGTCGCATCGGCTGATTCTCGCCGACCCACGGATATCTCTCCGTGGGTCGGCGATGTTTCGACTTCAGCTGCGCTTTAGCGGCTTGAAGCCAAGGACGACTGGCCTCCCTTCGAAAATGGGACGCGTCCTGACTCACTCCTTCCGCCGCTCCCACTTCTCGGTACGGCCGAAGAGGGATACACCGAGATAGCCCCGAACCTTCAGCGTGTTCTCGCCCTCCAGCTCGAGGGTGCAGCTGTAGGTCTTGCCGTTGTCGGGATCGTAGATGGTGCCGTCGATCCATCGGGTGGCTGACTGCGAGTTGAACCCCTGCAGGATTTTGACGCCGGTGAGTTCGCGCTGCCGTAGGGCAGGGTCTGGGTTCTGCTCGTCTAGCCGCTCGATGCCGTCGGGGCTTCCCACGATGATCCCTTCCAGGCTGCCGCCGTGCCGCCGGATCTCCACCCAGCCCTCGCCGTCGGCGGTGACCCACACGCCTTCGATGGGGTTAGAGCCTTTGGTCATCTCTTCGGCGAGGGTTGCGGATTCTGTAGCCCATGGGGTCAGTAGAAGGAGCAGCGCCATACCCAAGATCCATTGCCGCTTCATGATGCCTGCCTCTGGCCGGAGCTCGGCAGGGTGGAGCGGTCGCGGTCGGGTTTTTGCTGGTGCTTGGTCATGCCTCCCATCACGGCACTCATGACCAGGGTGCGGCCGAAGCGGGGCAGGGTGGCGAGGGAGTAGCCGAGGAGCTTCGAGAGCCATCCGGGGCGTACTGTGGTGCTTCTTCCGAGGGCATCGAGAGTGGCGGCGCCGACCAACTCCGGCTTCAGAGCAGCGCCGATCTGCATGTTGGCGCGCTCGGCAAAGCCGCTGGCCACCGGACCGGGAGCGGAAGCGACGACGTCCACGCCGGAGGGGGCTAGCTCTCGGCGTAGACCCTCGGCGAGGGTTTGGACCCAGGCCTTGGTAGCGGCGTAATGGGCCGCCCGAGGGACGCCCTGGAAGGCGACGATAGAGCTCAGCAATACGATGCCGCCGCGCCCACGGTCTACGAAACGGCGCGCGAAGTGGTGGGTGAGGGAAAGCACGGCACCGCAGTTCAGCTCAAGCATGGTTCGCTCGTCCTCGAGAGGAACGTCGACGAAGGGGCCGGAAGTGCCGAAGCCCGCTCCTGCAGCCAGCAGGCCAACGTCCAGTCCGCCGGTTTCTCGGAGGACTCTCTCCACGCCGCTGGTTTCGGTGAGATCGACGGCGATCACTCGGGCTTCCACGTCATGGGTGGATTGGAGCTCCTGGGCCAGGGCCTCGAGGCGATCTTGGCGGCGGGCTACGAGAACCACGTTAGAGCCTCGCGCCGCCGCAGAGCGGGCGATTTCGCGCCCGATGCCGTCGGAGGCTCCGGTGATGACGGCCCAGGGGCCGTAGCGAGCGGTGAATCGGGGGCTTCTGGTCTTGGTCATGGTGGGTTTCTCCTTCGGGCAGTGGTCGGCTGATTTGGGATTGGCTGGTGGTAGCCGATGAGTCTGGGGATGTGCCATCTAGGCAACTAGGGCTCGGGATACGAGGTAGTGGCGTCTTAAGATTCCATTATGGAACTCACTATAGGATTGATGGTTCCATAATGCAACCTGCTATCATGGCCGCATGGAAAGAAAGCGCTTCACCGCAGCCCCTTGCTCCATTGCTCGCTCCCTCGACATCCTCGGCGATTGGTGGTCCCCGCTGATCCTGCGGGAATGCCTCTACGGCACCCACCGCTTCGACCAGATGCAGCGCTGGCTAGGAATCGGCCGCAATATCCTCACCCGTCGCCTCGCCCTGCTCGTGGAGCAGGGCGTGCTCGAGCGCCGTCAATATCAGGACCGACCCCCGCGCTTCGAGTACCACCTCACCGACAAGGGCTACGCCGCCGCCAAGCTGCTGGTGGCGATGATGCCTTTCGGCGAAGAGTGGCTCTTCGAAGAGGACGAGCCCATTCGTCTCTACGATCGCGAGACCGATCGCCGGGTGCGCCCGGTGCTGGTGGACGCCGAAACCGGCGAGCCCATCGATCCCCGCCAGCTCTATCCCGGGCCGGGGCCGGCCTTTCCCGCCGATACCGACGTGCGGCGGGAGCGCTTTGTGGAGTATTTCGAGCGCCGAGGGGAAGAAGGCTAGCCTTGGAGTCGGTTGACTACTAGCCCTTTCGCCCTCTTATAGTTCCGTTGTTACCGCAGTATCTGACTGCTTCTGGTCTTTGCCTGGGTCGATTGGTCGATCGAACCGTGGTGCTGATAGGGCAGAAGCTAATAAATGTCTTGCGAGAAGGAATGCATGCATCCAGCGCAGTAGATGAGGGGCAACTAGCCTTATTGATAGCCGAGGAAGAGGACCTCAAGCTGTCTGTTGTCACCCACAAGGTTGAGTTCTAGGTCTCTTCAGCGACGAGGGGGCTAGCGCTATCGCTCTCTTGTGCTCTGTCGAGTTGGCTTAAGTCGTAGATGTAGCTGAATAAATCTACTGTATCTTGGCAGCGGTCGAATAGTCTTTCGAACTCACCGCGCTTACTGACTAGTTCACTCTTGTTGGTTGTGAATCGAATCTTATCCACTTCCCATTTATCCTTTTCCCAAGAGTAGTCGACGATTAGGGCTACCCATATGTTTTGGTCTTTCCAGACTGCAAAGTTGCCTCCACGTTTGAAGTGCTCACTGTAAGACGAGTCTTCGAGTTCGAGAACTGAGGTGGACCCCATCGTTTGGACAGCTCCGAGGCCGATTTAAGGTGGATTCCGGGTTGGTTGTCGGCCTCTATCCAGGTAGCAGCACCAGCGCTGACTCGCAGACCGTACACGTTGCCGGGGCTCTGTCCTCGATGGTGCGAGTGTGGACGGTGGTGATTGTAAAACTCGATCCAGCGCGAGAGCTCTGCTCGGACCTGGCGGCCATGGCGCCACTCGGCCAGGTACACACACTCACACTTCAGAGAACGCCAGAGCCGCTCGATGAAAACATTATCGAGCCAGCGACCGCGGCCGTCCATCGAGATCGTGATCTCGTGGGCTTCCAGCACGTTCAGAAAGTCCTCGCTGGTGAATTGACTCCCTTGATCGGTATTGAAAATCTTCGGCGGGCCGAAACGCGTCAGAGCTTCTTCTAAAGCCTCGACGCAGAATGAGCTATCCATCGTGTTCGATAGCCTCCACGAAAGCACCGCTCGCGTCGCCCAATCCATCACCGCCACCAGGTACAGATGGCTTCCGTCAACGGGAAGGTAGGTGATGTCAGCACACCACACGTGATCGGGCTCCGTGATCGAAAGTCCGCGAAGCCGATACGGGTAGATTCGGTGACCGGGCGCGGGCTCCGACGTGCGGGGCCGAGGATAGACCGGCGTCAATCCTTGAATCCGCATCAGCCTCCGGATCCGCTTGCGCCCGACCGGATAGCCACGATTTCGTAGCTCATAGGTCATCTGCCGCGAGCCGTAGAACGGCGTGTGCAGGTACTGCTCGTCGATCTCTCGCATCAGTTTTTGATTCAAAAAGCTCTCACCTCGAGGCTGGTAGTAGTACGAGGACCGGCTGATGCTGAGTAATCGGCATTGCCGAGTCAGGCTCAGAGGTCGCTGGCTTCCAATGTGTGCCATGCGCTGGCCCCGACTCAGCGATCGAACACCTTGGCTAAAAAATCCCGCTCGATCAATAGCTCTCCGATCTTGGCACGCAGCTGCTGAATCTCCACTTCGCGTGATGTGTCTCGGCGCTTCGAGCTTCGAGCAAAAATGTCGCTGAGACCCTCCTGCGCCTGGCGCTTCCAGTTGGTGATCAGATTGGGATGGATGTTGTAGCGAGAGGCCAGCTGGGCGATGGTCTCGTCGCCCCGCAGGGCTTCCAGGGCGATCTTCGCCTTCAAGTCAGCAGGATACGTACGACGTTTGGCCATGATTCCAGATCCTTTCCGAGTGGGCTGGAATCCACCTTAGCAAGCTGTCTGAATTTTGGGGACCGGCTCTAACTTTCGTCTTGCACCGGTCCATGGGGGCTTCGTAAGTTACTAGATCCCGCGCATGCCTATTAATGATTTGCGTTTCCGCACTAGTTCTTGTTTTGGGTACAATAATTAGTCGCTGGACTTTTAACCCTTTGTGAAGGGCTAGACTGTTAAGCATTGCTCCCATGTACTGATCGGCGACGTTTATCCCCGAGTCACTCCAGAAGATAGTGTTTGTTACTGTTTGGAAGGTCGTGCCAGAGTTGAGCATGGCTTTGATGATCTCTTTGAATTCTTCCGCATAAGCTTCTCGTTTTCGCCGATAGTTGAACTCATAGGTGCCGGACGCCATGTCAGCTATGTCAGCGCGGACGGCTATGAGCTTGGATGTGAGAAGTGGTGTGAATACCCGACCACTGCTTCGGGCATTGAGTTCTAGTACGGAGTCACCTAATCCGGCCATGCTTTGTAGCTCACTTATCTTTTTAGTGAGCTCTTTTATTTCTTCTGAGTGATGGGTTAGGTCCATGCGGTACTCGCCGATCTCGCTGAGGTATAAGTGTGAGAATATGGCCGCTGTGAGTACCGTTAAGCCAGCGGCTGAAAGCGGTCCGAAGTCGAGCGGAAATGGAGGCTCTTGTAGTCGCTCTACAAAGAACAGCGCGCCAGAGGCAAGTAGTAAGAAGTAACTGAAAAGTTTCTGCTTATTGAGCGATTTCTTGGTCGCCTCGTGGCTCGTTTCGGGGGGCGATGTGTCCTTGCTCATATTGGACTCTCTCGTTGATGGTTTCGGGTGAAGATCTTTGTTTTTAAGACTCTTAGTGATGATCTCTAATTCCCTGATTCTCTTCTTGGGAACTACTCTTTATTACCTAATACCCCCAGGCCCCAGGTCTCTACCTTCCAGCCGAGGCTCTCGATTCCCTGCCGAGCTCGGTCTGTAAGGTCCCCGCCGAGAAGCACGATGGTTTCGCCCTCAAAGTCTACGCTCTCGCAGTGACGCTGCACGCCGCTGGCGACGAGGTCGATGCTCTCGGTCCAGGCGAGGTGATCGACGGGAAGAACGAGGACGAGATTGCCACCGTCGGGGGTGATGGCGGCGACGAAGCGCTCGCTCTTGGGGGCGAGCATCTGTAGCGGGCGCTGGCGGTGGGTGCGCTCCAGGAGCCGGGCGGTGCGGTGGAAGAAGGCGGCGCCGCGGAAGCTTTCGGCGGCGACGGCGAGGCGGAAGAAGGCGTCGCGGTGCTCGACGCCCTCGAGGGCGTTGAGGTGAGTGACCATCGCCGTGCGCTGGGAGGTGGTGTAGAGGGGGTGGTCGTAGAAGGCATCGATGAGCTTGCGCTCGACGCCCATGGCCTTGAGGCGTTTGCGGTTTTCGACCTCGAGATCCTTGGGGTGGGTCACCCAGACCAGGTCGTCCACCGACTCCAGCTGGCTTAGCACCTCGTTGGAGGGCACGACGTAACCGGAACCGAATTGCCCGGCCCACTGGGCCCAGGCCATGGCGTCGAGGCGCTTCTGGAGCTCCAGGTTGGTGGAGTAGGGGTCGACCCGGAGCTCCCGGGCGAGGCTGCGGCGGGCGCGGTCGTAGCCGAGGTATTTATAGGCCGCCTTTTCCAGCTGCTCCGAGACCCACTCTGCCTGCTCTCGGCGCTTCGCCTCGGCCTCGGCGATGGCCTCGGCGCTTTGAGCCTGCTCCTCGGCCAGCTGCTCCTGGCGCTGGCGATAGGCGTTTACCGCGGCGTCGGGATCCTCGCCAGCCTCCAGCGCCCGGGCCCGTACTTCTTGTTCTGCCAGCTCCTGCTCCGCCCGTCGCTGCTGGCGCTCGTCCCAGCGTTCCTCGATCTCTTCCTGCGCCTCGTTGACGGTCTTCTTCGCCTTGCGGCCGAATTGATACAGGCTCAGCTTGCCCCGTTCGATCCAGCGCCCGACGCTCTCGCCCACCTGCTCCACCGTTTCCTCCGGCCGGCTCAGCACGCTGAAGGCGGCGAGAAAGGGCTGGGTCACTCCTTCCACCACCGCCTCACCGGCAACGCGTGCTTGGCTCATTTCATCCAGCGCCTGAATCGCCCCGATCTCGTGAACCACGATGACCGTCTCCTCTAGGGATTGAGGGCGGAAGGTGCCGTAATCGCTATGCACCGTGAAGGAGCCCATGAAGCCGTCCGTCGGGACTTCCGGGTCCACCGCGAAGCGGTCCCCCTTGAGAAGTTCTGGCGGCAGCAGATCCGCGGCGGCGAGGGTGGGGGGGCTGTCGTAGCCGCCTCCGTTTGCCTCGTCGGCGACGGCGTAGGGGAAGATGAATATGCAGAGAGCCAACACCAGAAGCCGTAGCCGCCCGGCGGATCGAAGCGGAGAGAAGCGAGGGCGCGAAGTGCTGATCCCGGGAGAACACGGAGGGTGCATTGACATAGGCTGGAGGCTCCCGCGTGGCCGTAGAGATAGATTGGGAATGAATGGTGCCTTTGAAGGCGGCTATTGAAGAGTGAGGTTGAGGGAAATCCTAGCATTTGACGGGATGGCAGCATTCTGCTGCCTGGCTACCACCGCTCGCCATGAACGGGCTGCAGCCGGTGGGGTGAAATGTTGCGGATCACCCGTCGCGAGAGCGTCGAGAGGCTCCTCTTGAAACACCGATGAAGGGGCTACGCCCAGAGCTCCCGTACCCAGTCCGATGATCAGAGGAAGGTTTTCCATACCGAATCCTAAGCGGCCAATTCTCAACTTCACCGTTGGCGCTCTGCTCTGTGCTGCTCTGTGTTGGGGCTCTCTGCTCTGGGGGATCGATCGTTCTGTTTTCGCCCAGGAGGCTCGTCCCGAAGAACAGCACCGGGAGGGAAGCGGCCACTGGCAGGGCGATTTCCTCAAGCCTGCAGATCAGCAGTTCAAGGAGGTCTTGGCTCTGCTGGAGGGTCTCCCCCCTCGGCCGTCTGTGAGCTTCACGGGCTTGGTTCATGAAGATCTGCTGACCAAGATCTACGAGGGCGACTTCGAGTCTTTTACCGGGGGGCTCACCCCCGAGCAGCGATTGCAGGAGGAGCGTGCCTTGAGGAAGGTATTCCGTTCGCTCGCCGACGCTAGTGAGCTAGACCAGAAGCAAGCGCAGCTGAAGCAGCATCAGCTGCGGCTGGAAGAGTACGCTCGGCGCCGAACTCCGCTTCAGCTGGCGCAGAAGGCCTACCACGAGGCCTATACCGTGGTCTGTCGACAGTCGAGCTCCACCATTGCGTGGCGGGAGCTCACCTTGCCTCGGGTTCGTATTCAGCGGGATAGCTTTGGACAGGTCCGCAACCGCATTCACCAGAAGGCGGTTACGGTGGAGGTTCGAGGGCCTTTTGCCGGGTCTTATCGAGAGACTTTCAGCTTTCGCCTCGACCCAGACCCCTTCGCGCCCACCGCCGTGCCCGGGGGCCTGTCGAACTTCACCCGCGAAGCTCAGACCGACTTCGAAGTCTTCCTCCGCCGCGCTGGCTGCGATGCTTCCGAGGTGCGCTACTTCGAGGTCAACCTATTCCTCGCCCATCGCTGGCTACCGCCGGCGCAGGAGTTGGTGGGGGAGTAGCGCTGCCGTGGTGTAGTGCTGGTTTGGTCTAGTGCTGTCTTCGCTACCCCAATCTCCAGCTCAAGCTGGACTCAGGCTGAGCGGCGCTTTGTAGTTTTCGCCTTGTTATGATTTCGATGTCTCGGTGAAGTGAATATGCGCACTCATCTAATGTCTGATGAGTCTTTTTGCGTCTGCCCGCTCGTCTTCACGATGTCGGGATCCGGCGCGAAGCTCTTTTTCTCACCTCGTTTCAGGAGAATCTCTCATGCGCAACATCTCTCGCGTTACCCCCTGGGCTCTGAGCTTGGGCCTGCTGGCTTTTGCGGCCTGCACCGTCTTTGGCTTCATGATGCTGGTTCCCGCCGATGCCGACGCGAGCCCCTGCTACGGCACTCGTTACGACTACTTCGAGACCTCGGCCCATCAGGTCTTCACCGGCACGAAGGTCGTGTGTCCCGGTCACCCCAACCAATACGATAGCGGCGACAACGGTGGCTATGCCGAGACCTCCCACGTCGAGACCACCACTGTATTTTGCCCCTGCCCCGGTAGCGGCGGTGGTGGCATTGGTGGCGGCGACCCCTACGACATGGACGAAGATCCCTGAGCAGCTCGCTCTCTCCGAGCATTTGTTCCCGCTGATTCAGCGATTAGCGTGAACGCATCGAAGACCCCGGTACGTTGACTTCGTGCGGGGGTCTTGTTCTTGCGCCCTGGCTCTGGCAGCGTGACTCGCTGGACTCCTTGGGCGCTTCAGCCGAGACTAGAACCATGAGAATTCAGATGGGGAGATCTACGGAGCCACCGGTGCCGTCAGAGCCCATCACTCCAAATTGGTTGAAGAGCGGAGGCCTGGCGCCCGTTCCCCTCAGCCGGGATCAGCGGTCGGATCCCTGGCTTAGCCTACGGGAGCTGCAATGCTTTGCCCTCGGACTATCGGAGCTGGTCTACCAATACAACCTGGAGGGTCTGGAGAGAGTTCTGACCCGGGAAGGTCTGGATCATTTTCAAGGCTTTAATCCTGGCCTCGATCCAGGGGGCCCGGGGTTCGGCTTCGACCAATCGAAGATCGGAATGGGCTTCCGAAGAGATCGGCGGGCCTGGGTGGTATTCCGAGGGTCGGATGATGCCCTCGACTGGGATACCAATTTTCAGCTCAGCAAGACCGCTGGAAACATCCACTCTGGTTTCTGGAATGCCTGGCGACGTCTGCGAGATGGAGTCTTGGACTGGGTCTCGAAGCTGGGTGGTGAAGTCGATGAAGTGGTAGTGACCGGGCATTCGCTGGGCGGGGCGCTGGCGGTGCTGGCGGCTCGGGAAATCTCTGAGCATTCTCGTCTGCCGATTCGGGCGGTCTTCACCTTCGGTGCGCCCCGGGTCGGTGGAGAAGCCTTCGTCAAGGACTATGACCAGCGAGATTCGCATTTCCGAGAGGGTTCGCTGCCCGTCCCTTTGGGCGCCGTGACCTGGCAAATGCGCAATGCTACCGACATTGTGCCGAAGGTTCCGCTTCGAGTGCTCGGCTATCGACATTGCGGACAAGCAGCCCTGCAGCTTTGGCCGGCGAATATCTATACGGAGCGGTATTACAAAGAGCAATGGGGTGAGCTCCCTGAATCTCTAGAGGTTCCCGCGATCTTGATTCCCGAGACCGCCGGGCAGGACATCCTGAAGACCGTCGTCAAGATGCTCTCGTCGCTGATGCCTCTCCTCGAGCTCCTGTTCGGTGCGTTGAAGACGGCGGGGGATTCAGGCTTGAGCCACCGCATGAAGGAATATCGCCCATTCTTTGGGCGCTACACCTCGTTTTGGCAGGCGACCGATCGAGAACCGGAGGTCGTAGAGGCAATCCAGCCCCAGAAAGAAGAGAGTTCCCTTCCATGGGTGCAGGCGACGACCTCCGCGCCGGAGCGATGGCTCAATCCATTTGAGCGGGAACGGACGCAGGGGTGGACGAAGCGGCTGACTCTTGCCGTCGCGGCGGGGCTCGGAGCGATAGGTAGCTTCGTGTTTCTTCTGATCGCCTCCGTCCAATTGGTGCGGGAAGACGTTCGCTGGATGGGCTACCTGCTGATCGTTCTCTCGTTGATCAGCTTTGCGAGCTGGGTGAAGCGGCGGCTGTAGGTTGTTGGCGCCCCAGACCGATCAAGAAGAGCTGATCCGGTATCGATCCGATACCTGGCAGGGGAGTGAATTACCGACTGATACCTCGCCGACTGATACCTCACACGGGAGTTCTTAGGCACCCGTCAGGGGAGTGAATCGGGTAAGTGGCAGGGGAGTGAATTGCCTCACTTAGGCCGACGTCTTCGTCCTGGCTTCATCGAAAGAGAAGATTTTTTCTGTGTCCCGCAAGAAGGAGGCCGCCGTTGATCTCTTCAAAGAGTGAGATGTCAAACATTCGCTTTCTTCCTCCAAGCGGCTCCATGGTCGAAGTGACCTGCCGCACCTTCCAGGGGCGTTTGCTCCTTACCCCTACCGCGAGCCTCCGGCGCATTACCGTCGGCGTGCTCTACAAGGCCCAGATCCACTACCCTTCCATCAAAATCTACAACGTCGTCTTTCTATCGAATCACTACCACCTCCTCCTTTGGGCTCCTGATGCCCGTACTCTCGCTGACTTCATGGCCTTTACCAACGGCAACCTCGCGCGCAAGCTTGGTGCCCTCGTCCACTGGGAAGGATCCCTCTGGGCTCGGCGATACGATCTGGTTCTCGTAGCCAACGATGATTTGAGCCAGATGCGCCGCTTCGCCTATCTGCTCTCCCATGGAGTGAAAGAAGGACTGGTCCGTGATCCTCGTCACTGGCCTGGGCTCCATGCAGCTCGAGCACTGACCTCCAATGGAGAGCTCGAAGGCCTTTGGTTTGACGGGACTCGCGCCTGTCGTGATCGGGCGCAAAGGCGTAAGAAATCTGACGATGAATACACCGAAACGGTGACGCTTCAGCTTGAGAAACTCCCGTGCTGGAAGCATCTAGACTGGAAGCAGATCGCAGAACAGGTCGAGAATCTGTTGACCGAGATCATCGCCGACGGACGGGCTAGCTTTCCCACAGTGATGGGGGCTAAGCGAATTCGGCGCCAAAGTCCCCAGAGTCGAGTCCCAATGCCGAGACGCGGTCCGCGTCCGCTGATTCACGCGAGCTCCAAGGCGGTTCGCAGGCAGATGCTCGCCGCATATCAGCAGTACGTGATCTCTTTCCGCAAAGCGGTGCAGGAGCTGTTGGGTGGAAACCTCGCTCACCCATTTCCCTTGGGTTCTTGTCGTCCCCCAGGGCCGTGGTGTGCTTTACCGGCGCCGGGTACCTAGATCTGGATTTCAAGGGGTCCTCTGATATTCATGGCTATCTATATGCGTCTAGGGGATCACTTTACCCAGGCTGAAGCACAGGTTGAGCTTGCACCTCATGACCCCTTCGAGATTCGAAGGAAAAGGGTTTGAGAGGGTAGTTGCTAAGGGAAATGACTGGGATCAATTCACTCGCCTGCCAGGTTTTCTTGGGGTTCGTTGGTAAGGGGGGGCAATCCGGAGCTCAGGTTGCCGATGGCGATACGATAGCGATCGGGATCCGAATCTAGTCTTGCTTTCACCTGACATCTCAGTCCTCGGGAGATCTCTATGCCTTTGTTTCTTGATTTGATTCTTTTTCGTTCTCTCGTCTCCTGGATCCGTCCTGCACTGAGGTTGGTGCTTTTGGCGGCTTTCGCTCTGGGGCTGGTTGCTACGCACCAAGCGCGGGCTTTGCCGCCGGACGGTTGTGTGGCTCTCTACGAAGGAGCCCAGTACCAGGGCGAGTCCATTCAGCTCTGTGGGGTAGGTGACCACTGGCTGCCCTACGATCCCGGTACTGGTGGAATCAACTGGCACTATCGGGTCAGCAGCTTTCGCTGCGGTCCTGGCCTGGAGCTGGTGCGCTTCGTCAACGGCAACGTGCCTGGTTCGGAGCGGATGCTGCGCTGCTCAGAAGGGGCAGACGGCCTGCCTCAGAGTGGCTTCGACGACTCGGCCACGACCGTCGAGCTCATCGATGTGCCCTCTAGCTGTGTGCGCTTCTTTGAGAATGCCTTTGGGGGAGGAGCCAGCTATGAGATCTGCGGGGCTGGCGCTTGGTGGTTGCCCTATCAGCCCGGTGTTCTGGATTGGCACTATCGCGTCAGTAGCTTCGTCTGCGGCGAGACTGTGGCTTCTCTTCAACTCATTAACGGCAACGTACCAGGTCAGCAGGTGGCTCTCAGTTGTGCGCAGGGTTGGAATCTGCCGAGCTTCAACAACCTGAGCACCAATGGCGTCACCTACCTCGTGCCGGATGATTGTGTTGCTCTATACGAAGGTCAGGACCTCAGTGGAGCCTCGATTCAGGTCTGCGGCGAGGGAAGTTATGGGCTTCCTTATGATCCCGGGGCGGGAGTCGACTGGCATTATCGAGTCAGTAGCTTCCGCTGCGGCAGGGGGGTAGGGAGTGCGCGCTTCATCAACGGCAATGTTCCTGGTGACGAGGTCGAGATCTACTGCGCTGAAGACTATTCATTGCCCTCACGCTTTAACGATCTGTCCACCGAAGTCGAGGTGAGCTTTGGCTTTGACTGCTCTGCTTGGGACGGCAGCGTGCCGGCGGTGGGATCCTGGCTACGGCTGAAGAACTTCATGTCGTGGGATCCATCTCTCTTTCTCTACGAAGCAACCCTCGGAGGACGTTATCTCCGGAATGTTCACCACTCTGGCAAGGGGCTGCTGCCGAGTTTTACCGGCCTAGACCCGCGGCACAGGGCCTCCCTCTACCAGGTCGTTGAAAGCCGAAGTAGCAGTCGCGGCCCGGAGGTGCGTCTGCTGTCACCTCCGGTGGGGATGGCTGTGGGTACTCCTGTGGGTAACGCTGTCAGTGGCTCCGGCAACTATCCCCTCCAGGTCGTCGTCAACCTCTCTGCAGCAGATCAGTGGCTACGCTTGGCCCACACTTTCGACACGCTCTGTCCAGGAGGTTGCCAGACGGGAGCCCTGAGCCCTCCCGACGCGACCTTGCAAATCAATCGCATCGGAGATTTGCGCGCCTGTACCCAATCGGTGGGCATCTACAGCGGTAGTCAGATCGATTTCCTGGACGTGAAGTGCAATCAGACCGAAGTGCCCCGATACGGCGGAGATCAGGAGCTCATTGGGAAAGTCCGGGTAGAAGTCTGTCAGCTTTGGTGAGTGGGAGATTGCTGAGGTCAATTCACTCCCCTGCTAGGTTGCTTGGCTAGGTTGTTTAGGTTGCTTCGCAGCGGTGCGCTCAGCGGCAATTCACTCCCCTGCCGGATTCTTTGGGCGGCGGCAATTCACTCCCCTGCCGGATTCTTTGGGCGCGTTCGGCGGAATTCCGCGGCTAGTGTTGTAGAAGCAAAGACCCCGGCACGGTGAATCCGTACCGGGGTCTTCCTCTTTCTTCGATGGTGTGTTGGCTCTGATGTACTGTGCTCGAGCCGGATTGCCGCCGGTAGCGACTTCATCCTTTCTTCAGCATCTGAAACGCAAACTCCCGCCCGTGGCCGCCAGCGCTGGCGAGGTGGATCCACAGGATGGCGAGGTTCTCGAGCACGGCGGCGTTGCGTAGAGGGCCGCAGTCGACGGGGGAGAAGCCTGTAGCCTGGGCGATGTCGGCGACCCGGGCTTTCGCGCCGTCGTCGTCACTGGCGAGGTGGACTTCTACCGGCGGGCCGGCGAGGGTGGGATGGCGGTGGAAGGCGGCACCGAAGGTGGCGAAACCTTTGACCCAGCGGGCCTGAGGGTAGGCTGCGGCGAGCTGGGCGGTGACGGAGCCCTCCGCCGGGGGATCCCAAACCGGGCCGTCGTCCCAGGCTAAGGGATTGGTGCAGTCGACGACGATCTTGCCGCTGAGCTCGGCAACCGCTAAGGCTTCCACGGCGACTTCCGAGGGGACGGCGTGGAAGACGACCTCGGCAGCGTTTACGGCTTCGGCAACACTCGCCTGGCGAGCGCGATCACCACATTGGGCGAGAAGCTCATTGAGGTCTTTGCCCGGGCGAGTGCCGAAGACGATCCTGTGACCGGTTTCGGTGAAGCGCTGACCGAGGGCGGCGCCGACGCTGCCGGCGCCGAGAATAGCGAGGGTCATGAGGGATCTCCTATGGAAGATGGGGCTCGGGATTGGGCTTGGCTCAGACGCGCGGCCTAGAGGGCCAACTCAGACACCCAGCGCCTGGATTACCAATCGGGCCGCGGCGGTGCCGGAACTCTGCTGCTGGCCGGTGATCAGGTTGCCATCCCGCACCGCGTGGGCCTTGAAGTCCCCCTGAACGATGAAGTTGGTGTCTGCGATCTTGTGGGCCTCGGTTTCGATCCAAAAAGGCTGAACCTTCTGGCCGACGAAGCCCTCGACATAGGCTTCTTCACTGTCAGAAAAACCGGTCCAGGTCTTCCTCTTCACCAGCAGCTCGCCGTTGGAAAGGCGGGTCTTGAGCAGAGTGCAGGCGCCGTGGCACACCACCGCCAAGACCTTGCCGGATTCATAGGCGCGGGCGAGGAAGGCGTGGAGGTCTCCATCGTCGATCATGGTGAACATTGGAGACTGGCCGCCGGCGACGAAGACAGCGTCATAGTCGGTTAGGTCGATGTCAGCGATCTTCGGGGTGTTCTCTAACAAGGCTGCATGCTTTGGGGAGCTGAGGAAGCCAAGACTGATCAGATCGTCGGCGGAATAGCCGCTCTCGTCTTGCGGGTGGCTAAAGCCGTCGACTTCGAGCTTACCTCCGGCGGGGCTGGCGATGGTGACTTCGTAGCCGTGCTCCGTGAACTCCCAATAGGGATGGGTGAGTTCGCTGGCCCAGAAGCCTACCGGCCAGCCGGTGATGGAGCTAGTGGCAGGATTTGCAGCGATAAACAGGATGCGCTTCGGGTTCTCAGGGTCGAGGATATCGATCGGTGTGCTCATGATGGGGCTCCGTGGGCTTTCGTTGGATGAGATGGACTGTGCATGCGAGGCATCGGCGGTCCCGGGGATTTGCCGACTCGGGCTTCGGTGCAGTCGATTCAGTAGTCGCGGCGTTGAAGCTCTGTCACCGGAGCTGAATCGTTCGGATTGATCAGGACTCTAAGTCGAAGTAGTTCACCGGCCTATGCTCGAGAGGATCGGAGTCTTAGCTGATCGTCTCGGACGTCGTCTTCTCCGGAGAAGCCTCTAGCCTTAGAAGTACAATGTCTTTCGATGGACGTACTCAGTGATTTCCTAGATGCCAGCGGTCTGCGGGGGCAGATCTTTCTCCAAACCTGCGCCGCGGCTCCTTGGGGGGTAGCCATGCCTGCGCTGCCCCAGGTAGGGCTCCATGTAGTGACTCGCGGTACCTGCTGGCTGCTGATGACGGGAGAGCCTCAGGAAGGGCGTCCGGTGGAGAGGCGGCGGCTTTTTCCTGGAGATGCGATCTTGTTGCCCCACGGCAGCGGCCATGGTCTCGCCGATGACCCTGCATCACCGCTGGTCTCTCTGGACACCTGGAAGGCGACTCGGGATGAGCGGCACCAGCTGGTAGAGGAGGTGGGCGAAGACGGCGACACGACACACTTGATCTGTGGGGCCTATCGCTTCGTATCTGGTTCTCGCCATCCCCTGGTGAGCCAGCTGCCGCCGGTGATCCATCTACGGGCGGACTCCACCTCTCCCGGCCTGGATCGGGCCCTGCGCTCCCTGCGGGCCGAGTTCGAGAGCCCCTCTGTCGGCAGCCCGACGCTGGTCTCCCGCTTGCTGGACGTGGTCTTCGTCGAGGCTCTTCGCACCTGGTTGGCGGAGGAGGACAAGGGCAATATCGGCTGGCTCAGCGCGCTGCGAGATCGCCCCATTGCCGACGCTTTGGCTCACCTTCACCGCGAGCCCCAGCGACGGTGGACGGTAGAGGATCTCGGTCGTGAGGTCGCCCTCTCCCGCGCCGTCCTCGCCCGCCGTTTTCGGCACAAGGTGGGAGTACCTCCCCTGACATACCTCACCCAGCTGCGCATGGATCTCGCGGCCCGACTGATTCGCCGCGGTGACGTGAGCCTCGCCGAGATCGCCACCCAAGTCGGTTACGACTCCGAGCACGCCTTCCACCGGGCCTTCAAGCGAGCCTTTGGGCAGCCGCCGGGGCAGTATCGCGAGCAAAACCAGGGTTGAGAGACCAGCGCGAAATCGCAGCGTAGCGGCACAGTGTTGGGCGCTAAGATGGGTCTTCGCTCGAGGGGCTCACAACAAGAGGGAGAGATTCGTGGCGAGGAGATCTAGGAGCAGTGGTGGGGAGTCCATCATTGTGCACATCTTCGCCTTTTTGCTCTTCCCGAAGCTCTATCTCACTCTTTTGGTGCTCTACCTTGCCGCGAAATCAGAGATGGTGCGGTGGTTGTTGGGTCTCATACTGCTTCTTGCTGGTGTCGGTTACATTCAATCGAATCCAAATCTTTCCCAGCGGGTGGTCAGCGTTCCGGTGCTGGCCTGGGCTTACCTCGGCATACTCTGGGATTTTGTCCTCCGCCTCCCCTCGCTGCTGCAGCGATTCGAGGTGCCCGAGTTTGTAGAAGCGGTGGCTTTCTACGGTGGCATCGTCGTCGCTATCCTTGGCAGTATCCAGCCCTATCAATATCTATCCGACGCGATCGAAGGCGCGGCGGATCGATTTACCGGCTTTGTTCAGCGGAGGAACTTTCGCGAGATTTTGCGCTCCGGTGCAATCGTGGCGGCCGCTAGCAGCACGGGGGCCGTGCTCCTCTCCCTCATGCTGGCGCTGATCACCGAGCACCATTCGCCGCTGCTCTTTGTCGACCGCGGCCGCAGCATCTTCGGCCTGCTGCTGCTGGTGGCAGAGGTGGTGTTGATGGTGGTGGTGGCAGTCCTGCTGCTGATTCTCGTGCTGGTGGGGGTGAGCTTGCTAATCGACCTCTTGGTCTCTGCCAGTCACCTACTCACCGGAGGGAAGCATCTGACTTTCCTCGGGTTGCTGGTGGTAGCGATCTCGATCTATCCCTATGCCACCAATCAGGGCTACCGAACTTTCGTCTTGGGGGCCGCTCTCTTTGTCTTGTTGCTGGGCGCGCCCTATGCGCTGCGACTGCTGCGTATGGAAGGAGACGAGCGCTCGGCCCTCGGGCGACTGACGGTCCGGTCGGTGGTGAAGGCAGTGATGGTCTGCAGCGCTTTTGTGTACTCGGGAATTGCGTTAGCTGTGGCCTATCCGATGACCACCTTCAGCACGTGGCACCACTACGAGAAGGTCTCTTGGGATGAGCCTCTGGAGGCACCCATTCTTACGCCAGCGGGCAACTCGGTTCTCAACGTTGCGCTCGGCTCAGTCACCTTTCGCAACTGGTTGTTCCGCCCTGAGCTCGTCTCGGTTGAGAGCTTCGACGACGCGAGGTCGTACGGCAATCTAGCTTTCGCCGTGGACCTGGAGGGGGAGACGGATTACGTCGGAGTGCGCATCGAGGTCACCCATCAGGGTGCTGATGGGCGATACAAACCCTTGGTGACCAAGGCCTATCCCTACCACGGGTACCTGGACTATGTGGTGGTCTCGGCTCCGCTGGAGCACCTGCTAGAAAACGGTGAACCGGAGGGACGTCTGAAGATTGATCTCTTCTACCATCCGGTTCGCGCTCATCCGACCGAGAGCTTCGAGCTCCAGTGGGCCCAGGCTTCCGTACCCATCGCTAGCTTCACTCTTGCTGTCCGTCGCGACACTCGGCAAATCACGCAGTTTCACGCTGGTCTGCCTGGGCGGTAGAGGCTAGCTGCTTGAGTGGGGTTCGCCTCGCTGATCACCCTGACGATCAGCCGCGTTGATCAACTGCGTCGATGACTCCGGTGATGGCTGTTGGGATCACTGCGACAGCATCTCCGTCACCGCCGGCTCCAGCCGGGTGAGGCCGGCCTCTCTTCCGAGGATGAGAGCCTCCTGTGTAGAGGCGCCGTCGAGCCATTGAGCCTTCAGCGCTAACAGAGCGCCCACCCGATTGCTGCTGGCGCAGTGAAGAAGGACCGGTTGGGTAGGAGCGTTGGCGAGGGCTTCGGAGAGGGTCTCGACAGCCTTCGGGGTCAGATCTTGGGCGCCGGAGATGGGGATCGCAAGGTACTCGAGTCCGAGCTCCGTGGCGACGGCCGCTTCGTCGAATCCCAGGTCTTCGCCCTCGGAACGCAGGTTGATCACGGTGCGAAAACCCAGCTCTGCAGCCTGCCGCAGCTGTTCTTCGGTGGGCTGTCCTGCGGTGAGCACGTTGGGAAGGGGCAGGGCGCTATTGCGGATCTCCAGCGTGTCGAGGAGCTCGTCGGCCGGCGGTAGCTGGGTTTGGGAGGGCGGCTGAGCGAAGCAGGCTAGGGCGAGCGCAGCAAGTATGCCTACCTTGGTGAGGTGGCGCAGTTGGAGGGTAGGAGAGAGGAGGCGGAATGGGGGAATTCGGCTCATGGACGTTGTTCTCTTCAAGGAGGTGTGGCGGTGGATGGGGACATCACTCGGGGGCATCATTCGCTTCGCGAATCGGCCTCTTGCTTGGATAAGAGACACGGAGAGCGCTTCGGGTTTCACCTGGTGCCGTGATGGCAGTGCTGCGATGACGAGCTCTCTTGCGCTGAAGAGGGAGAGTCTCTTCGACTTCATGGAGCTGCTCGCTACACATTTGCGGAAGAGAGGTGTCCAAGTCAGCTATCGCTTAGAGAACCTGCTCAAGATCCGGGGGGCTATGGCCCAGGGAGTGTATGGATGATGAATGGAGATGCCGATCCGGGGCATAGATTTCCGATCCGGGTAACCTTTCCAGCCTCAGTCAGCAAGGCGACCGTCGCCGTTGGGGCGTTCACGACTCTCTTTTCAGCCATTGGCCTGGTATTAGCTTTTTCGCGATTTGGTCACCGGTATCAGCTGGCGGAGGTCAGTGAGGGGGGGAGGGCGTCCATCTATCTATCGACCACGATACTGGCAGTGTTCGGGACGCTCCTTCTCTTCTGCCTGTTGATTCTTGGATTGCGCGAGGCCATCACCGGTTTACGCAGGGTGCTTCAGCCGATCGCAGAGAGCAAAGGACCGGAACCCTTCGGTGATTTTCATGGTGATCTGATTCCTGCGCTGCAGGGCGATCGACTGGTTTTCTCTACCGCCCGGAAATCTTCGAAGCTAAGGATGCTCTTCGGAGCTAGGGTGGAAAACATGCCGCCGACGATAGGCAAGATCGTTAGCGCCAACGGGAGATCCCTTTACAGTCGATTATTCACCGTACCGGCCATCCTCTTCATCATCCTTCTGGCGACTTATGCTGGTGCTTCCTTCTCGCTCTTGATGGTTGTGGGGCTGGTGCTTGCGGGGTCGTTGTTCCAGGGTGCGGTGGAGTTTCTTGGCTCAAAGCAGCTCATTCCTGAATCTCCACAGGTTGCCGAGGTGCACGGTCGGTCTCGGCACTACCGGGGCTTTGGACATCCGACCCATCTCTTTGCGCGGCTCCCGATCTTGGCGAACCCGCTGGCCCTAGGCCGCTTCAAGAACACCTGCTATCAATGGGGCTACGGCGAGAGAGGCGGAGTGGTCGCCGATGTTGGTGAGTTCTCTGGGACCCTCTTCATCGAGCGTCAGCCCCAAGTCATCGAGAGCCCCTTGTCCCGAGGGGGAGTGGTCTTCCTGGGAGGGGCGTGGTGCTTGCAAATCGCTTCCATAGCCCTTATTACACTGCTGCTTTCGCCCGTCGCTGATGGGTTCCTCGATAAGGCGTTTACTGTCCTCGCATGCTGTGGTGTTACTAGCGTGCTGGCGATCCGCGCGGCGATCTTCCGCTCTCAGGCGGAGAAGCTATTGTGGGCTGTCCACTTCAAATCGATTGCGATCCTGATGCTGGTGTCTGGGGACTTGAGCAAGGCGGACGTATCGATTGGCCAGGCGAACCATGACTCCATTCGATCGAGCAATCTGACAGCTCGCTCGAATTTCACTGTGCGCTTCTGGGCAGCTGAGGTCACCAGTGAGGCGTCTTCCATCATTGGCAAGAGACGATTGGTGGACGTAGCGGCCGAGGGAGTCAGCTTGCAATGGCTCGATCATCTGGAAGGGGCTATCGAGACCCTGCGAGAAGAAACCGTGCGGGCTGTGGGAATTGATTTCCAGGCACCAGAAGCGTACGACATCAGCGTGGCGAATCAGCAGCTCCTGGCCCAGAAGTTGGCGAAGGTACGCGGTACCGATGGGGATCGAGCGGAGGCCGTTGGAGAAGCTGGGCCTCAGTTGACCCCAGGTACCGAAGAAGAACCACGGAGACGGGCATCATCCCCCGATCTCGTGGAATGTCCTTTCTGCGCTGAGCTAGTTCGTCCCAAAGCCGTGTTTTGTCGTCACTGTCGGTCCGAGCTGTCGCCACAATTGGGAGCTGATTGAGTGGCATTGCGAAGTCTTAGGCCGAAAGCAGGAGGCCTGGCATCGTCCAGATGGGGAATCTGGGGCGAAGGGTGAAGCTCGAGACTCTTCCGGAAATGGGGTTGTGAATTAAGGGGAGATAGGCCGCGCCCTGGATGGTTGAGAAGAGGATTGAAGAAAAGCTCCAAAAGGGACTTGACTACAAATGATAACGGGATATCATTACTTGCATGTACCGGATGGCCCCAGCGTACCGAAGCCTCGGGCGAACAGCTCAGCGACACTGCTTCGCCGGAGTTGCGCTCGGAGCCATCCTCTTTTTAACTCTCAGTGGTGGCGTTCTGGAGGTTTTTCACTTCCACGACCATGATCACCACGAGCACGGGTCATCGGAGGAAGCCGGTTGTGATGCCTGCAGCCTTCAGTTGATTCCGTCTTTGTCACCATCGGTCGCAACTGGTGCGCCGGTGGTGAGCCAGCAAAGCATCGTAGCGGTGATCGGTTCGGTTTTTCTCGGATCGACTCATCAGCTATCTAGTCCCCCGCTGCGCGGTCCGCCGCGCTGAGCGGAAAGAACCGACACGATCTCTAGCGCTTTCTCGGTCTTCTTTCTTTCCGTCTCTGGCCTGAACATTGGTCCAGTGCCGCGATGGTGGAAGTCCATGGACGATGAAAGCAGCGGGGACAGATCGTAGCTCAACACGCGACTGAGTTCTGACTCCTCCGAAGGTTGGAGCTCAGTGAGCAACGATCTCTGAGAACCCGCTGAATTTCATCCAGCGCTTGGGGTCTCCCTACCCTTCAAGGCGTCGGCGATTTAGGGCCCTTCGTGAATTCGGGTTTCCCCCCAAAGGAAACTCGGGTTCGCGAAGGGATTGGGGATTTTAGGAGGAGAGTTTTCTAAATCATGCTCCACGATCTACGACTTGCGTTCTCCAGCTTGCGGCGGGAAAGGGTTCTTTCGCTGCTGGTGGTGCTGATTCTCGCCGCCAGCCTTGGCGTTCATACGGCGGTATTCAGCCTGGTCAACGCCGCCCTTTATCGACCGCTGCCCTATCCTGATGCCGATCGACTGGTGGTGATCGAGAGCGTCTCTACGAAGACCGGCGGCGTGTATGGACTATCGATTCCTGATTCTGACGATTACCGCGTCTCCTTGAACGAGCTCGAGGAGGTCGGCGCCTTCACCGCGCGGCGGGACAACATGGTCTCTGCCGATGGCCGGGTCCTCTCGCTGCCGTCGGCTTTGGTCACCACCGGAGTGCTGCAAGCGACCGGGGTGCAGCCGATCTTGGGCCGGCTTTTCCACGAGTCCGAGGATCAGCAGGGCAACGACAGCTTCAAAGTCCTGATCAGCCACGGGCTGTGGCGGGGGCAATTCAGCGGTGATCGCGAGATTCTAGGGCAAACCCTGCGTACTTCCCTCGGCAGCTTCGAGATCGTAGGGGTTTTGCCGGCGGGCTTCGGATTCCCCGAGGGAGCCAATCTCTGGTTCCCCTACCAGAGCTGGGTTGATACGCAAGATACCGGGGATTCTCGGGAGGACCAGCGGGCGATGCGCTGGCCCCAGGGCATCGGGCGGCTGGCGGCGGATACCTCTATCGAGGCCGCCCAGGGGGAGCTTAGCGGTGCTGCCGAGGTTCTTGCCGAGAAGTGGCCCGAAAGCAACGCCGACTGGCGGCCTCGGCTGCAGGCCTACCGGGAGTTTTCGACTTCCGGGCTAGCGCCTCACCTGCGCTCCCTCTTCACTCTCACCTGGGTCTTTATGCTGCTGGCGGCGGTGAACCTGGCGGGGCTACAGCTCGCTCGTGGGGTCTCCCGCACCGCGACTTTCTCTCTCCAGCTGGCCCTCGGGGCCCGAGGGCTGCGCCTGGGGCGCCAGCTGCTCTTCGAGTCGCTGCTGTTGACGCTTCCTGGAGCTCTCCTCGGCTTGGGGATGGCGGTGGGTCTGCTGCGGCTGGTGCCGCATCTGGTGCCCACCGCTCTGCCGTCCTGGCTGGAGCCGAGGCTCGGTTGGGAAGAGGTTACCTTCACCGCCGGGGCGGCGATTCTGGTGGCGATAGTGGCGGGCTTGGCTCCGCTGCTGATCGGGTGGCGCCTGGATCTGCGGGCGCTGATGGTGGGTAGGTCCGGTACCGGCGCCGCCGGCAGTCATCTGCGGAGAGCCTTGGTGGTGGCCCAGGTCGCCCTGGCGGTGATGCTGGTGAGCGCTGCGGGCCTTCTGGCCCGCTCCTTTGACGGGCTGCAGAGTATCGAGCCGGGCTTCGCCGTCGAGAGGGTCGTTTCCGTCGAGATGTCGCCCCAATACGCCGGCACTTATTTAGAGCAGACGGATTCCCTGGCGGCCCTCTACCGCCGACTACAGGATCGCCTACGGGAGGTACCGGGAGTGGCGTCGGTAGGAGGCACCACTCACCTGCCTTATCTCGATCGCGATCGGCGGCCGGTGAAGCTGATGGCCCGGGGCGGGGAGACCGAAGACGTTCTGGAGCATCAGGCGCCGATCCTCACCATCGATACGACCCCCGGCTACTTCGAATCCATGGGGATTCCGGTGGTGGAAGGGCGAGACTTCACCTGGGATGACACCCGCGACAAGGGGCTGACGATCATCCTGAGCCGCCGGGCGGCGGATCAGCTCTTCCCCGGGCAGCCGGCCATCGGCAAAGAGGCGCGCATCGCCAACGACTCCTGGGCCCGGGTGGTAGGGGTCGTAGGGGACGTGCGCTACGACCCCCGGGAGGCGGATTTCGGCGCCGAGCTCTACTATCCGATCACCCAATACAAGGCCTGGCGGCAGCGCATCACCGTGCAGCTGGAGGGCTCTCCCGCGGCCTTGATGCCCAGCGTGCGGCAGGCGCTGGCGCAGGCGGCTCCAGAAACCGGGGTGGTGGAGGTGCGATCGATGCAGTCGATCCTCGACGAGTCTCTATGGCAGTCGCGGCTGCTGGGAAGCCTCGCTCCGCTCTTCGCTTTGGTTGCGCTGCTGCTGGCGGGCCTTGGCATCTACGGTCTTCTGGCGCACGACCTCGCGCGCAAGCGACAGGAGCTGGGGGTGCGGGCGGCCCTCGGTGCGCCTCGCTACCAGCTGGCTCAGCTGATCGTCGGCTGGGGGCTGCGGGTGGTGATCTATGGAGTGGTGCTGGGAGCCCTCGTCGCGGTGCTCGTCTCGCCCTTGTTGGCGGCCTCCCTCTTTGGGGTCGAGGCCCGGGACTTACCGACCTTCGTGATCGCTGGCCTCGCTCTTCTGGGAGCGGGGCTCATCGCCTGTCTCGGTCCCGCCTGGCGGGCGCTCAACGTTCACCCTACGGAGTCTCTTCGCGAGGCCTGAGGGGATGAAGCATCTCGCTTTGCTGGGCGATGAAGCGCCCTGCCTTCGACTCGTCGCCGCGCTTCAGGCTGTCGGCTTCGCCGTCACCCTGCTGCCGGCCCCGAGCCGGCCAAGCCCTGAACGGCCAAGCCTCGAATTACGAACCTCCAGTCGGCCAACCTCTCAACGACGCGCAGATCGTCAGCGGACCCTGCCTCACCTCCCCTATGTCCCTGACCTGACCTTGGTCTCAGTCTCCAATCGGGACCAGCTGGAGGCGCTGGCAGCGCGGGCCCGCGGTCTCTCTGTCCCCTGGCTCTTGCTCTGCCCAGAGGTTGCCATCGAGGATGGTGGAGGGGGAGCTGCGGTGGCCTCCGCTGCCGGAGCCGTCGACGCCCTTCCTGTCGGCTCCTCACCGGAGCTGGTGATGCGGGCGCTGGACCGAGCGCTGGCGACTCGGCAGAGAGGGGAGGGATGGAGTCGGCGGCGCAGGCCGCGCCGCGTCGACTACTGTACCGGTGCCTTGATCCCCTTGAGGTCCGACGAGCTGCTGAAGATCATCGAAGGTGTCGTCGCCCAGGTCTCCTGGGATGAGGAGGGAGAAGAAGGCCTCGTTGGGCTTTGGGGACCGGGGCACTGGATTCCCGGTCATCCTCAGGATGCCTGCGGTCTCTCGCTCCGGGCCCATTGTGATGCGGTGGTGGAAATTGAAGCTGCCTGCGCTGGGGAAGCGAATCTCCTACTAGGTCTGAGAGACCGGGTACGCAGCTTGGAGGCCTGGGCGAGCGTGCGGACTCGGCAGACTCTGGAGCAGCGGCTGTTGGGGGTCTTGGGTCTGCTGGCGGAGCAATTCGGACGCTGGAGCGAGCAGGGAACGGTGATCGAGCTGCGGGTGACTCACGCACAGTTGGCCAGCGCCATCGGCTCCACCCGAGCGACGGTGACCCGGCTTCTCGGGGACCTGCGGCGTCGAGACCTGGTGCACACCGCCGCCTCGGATTTCGGCGAGCGCTATTGCCTGCCCCATGGCGCCTTGTGGAACGAGCTGGAACGATCTCCTCGCGCTGGCTGAGATCCGGCTCTGTCGTGTCGGCGCGATGGTCGGTAGAGCTCGGGAGGCTTCCAAAGGCAAGAAAAAAGCCCCGCCGCGGGTTTCCGCGACGGGGCTTGTGTCGGTCAGTGTGCTAGAACGCCAGCTTTAGAGCGTTCCAGCTGAAGGCCTTTAGCGCAGGTCAGCGCCGAAGCGGTAGGCCAGGCGGCCGTAGTAGAAGGCGCCGTTGAACCCGAAGGGGGAGAACTGGGAGTACAGGTTGCCGACGCCGGAGCGGGCACCGGGGTTCTCATCCGGGAAGGTGTCGAAGGCGTTCTGGGCACCGAGGATGAAGGTCAGATCTTCCGTCAGGTCATAGCCGATCTCGAGATCCACCAGGGTCTTGCCATCGTAGACCTGGCCGTCTTCGGAATCGAACCAGTCGTCGTAGTAGCTGGCCCGGGCCAGCAGGCGCAGGCGGTCGTCCAGCAGACGGTGGTTGACGGTGAAGGTGGCGCGGGTCTCTGGCAGAGCCTCCTGCAGCTCGCGGATACGGGTGGCGTCGAGGGTCTCGGGGTTGAACTTGGTGACGTCGGTCTCGGTGAAGTTGAACAGGAAGCTGAAGTCCGTGTCGCCTCCGAGGCTCGGCGGAATGTAGGTAGCCACGATGTCGAAGCCGGTGGTCTCAGTATCGAAGTCGTTGGCGAAGAAGCGGAAGTTCTGCAGGTTGCCGGCGCTGGTGACGCCCTCGGCGATGAGCGCGTCCACCTCGTCGTCGGTGAGGGAGAAGAGGCGGGTGACCGCCAGGCGGTCGGAGACCTCGATGTGGAAGAAGTCGGTGGTCAGGGTGAAGGGACCGTTCTCCCAGATGAAGCCGGCGGCGAAGTTGACCGACTCCTCCGGCTCCAGGGGCTCACCGCCGCGCAGCTGGGCCACCGCGGAGCTCGAGGGAATGGTGCCGTTGTTCACCAGGTCGTTGAGCACCAGGTCGAATTCGGTGGAGACGTTGAAGGCGTTGGACTGGCCGGGGGTCGGCGCCCGGAAGCCGGAGCTGATGGCGCCGCGCACGGTAAAGTTGTCGTTGACCTTGTAGCGAGCGGCGAACTTACCGTTGAGGGTGGTGCCGAAGTCCTCGAAGTCCTCGAGGCGCACCGCGGTGCCGACGGTCCAGCGCTTGTCGTCGGAGTTGATCTCGACGTCACCGTAGATGGCGAAGTTGGAGCGGTTCCAGGTGCCGGCGGCAATGGGGCCGAAGCCGGGGAAGCCGTTGGAGGCGGCGGAGAAGCCCTGCTCTGCCAGCGGGCCGATCTGGTAGGACTCCAGCTGACCGATGCCGATCTCGAATTCCTCGTCGCGCCACTCGAGGCCGCCGGCGAGGTTGGTGTTGGCGTTCATGGCATAGGTGAAGTCGAGGTTCAGGTTGAGGTCGGTCTGCTTGTAGAGACCCGGGTCGAAGCTGGTGGGGGTGTCAGGGCCGAGGGAGGCGTTCACCGTGTTGGTGATGAAGAAGTCCACCTCGTTGGAGCCCTGGCTGAGGCTGAAGTCCCAGCCGACGCCGCCGTCGGTCTGACCTCGCAGGCCCAGCAATACTGCGACATCCTCGACATCACCGCCGAATTGCGGGGTGAAGCCGCCGGGGAACAGCTCCTGGAAGGAGAAGCAGTTGGGGTTGGCGAAGACCGCCGCCAGGGCCGCCGGATCCGGCACGTTGTTGTTGATGGTCACCACCGGGCAGTTACCGGAGCCATCGAGGACGCCGTCCTGAGCGTCCAGCAGGTCGCCGATGAGCAGGGTGCTGCCGCCGTCGCCGGAGAACACCGAGCCGCGGGTGTTGGGGTTACGGAAGTAGAAGCCGCCGGTGGTGGTCTTGGTGGCGTAGTTGGCGTGGCCGTAGAACTGCTGTCCGCTATCGAAGACCTTGCCGAAGTTGAACCACAGCTTGGTCTCGTCCTCGACCTCTGGGGAACCCCAGATCTGCGCCGGGTCCGCCACCGCGGTGTTGCCGGCGGCGATCAGGCCCGCGGCGTCGTCGCGCTGCACGGAGCGATCGGTGGGGTCGGTGTTGCCGTATTCAGCGCTGAAGTTGAAGAAGCCGGAATCGCCCCAGGGCAGGCCGTAGTTGAAGGCCACCGTGGTGTTGTCGCCGTCGCCCTCGGCGAAGGAGCCGGAGCGTACCTCGACGGAGCCGCCGTTGCTGGCGTCTTTGAGCTGGAAGTTGATCACGCCGGCGATGGCGTCAGAGCCGTATTGGGCGGAGGCACCGTCCCTCAGCACTTCCACCTGTCGCAGAGCGATGGAGGGGATCAACGAAATGTCCGGCCCCTGGGCGCCGTCGGCGACGCCGTTGCCGAGCCAGTAGATCACCGCCGCGCGATGGCGGCGCTTGCCGTTGACCAGCACCAGGGTGTGGTCCGGCGCGAGGTTCCGCAGATTGGCGGGGCGCACCACGGTAGCGGCGTCGGAGATCGGCTGAGTGTTGACGTTGTAGGAAGGCGCGATGTTGCGCAGCAGGTTGCTGACATCGGTATCGCCCTGATTCTGGAAGTCCTGGGCGGAAATCACGTCGATGGGCACGATGGACTCGGTCACCGAGCGCGGCTGGGCGCGGGTACCGATGACCACCAGCTCCTCTGAGAAGATCTCGCCTTCTTCGACGCTCTCTTCCTCTTCGCCTTCGTCATCCTCCCCTTCTTCGGTGGCTGCTTCCTCAGCCTGCTGAGAGGCTTCTTGATCCGCGTCTTGAGGGGTTTGCTCCGCCAATACCGGCATCGCGAGAAGGGCTAGGGCCAGCAGCAGGATGGAGAGAACGGAACCGAGAGGGGGCGCTGTCAGCGTGTCAGGCAAGGGTCGTTTCATGGCGAAAAGCCTCCCATTTCGTGATGGCGGAGCCCATCAACGATGCCAAAAGCGCATCAGTGGCGAGAGCACTGAAGCGTTGAGGATGTGATGGCCTCTGGGCCGGATTGAATGAAAATCGGCTTAGGATAGCTGTTTTTCAGGATTGATGCATCACTGTAACAGGATTTTCGTCTCACTAATTTGGGCGTCCAGCGGGCCCTTGAAGGCGAAGACATTCGACGGTTAAAAAAGGTGAACCCAAGCGATCGGGTCGACGGGCGACGATGGCTTGGGTCGCAGAATCGGCCCATCGTTCTGGGTTGGGGGTGCAGAAAGACTAGCCGGCGGCACTCGCTGAGAGCGAGGGTAGAGGCCGTGCCGGCGATGCCTCCGCGGCGGGGGAGTACAGCAGGAGAGAGGAAACGCTGGGGCAAGAAAATAGCGCCGCGGTAGATACCGCGGCGCTATTTTCGGCTGGTCGAGCCTGCTTGCTGTTGAAGAAGCCTATGTCGAGGCCCAGACCTGAGCCATCCTCAACCTCCGAGCTGGGCCCACTCCGCCGGCAGCACGTTGGCCACCAGCGAGAAGCCTCCCTCGCCATCGGGAGTGAGAACGTAGCCGATGCCTTGGGGCTCGGGGTAGATGCCGGTGGCGGACTCGAAGAGATCGTCGTGGCCCACCAGAACGGTGTTGGTGCCGGCTTCCGGCACCGCCGTCATCAGCGGCGTGACGTTGGCCTTCATCTGCGCCCACTGCTCTTCGGTGTAGTCCTCGAAGGGCAGGAAGTTGAGCTTGGGGTCCTGCTCGTAGCGGCCGAAGGCGAGCTCCGCCGTCTGCCAGGCGCGGCAGTACTGGCTGCTGATCACCTGCCCCACGGGGATCTCCTGGGCGGTGAAGGCGGCGCCGATATCTTTGGCGTCCTGGATTCCCGCTTCGCTGAGCTTGCGCTGAGACTCACAGTCGTCGAGGCTCATGTTGGGATCCGCCTGGTCGGCATAGTCTTTCACGGTCTGCGCATGGCGGAAGTAGATGACGTGGCCGCCCTGATTGAGGGCCGCCAGCAGATCCGCGCCGCTGAGCTGATCCTCGAAGTCGGCGTTGGCCTGCTCTCCGGGGGAGAGCTCCTCGCCTCCGTCGGCGGTGGATTCTTCACCCTCGGTGGCGGTGGGGGCGTTGGTTTCGGACTCAGCAGCATCACTCTCCGGTGCGCTGTCCGTAGCGGGGGCGCCGCAGGCGGCGGCGAGCAGGAAGAGAAGGGCGAAGGGCGCTAGCCAAGAAGCGCGAAGCATAGGGGAATCCTCCGTCGAGGGTTTTGGGATCGCTGAGTAAGGGTGCCCCGCTGCCGGGGAGCCAGGAGGCTATATACTACCGTCTAGAACCCCCTTTTTCTGAAGCCTCGCTTCCTGAAGGCTTCAATCTGCGGTCGTCGCCCGCGACGTGTTCGTGGGCAGTATCGATCCTCGTCGTTGCATTCCTCCTAATGCCCGGGTTTGCTTTGTTCGCTCCGCGGATCGAATGAGCTACAGCATGGCTTTGCCGGCCTCCCGATAATGGAGAAGGTGGGCTTGCCCGGGATCTCTCAGTCTCATCTTGAGGAGATGCATCATGATGTCTCGGTCCTTCTCGGGCTCGCGGGTCTTCCTACATTTCACCCTACGCTTTACCATCGTTGCCCTGCTGCTGTTGGGTGGGGCGATAGTCGTTTCCCTTCCTGCCTTCGGACAATTAGCGGATGCTGCGGATGCCGTACCAGCGCCAGCGCTGCCGGCGGACTGTACTCCGGCTCAATGCCAGGCGATGGGTACTGCCGCCTGCGGCACCGCGGCACCCTACGCCTGTCTATCGAATAAGGGCTGCTACAACACGGGAAACGTCTCGACCTGTCCCGGCACCGCCTGCAACTTCGACTCCTGCCCCAACTCCCCAGGCTTCGTGGCGCCGGATCAGCGCTCGTCCCGTACCGTGACCTTCGACAATCAATGCACGGAGGACATCGAGATCTACTACACCGCCGCCGGTGTCGGGGCGAAGCCCACGCCTCTATTCACGGTGGACGCGAGCAAGTCCAAGAGCTACACGGTGCAGCTCACGAAGGGCACAAACAGCGTTTCCGGCAAGACCTTCTATGAGATGACCGGCGGGAATGGCGTCAATTTCGGGGCCTACCCCGGCGGTGGCGATGTCGCCGACATGACTCTCTTCGAGATCAACATGGGCGGCAATCAGGGGCAGGCGGATTGGTACGATTTGAGCGCCATTCCCCCGGGCTCCTGCGCCTCACACATGAACTCGGCGGTGACCAATTACGCCCAGGGCCTGGGCTACGCTGATCATCTTCCTTTCAAGAACATCAACGATTCCAGCCAGAATTGGGATTGCCTCCAGGACGGAGCCGGCAACCCCATTCCCGGAACTTGCGGTGACGGCCTCGGTGGATCCCTCTGTCCCCAGGTGACCGGCTCGGTCCAGGCGATGAAGGCGGAGAAGGGCGTCAATCGCGGCTGGGGCGTGACGGGGGAGAAGTGCTGTGGTCCGCTACAGCCGGGGCAGAAGGCGGGGGTCGATTGCCCCACCCCGCCGGCGGGAGAGACCTGCGTCCCGTGGGTGTGCGCCATGGCCGACGGGGACGACCCGACCAGCAATACCGTGCGACAAGCGGTCTATGAATGCGCCACCAACCAGTCCATTGCCGTCAACGGGCAGCCATCGACGGCGGCTCCGGGCTTCTCCTACCCGCTGAAGGTGGAGGCCACCTGGAGCGGCAGCGCCCCGCCCTTCGCCAGCAGCTGTGAGGTGCGCTCCTGCACCACCGGCGACGGCACCGTGCCGACGGCGGCGGACTGCGACGCCTATCTATGGCCCTACGACGACGAGGTGGCGACGGTGATTTGCTATGCCACGCCGGACTACAAGGTGACGCTGTGTCCCTGAGTCCCGACGGCCCTAAGCTGCAGTCCTGACGCTCAGGATCTGCGGTGCCGATTGCCGCGACGGCGACCCCGCTATGGCAGGGTCGTCGTCGGCACGGCAACACTGGGAGCTCGTTACGGGGAGCTCGTTACGGGGGGCTCGTTACGCAGAGCTCAGCGTTGAGAGGAACTAAGGGCGTCGATGTCGTCCAGGTGCTGGATCAGTCGGCCCTCGGCGCTGTAGTGCAGCAGGCTGGATTGGGCCGGGTCGGCGATCCAGAGGGAGCCGTCGGCGGTGATCTGCAGCATTGAGGCGGCGGTGAGCTCATCGCCCTCGGTGATCGCCTTTGGGATGGAGAAGCTATCGCCCACCGCATCGTAGCGCACCAGTCGCCGGGCGCTGCTTTCGAGGGTGTAGAGGGCCCCGTCTTTGGGGTCGACGGTGATCGCGGAGCAGGAGGGGGGGAGCTGGTGGATCACCTTGGCATGGGGCTGGGGGGTGTCGAGGGTGACCTCGATGAGCAATCCTCCCTGCTTTTCATACAGCAGGAGGCGTCGGCGAGCGTGGTCTAGCACCATGGACGATGAGGGGGCCGGCAGAGGAATCAGCTCCTGGGGTTCGCTGCGCTTTTCCCCCCACTCGGCGACCCACAGGGATTCGGCGGTGGCGAGGTAGACCTGGTTATCGCTGAGGTCGAAGGCGGCGTGAGTAAAGGCCTGGTCGGAGCGCAGCTCGGTGCGGGCTAGCTCCTCGAAGCCCAGGGCGTTGAGCCCGATGGAGACGATCTCCGTCTCCCACTGCTCCGGGTTGGCGGGATTCTGTCGCCGCTGGACCAGGAAGTGCTGGTCGCCGCGGCCGTTGTGGCCGATCACCGCGGCGGGGTCCAGGTTCTCCGGAATGCAGCCCACCGGGATCGGCTGGGAGCTTCCGGTGGTCAGCTCGTAGACCCGCCGGGAATCGTCGATCATCCACAGCGAGCTCTCGGTGCGCGGCCAGATGATGGCCGGTGCGGCGCCGGGCTTACGAACCAGGTGCAGGCTCGTGTTGGTCTCCAGCGCCCCGGTGGTGGTGAGGATGCCCTCGATAAGGGCCGAGAGATTGGGGTTCCAGGTATCGCTGTGGCCGTCCATCACCTCAGAGGGAACTCGGAAGATCCAGTAAGGCGTGTCGTTGTAGGCCCCCTCCCGGCGCTGAACGTGGACCCGGAGATCCTCGCTGGCTGCCGAAAAGCCATTCCATTCTTCCTCGATGGCTGGGGCCTTCGGCTTCACCGGTCCAACGGTCACGCGGTGACTGTGGAGCACCGTGGAATGCCCGGCGGTCTGAGTATAGATGCGGCGCTGGCTGACGATGGGGCTACAGAACTCCGGTCCGTAGTCTCGAAAGCGCTGGGTGAGCACGCCCCAGAGGCTGGCGACGGGATAGGCGACCCGGGTGATGGCGTCGCTCTCCGAGGTGATGGACACCAGGATCGGGTTCTCCCAGCTGCGCCCGTCCGGTGCCCGCCGCTCCAGACCGACCTGCTGCCAGCGTAGCAGGTCGATGGTCTGCTTGGCGTTGGTGGCCGGTGAGGCCGGATTGAGCAACACCGTGAGGTCGGCGCCGGCCGGTAGGGGAGCGTCGTCGATGAGAAAGAGGCCGGTGGAGACCGATCGCTGAGTCAGCCGCTCGATGATTTGACCGCCGAAGGAGTGGCCGACGATCACCAGATTGGATCTCGGGTTAGCCTTGACGTCGAGGATGATCTGCCCCAGGGCGGCGGAGCCGTGGGCGCCGGCAACCCGGCCCGCCGTGCGCTGGCGGGCAAAGAAGCTGAAGTACTTCAGCGGGCCGCGCATGGACTGGCCCCGCCAGCCGAGATAGATGCCCACTACCGGGCGCCCCGGGCTTTCCTCTCGAACGTTCTCCGACAGCCGTTCCAAGAGACCTTCGAAGCCGGCGAGGGTTCCCTGCTGCTGGTTGCTCGGCGAAGCGTCATTGTTCCAGCCGTGGGCTAGCACCATCACCACCGCGCCCTCGGGGTTGTCGTTGGCGCGGCGAATCACGTCCTGGAGCGCAAAGAACTGTCGCGGAGACCACAATTCCCCCTGATCGTCGAATTCCAGGAAGGTCAGGGTATAGCCGGGCCTTTCCTCTACCGACTGGGGGCGATACATCTGGTGCGCGGTGCAGCCAGGAAGGGCGAGGCTGAGAGCCAGCAGGAGCAGGGGCGCGCACCGAAGAAGCCAGCTGATGGAGTGGGAGTGCGGGGCGGTAGCTGCTCTTGGAGGCTGTTTCCGGTCGATCGGAGCGGGAGGCATGGTGGATTCCTCTCGAGAGGTTGGCTTCACGAGTCCTCGGCGTCGGGGGAGGGTTTCTCGGTGGGGTTTTGTGAAGGGCTTGGGCCCGGCGCGAGCTGCTCCGGCGGTAGCCCCGAAAGGGTGACCAATCGCCCGATGAGCACGGCGAGGAAGATCTGTCCCAGCAGCCCTTCTACGATCGCCAGGCTGCGGGCCGCTTCCTTGATCGGCGTGATGTCGCCATAACCCACCGTGGTGAGGGTGACGAAACTGAAGTACACGGCATCGCGGATCAGGTGATCTGCGGTGTCGCTCTGCATCCCTTCGAACGAGCCGGGAACCGAGACTTCCAGCAGCACGTAGCCGAGGGCAAAGAGAAAGCCCAACAGCACGTAGACCGCCGTCGCTCCCTGGAAGCGATGCCAGTTGATCTCGCCGGGGCGAAAGACTCGGCGCAGCAGGGAGATGCTGACGATGAGGTTGAAGCTGATGGAGATCAGCAGCGAGAAGATCAGCCAGCCTCCCGGCGTCTCGGCGGCGGGGATCCAGTTGAGCACCGCTCCCAGGAGCGCGAGCATCAGCACGCCGCGTCGCCAACGCCGAGAGAGGTCTGCTGCCAGAGTGCCGGCGAGGAAGAGAAACGTGAAGCCTAGGGAAGCGAGGCGGCCAGAGAATTCGGTGAGATGAACGAAGGGGAAGATGCCGAAGGAGAGGACGACCAGGATGAAGAAGAAGGCGGTGAGGCCCACATCTTCGAGCTCCTGGAGCCGGGTTTCGATGCGGTGAAAGGCGCTTCGGAAGCTCATCTTCGCGATCCTTTGGAGGTGAGAGCAGGGGATTTCAGTGAGTCTAGCGCACGGAGCCGCCGGGGCGCCGAGACCTAGATCTCAGTGCGCAGATACTTTGCGTCTAGCGAGGCCATCCAAGGAGGGCTGCCCTGCGAATAGTGGGGCAATCGCTCGGGTCTCAGCCTGTCGGCTGCGACCTGGCCCCCGCGCTCGAAAGTCAAAAAGAAGATAGACGCCTGTGCTGGATCGCAGGCCGAATTTTCGAATTGAACCCAGCGTCATCGCAGAGAATCCCGCTAGTCCTGCGGGAGCCGTCTCGAGAAAGCTCGAGGAGCGAGCGACCTTCTGCTCTAGGGACAGTGTCGTCCCCCTCTCTTCCCCCTGGTACATCACGGAGAACGGAATGAAATCCTTCTGGTTAGTCCTCGCTATCTCCCTCGGATTCTTGGTTGCCTGCGGCGCGCAGGAAGCAGGCCCTGTCGACGAGGTCGCCGACGCGGAGACCCCGGCCGAGAGCGTCGCTGATTCTGCCGATTCCGAGCTTTGCCTCGATATGGGCCCCCAAACCCCTCGCGACATCGCCCAGACCGCTGGCTTGAACAAGGTGGAGTTCCCCGTCGCTCCGCCCCCGACGGAGATGAACCTCTGCAATATGCACACGCACACCAACGCCGAGAACAAGGGTCCCGGCTTTAGCGTCTTCGTCGACGGCTCGGAGCGCGGCGGATTCGCGTGCAATGAGACTCCCGACCTCACCGAGGCGGAGCTGGCCGCGGCTCCGGGGGCTTATCAGGGCGTGGTGCCCGGCGAAACCATCGAGCTGCACTGGGTGCACACCACCTGCGATACGACTCCCGGCGAGGGGCTCGGCGCCTGCGTTCCGGAGGGCTGCACCGATCCGCTGCTGCGGGTGGAGACTCAGGTCTTCCTGGTGGTCAACGACCCCAACGCCCTCGATCTCGCTGATTTTGCCTACGACGGCAACGTGGTGAACGGCCTCCACCAGCCAAAGGCGATTCCCGCGAACACCGGAACCCCGGTGCAGTTCCAGGGTTCCACCACCGGTCCGAGCTACGACCAGAAGAATTGCTCACCGGCGAAGGTGACCTGGAGCGTTAGGCCCCAGTGCGCCAAGCTCGACATCAACTCTCTGCATCGCTGGGCCGAGAACGGCAACGTCTTCAACGAGACCAAGTCCCACGGCGTGCGCCAGCTGGTGACGGCGCCGGAGCTGCTCTCGCCCATCGGCTGAGCTGCCCTCGCTGCTACGTTCGTCCGTCTCTTCTCCTAAGGGGCGACGGATGGTCCTTCGAGCCCCCGCTGCTGGCAGCGGGGGCTTTTCACGTGTAGCGGAGAGCACGGAGAGGGTGGGCATGCTCGTAGAATGGTCGATGCAGTTCCCCTGATGGCGTTCTTTTTGCAGCGATTCCCTCTTGCACGGGCTTCCGTTTGCACTGTCTTCCTTTTGAACCGGCTTCGACAGCGTGAATCCAACTTTCCGAGGTGACCTGCCGATGACTCCAAGAAATTCTGTTCCTTTCCGGCGCCGAGGGGCTTGCACGACCTCTGTAGCCGTCCGGGCTACGGTCTCGCTAGCTGCTGCTCTTCGTTGCTTGGTCCTGTTGGCGCTATTAATCCTTCCCGCGGTAGCCCACGCTCAGGATCTCTTCGAAGATGACTTCGAATCCGCTGGCCCCTGCGCCTGGAGCCGAGCGCAGGGCGTCGCGCTGTCCTATGAGGAGAGCTTCGACGGCAGCGATGGAGATCCCTGGCCGGCCCCGTGGACGGCCGCCGGTAGCGTTGCCCTGGCGGATCTCTCCGGCGCACAGGCGCGCTTTCGCCCCACGCCCAGCGGCTATTCTCTCGCCCGGCTGGTCGCCCCCGTAGATACTCTGGACGTCGAGGTACGGGCCACCCTGATCTTCGAGGACATCGCCACCCAGGGCATCGGCTTCTATGTCCGCCAGAACGGGGGTTATCTGGACGATACGGTGCCGCCGGGGGAGGGCTATGCGGTCTTCGTGGAGGGCTTTCGGGCGACTCAAGGGATCGGCGTGTGGCGGGAGGTAGACGGCCACGAGCAGCCGGTACAGATTCACTTCGACAACGGTCTCGGCCTGCAGAACGGAGTGCCCTATCGAGTGCGCTTCCGGGCCACCCAGCTCGATGCCGCCACCACCCAGCTTCAGGCCAAGATCTGGCCCCTCGGCCAGAGTGAGCCCGCCGCCTGGACGGTGAGCGTCACCGATTCCACCCCGGAGCTGCAAAACCTGAGCGGCGGGATTGCTCTGGATTCCTGGAGCTCGATTCAGTCGCCCAATCCCATCACCGCTCACACCCTGGTGGACGATCTAGAGATCGAGGCCCTGTGCAATCCCGTGGCGAGCTTCGGCCCGGTGACCACCATCGCCGAGACCTTCCAGTTCACCGAGGGGCCGCTGTGGGTCGGGGACCATCTGCTGTTCAGCGATATTCAAGGGGACACGATCTACCGCCTCGATCCGCCGGACGGCATCTCTGTCTTCCGCACCCCCAGCGGTGAGGCTAACGGGCTAGCGCTGAGCCCCAGTGATGAGCTGCTCGCGGCGGAGCATGGCACCCGGAGGATTTCTCGTGCCGATAATGCCGGCACCGTCCACACGCTGGTGGAGACCTACACCGGCCTGCGCTTCAATTCCCCCAACGATCTGACCCTGCGCTCCGACGGCACCCTCTACTTCACCGATCCCTCCTACGGACTGGCGGCTCCCGGAGATCGCGAGCTGCCCTTCAACGGTCTCTTTCATCGGGAGCCCGACGGCACCCTTCATGCCTCCTGGCAGGGTGTGCCGGGCTCCAATGAGCCCAACGGCGTCGCTCTGACCTCGGACCAGCAGCGTCTCTTCGTCACCGACTCCCAGGCGGGGGAGCTGCTGGTCTTCGACATCGCGCCGGACGGTAGCCCGACGAATCGCCGGCCGGTAGCCTCTGGAATGACCATCCCCGATGGTCTCTGCCTCGATTCCCGGGGCAACCTCTACGTCGCGACCTGGGCTTCTACCCTCGAGGTCTTTGCTCCCAGCGGGGCCTATTGGGGCAGCATTCCCATTCCCCGCCAGGCGACGAACTGCGCCTTCGACCCCTCCGGAGCGATCTATGTCACCGCTCAGGAGGGAATCTACCGGGTGGAGCGTGCTACCCAAGGAGCGGAGTGATGAGTCATCCCGTTGTTTTTTCTCTCGCCGAGAGTATTCAGCTTCTTTCTACTGCTCCCGCGGTGCTCGACCCGTGGCTGCGGGAGCTGCCGGAAGCCTGGCTTCATACCGACGAAGGCCCCGAGACGTTCAGCCCCTTCGAGGTGTTGGGGCATTTGATCATTGGGGAGCGCACCGACTGGCTGGTGCGCACGAAGCAGATCCTCGACGGGCGGACAGAACCTTTCGAGCTCTTCGAGCGCTTCGCCCATCGCGAGGCCTTCGCCGGCTGGCCCATCGCCAAGCTCCTCGACCTCTTCGCCTCCCTGCGGGCCGCCAACCTCGAAGAGCTCCGCGCTCTGCAGATCACCGAGGCTCAGCTCGACTGGACCGGCCAGCACCCAGGCCTTGGCGAGGTGACCCTGCGGCAGCTCCTCGCCGCCTGGGTGGTGCACGACCAGGGGCATATCGCTCAGATCGCTCGGGTGCTCGCCAAGCGCTACGGCGCCGAGGTCGGCCCCTGGACGGAGTACATGCCGGTGCTGGGGGATCGAGTTCGGGAGTAGTGGAAGGTTTCTCTTTCCTATCCCCTTCTGGTGCCTAGGATGTAGGCAGTGTGTGCCCACCTTGTTGGCACTGACGAGATGGCTCAGGCCCTGCTGAGAGGCTTGAGGGTAGATTGAGGCCATTGGAAGTGCTTGGTTTTTGAAGGTTTGGCCCGCTGCCGGGCCGAATGGCACGGAGGTTGCCCTTCAGGAGAAGAAATCGATTCGTTTTCTTCCTGTCCCGAAAGGATCTCCTCGTACCTGCATTGGAGCTCACAATCTCCCTCGATGCCACCAAGGTGAGGCGCTGCTGACCCTTCCTTCGATCTGATTCGACGGCTTTCGGCCTCGCAGCCCCCCCGGCGGGCCGGAGGCCGTCTTTTCCCCACGATGATGGAACATCCCCTCAATCTGCTGCTCGCCGTCCTCGCCCTGTGGCGCTTGACCCATCTGCTGCAGGCCGAGGACGGCCCTTTCGACCTCATCCTTCGTCTTCGGCGAAGACTCGGCGAGGGGTTCTGGGGGCAGTTGATGGACTGCTTCTACTGCCTCAGCCTGTGGCTGGCGGTGCCCTTCGCCGCATGGCTCGCCACCAGCGTTGCGGAGGGCCTGCTGCTGTGGCTCGCGCTCTCCGGAGCTGTCTGCCTCCTCGAGCGCGCGACGGCCCGGCCCCCTGAACCTACTTTGCCCCTATTTCACGAAGACCCCATGCCCCCGGAGGATTCCCCATGAGCTGCTGTGGTTCTCGCCGCCGTGCTGCTTCGACCCGCGCCTCTTCATCCCGCAACGCCCCATCCGGTCGCTCTTCGAATCGCGGCAGCTCCAGCGGCGACGGGGAGCGAGGCGGTGTCCAACTGCGGCCGCTGGTCTACCGCGGCCCCAGCGCCCTCTCCGTTTTGGGCCCCGTGAGCGGTCGCGTCTATCGCTTTGCCCGCCCTGGAGCCTCCCTCAGCGTCGATCCACGGGATTGGCTCGCTCTCTCGAAAATGCCTCAGCTGCAGCCTTCCTCATGATCCAAGGGCGCGAACAGAGAACCAGAGAACCTCCCAGGGGAGTGAATTCTGGGGAGTGAATTCTGCCTTCCTCATGACCCAGAGAATCTCCCAGGGGAGTTTCCTGAGAGTCTCCCAGGGGAGTGAATGCCCCGTCCAAGGAACCTCGCAGGGGAGTGAATTCTCCGGCCAGGCAATCTTGCAGGGGAGTGAATTCTCCAGGGATTACTGGGTTCTCCTGGGAGGTGTTGACCGCTGCTGAGGCCCTGGGCAGACTAGATTCCCAACTCTCAATGGATGGCGGTGCACCTTTTGCGGGCTGCACCCCGAAGGGGAATCTATGAGCAAGTCCGAAGGGCGGCCGGATCAACTATCAGCCGGCGACTGGCTGGGGATCGATATCGGCAGCGGGCGAGACAAGATCCTCAGCCTCTGCCGCATTCACAGTGACGGACGGGGTGAGGTCTCGTTGCATTTTGAGAAGGGTCCCGCCGCGAAGGATGGAGCCTATCCGAGCAAGAACAGCCGCGACGGGCTTCTGGATCCAATCCGCGCACCGACCTATCTATTGGAGACGGTCGAAGCGGAGATCGGCGCCACCGTCAGCCGTTCTGAGCTCGTCGAACGATGGCTAGATTCGCTTGGCAAGGTGCCTGTCACCGTCGCGGTGGATGCTCCCGTTGCCCTATGCCAAGGAGGGGAGACCGAGGGCAGGGGCCGTCTCACAGAGCAGGCGTGCTCGCAGAGCTTCTACACTCCCGATCGCTTGACCTTCGAGGCAGAGCTAGCAAGGCGTAAAGACGAATACCTGCGCATCAACAACTTCTGGAAATGCGTCGGCTTCGCCGTCTATCGCGCTTTTGCCCGCCGGCTCGACCCTGAGGCCGGGGAGCTGAGTCAGGAAAACCTCGCGGCGTGGACGGTGGAGAAGGGGCCTGGCCCTTGGAAGATACGGGAGACCTTTCCCAGCGACATCTACAAGCGCTCTCGGGGCGTTACGGGACTTCTTGGGCAGTCAGGACGCGAAGTGCTCACGGCCCTCACCCGGGAGCCGTGGCAAGCTGCCGGAAACGGTCCCCGCCGGCCCTCGAGACAGGCGATTCAAAGCCTCGAGAGCGTACGGCGGCAGATCGCGCTGGATCTCGAGGCGAACAGCCGCCTTTGCGAGATGCGCCGCCAGAAGAGTGCGTCGTGGGGAGATCTATGGGACGCCTTCACCTGTGCCTTTGCGGCCTGCTGCGAAGATCATGGGGCGGGACATCTCCACGGCGTGGGGCTGGCCACCGATGGTAACGCTCGGAAGAGGCTAGCGGCGGAGGGGGCGATTCTGACGGTGGCTTGTGCAGAGTGAGATAGAGCCAGTGAACTCGGAGTGAGTCAGTCTGGAGGGAGCGCGTTGTCGGCTCCATTCTGCTAGCTTCCTCAGAAGCCTCAAGCAGAGACAGCTGGGAGATGAGTGCAGCCCCTGCATTCTGCGATATCTTGCTAGGCACGTTGTGAGTTCTAGCGATCGATACCGATTGGGACGGGCGTCCCAGGCTGAGTTTTATGCCTGGGGCTCGTCATGGTGTGTCTGGCAGGAGACTCAGTCGCCTGCAGGGTGGAGGCATCTAATTTGAAGCAAGCCATTGTGCTCGTTCATGGAATTGGGGAGCAGAGGCCCTCGGAGACTGCTCGGGGCTTCGCCGCAGCTCTTGCAGGCGGAAGCTCATTCGTGAGAAGCCAGCCGAGCCGCCTTAGTGAATCTGTCGGGCTGCGCCGCTTCTTCATGAAGCCGAAAAAGGATCGTCCGCCTACCACCGATATCTATGAGTTTTATTGGGCACACCACATGAATCAATCTTCATGGGGTAGCGTGCTGGGCTGGGCCGGTCGGTTGCTCTTCACCGATTATGCGCTGCCCCGAGGGCTCAGGGCTGCGCATCGAGCGCTGATTACCTTGTTCTTAGGCTCAATACTTCTTGTGGCCTGGGCTGCATTTCCTTCCTTCTCTGGTGAGGGAGGAAGTTGGGTAATACCTCATCCGCGGATCGCCGTGACGACTATCGTTTTTGGGTTGATTCTTTACTTTTGTGTCAGCCGCTTTGTGCGCCGCTTTCTTGGCGACGCGGCCCGGTATCTCACTCCGTCTCCGGAAAATATCAAGGCGAGGAACGCCGTTCGCCGCGAGGGAATCGAGCTACTTCGGCGCCTTCACGAATCGAAGGATTACGTGAGAATCATCGTGGTGGGGCATAGCCTCGGCTCAGTGATCGCGTACGACGTGCTGAGGCACGTGTGGGAGGATCTGCGAAAGGCTAAATATCAAGAGGCTTTCGATCAGCCAGCGATGGAGGAGCTGCTCGATTCCATCTCGGCCCTAGAGGACTCCGTCCGGGACAAGACCTATGGCGCCAAGCTCGAGGCCTTTCAGCATGCTCAACATCAGCTCTGGAGGGAGCAGCGGAAGCTCGGCGTTCCTTGGTTGGTGACGGACTTTATTACTCTTGGTTCGCCCTTGGCCCATGCTCCCTACATGCTCGAGTCAGATTTTGAGCTATTTGAAGAAAAGAAAAAACAGCAAGAACTTCCCGTCTGTCCGCCGTATTCGTCAGAGGATGATCCGATGTTCTACAAGAGGAAGGTGAAGATCGATTCCGGTGGAGAAGGTTCTCGGTACTGGACTTTTCGAGTTCTGAGCCACGGTGCTCTCTTTGCCTGCACTCGCTGGACTAATCTTTATTTTCCTTATCGAAAGTTCTTTTTTGGCGACATTGTCGGTGGCCCTGTATCCAAAGTCCTAGGGAAAGGGATTCGGGACATACGCGTCAGGCCCTCAGAGCCTGGCTTTTGGGCAAAGACGCTGGCGTCCCATACAAAGTACTGGAAGTATCCTTTCGATGTGGTGGTAGATCCTGGAAGTCAGAAGACGGCTAGCAAGACTAAGGGTTCTAAGGAGTCGATCAAGCGACGGGCAAAAGATAGGGCAACCGGAACAAAAGAGGCGTTTCGAGCTTTGCAGGCTAGTTTGCGCCTCGGCTTGAAGCTGTCGAAGAAGGATTGGCCACCTCCCTGAAGCGAGCTGTCGCGCGTCGGCGCCTTCGGGAAGGTTTGGTGAGCGATAGTTGGTCGACCTCGCCAAGTAGGGTGGCTTGTAGGGCTCTGTTAGGAACCCCCGGCCGCTTGCGTTTCAGTCGCTCAAGATCTCTCTCGGCCGCTGCGAGATCCTCTCCACCGGCGCCATGAGCTCGTTGGAGAGCACCAGGACGCGGACCATCGTGGAGCAGACTGAGGGCCGCGCCGGGGTCTTCGGCAGTGAAGTAGTAGTGAAGGAGCCCCGGTGCACGGTGTGAGCGTGTCGACATCAATAGGAGCCTATGCCGCTGCTGCGGTCTGAGCGAGCGTTTCTAGACCACCGGCTCGCCATCAAGCCGCCTACTTTGTGGCCACGATTGCCTACATTACTGGCATGTAGGGAGCGGCGGCTCTTCAGTCAGCCTTGGCGGTTCCCCCCATTCCTTCCAGTTTTCTGGTGATTGCATTCCGAGCTTAGCGATTCCTCATGGTGGAATGCTCGTTGCACTGGAGAGTGGCACACCTTCATTTTGCAAGTCACGGCTTGCATCACCGATCAGGAGACTGCCATGTTTCAGCGTAGCTTCATTGCCTCGATGCCTCTCGTCGCCTTCGCCTCGGTCCTCTTCCTCGCCCTAGCTTTCGCCCCGGCGGCTTTCGCCCATACCTGCGGAAACCAGGGGACCGACAATCGCCCCAACCACTGCTACATCAAGAAAGGCGAAACCAAAGTCCACCGCGCTAGCTCCTGCCAGGTCCTTGAGCCCGGTCGTTGTCAGTACACCCATTGCGGTGGCTCTACTGTGGTGATCGAAGAAGACGACTGCTGTTGCCTGGACTTCGACGGCTGCCCCGGCGCCTCCTACGTTGGCCGCTGCTTGGGGATTAGTGGCAAGGCTCCATCCAAAGCCTTGGCATTCCTTGAGGAAGCTCCACAGGATGCTCTCCAGCTGATCTCTAAGGCTGACGAAGGAGAGTGTACCCAGAGCTTCTTTGAGCGTCTGAGGGCTAGCGATTGATCGTGTTGCGCTGACCGCGTTGTGCTGGACTTGTGCCCGAGGGGCTGCCAGGGGCAGCGCTCTCGGGCTCAATAGCGCCTCTTGGGAGCATCTCGGTAGGGCCTTCTCTGTTCCTTCTCTACATCTTCTTCGTGCTTTCTCTAGATCTCTCTGTGACCTAGGAGCTGACGAAAAGGCAGAATCCGATAAGCTCTCATGGAATGGCGAATTCACTGAGAGCCCGAGATGATTCTGCCGCGCCGCCGGAGGGCCAACCTGCCGCGAGTTTGGAGGAAGGAGCACGGCCGGAGCAGAGCCTTGTGGCGGAGGATCCGCGCTCGCTCTTTCGCCGCCAGGCGCTGGAGGCCCACGCGGCGGGGCAGGAGCTGCCGGGCTCGCCGCTGCGGATCTCGCCGCGGTGGGTGGCTTATGTCTTTCCGCTGCTGATGGCGGCGCTACTGAGCTTGGGGCTGGTGGCGGCGTGGGGTTCGGTGGGGGATTTCGGGCAGGGAAGGGCGGTGGTGGTGTTGCCACAAGGGGGGGAGAGTGGAAGCAGTGGGGCACGGGTAGTGGCGCTCTTTCCCGGGCATCTGCGACCGCTGCTGAAGGAGGGAATGCCCCTGCGCTTCGAGGTCGACGGGTTTCGCGACAGCGTGAAGACGGTGCCGGTAGCGCAGCTGGAGGAGGGGGTGCTCTCGGTGGCGCAGGTGGAAGAGCGCCTGGGGGTGGATTTCGCGGATTCCGAGGTACCGGTAGAAGGTATCGCGGTGGTTTATGGAGAGCTGCCGGCGGAGGGCTTCGAGGCGACCGGGGAATCCTTGACCTGGCATCATGGGCTGAGGGGAAGGGTCCATATTAGCCTCGGTGAGCGACGACTGCTGCCGACCCTCTTACCGGGGCTGCAGCCTCTCTTCGGGGACGATGAGCGCTGACCGTAACAGAGCTGGGGGAGGCCTCGGCGGGCGGCTTCGAAACGCCCTGGTGAGGCTCAGGGCCCGGTGGTCGCAGTGGCGGCGACGGATCGAGCTGGTGCAGCAGACGACTCAAACCGATTGCGGGCCGGCCTGCCTAGCGATGACCCTGGGCTATTTCGGCCACAAGGTGAGGCTGGAGGAGATGCGCCAGGCCTGCGGTGTGGGGCGCGATGGGGCCGATGCCCGACGGCTGCTGGAGGTCGCCCGGCGCTACGGGCTACGGGGGCGAGGGGTGCGCATCGAGCACATCGAGGACCTGCAATACCTCGGCACCGGCAGCCTGCTGCATTGGGAGCTAGATCACTTTGTGGTGTGGGAGCGCCCCACCGAAAAGGGGGCGCTGGTGGTGGACCCCGCGATGGGACGGCGGGAGGTTTCGATCCCGACCCTGGAGCGCTCCTTCTCCGGAATCGCGCTGGCGCTCGAACCTGGGGAAGACTTTCAGATCACTGCTGGGCGCCGTCGTCCCCTCGGTCGCTATCTGCGTCCGCTGCTGGACCAGGCCGGTCTCGGGATCCGGGTGATCATCGTTTCCCTTCTGCTTCAGGTATTGGCCCTAGCGCTGCCGCTGATCACCGCGGTGCTGGTGGATCGAGTGGTGCCCCGCGGGGACGTGGACCTGCTGACGGCGGTGGCCGCCGGTCTCGCGGTGCTGGTGCTCTTTGATTTCCTGTCGAACCTGGTGCGTTCCCAGCTGCTGGTGTCGCTGCGCACCATCCTCGACTCTCGCCTGACCCTGGACTTCGTGGATCACCTGGTGGAGCTGCCCTACGCCTACTTTCAGCGGCGTTCCGCCGGGGATCTGATGATGCGCCTCAACAGCAACTCGACGATCCGCGAAATCCTCACATCCAGCGCCCTCTCCGGTCTGCTGGATGGGGTGTTGGTCAGCCTCTACCTGTTGATTCTCTTTCTCACCGATGCCTCCATCGCGTGGCTGGTGGTGGGGCTGGGCGCCCTGCGCATCGCGCTCTTCCTGGCCACCCGGCGACGGCATCGTGACCTGATGGCGGAGTCCTTGGAGGTTCAGGCGCGATCTCAGGGCTATCAGGTGCAGATGCTTGCGGGTATCGAAACCCTGAAGACCCTCGGGGCGGAGCGGCGAGCGGTGGAGCGGTGGTCGTCGCTCTTCGTCGACGAGCTCAACGTCTCCCTGGCGCGGGGGCGACTGGATGCTCTCTTCAATTCCCTGCTGACGGCGCTGGCGACGGCCTCGCCCCTGGTGATCCTGGTGTACGGCACTCACCTGGTGCTGGAGGGGGAGCTGAGCCTGGGCACCATGCTGGCCCTGAGCGCGCTGGCGACGGGCTTTCTCACCCCTTTATCAACCCTGGTCACCACCGCCGTGCAGCTCCAGCTGCTGGGGGGATATCTCGATCGCATCGACGACGTGATGGAAACGCCCCGGGAACGCGCGGGGCAGCGCGGGACGAGCACCGCGACCTTGCTCGGCAGCGTTTGCCTGGAGTCGGTGAGCTTTCGCTACGGCCCGACGGCGCCGGAGGTGGTGCAGGACGTTTCGGTGAAGCTCGAAGCGGGAAGCTTCGTCGCCTTGGTGGGGCCCTCCGGCGCGGGGAAATCCACCCTCGCCCATCTCTTTCTCGGCCTCTACCGACCGACTTCTGGACGGGTGCTCTTCGACGGCCAGGATCTCGTGGACTTCGATCTCCAGGCGCTGCGATCGCAGGTGGGCGTAGTGACCCAACAGCCTTATCTCTTCGGCGCCTCGATTCGCCAGAACATCTCCCTGGGAGATCCTTCGGCCTCTCTGGAGCGGGTGGCGGAGGCGGCGAAGCTGGCGCGCATCCACCAGGATATTGCCGCTCTCCCCATGGGCTACGACACCATGGTGGCGGATGGCGGCGCTTCCCTGTCGGGGGGCCAGCGCCAGCGCCTCGCCCTGGCTCGGGCGCTGCTGCATCGGCCGGCTCTGCTCTTGCTGGACGAGGCCACCAGCAACCTCGACTCCCTGGTGGAGCTCGAGGTGCACCGCGCCCTGGCGACGATGGAGTGCACTCGACTGGTGATCGCTCACCGGCTGAGCACCGTGCGCGCGGCAAATCAGATTTTGGTGATGGAGGAGGGAAGAGTCGTTGAGCGGGGCAGCCACCGGGAGCTGGTAGAGCTCGGAGGCCTCTACGCTCATCTGGTGGAGGCGCAGCTGGAGGAGGGGTGAGGCGGGGAAGGGAACGGGTAAAACGAAAACCGGCGAGGAGCCGCTCTTGGTTCGAGAGCTGACTTTCCTCGCCGGAGATGCTGATCTCGTAGCGGTCTTTGTGCTTTGAGATCAGGTCCCTAGCAGTGCTCTAGAAGCAACGCTCCAGAGCGGCGCTTCTCAGAAGCAGAAGCGGGGCGGGCAGGGGCTGCACAGCGCGGTGCAGTATTCAGGACTGGTAGAGATCAGGAAGGGCGGGCAGCAGCCTCCGGTAACGCTGGCGAGCACGTCGTCGTCGATCGCCTTGATCTTGCCTGCGGGGTGCTCTGGCAGTTGGTTGGACTGCTCGGTTTCCAGACTGCGGCGATACTTCGGATCTCTCCAGGCGCGGATCACGTCTTGCTTCTTCACGGCGTTCTCCTAAGAGGCGCTGAGGTTCATTGGATCGTCTCAAGTGAGACAGTTGGTGAGTTAATCGTTGCGTAGTTTAAGTTACGTTATTTGCGTAAACAAGTCTCGATTTATGAAAAAAGCCTCAGGGAGGTGGGGGCTCGAGGGTGAGCACGGAAGGTACGGCGTCGGGCTTCGTGAGTCTCAAGAGCTGGTGGCCGATGCCCGCGAGGCCGACCATCAGCCCCAGGGGCTCGACCCGGGAGGGATAGCCATAGAGCCAGCCGTATTGCTCGACGCCGTGTAGAGATCCTGCGGCGATTCGGTACGTGCGCTTCAGCAGCTCCGGTCGGTGCAGCGCCTTCGCAGCGGAGAAGAGCAGCTCGAGATTGCCCAGGTCACCGTGGCAGAGGCTGTGGTTGGCGCCGAAACCATCGTCTAGGGTGGTGGCCAGCGCAATCTCGATCTCCTGGCGGACGGTCGGGGTATCGAGGTGGGCAAGCCCCATCACTCTCGCTAGCCCGATACCCGGTGCGCCGTGGCACCAGCCGACGACGAAGTGATGGCCGGAGCTTTCGATGCCTCCCTCGGGCCGATCCCCCTCTCGTAGATCGATCCAGTTGCCCACTTCGGGGTCGAAGAGGGTGCGCTCGTAGTCGATAGCCCGCAGAGCGAGCTGCCGGAAGCGCTCCTGGCCGGTGAGGGCGGCCGCTTCCAGTAGAGCGAGGGCGAAGCCGGCGCCGCCATGGGAGAGCCCCGCCAGGGGATTGGGACCGGCAGCCGGGATGAGCCAGCCGCAGCCGACTTCCATCGGCCGGGCTTTGGTGAGCAGGCTCTCGGCGCATTTTTCGATGGCGTCGAGCACTCGCTGCGAGGGGCGGGCGCGGTGCAGGGAGCGCAGGCAGAGGATCATGCCGGCGGCACCGCCGATGAGGTCGTGGTGCTGGTCTTCGGCGAGCTGCTGGGGGAGGTCCTCCAGCATTGCTTCCGCCTCGTCGAGGAGCTCCTCGTCGCCCCACAGCAGAGCGAGGTGAGCGGCGCCATAGAGCACTCCTCCGGAGCCGGTGAAGGCGCCGACGCCGGGTAGCTTGACCAAGCCTGAGCTCAGCTGGTGGCGGAGGGTCTTCCAGGCGCCGCGGGCGAGCTCAGCGTAGCGAGGTGCGTCGAGAAGGTTTCCGAGATAGGCGAGAAAGAGAGCGATACCGGCGAGTCCCTGGTACAGGCCCGGTTCGGCGGGGTTGTGGGTCCAGTGGCCGGCGCCAACGGGGCTGACGATAGGCCAGGTCACCTCGTTGCTGCGACCGGAGAAGGCGAGATTCGCCAACCGATCGCCGACCTCCCGGGCGGCGTCCAGCAGCTGCTTCGGAGTCGCTCCTTCGGAGCTCTCTCGGAAGGGGTAGGATTCGCGAGTCAGGGCCGCGTCGGGACGGAGGATGGTGTGGAGGGAGGTCTCGATGAGCCACTTCTGGCGCTGGCGATCGGCCTCTCCCCAGGCCTCGAGCTTCGCCCGTACGCTGGCCATCGGGGGCTCCTGGTGGAACGCCTCGATCTTCTCGCCGCTGGCGTTGAAGAGATCCTTCGACTCAGGGAAGGCGCCAAAGAGGGGGATATCGATTCGGCGCAGATCGGCCAGCTCGCTGGGGATCAGAGGCTTCAGCTGAGGCCGTAGGCGGGCTTCCGCCCACAGGCTCTCGAGATAGAGCTCCCGCTCCAGGGCGTCTTGGGTGACATCGGGGTGCAGGCTCTCGCCGAGGAGCTCGTTGTAGAACACCGTGGGGCGAAAGATGATGCGACATTCCGCGCGATGGAAGGCCGCCAAGGGGCCCGATGCAGAGGCGAGGTCGTGACGGTGAGCGTGGATCAATCGGTACAGGTCGTCGAAGCCGCTCGACAGCTCGGGGAGGTAGTCGTCCACCTGAACGCGGCTGCCGGCGAGCTGCGGGCTGTGATCGGCATCGGGGATCTCGGCCTGCTCGCGCACGAATCGCATGGAGTCGGTGCCGGCGTCTTTTAGGGTGAGAAAGCGCTGCGCCGTCACCTGCCCGCTGCCGGCACCGAGACCGCTGAGATCGACGCCCTCTTGGATCTCTTCGGTGCCCCACATGCGATGGGGCAGCAGGCCGATGTGCTGGACGCTGCGGTAGAGGCTATTTCCCGCCGGCAGGGTAGGCTGCTCGCCGCCGAGAAGGTCCGCCGCCGGATGGAAGAGAGTTTCCAGGTCGATGAGCACGGGGTGCTCGCCCGCGGCGATGAGGTTTTCGAAGTGGATGTCGTTGGCTTCGAGGAGGTAGAGCAGGGCGAGGTAGCCGCCCTGGCGGCGATAGAAGCGCTGCACCTGCTGCCCGTCCTCGCAGGGGAAGGGGGCGACGAATTCTTCCCACCCGTAGTCTCCCCGATGCACCACCTTCAGCACGCGATAGGCCGGTTCGAAACCTCGCTGGTTGACCCAGTGGAGCAGGTCGTTGAAGGCCTTCTCACCGCCGAGGGGGCGGGGCTTGTAGACCAGCCGGGCGCCGGAGGAGAAGGTCATCAAGATCACTGAGCGGCCGTCGCGATGGGAATCGCCGGCTCCGGGACGGGCCTCCCACAGCAGGTTCTCGCCGCCGCCGGCGGAAGCCTCCGGCTCGAGGCCGAGAGGAGGGCGCTGGAGATCGAAGTCCGCGGCGATCTGTCGCCAATCCCTGGCGTAACGCCGCAGAAATTCGGTAGAGAAATCTACCGAGGAGCGGATGCATTGAACGATGATGCGGGTCAGCACCGGGTAGCGGGCGAGGATCTCCAGCGCTGCTTTGCGGTCTCCCAGGCGCCCGGTGAAGCTATAGAAGCGCTCCTGCGGGGTCTCTCCCTCCAGGCTCTCTTCAAGATGAGCGATTTGCAGCTCCAGCACCATCACCCGCCGCTGGATCATCGAGAGCCGGCCGGCGAGGTGCGAGAACAGGGTGCGCAGCACCTGATCCTGATCCCAGGGCACGTCCTGCGGCAGCTCGGCGAAGCAGCGCTCCAGCCGGCGGTAGGCAGGAGTGAGCAGTGGGCGGATGGTGGCGAGGAAGGGGCTGCTCTCTTCCCCCCGGCTCGGTGCGAGGTCTTCCAGGGGAAGATCATCCGTCGACAGGAAGGCGGCCTCCAGCTCCTGTAGCCAGCCGGGGGCTTCGCCGTGGTGTTCCTGGTGGGCATCCTGGAGCGCTTCCGGCGGAGCGCCGAGAATCTTCAGCAGGTCCTCTTCAGTCCACCCATCCAAGTCCAGCCGCTGCTGGAAGAGATCATCGCCGGCGAAAGACGGAAGGGAGCGCCAGCGGTGGAGCAGGTCCTCCGCTTCGCCGCGGTCTCCGTTGGGCACCGGTCGGTTCTCCAGCAGTCGGCGGCGTTCTGCCAGGGTGAGAGCGCGATACCAGACGGCCTGCTGAAAAATCGGGGCTAGTTGGGCAGCGGGAACCGGTTGGCTGGGGCCGGTGAAACCGGGATTGGCAGAAGAGCTGCCGTCGGAAGAAGAACCAGCGGAATGAGCCATGGCGGATCGTCTCTCAGAGTAGGAAAAGGATCGAAGGAAAGATGGAGTCGGAGCAATCCTGTTGACGGTGATCTTCGGGCTGACGACTAGGCTGCCGGATGCTCGCCCAGGCGCAATTAGCTCGAGCCCCTCAGCTCAAGCCCCTCAGCCTGGGCCCCTCATCTCAGGCCGTACAGATCAGCAGGTGCCAGGCATCGTCCTCGGTGATGTGGTGATCCCGCTGGGTCAGGCCGGCGGCGCTCAGCAGTTGGCGAACTTCGGGAAGAGTTCGAAAGCCTCCGCCCCACAGCAGGAAGTGGTGGAGGTCGGGGCCGGCAAAGGCTCGGCCGGCGGGGCCCTCGGGCATCAGGGCGTCGACGATCACCAGGCGGGGCGATGGGGTTCGGGCCCCTGCCTGGAGAGCACGGCGCAGAGCGCTGAGGCCAGCGATGGCGCTCTCGTCGCTCCAGTTGGAGAGCACCCGGCAGAGGAGGTAGAGATCGGCTCCGGCGGGCACGGCGTCGAAGGCGTCTCCGGCAACCACTTGGGCGCGCTGCTGGACGCCGGCGGCGGCAAAGACCTCTCCGCTGCCGACCACCGCTTCCGGCAGGTCGAAGAGCAGGCCGCGGCAGCCCGGGTGCCGCTTCAAGAGCTCCGCCAACAACACCCCCTGGCCGCCGCCGACATCGACGATGCGGGTGGCGCCTTCGAGGGGCAGAACCGCCGCCACGGGCGGGGTGACCCGCTGCGCCCGTGCCCCCTGGCTCTCTCTCCAATGAGCCGCCTGGCGGGGGTGATCCGCGGCGTAGCGATAAAAAGAGGCGCCATGAACCTTGGGGAAGGCCGGCTCGCCGCTGGCCAGGGCCTCGGGCAGAGCGCTCCACGCCTGCCAGCCTTCCTCTCCCTGGGCGAGGTTGTCGACCCGATGGAGTCGGTCAGAGAGAGGGGTCGGCCCGAAGCGATCGTCGTCCAGCGCCTGCACTACGCCCAGCTGGGCGAGAAAACGCAGCAACTTCCCCAGCACCACCGGGTTGCTGCCGGTGGCCGCGGCGAGTTCGGAAAGGCTGCGCGGCCCCTCCGTCAGCTGCTGACCGAGGCCCAGTCGTGCCGCTACCTGCACCGCTCGGGAGAGCTGATGGGCGTTGGCCAAGCGCTCCAGGCGGTCGTCCGGAGAGAGGGTGCTCACGGTCTAAGGTGTCTCCATTCTCAGAGTGGGGAGGTAGTATATTGAACATTCTGATAATGATGAGATGCGGGAATGAATGGGATGCGGTGATCATCGGCAGCGGGGCCGGCGGTGGCCCCTTGGCGCTGAGTCTCGCTCGCGCCGGGCTTCAGGTTTTGGTGCTCGAGAAGGGGCCTCGGTACCGGCGTGAGGACTATCGCCGCGAAGACCGGCACCGCGAAGACCGGCACCGCGAAGACGGGCGTCGCGAAGACGGGCGTCCTGAAAATCAACAGCCCGAAGGCCGGCGCCAAGGTTGTCGACGCGAGGACTCTCAACGCCCTGCTCCGGACCCTGCAGAGATCGCACCGGGAGCGCAGGCGCGATCTGTCGGGCTGCGGGAAGAAGATTTCTTTCCGGACGTCGAGACCGACCCACACACCGTGGTCACCCCCAAGACCGTCCGCCCGCTGCGCACCGCTCTCGGTTGGGGAGCGGTCTGCGTCGGCGGGGGCACGGTGCACATGGGGGGCTACTTCTATCGCTTCCATCCCGACGACTTCCGGATGCGGGAGCGCTTCGGAGCGGTGGAGGAGCTGGCCGACTGGCCCTATTCCTACGCCGAGCTGGAGCCCTATTACTGCCGCGCGGAGCAGGAAGTGGGGGTCTCAGGGTTGGGCGGCGAGACTCCCTTCGAAGGCCCTCGATCGGAGCCCTATCCCATGCCGCCGCTCGGGGCTCATCCCGTAGCGAATAAGGTGAGGGAAGCCTGCTGGGGCCGAGGAATGCACCCTTTTCCGACGCCTCGGGCAGTGAACTCGAGACCTCGCCACGGTCGACCGGCCTGTGATTACTGCACCACCTGCGCAGGCCTTGGCTGCCCGATGGGGGCGCGGGGCACCAGTCAGGAGGCCTTCATCGATCGCGCCGAGGCCACCGGCAATTGTGAGGTGCGCCCGAACTGCCAGGTGGCAAGAATCCTCCTCGATGCCCAGGGTCGGGCCGCGGGCTGCGTCTACTTCGATGCCGGGGGGCGCGAGGTGGAGGTACTTGGCAAGATCGTTTGCGTCTGCTGCGCCGCCATCGAATCGGCCCGCCTGCTGCTCCTGTCTCGCTGTGACCGCTTTCCGCGGGGGCTCGCCAACGGCAGCGGGCGGGTAGGGAAGCACCTGCAATTCCACGCCGTCTCCATGGGCGTCGGTCGTCTCGAGGGTGCGGTGCCCAGCGATCATCCCTTCGTCGGCGTTTCAGTGCTGGATCATTACTTCCTGCCCCCTGAGATAGGGCAGCTGGCCAAGGGGGGAGTGATTCGCTACACGAGAGTTCCGGAGCTCGAGCCCCTGCATCTCTCCTTCGAGATCTTTCATGACTTCCTGCCCAACGCCCGGACCTTCGTCGAGCTCGATGACGAGGTCACCGACGCCTTCGGCCTGCCGGTGGCGCGGATCCACCTCGATCGCCCCGAGCATCACGTGGAGGCCGGCGAATGGCTGCTGGATCGCGCGTTCGAAGTGCTCGTCGATCTCGGTGCTGAGGAGCTGATGGCGACCGATATCGGGGGGACTTCCTCTTACCTGGTGCAGGGCACCTGCCGGGCGGGGCTAGATCCCAAGACCTCGGTGCTCGATAGCTACTGCCAGACTCATGAGGTGCCGAACCTCTTCGTCGTCGACGGTAGCTTCATGCCTACCTCCGGTGGGGCTCCTCCGACCCTCACCATCATTGCTAACAGCTTGCGTACGGCGGATTCGATACTTGCTCGGTGGACCGGGGGAGAGTTGCGGTGAATGGGCTGCTTGTTGTCGATTTCTTGATTTGGCGCTGAGGCTCTACTGGGGCTTGGGTGCCCGGTCGGCTCGGAGCTCATCGATCAGATCGCCGACCTCCTCGGAAGTCATCAGCTCCATGGAGACGACGAGACCAAAGGCATCTTCGACACAGGCAATATCCAGATCGTCGGGCCTCACTTCATCCTTGGCTAGTGGCCAGATACAGCGCTGGGTGACGGGGTGTCCGCCGAAGTGGCGCTTGGCTTGTTCCGGGAAGCGGACGACGTATTGACTGGCCGTGATCCAGGAGAGCGGTGAGATGGTTCGGCTCCAGGGGTGGGTGAAGTACCACTTGAGGGTGCGGTCGAGGCCGGATTCTGCATTGCTTTGCAAGGCTGTGGTGCGCAGTGCTTCGAGGCGCTCTTGATGATTGGCCACTTCTTCAGGCCACCCTCCGTTGCCAATGCGAAATCCAGTGATGCTTTCGGCGATGCTGATCAGTCGACCGGCATCCTCGATGGAGCCCGTGTTGGTGTCCCAGATCTGGGCTGTCTTGTCCCGAGTCGTCGTCACCACATGACGCCCGTCGGGACTGAAGACTGCCGAAGAGACCTCATCCTCGTGCCCGAGGGGTAAGCCGATCTTCTCCCCCGTGAGGCTGTCCCAGACCTGCGCGGTCTTGTCGGTCGACGCCGTGACCACCCGCCGCCCGTCTGGACTGAAGACCGCCGAATTGACGTCCTCCTGGTGCACCAGGGGGGAGCCGATTTTTTCCCCTGTCTCGGTGTCCCATACCTGTGCCGTGTTGTCCCAAGATGCCGTGACCACCCGTCGTCCGTCCGGACTGAAGACCGCTGACTTGACTTCCTTCTGGTGCACCAAGGGGGAGCCGACCTTCGTTCTCGTGTGGTTGTCCCAGACCTGCGCCGTGTTGTCCCAAGACACCGTGACCATCCGCCGTCCGTCCGGGCTGAAGATCGCCGAATTGACGTCCTCCTGGTGCACCAGGGGGGAGCCGGTTTTCGCTCCCGTTTCACTGTCCCAAACCTGCGCCGAGTCGTCGGCCGACGCCGTGACCACCTGCGACCCATCCGGACTGAAGACCGCCAAGTTGACGTCCTCTTGGTGCATCAAGGGGGAGCCAATCTTCGTTCCCGTTTTGCTGTTCCAGACCTGCGCGGTCTTGTCGGTCGACGCCGTGACCACCCGCCGCCCGTCTGGACTGAAGACCGCCGAATTGACGTCCTCCTGGTGCACCAGGGGGGAGCCAATCTTCGCTCCCGTTTTGCTGTCCCAGATCTGCGCGGTCTTGTCGGTCGACGCTGTTACCACCCGCCGTCCATCCGGACTGAAGACCGCCGAAGAGACTTCATTCTGGTGCCGGAGGGGGGAGCCGATCTTCGCACCCGTTTTGCTGTTCCAGACCTGCGCCGAGTAGTCGGCCGATACCGTCACTACGCTACGCCCGCCGGGGCTGAAGACCGCCGAAGAGACTTTATTCTTGTGCCGGAGGGGAGAGCCGATCTTCGCACCCGTTTTGCTGTTCCAGACCTGCGCCGAGTAGTCGGCCGACGCCGTGACCACCCACCGCCCGTCTGGACTGAAGACCGCCGAAAAGACTACCTCCTGGTGCACCAGGGGGGAGCCGATCTTCGCACTCGTTTTGCTGTTCCAGATCTGCGCCGAGTAGTCGAACGACGTCGTGACCACATGCCGCCCGTCGGGGCTGAAGACCGCCGAAGAGACTTCCCCCTGGTGCACCAGGGGGGAGCCGATCTTCGCACCCGTGTGGCTGCTCCAGACCTGCGCCGAGCCGTCGAGTGACGCTGTCACCACCCGCCGCCCGTCCGGACTGAAGACCGCCGAAGAGACTTCTCCCTGGTGCACCAGGGGAGATCCGATCTTCGCACCCGTTTTGCTGTCCCAGACCTGCGCCGAGTGGTCGGCCGATGCCGTCACTACACGATGCCCGTCGGGGCTGAAGACCGCCGAAGAGACTACATTCTGGTGCACCAGGGGGGATCCGATCTTCGCACCCGTTTTGCTGTCCCAGACCTGCGCCGAGTCGTCGAATGACGCCGTGATCACCCGCCGCCCGTCGGGGCTGAAGACCGCCGAAGAGACTACATTCTGGTGCGCCAGGGGGGATCCGATCTTCGCACCTGTTTTGCTGTCCCAGACCTGCGCCGAGTAGTCGTCCGACGCCGTCACCACCCACCGTCCGTCGGGACTGAAGACCGCCGAAGAGACAGCACTCTGGTGCTTGAGGGGGGAGCCGATCTTCGCCCCAGTCTCGCTATCCCAGACCTGCGCCGACCTGAGCCAAGACGCCGTGACGACCCGCCGCCCGCCGGGACTGAAGACCGCCGAACTGACTAGGCTCTGGTGCTGGAGAGGCAAAGTCGGTCTTACCCGACCTCTGGTGAGCAATAGCTCTAAGAAATGTGCATTTAGCATGGGATCGTCGGGGACTCGTCGAGCCGCCTCAGCGAAGAAGGCAAGGGCCATCGCATTCTGATTTTCCTCGAGAAGGCGCAGGCCTTCCTTCAACTGGATACGTGCCGCACTCCGCTCAGCCGCCCGGGCCTGCTCGGTCGCTTGCTGCTTGAGGATCCACGTGAGTCCGGCGAAGGTCACGATGATCAGAATGGCGGCGGAGGCGAAGATCATGCGGGCTCTTCGGGCTCTCGCTCTCGCGCTCCGTTGTCGGCGACTGAGCTCGACCAGCTCCCGCTCCTCTTGAGTCCAGGTACGCATGCCGAGCGCCCCCTCTTCGACGACCGTCAGGTCGGCGTCATCGAATACGGCGTTCTCCCCGCCTTTTCGAAGTCGGTTCCCGAGCAGCCGGCGGGCCCGCTGCCCTGGAAGCCCAGACGCCTCGTATCGGTGCCGAATGAGGGGCGCCAGGGCGTCGTGGGCGAGCCGAATGGTTCCTTTGTCATTAGGGTCACCCTGGACGCCCTGAAGCTTTCCGCCCTGGACGCGGGCCGTACCGATCAGCAGATATCGATCCTTGCTTTGCTGTAGAAGGTCCACGACCTCCGGGCGATCGCCGTAGCGGTGGAGAACTTCCAAGGCTTGGCGAGTCTCGGTGGTTCCCCGCGGATTCGTATGGTGAGTTAAAAGGTCGAGGGCCAGCCCGGAGCGCACGACTTCCGGATGCCACTCCTCGAGATTGGCTAGCTGTTTCTCCAAGAAATCATCGAGATGGAGGCCCGTACGCTGCAGCTCCCGGTAGAGCTCGACGGTGAAGCGGGGCCGGGAAGAGTCTCTCTTGATCGCTTCGCACCACATTTCTGTCAGGAGGATCTGTAGAACGGGCGCTACTTGGGCGGGCTCGACTCGCTGCCCCTGCTTTCCTAGGGGCACCTCTACGAGGTCCGTGACGACGTCATCTACGACCTCCTCGTCGACGATCAACCCGTATTGATCTTGATGACGCTTGCTGCTGGCGGCTCCCCGGATTGCCTCCGCAATTCCAGCTCTTCCCAGATGTCGGATCTCCACCATCGCTCGCGGAAGATCTTCCTGGTTCAAGAGCCGGATAACCTCTGCGAGCCACTCCTTGCGGAAGGAAAGCACCAGTCGGCCCTCAGGCCGCGTTTGCCGCACAGCGAAGAGCGCTCGCAGAAGCGCCGAGAAGGCCTCGAGCTCTTCTTCCACAGACTCTGATCGAGTCCACGCTACCTCTACTTGATCTAGGACGATGATCAAAGTGGAGCCAGCCCGTTCTTCGATCGCTCTCCAAGCGGAGGCTGGATCGTCCAGCACCTTGTCGCCACTCGGATCATTGCCAAGAGCTACACTGAGAGCCGCTTGGAGAGCTTCAGCGAGGGTCGCGGTAAGACTCGAAAAATCATCTCGGCGTTGGTACTGGACCTGATGCTCCGCCTCGAGCCGCGGGAGCACGCCGGCAGCCAATAGAGAGGACTTACCTACACCCGACATTCCGAACAAGAGAACGATCGGCGCTCCGCCCGGTCGCGTCGTCGCCTTGTAGAGGTCACGAATCTCCTGTCCGCGACCGAAAAAGATCTCGGCATCCTCGCGCTCAAACCAATGGAGATGCTTGAAGGGCGAAAGGGGAAGATCCATCTCAGGGATAGGTGGTAATCCGAAGAGTGGATCGCCCGCCGCTAGAGGAAGGCTCCACTTCGTAGCGATTTCCTCTGCTCCCTTTGCAACGTAGATCTCCCACGGCCAATGCGCGGTCCCGCCCTGGCCGCGGAAGGAAGAGCGGTAGGTGCGTCGGGGGTCGTCGTCGGCTTTATTACGAGACGCTGCGCTCGCTTCGTCGAAGGCCGTCTGGATCGAGGCTCCGGATGCAAGGGCGCTGTAGAAGCGACTTGAAAAGTTGGCGGCTACCGCGTCATGGATCTCTTGCGTGGTGGCGATGACCACAGGGATGCCGTGGTCATGCAGGGCCTCGACCTGTCCGCTCGAGGAGCAGCCGTTAAGGAAGACGAGGACCAAGCCATTCTGCGCTCCCAAGAAGGCAGCCAGGCTCCCAGCATCGGCCTTATAGGCCCATCCTTCAGGGGTTTCGAGGATGATCTCTGATCCACCGGCATGACCACCGAAGTGGAAGATGGCGACGCGGTCACGGTTCTCCTGCAAACCGTCGAAGATCTCTTCCACCGTCGCATTGTTTCGCTCGAGCAATTCGCAGTGCCCCGCGATCACCGAGGGCTTGAGAGCCTTGCGGACCCGCTTCTGCTCTTCGGGCAAATTGCGCAGGTAAGACGCTCCCTCCTCACGCTCGTTGGCGAAAGCGAGAAAGATAATGGGGGAGTCAATAGCCATAGGAATCCTTCAAGTGATCAGGTTGACCGTACCTCGGAAAATAGATCGCTCTCTTTGTTGGGGAGGCCTGCGGGCCGGTAGACGCGCAGCAATCAGGGCGTCTATCGCGGTGAAGGGGCTTCGCTCTAGCTAGGTGAGGGGTATCGTCAGCTGAGACGGAACCTCTAGCGAATGGGTTAGCGAAAAGTCATTGACGCGACGCTGGCCTCTCGAAGGCAGCTTGGAAGCCGAGAGGTGGCGCTCAACAGCGGGCATCGAGACCTCAGCTCCAATCCCGGTCGAACAAACATGGGCATAATTAGTCCTCTTTGGATGCCCCACAGGCGCAGCCCGTGCTTAAGCAGCGAGCTGCTGCTCCAGGCAATTGCTTTAGAAACCCTTTTCCCGTCGATCAATAACGCGGGGATTCGCCCAAGGAGAGATCACGACGCTTCCGTTCCCCAGAAAGCAGACGATTCCCGCTTCTGGACTGTCCGCGCGCCCAGAGATCACCGGACTCCCGGTCCACTGGGCGCTGCCCGCCTAGGTCGACGGGTAATGCGGCCGGGCGGCAGCGAGGGAACTCCCGAGCAAGAATCACTGCGTAGGCTGATTACGCAGGCTCACCGCGTTGATTCACTGCATAGATTCACTACGTAGATTCACCGCGTAAACCTACGGTAGCTCTAGATACCCCTTCAGCAGATACCCCTTCAGCGAATCGGCTTCCCGAAGACCTCGTACTTCCCGATATCGGCGGAGATCTCGCCGATGAGGGGCTCGCGCGCGGTGAACTCCAGCGGCAGGTGGACGATCACGGAGTAGTCCGCGTGGTGATCGATCTCGGCGCTGAGAACCTTGGTGGATGGCCTGCCGGGGAGGGACTGCTGTGTATCGGTATAGATCAACGCGGTGCACAAATAACCGCTGTCGGTGGCGCCTTGGCGCAGGGCCTGGCGTAGCTGCCCGAGGAGGGGCGTGGCTGGGGAAGGGCGGGGGACAGGATCTACAAAGATCACGCTTTCGTCGGGCAGCAGGGCCATGGCGTAGGGGGAGACGGGTTCTGTGTTGTCGAGCATCTCGTAGGCGGGATCGAGGAAGAGACCCAGGTACTCTTCGGCTTCGTCCCGGGGGGGATCGAAGGCGGCGGAGCCTGAGTGGAGCTTCGCGAGAGCGGCCGTGAGCTCGTAGGAAAGGAGGGATTCTGGATCTACCAGGCGAGCGAAGGTGCGCTCGGGGGGCGCCGACGAGGGGGAGGAACCGCGGAGGGTGTAGAGGAGGCAGGGGATCCCGATGGCGACGAAAGGGATGAGCGCCTCAAAGACCGGGCCCCAAACCCCTTCGCGGTCTGCCCCGGCGGTCATGGCGTGATGGATCTCCTGACCGAGAACTACGGCGGCAAAGACAAAGATCGTCGCGGTGACGAGACGAAAAGCCCATCGGCCATAGCGAGTCGGGAGCCAGAACCCAGCGAGAAGGGCGAGAAATACGAGCTCGACGAGGTAGACAACCCAGGGGATGGTCGGCTGCACGGCTCCGACCATGAGCGGCAAGAAGAGAGCGGCCAGCACGAGCACGGGGGTCAAAGTCCAGCGAATGAAGGGGGGCGCGCTGAATAGGGTCTTACCAAATACGCTCATGGGGGAAACCTTGGGTTAGGCCTACAGGTTCAGTGGAGAGCCCGCGGGCTGTGAGCTGCGAGGAAGTCTTCGGCTGCATGGTTTCGGCATGCCTCGATGGTCGGGCAGAACATCGATAGCGCCAAGGGTAATCCTCGGGACTGGGTTCCACCGGCGGCGTTCGGGGCTTGGCGTGGGGTGACCCTCATGGAGGGGCATCCCAGGGGGGCACTTGTGCCGCGCTGGGGGATTAAAGCATCTGGGGACGGGCTCTAGACGAAACGACGAACTGAGAGGTGGCCCGTTCTCGTCTCTTGAGGGCTCTGGTTGCTCAGGCCAGAGGTACGTCTTATAGGAGCCTGAGTTCGCTTCTGCCGAATATTTTTAAACTGGACAAATTTAGTCCCTTTTATGTATCCTGGGATGGTCGAGGTTGACCAACCACCGGAAATCCCCCCTCTCGCCACGGAATCTAGCCGAGAGGTCGCCAGGAGAGATCGCGATGCTTCCCATCCCAGATAGCGACACGATTCCCGCCTCAGGGCTCTCCGCGGGTCCCGAAGCGACCGAAGTTCCGGTGCCTTGGGCGTTGACTCGCCTCGGGCGACGGGTGATGCGCCCCGGGGGAATGGAGATGACCCGGCGGATGATCGATGCTCTCGACATCGGCCCGGAGGACCGGGTGGTGGAGCTGGCGCCGGGCCTGGGGGCGGCGTCTCGCATCGCTCTGGAGAACCAGCCGATGACCTTCACCGGCATCGAGCGGGACGAGGTGACGGCGAAGCTGGTTCGGCAGGTGATCCGAGGGGCCAGGCGCTGCTGCGTCCACGGGGCTATCGCCCAGACGGGGCTCGACGCTTCCTCCACCTCGGTGGCCTACGGGGAATCGATCCTCAGCTTCCAGAACGAGGGCCGGCAGCGGGCGATTCTCGCCGAGGCCTTTCGCTTCTTGCAGTCTGGCGGCCGTCTCGGGCTCCACGAAATTGCCTTGACGCCGGAGTACCTAGAGCAGTCGCGGAAAGACCGTATCGCCAGCGACCTGCTGCAAAACGTCGATGCCGAGGCGCGCCTTTTGACCTGTGGAGAATGGCTCGAGATGCTGCGTAGCGTTGGGCTGGAGGTCGAGATCATCGAGACCGCCCCGCTGCAGTCGCTCACCCCCCTTCGCCTGATGCGCAACGAGGGCCTGCGGGACGCGCTGAGGGTGTTCACCTCGGTACTGCGTTCGCCGGCGGCGCGCAAGCGCTTCGCGGCGCTGAGAGACACGCTGAGCCAGCACCGGGATGTGGTGAGCTCGGTGTTCATCGTCGCCCAGAAACCTTGGTTTTCCGGCCCTCTTTGAGCTTGGCTCAGGGAGATGAAGCCGTTGACTTCTTGGGGTCTCCGCGCGGCGCCTCGAAGCTTTAGGTTCGAGTTTAGATCCCGCTTCTGCGAAAGGCCTCGAGGCCGCCTCGCTGTGATGCTGGGCCCTTGAGGTGCTGGGCTACTGAGATAGAGGCTGCGGGTTGAAGCTGGAGAAGCTTGACTCGGGGACAGACGACACGGCGCGGCGGGCGCGCTGTGGCAGGAGTTTTCTCGCCTCGGTCACGCGGACCGTTTTGGGCTCTGGCGCCGTAGGGCGCGATGGGAGCGGCGGAACGCGACGCGCCGGAGGTGGTTCGCGAGGACTGCTTCTTTGAAGGGCTGCGTTCCGATGGCGAGCTACTGACAACGAGCTGCCTAGAACGAGTGATCTATGAAGATTGGGCGTCGACAGGGAAAAAACAGTGATTCTCGCCACCGTTTGGAGGCCGAGATCCCTCGCGCACCGGCTTTGTCGGATCGATGGGAGCGAACGGATCCCCGCACTTTGAGCACCGTCCTGAGTGGTGATGGATCCCTGGGGCTCAACCCCTCGGGATTGCTGCTGCTCGGGTTTCGCGTCGAGAGAATTCACTGGAGCTAATCAACCCGTTGACTCGAGCTGGTCTCCTGGTCATCAGGCCAGGGGCTCTATTCAGCCATAGAGGCCAGCTATAGAGGCCAGCCATAGAGGCTGCTAAAGGAAATCAGAGGCCATGCCCCAAAAGCATCGCACCAACGTCTGTAATGTTCTGATCATCGGCTCCGGCGGGGCCGGATTGAGGGCGGCCCTGGCCGCCCACGAGGCGGGAGCCGAGGTCATCGTGCTCGGCAAGCGGATGCGCAATGACGCCCACACGGTTCTCGCTGCCGGCGGCATCAACGCCGCCCTGGCGACGGTGGATCCAGAGGATTCTTGGGAGCAGCACTTCGTCGACACCTACCGGGAGGGCTACTTCCTGGCGGAGCCTCGCACCGTCGAGCTCCTGGTGCAGGAGGCGCCGGAGCGAATTCTCGAAATGGCCCGCTGGGGCACTCCCTTCGCCCGCACCGCTGACGGGGAGCTGGATCAGCGCTACTTCGGCGCGCACAAATATCGCCGCACCTGCTACGCCGGGGACTACACCGGCCGCGCGGTGCTCAACACCTTGACCGAGCGAGTCGAGGCGCTAGAGATCCCGATCCACGACATGCGCTACGTCTCGCGCTTGCTGGTGGACGACACCAGCGGGGAGGGGGTGTGCTTCGGCGCCATGGCCTTCGACATCGTGAGCGGGGAGCGCACGGTGTATTTGGCCGATGCCGTCGTGTTGGCGGCGGGAGGGCATACCCGGATCTGGCGCCGCAGCTCTTCGCGGCGAGATGAAAATACCGGCGACGCCATGCGCCTCGCGCTGCAGGCGGGCTGTGAGCTGGCGGACATGGAGCTGGTGCAATTCCACCCCACCGGCATGGTGTTTCCCGAAACCATGGCCGGAACGCTGGTGACCGAGGCGGTGCGGGGAGAGGGTGGGCATCTGCTCAACAGCGAGGGGGAGCGCTATATGGAGCGCTACGATCCTGAGCGCATGGAGCTGTCGACCCGAGACCGAGTCGCTCTGGCGAATTACACCGAGATCGTGGAGGGTCGCGGCTCGGAGAACCAGGGCGTCTTCCTCGACATCAGCCATCGCTCCAAGGACTTCATCTTGGAGAAGCTGCCGCGGATGTATCGGCAGTTCATGGAGTCGCAGATGCTGGACATCTCCAAACACCCCATGGAGGTCGCTCCCACCGCCCACTACACCATGGGAGGTTTGGTGGTGGAGCCGGAAAGCCACGCCACTCGGGTACACGGGCTGTATGCCGCGGGAGAGTGCACCAGCGGAGTCCACGGCGCCAACCGCCTCGGCGGAAACTCCCTGGCGGAGATCCTGGTCTTCGGCAAGCGTGCCGGGGAGAGCGCGGCGGAGCATTCCGCTGAGCTCGACCTGCAGCGCCGCAGCCGCGCCGTGATCACCGCGGCCCACGACGAGCTGGACCGGCTCACCAAGCATGACGAAGAGCTCGCCCGCCCGCTCCAGCGGGCGGTGCGCAACGTGATGTGGAACCACTGCGGCGTGGTGCGCAGCGAAGAGAAGCTCAGCTCCGGCCTCGCCCAGCTAGAGGAGATCCGGCAGGCGGCTCAGCACGTCGATGTGCGGCCGAGCGCCGAGGGCTTCGGCGATCTGGCCTTGGCCCTGGATCTGCTGGGATCCCTCGATAGCGCCGAGGCCTCCGTGCGCTGCGCCATCGCCCGCAAGGAGAGCCGCGGCTCTCACCAGCGCTCGGACCATCCGCAGTTGGTGGAGGAGCAGCGGGTCAACCATCTCGTCGAGCTCAACAGCGACGGCCGGCTGCGGAGCTTCTCGCGCCCGGTGCATGAGGTCCCCGCGGGGCTCCAGGAGCGGCTGGAGGGTGCCGAAGAGCTCGCCGTCGAAGGCCGTCTGCTGGAGTAGCGCCGCCTGTTGGCGCTGCCCTGGGCGCCGGGGCCGGGGTTCTTCCCCTTCTGTTTTGTCGCAGATATCGTAGAGAGGGAAGAGCCTGACCGGGCTCTTCGTGACACCCATTGTTCGCCTCGCCCCCGGCCCCCGGAGGGCCGCATCGATGAAAAAGTACGCCTCCCTCATCGTCTTCCTCGGCATCGTCTTCATCGCTGGCGCCAGCGGCGCCGCCTTCCAGCCGGGGGAGTGGTACGACGGGCTGAGTAAGCCCTCCTGGAATCCTCCCAGCTGGGTCTTCGGACCGGTGTGGTCGGTGCTCTACGTGATGATCGCGATCTCTGGCTGGCGCCTGTGGCGGCATCGGGAACAGGGCACCCAGAAGGCGCTGATCTTCTGGGGAGTCAACATCGTGCTCAACGCTCTGTGGTCGTGGCTCTACTTCGGCCTCCGGCGACCGGACCTCGCCTTCGCCGAAATTGTCTTCATCTGGCTCACCATCGTCGCCACCATTGCCTTCGCCTGGCGTCCCGACCGCTCGGCCGGCCTGCTGCTGGTGCCTTATCTGCTGTGGGTGAGCTTTGCCGCTGCGCTGAATTTTACCCTGTGGCAGATGAACCTCTGAGCTCGCCGAGCTAGCTCTCCTCGGAGCCATCTAGGCGACATACGAAAGCCTCGGCGATATGCGATTCGCCGAGGCTTTTCCTATGGGGCGATCCGGTATACGGCACCTCGCCTGATTCGGGCGCTGCTCAGGTCATTTCGGAGTCCCCGTCGCTTCAGGCTCTAGCTTGTCGAGCAGCTCCCCTCAGGGGTTGGTGCACGCGGGACCGTCACTGATGTACCAGATGCGAGTGATGCTGTTGAAGCAGCCGTAGATTCCGACCACGCCGATGGTGCCGCCGAAATCGGCATTCTGGACCCAGGTGCAGTACCCTCCGTCTTCGTCGATGAAGGGGGGTGGGGAAGCGCTGGCGAGGGGGCTGATGGAGAGGAGGGCGAGGAGCGCCAGGGCGACGACGGCGGTCTTGATCATTCTCTTCATGGGGATCTCCAAGTGCGCAGCGCCGAAGGAGTCTAGGCGAGGCTGAAGAAAGCGCTGCGGTGAAAGTTGGAGCATTATTTATTAAAAGCCATTAATAATCAATTGCGATTATTCTTGTTCAGTATTTTTCGCTTGGCGAGCCAACACAGAAGCTCTTGTTGTCACTGAATCCGCCCAGGGATGAGCGAGCATCAACAGGGTCGACGCCTGAGCGAGCCTTCCTCGGAGCTTCTAGGCGAAATAGAAAAGCCTCGGCGAAATGGGATTCGCCGAGGCTTTTCTCATGGGGCCATCCGGTAGACGGCGCTTCGCCTGATTCGGATGCTGCTCAGGTCATTCCGGAGTCTTAGTCGCTTCAGGCTCTAGCTTGTCGAACAGCTCCCCTCAGGGGTTACCGCACGCAGGGCCGTCAATGAAGTAGTAGCCGCCGCGAGTGCCGCCGGAGCAGACGTAGATTCCCACCACACCGAAAGGTGGCAAGTCGGTGTCGAAGTACCAGACGCAGTACCCTCCATCTTCGTCGATGAAGGGGGGCGGGGAAGCGCTGGCGAGGGGGCTGATGGCGAGGAGGGCGAGGAGCGCGAGGGCGACGACGGCGGTCTTGATCATTCTCTTCATGGGAATCTCCAAGTGCGCAGCGCCGAAGGAGTCTGGACTAAAGGGAAGAGAGCGCTGCGATGAAAGTTTGTGCATTATTCATTTTTGACCGTTAATAATCAATTGCATTTTTACGGGTAGTCGAAGTTTTTATTTAATCCGTTCAGATCGCCGCCTTGATTGCCGCCGTTGAAGCTCGGCTAGCCAATGCCTGGCTGCCGTTGTTCTTCTTCGCCCTCCAGCGTCCGGTTATCGCCTTCGCGCAGCTCGTGCTGATTTAGCTCACGATCGTCGCCACTCTCACCCTCGCCTGGCGCCCAGATCGCTGGGCTAGCCTCTTGTTGGTGCCCTAACTATGCTGTGCGAGCTTCCTGTCGACGCTGAATTTCACTCTGTGGCAGATGAACCTTTAAGGTCCGCTCGATCAGCAGTCAGAAAGAAAAAGACCTCGGCGAATCGATGATTCCCCGAGGTCTTCTTACTGGACTTTCTTTTCCTGGCCGTCGAATCGACGAGGACCTAATCTATTCAGATCGCAGCCTCTTCAGATCGCAGTCTGTTCAGGACTTACAGGAAGGGCCAGTTGCGAAGTAGTCGGGGCCAGGGCCACCGGAGCAGGCGTAAATGCCTATCGGACCGGTGGGGCCATCGATGTCCAGGACCCAGGTGCAGGTCGCTCCGTCTCCGCCGATGAAGGGCGGCGGGGAAGCGCTAGCCAGGGGGCCGATGGAGAGGAGCGCGAGGAGCGCCAGGGCGACGACGGCAGTCTTGATCATTCGCTTCATGAAGGTCTCCAAGAGTGCAGCGCTGAAGGATTCTGGACGAAACGGAAGAGAGCGCCGCAGTGAATGTGCGGGCATTATTTATTATTATTTTGCAATACGCAAATGCGATGATTATTTTTTATTGAATTTCATTTTGCGGGGGCTGTGGATCCTGTCGGCGACCGCCCTCGATGTCTCTCTCATCCATGGTTCCCACCTGTTACTGCCGTGCTCTACGGGGGCTCTTGTCAACTCAAAACTCACGCCATGGCCTAGGGAAGAAGCTGTGCAAAAGGTGAGAGCCCCAGCAGAGCGTCGAAGTCGACGTTGATCTGCTGGGGCTCATTTTGAGAGTCAGTGAGTGTCCTTAGAGGATCAGGTCGAGATCCGGAGGCCCATAGCCGGTGTAGTCTCCATCATTGCCGCCGACGCAGTCATAGACGCCCCGGGGTCCGTAGGGGCCATCGTCATTCCCCGTGAACGTACAAAGCGCTCCATCTGGATTCAGGAAGGGGCCGGGGTCAGCCATTGCGATGGTACCGATAGAGAGGAGGGCAGCGAGGGCGAGAATGATGAGGGATGTTCTGAGCAGGCTCTTCATGAGGTCCTCCGTGGGAATACGCTCTCAGGGCGAGAGGATGAAAGGTTTGCGCATGCGATTTTTCTGCTTTGCGCAATTTATTCAATCTTCGTATAACCTCTCCCTTCAGATGAGGGCAAAACGCCCTCAAGGATGAGCGATCACCAGCAGCGTCGGAGCCAGCCGCCGGACGGCCTGGAGGCAGTGGGCGAGGTTTTCGGGGTCCATGGCGGCGAAGCTCTCGTCGAGGACGACGAGGTCGGCCCCCTGGAGCAGGGCCCGGGCGATGAAGACTCGGCTGCGCTCGCCGTGGGAAAGCTGCCAGCCGGTCTCGCCGACGGTCTGCATCATGCCGCCGGGCATGCGCTCCAGCAGCGGGCCGAGGCCTAGCTCGCGGCAGACGCCCTCGGCGCGGGCGAGGTCGTCCGGGCTCGGAGGCCAGCGGTGGCCCAGCAGGAGGTTGAAGGCCAGGGGACCGGAGAAGAGGTGGTTCTCGTGAAATTGCGGCGTGATGGCGACCCTGCGGCGCCAGTCCAGGGAGCCCCAGCCGTGGGGGTCGACGCCATGGAGCAGGAGCAGGCCCTGCTGTGGGGCCCGCAGGGAGCCCAGCAGCGCGATGAGGGTGGACTTGCCGGCGCCGGAGGGGCCTTCCAGAAGGATTTGATCTCCTTGCAGAATCTCTACCTGGACGCCCTCGAGAACGGGATCGGGGCGCCCCGGGTAGCGGAAGCTCAGCTGGCGAGCTTCCAGAATCCTTTCACTGGCCGCGGCGCTGTCCCGGAGGCCGGCATCGCCGGCGGGCTGCCGACGGGCTGCATGGCGGAAGAGATCGCCGACCTGCTGCCAGGAGATCAGCGCGCCGGCGAGATCGATGCCGCCCTCCACCAGTCGCCCCAGGGCCCGCTGGGCCAGCAGAATGCCGCCGAGGCTGACCGCTAGCTGGACCATCAGCGAGCCTTGAGGAGCAGCGCTCTGCTGGAGAGGCAGAATGAGGGTCGCGATAGCCAGCACCAGCCAGCCGCGGGAGGTGAGGAGGACGAAGCGCTGGAGGCTTCTGTCCAGCCGGCGGGAGCCCTGGAGGTAGCGGGCGAGCTCGCGGTCTTCCCCCTGATGCCAGCGCTGCCAGGGCTGCTGCGCCAGGCGGGTGGAGTGGCCGACCATGCTTTCCACCATGGAGTCCGTCATCTCGATCCGGGCCCGGATCCAGCGCTGGCGCTGGCGATAGTAGCGGTGCCCGAGGCCGAGGCTCAGCAGGGTCCAGAGGCAGAGCAGGGAGACGAGAACACCGCCGCCGAGGCCGAGGCTCAGGACCCACAGGGCGAGGATCCATTCGAAGAGAAAGAAGAGGCCTCGGAAGCCGCCGTTGAGGGCTAGACGCTCGACGTTCCCCGCCTCCAGCACTCGGCCGAGGAGCTGCCCCGCTCCGCGCTGTCGGGGCTCCTCGAGGTCCTGCATCAGGGCCCCTCGCAGCAGCCGCCGCCGCAGCAGGGCGCCGAAGCCGAGGGCCAGGACTCCCTGATTCCAGAAGGCGATGGCCTGGAGCGGCAGGCCGGTGAGGAGCAGCAGGCCCCAGGCCCACAGCCAGCCGGAGCCGAGGGTGCCGGAGAGGGCGCCGCGGCCCAGCAGCCACCAACCGAGAATCAGCAGCAGGACCTGGCTGCCGAAGGCCGTCGCCAGCAGCCCGAGCCGGGCCGGCAGGCCGGCGGCCCGGGCCTGGTGCAGAAAGCTCGCGCCGGGGGAGGGATGAACCTGCAGGACGCGGCCGCAGGGGTGCTCCGCCAGGCGCTCCAGCAGCAGCCTGCGGCGAGCCCGCTGCCGGGCTTTTGTGTCTAGGCCGGTGGCGCCGAGAAGGTCGTCGATCTCCGATTCGCTCTCGGCCTCCGCGGGGCGACGGAGATGCTGGAGGAAGGTGGTGAAGGGCAGTCGGTGGATGCTGCCCTGGGGAGAGAGGATGCGCATTGAAGATCGAGAGGCCCGGGTGATCAGCAGGAAGCCCTGGGAGCTGCTGCTTTGGGAGCGGTTTCCTTGAGAGCCCTCATCTTGAGAGCCGGTACCGCCGCCGGGAAGCTCGACAAGGCAGTGGCGCAGGCGAGGGGCCGAGCGATCTAGCTGCGAGTAGGGGAGAGGGTCCCATTGGACTTCCAGCCCCAGCGCCGCGGCCCCTTCTTCCAATCGCTGCCCGGAGGGACGCTGTTCGGTGGAATCAGGCGAATCCGACGATGCTCCTTGCCCGGTGGCGGGCTCTGTCGGCAGCTTCCGAGACTGAATCAAGAGCTCGAAGGCTTCGCCCAGCTGGTGGGGGCCCCAGATCACCTCCTGAGGTAGTACCTGGGGCAGCTCCTGAGATAGCTCAGTCCGGGAGGAGCTCATCGAAGATCTCCCGACGCGGATTCTTCACCTTCGGAGGAGACTCTCTCCTCGACCCGGCCGTCTCGAAGCTCCCAATGCCGCCACTGGGCAGAGCGCCAGCCGCGGCGGTGCAGCGCTTCCTCTGCCTCGAGGGCGCGGCGATAGGCGGAGTCGGGGTCTGCCAGCAGCTCTTCCGGGCTACCGCTCTCCACCAGCCTGCCGTCGGCGAGGAAGAGCACGCGGTCGAAGCTCTTTGCCTCTTGGGGACTGTGCAGGGCGACGAGGAGCGTAGCGTGCTGGAAGCGCCGCCGCGCCCGTGCGAGGAGGCGCCCTCGGGTTTCGGCGTCGAGGCCGCGGAAGGCTTCGTCCAGCAGGGCGAGGCGGGCGTGGGGTCGGCCGGCGCCGCGGCCGAAGCGCACTCGCTGGCCCTCTCCTCCAGAGATCAGCGAGCCGCCCTCTCCCAGCGAGGTGGTGAGCCCCTGAGGGAGCTTCTCCACCAGCTCGTAGAGCTCCGCTTCCTCCAGCAGCTCTCCCGGCGAGGCGCCGGGTTCGTCGCTAGAGTTCCTCTGCTGACCTGGTGATGCTTCCGGTGCCGGTGGCGCTTCCTGGCCGTAGCGCAGATTGGCGGAGAGGGATCGGTTCCATAGCTGCACCGCCGGATCGATCCAGGCGGTGCGCTGCCGCAGGTGGCGGAGGGCGTCGCCCTGGAGGTCGCGGCCATCGACCTGGATTTCTCCTCGGCTAGGTCGATGCCAGCCGAGGAGGAGGCCCAGAAGGGTGGATTTGCCCGCGCCGGAGGCGCCGAGAACGGCGACGTGTTCCCCCGCGGCGATGGAGAGATCGATGTCCTGGAGCAGGGGATGGCCGGAGATCTCCAGGTGCACCCCGCGAAGCTCCAGGCCGACGGCGGAGGGCTGGGAAGCTTCCCCGTCGCTGGAGAGGCTAGGGCTTCCTTCGCTCCTCGAGGTATCGGAAGCTTCGCTGCTGAGATCTTGATCCTCGTCGGGAGCCCCGAGGGGCTCCAGCAGCCGCAGGGCGAGGCTGCGATAGAGGGGGTAGCGCTCGAAGGCCGAAGCGATCTCGGTGCCGAGGGAAGGCAGTCGTAGGGCCCAATAGGCGAGGAGCAGCAGCCCGGCGGTTCCCGACTGCTGGACGTGAAGAAAGACCAGCAGGGCGGCGAAGCCGGTGCTCAGGCCGCTCTGCAGCAGCCCGGCGCCGAGGGCGACCCGCTGCAGCCGCAGTCCGGCCTCCGTCCAGCGGTCCAAAACCGAGTCGTGCTGCCTTTCGATCACCCTCTCGGCGCCGTGGGCGCGGATCGGCACCAGCCCCAGGAAGGTGTCCAGGAAGAAGCGGCTGAGGGTGCCGGAGAGAGTGCGCAGCCGTAGGTCCCGCTCCGCCAGAAGGGGCTGAAAGGCCCAGGGCAGCAGCACCGCCAGCATCGCGCAGCCCGCCGCCGGCAGCGCGACGCCGGGATACATCCAGGCGAGGGCGAGGACGGTGAAGAGGAGCTCCGAGGCGCTGGTGACGCCGCTGCCGAGGACCCGCGGAAGCTCCCGCAGGGCATAGGCGTTATGCCCCCGCTCCGCCATGTCCGAGCGCAGCCGGCTGTTGAAGAAGGAGACGCCGAGGCGGGGGAGCTTGCGCAGGAAGGCCTGGCGCAGCTGCGCCTCGAGGTGACGGCCGAGGCGCAGCAGGGCGCTGAGGTTGAGCCAGTGGACGCCGCCGAAGGTGGCGATCAGCAGGGCGACGAGGGCGAGGAGCAGAGATTGCTCGAGGGTCGACGAGAGCTGTCCTCCGAGCCCGATGAGGGCGGTGAAGAGCAGAGCCTCGCAGGCCACGGCCAGGGCGCCGAGGGTGAGGGAGCCCAGTACCGGGGCCAGGATGCCGCGGTGTTTTCGCTGCAGCAGGGCGAATAGCTGCCGCTCCGGTGAGGGCTCCGGGCGCTGCTGGACGGCGGCCCAGCGCTGACGGGCCTGGGGCGCTTCGTCCTGGGCCTGCGGCGCTTCGTCACGGCTCTCCTGGGCCTGGGGCGCTGTGTCGGAGACGGCAGCCGGTGAGGGATCTTCGACCTGCTGCCGGCGCACTTTCACCAGCACGCAGCCGCGCAGCACGACCAGGGAAGCGTCCTGCGCCGGCTGCACCGACCAAGAACTGGGCGGCAGTGCCCCGCCGTCGCGCTCCCAATCCTCTCGGGCGCGCCGGTAGAGGGCCTGCAGCACCGCGGCGGCGCTGCGCCCCCGGGCTAGGGCGCCGCTGCGGTGGAGGCTTTCGGTGCTGCGCAGGGCGGCCTCCAGGGCCGCGGGGGCGACTCCCGTCTTGGCGGGCTCCGGAGCTTCCCGGGCCTCTGCGAGAAGCCCGCGGATTTCGTTGGCGGGAACCCGCAGGCGCCGCAGTCTCGCCTCGATGGGGGCGAGGAATTCCGCGCTTGCGGACCACTGGGCCCAGGCCTCCCCAGGCACCTGCTGGTTGTGGAGATAGAGCTCCCGCTGCAGCGTCTCGGCACGCACCCAGCGGCGGCCGCGGGCGGGATCCATAATTTGGAAGTAATTGCCGAGGCGGCGCCAGATCACGATGAAGTGGAAGGCGCCGTCGGGCTGGGTGACGACGGCGATGGCGGGGAGCAGTCGTCCCTCATCCCCTTTCCCTCTGGCCCTACGTCCGCCGTCCTGGAGCAGGAACTCCGGCGGCACCATCACCTGCTCTGCCTCGAGGCTGAGCTGATTCAGCACCTCTTCCAGGGTTTCGATGGAGGTGCCGTCGACGTCCGTCTGGCAGAGCTCCCGCAGCCGGCCATAGGACGAGGGCAGGCGGAAGCCTGCCAGCACGCTGGCGAGGATCGCCGGGCCGCAGTCCATCGTCGAGATCTGCAGAACCTCGGGAACGAGGAACGAGCGCTGTCGACGATCCATGGAGGCAGGCCTGGGACTAAGCTGGGTCTGTTGAGGCGGGTTGGGTCGGAGCGGAGGCAGCATGCCCCCGGCGCCCGCCGGCGGCGCGCAGCAGCCATTGCAGCGGGGAGAGACGATCGACCTCGATCTCGATGCTTCCCGTCAGGCCGTGCTCCAGGGGCAGAGCCGGGAGCGACTCCTCGTTGGAAGAGCCCCCCTCGGAAGTCAGCGTCGTGGGAGACAGCTCCACTCGAATCGTGCCCTCGTCGGGCTCCGTCGCCAGGCGGTCGACCACCAAGGGCACGGTGCCGTGCTGGGGCCAGGGGTAGGCGTCCAGTCGTAGGGTCGCCGGCTGCCCCGGCCTCACCCGGCCCAGGGCCGTGGGCTTGAAGGTGGCGCTCACCGTGACCTCGCCATCGGGCACGATCTCGGCTACCGCATCGCCAACCTCCAGGAAGGCTCCCGAGCGCAGCTCCGTAATGCTGCCGACAATTCCGTCCACCGGAGTACGAAGCTGGCGATCTTCCATCGTGTGCTGGAGATGATCGAGCTGGAATCGAAGGTCGATTCGCTCTTCGCGAATCTTCAGCAGCTCCTGCTCAAGCTGGTTTTGACGCTTGAGAGATTCCGACTCACTGGATCGCTGCTCGGCCTCCAGGGTGAGGATCCCCTGCTCGGCGGAGTCCGCCATCGCCTGATGGCGCTGCGCCTCTCCCTGGAGCCGTAGCCAGTCGACTTCCGAGATCAGCCCCGCTTCCTGCAGGGCCTCAGATTTCTCTACCTCTAGAGCGGCGAAGCTCGAGGAGATGGACTCCTGGCGGAACTTCAGCCGAGCCTCCTTGAGGGCCTCGACGTTTGCGACGGACTGCCGCTGCGCCAGCTCCTCCTCGATACCCAGCTCCGCCTGCACCGCTTCTTCCCGGGCCAGCAGCGCCTGCAGCTTGGATTGCGCCTCGGCGAGATGCTCTTCTTCCTCTTCCGAGTTGAGGCTGACGAGCACGTCCCCCTCTTGGACCGCCTGGCGCAGCACCACCTTGACGGAAAGCAGCTTTCCCTCGATGGGGGATTCGATGCGGTGGACCCGCTGGGAGACCTCCAGACGGCCCGACTCGCTGGCTTCTACCAGGGGCACCTCGGCAAAGAAGAGCCAGGCCCCCCACAGAGCGAGGAGCAAAGAGAACAACAAGGTCAGCCACGACCAGCTCTTGAAGTTGTCGAGCAGCAGGAAGCGGGAGGTATGGGGAAAGCTCAACGGACAGGGGCTCTCGGCGCTAGTGGAGTGGGGGTGGAAGCCGTTGGAGGTAGTGGCTTGGAATAGGAAAAAGGGTGGCAATCCTGAGGAGAGCAGCGCTTAGGGTTAGCTGCCGTTCTCCCTTTGATCACCACCCTCTCCCAAGAAAAACCTTTTTGTTGCTTTGAGCGGTCAGTCAAGACCGCCGCTTGGAGAGGGCTTGGTCAGGACGTCAGCCTATCGTTGGCCCTTCGCCAGCCAATGACGGTGCCGTCTTCGCAATCCGGGGCAACCCCGGCTTTGATCTTCGTGGTGACTTTCATGATCTTCCTTTGAGTGGTCAGGGCGTCAGCCTGTCGTTGGCTCTGCGCCAACTAGGGAGAGTGCCTTCTTCGCAATCCGGGGCGAGGCCGGCCTTGATCTTCGTGGTGACTTTCATGCTTCCTCTCCTGCTGAGTTAGGTGAGTGATGGAAGGTCAGAAGAATTGATTGGCTGAGTCCTAGGAAGGGACTTCGCCGATCTTGCTACGAGCTTCTCTTCTTTGACGAGTCGACGTGATGGCACGGTAGCGGGAGGGCCAGAAGGTGTCAAATCGATGAAGAGTTGGAGTTTTTCTGACCCTTCGATACGGAGCTCAGCTGCCCGGAGAGACGGCCATTGCTCTTCTCAAAGAGCCCTTGATGCCGTCAAACCCTGGTGAATGGAGGCGAGATGGAAGAAAAGGCGAAGCAACGAAAAAGGGCGGTAACCCTGCGTTGCGCAGTGCTACCACCCTTGGCACCGGCGGTCTGAGAAGGCCTCCAGCTTCTGTACGGTTGCTCAGGACCTCAAGCGTCCTTGGGGCCCGTCGGATTGGATTGTCCGCCGTTGGCGTGATGCCAGAGGAGACGGCCGCAACCGCAGCCAGGCGCGACCCCGGCTTTGATCTGCGTAGTGACTTTCATAGTGATCCTCCTACTCTATGAAATGAACGATGGATGGAGCGCGCGCGCTGAGGTCCAGAGGTCTTGGTCCTGCAACCACCTCTGATCAACTCGCAATCTCCTGGCCGCAACACGGAACGGCCTGAGGTCAAAGTACCGGGAGGTCCGCACGGTGTCAAATCGTACCGAGCTCCGCTGTGGCGTCGTTGCGGTGCCGTGGGTTTTGCAGGGCTACGAAATTCTGATTCCAAGGCTCGCGGCGCTGGGAGTGCTTTTCTCGATCACAGCACCGATCGATCAAAGCATCGACTGCCACCATTCCCGGCCCGCGGGAATGAACCACGACCCTACCGCCAGACAGTGGATCACCACGGTGAGCCAGAAGACGATGCGGAAGGGCTGTTTGCGGGTCTTGTGGCGCAACAGAGTCTGGGCCAGCAGGGCGCCGGGCCAGCCGCCGGCGAGGGCCAGCAGGTGCAGGGTTTGTTCCGGAGTGCGCCAGCCTCCTTCTTGGGCGGCGGATTTGTCGATGGCGTAGGCAACGAAGGTCACCAGACTGAGGCCCACAACCAACAAGAGGTAGATCTTCGGAAGCGCGCCGAACTCTACCGCCAAGGCCGCCGCGGCGATGGCGCCGCCGACAACCAAGAGAGGAGCCCGCTTCGGGGCTCCTCCGCGCCGCCGCGGCTTTCGCTGCTGTGTTCTTTGCTCTCGGGGTTTTTGCTGCTGAGACCTTGGCTGTCTGGGGGCCGAGGTTGCCCCCGCCAGGGTGGCGCCTTGGGCTCGGGGGCGGCCCCGGTCATCCGTCGTCAGCTGGTAGGTCACCCGATCTCCTTCTTGGGGGCGCCGGGTGCGGCGATGAACATCCGAGATGTGAACGAAGACCTCCTGGCCGCCGCCCTGGGGGGCGATGAAGCCGTAGCCTTTGTCGTCGTTCCAGGTGGTCAGAGTGCCGGTGGCTTTTGCCATAGTGGTGTCGCCGTGATCAGTGAATCAATAGATCTAGCCTGAACTTAGGGGAAAGGCCTCAGCGGGTCGCTAGAACCCAGGGCGCCACAGTCGAAGGAGCCAGAACCGAAGGAGCCAGCGAGGAACATTGCGTCGTCCAGCGCGGTGGACACGGTTCGCCGTCCTCGAAGTCATCGAGAAAAACCTGATTGAGGTCGCGGGCGATCTCGACGATCCGGGGCAGATCGTCGGTGGCCACCGTGTAGCTAGCGAAGGGATTGGCGGGCAGGTCCGAAAGGTGAATGCCCACCATGCCGACGGCGCGGCAGCCCTCGGTGGGGTTGGGGAAGACGTCGGCGATTTCGCCCAGCGTCTCGCCGACGAAGGCGGTTTCAGTGATCGGTACCGGAATCTGCAGTAGACCGTGGGCGAAGGTGTAGATCGATGGGTCGGGCTTCGGAGCCGGGGCCTGGGACGAGAGCACCACCACCGAGAACTCATCGAGGAACTCCGGCTGGGCCATGATCGCCTCGAGATTTGCCCGAGTCCAGCCGGCGGGGACGTTGGTGATCACGCCGAGCTGGAGGCCCAAGGTCTGGAGCGCGTCCACCGTCTCCTGCGCTCCGTCCCGCAAGACGAAGGTGCCGGTGCCGGGATCCTCAATCAGGGTATTGCCTAAGTCGAAGAAGATCGCCTGGAGGGTTTGGGCCTCGAGGGAAGCGGTGGTTGCCGTCATCAGAACTGCGACCCAGAGGGCGCGCAAAAGCCCGCGGGAGATCGACGAAGGGAAGGAGGGAAGAGTCTTCATGGCAACTCCCTGGGGTATCAGTGTGAGATCTCAGTGTGATGGGTTGTGGTGTCCAGGCCGGGACGGTAGTGGGCATCCGCTGATATCCTGTCAGTCAACTTCATGATTCACCAGCTCTAACCCTGAATGAACCTCGGCAAGACCGCCGGAGAACGAGGATGGATATGTCGATCAAAGGCCGCAGTGAAGAAGTCCGGTGGTTAGCGTCTAACAATCCTATGGCCTTACGCAGGGCAACCCGCATTGCCAGGCTCGTCGGGCTCGCGGTCCTGGCTACGATGCTGGCGACGGTGAGCTGGGCCCAAGAGGCCGAGTCGGCGGCAGAGGGGAAGGCTGAGGGACCCTCGGTGTACTACCTGGAGATCGTGACGCCGGACGTCGAGGGCGCCTGCGAGCTCTACGGATCCTTCTACGATGTCACCTTTGGCGATCCCATTCCGGCTTTCGGAGGCGCCCGCACGGCGCCCCGCAAGGACGGTGGATTGATGGGAATTCGAGCTCCCCTTCGCGCTGATGAGAAGCCGGTGATTCGCCCCTACTTTCTGGTCGAAGACATCGATGCCGCCATCGTGAAAGCCACCGACTCCGGCGCGCTCCTCGCCGTCCCCGCTCTGCCCATCGAGGGCCATGGCCGCTTCGCCGTGCTGATTCAGAACGGCATCGAGTGGGGGCTTTGGGAGTCCTGAACGCTCCCACCGCTGCTCTGGAGCGCCTACGCTCCATCATCTCCGCCTGGCCCGAGACCCGCGAGAAGCTCTCCCACGGCGCCCCCACCTGGTGGGGAGGCCGCAAGACCTTCGCCACCTTCGCCGAAAACCACCACGGTGACGGCCGAGTGGCGGTGTGGGTGAAGTCCACCTTCGAAGAGCAGGAGCTGCGGGTGCAAACCGATCCCGAGACCTTCTTCGTTCCGCCCTACGTTGGGCCCTCCGGCTGGGTGGGGATGCGCCTGGACCTAGACCCCGATTGGGGGTTGGTGGAGGAGCTGCTGGAGGAGGGCTACCGTCTGGTGGCGCCGAAGCGGGCGCTGAAGCTGCTGGACGAGGGGTGAAGCTTTTGCCTCGACCTCTGATCGCTGTACTTCTGAGCTAGAGACTTCCTGAGCTAGTGGCCTAGCTAGACTTCTGCGCCAGATGGCTCGCGAGAAAGCGCCTTTCGGGTGGAGCATCTCTCAAATTTGCGAGCTATCCGCCCCCATCAGCCCGACGGGGATTCCGTTCTGGCGCAGGATACCGGTGGCCTTGCGGTTGACGATGAGCAGGATCAGCAGGCCGAGGAGGGGGACTAGGGCGAGTAGGCCCAACACCAGCCCGACGGCGGTGCCATAGACCCGGATCGCCAACAGAAAGACCAGTACGGCGCTGACGACGCTTACCAAGAGCAGGACGATCAACAACAGCAGTCGCGCTTCTCCCGGTAGCACCACCTGGGCCACGGCGCCGAAGAGCTGGGTCAGGATGCAGAAGATGATGCCCTTCTGATACATGGCTACATCCCGCAGATCTTTACGGCTGCCGCTAGGGATACCGACGACGGGCGGGTTGTCTGATGCATGAGAAGGGGATTCGTCGCTCATGGTTGCCCTCTGAGGATTTAACGTTCAGGAGTCGGGGAATGATCTAGGAGATTCTAGGAGACTGCGGCAAGCCCTCGGACTTCAGCGACTCGGATTCCACCGACCTGGGCTCTACCGATTCAGCTCTCCTTGATCCGCACGTAGAGCTGAATGCCCGACTTGTCGGGGCCGGTCTGCCGCTCGTCAACTTCGAGAAAGCCCTGGGCGCGGACCAGGTCGCTGAGCTTCTTGTAGCCGAAGTTGCGGGAGTCGAAGGAGGGGTCGTTCTTGTTGACCAGGTTGCCGACACCGCTGAGGGCCGCCCAGCCATCGTCTTGAGCGGCGGAGGAAACCGCCGACTCCAGCAGCGCCCGCAGCTTCGGGCTCTTTACTTTCTTCGGGGCCGCTTTCTTCGGCGATCCGTTGAGGATCTCGGTGAAAAAGAAGCGGTCGCAGGCGGCCATGAAGGGCTGGGGCGTCTTCTTTTCCCCGAAGCCTTAGACCACCAGACCGGCTTCCCGGATACGCGTCGCCAGGCGGGTGAAGTCGCTGTCCGAAGACACCAGGCAGAAGCCGTCGACCTTGCCGCCGTGGAGCAGGTCCATGGCGTCGATGATCAGCGCTGAATCTGTGGCGTTCTTTCCCTGGGTGTAGGTGAATTGCTGGATCGGCTGGACTGCATGGACGTGCAGCACCTTCTTCCACGAGCCTAGCTGAGGCGTCGTCCAGTCGCCGTAGGCCCGCTTCACCGTGGCGGTGTCGTAGCGCGCCACCTCGCTGAGGATATTAGCAAGGCCCTTCGCCTGGGCGTTGTCGGCGTCGATGAGCACCACCAGGCGGGCGGTCTCGGGAGTTGTCATAGAAGCACTCCGGGGGGCGTGCATCGATGGATCGGCGTGTCTCGAAGGGAGGACACGAAAAGGATATGGGAACGGTCGCCCCGCGCGCGCCTGGAGCAGCCAGATTCTGCCGGAATACGGTAGGCCCACCGATCCGCCGTTCAATTTTTAACAATCCCCAGCTAGGCCGCCGGTCCAGAGCGTCTAGGCAACGACCCAGCCGCGGAGCCCAGGGCACCGCGGCATGGAGCCTTCGTCGTCAACCCTGTGGGATATCAGGAACTTCAGGACTCGGGCTTTCAAAACCGGGATCCGTCAAGGGGGCTGGAGCTTCGCAAGTCTCCGGATTGTCCTTGCAGCCCTCGAGGGCATCGATCCATAACTGCACGTTGGCGGCGGCTCGATTCGCCCTGTCCTGGTTCCGCTGAGCGCGGGCCTTGGACTCGTCGGCGAACCTTCTGAGAGCTTGGGCGACTTCAAAGCAGGTGTCCTCCCCACAGGCCTTGAGTTGATCAGCAATCCCATCGCCTCCTTGCTCGCTGAAGGCAACCCCCGCGGTGCCGTAGAAGAAACCCGCTTGCTTCCATAGAGCCTCCGCTTCTTTGTAGAGATCGTAGGCCTTCTTGAGCTCCTTGACGTGTCCAGGAACCTTTGCCACGGCAGCCGCACAGCCCGGACTGATAGGTCGACATTTAGCGATGAGATTGGCCAGGGTCTTGCCTGCTTTGATGCTTTCAACGAGGGCGATGTCGTTTGCTTCCTGCGATTTTTCGAAGGCCTGGCGGTCGAGCTGATGTCCTTCGTTTGCGGTTCCGGCGGCATCTCTCAATATAGATAGACACTGGGTTTTGAGCTCTTGGATTTTCCCAGGACTGCAGTCCTGCGCATCGCTCGGAGGCGGCAAGAGCAACACCAGCAATGCCAAAGCGATAAACAACGGTCGAGTGAGTCGCATCATGAGGGGCTCCTTTGCTCCGCGGTGGATCAGGAAGTGAAGGCTCTTCTCTCGGGAAGCAGGACCTCCCGGGAGATCGTGGTGAAAGGCGGGTCGAAACGTCTCTGGAGCTCGATGGATCGATATTCGCTCGCCTGAGAACAGGTGGAAAGCTCCTTGGGACGAATGAGGATCGTTTCTCTTGGATTGGATGAGAGGTACCTACTGGGGCTTGGCGACGGGGGCAGAATTCAGGGCTCCACCGCCTCCACCCCCGGCGCTAGCCGGCACACCGCGCCGTCCTGCGCTAGCTTGGATCCACAGGTGGCGATCTCCAGCCGACCTTCGGCGCCGGCGGGGGCGTCTTGAAGCACTCCGGTCCAGGATCCGTCCTCGGCCAGGGTGACCTCGAGATAGCCGAAGGCGCCCTGGGTCTTCGATTCAGCTCCGGTGCCGGTGGAAACCTCGGCGGCGGTGGCCAGCAGATGGGCGGCGTTGTCGGCGACCTGGACCTGGTGCTCGCCGGCCGGCGGATAGGCTTCCAGCTGGACGCCGCTGTTGCCGATCACTACCTGTGGCGGGTGAGCCTGGTCCTGAAAGGTCACCGCCTCGAAGCGATGCATGTGGCCGGAGAGCACGAGCTGAACAGGGGAGGGTAGCTTGCCGCCAGGACTCTGACGGATCGCCTGCTGGAGGGTTTGGTTGAGGCAGCTCCACTTCTTCTCAGCGCTACAGGGCTTCGATTTCTCAGCTTCGAAGCCGTCGACGCCCCAGATGGGGCGGTGAGTCGTGATCCAAGCCGTCGAGGCTCCCTCCACCAGCTTCGAGACCTCGGTCAGCTGTTGGGCGTAGAGAGCGGTGAAGCCGGGATTGAGGAAGAAGTCGCAGGCGTTGGCGGAGTCCAGGGAGACGATCCGCAGGCTGCCGAGATCCACGGCGTAGGGCGGCGTCATCACCTCGTTTTTGAGCACCCCCTCCTCGACCTGCGGTTGGGGACAGGAGAGCTGGCCGTCCCCCAGATTCGAGTGGGGATCCAGGAAGTAGAAATAGCCTGGCCCGGCGCGGCTGCAGAGCTCGTGGTTGCCCCGAGAGAACACCCAGGGAGCCAGCGGCAGCAGCTCGGCGGCGGGAGCAAAGAGATCGTCTTTCCAGGTTTGCCAATGGTCGGCATAGGCGGCGTTAGGGGCGTTGTTGCTCCAGTACAGGGCGCCCTCCCCCTGCTCGCAGCCCGCCGATGCCGGCGAGCCGTCCCCGGCGTCGTAGGGCCAGTGGCTCTGCTGTATTAAGCCTGCGTCATCGCCTTCCCCTGGAACCGTGAAGAAGGTCGGTCCCGGCGTGCCGCGATAATTCATGTCTCCGAGATGCAGAATCAAATCCGCCGCCGGTCCCTCCGCCGCCGCCCGGGTGAGGCGGCCGAAGGGCTCCGCCGGACTTCCTACCGCGCATCCTCCCTCTTTCCCGGCCTTCGGCAGCTTGCATCCCGTATCGCCGAAGACCAGCACTTTTTCGGGGTTCTTCCGCACCGTCGGCAGCGCCAGCGTGCCCTCCGCCAGCTGTACCGTGAGCTCCTCGTCAAAGCCCACCCTCGCCTCGCAGACCGTAACCGGGAAGCCGTGGGGATTGTCTCGGGTCACCATCTTCAGGGACTGCTCGCCGCTCACCACCGTTGGGCACTTCAGCCCCAAATCCTGCACCACCCGGGCATAGGCTACGGTCCCGTTGCCGGCCTCTGCCTTCACCGAGCCCAAGACGACGAAATGGGCGTGAACCTGATCTTCTGTGGGAGGAGTAGGCGAGGAGGCTTGGGTGGAGAGAGGGAGGTAAACGGCAAGAAGGAGGACGAGAGGAAGCAGGCGGGGGCTAGTGCCTGCGTGATTTCGGGTCGAAGGACGAGCGATGACCATGATCAATCTCCTGCATTCATCCAATGGGGGGGGCGGTCATCAAGCAGGCTGAGCTCCGCTTGATTTGTTCGGAGACCTAGTTCGAGCCGCAGCGATCCGAGGTGACGTCGAAGGAGCCGATGTATTGCTCGTCTTTGTCGTGGTAGACGTAGCGCATGGTGACTCCATTCCTCAGGAAGTTGTCTCGGGTTTCCGGCGTCGTGCAGGCCGCGTGGGTCACCGTAGGCCTCACCCTGACCTGAAGATCTTCATCGGTGATGTCGTCCCAGCTGAAGTTGGGGAAGCGGTAGTTGTAGATGATGGTCGCCACGTCGGCGCTGACGTAGTAAAGCTCGGTTTCTGCGTCCACCATCATCGGGACGCTCTCGTTGAGCTCTTCGGCGAGACCGTTGAGGAATTCGAAGGAGCGAACGTCGCGACCCCCGACGGTAGGCGCTGGTTCCGGCGTTTCAGGGGCGTCTCTCAGCCAGTTGTCGGATTTGGGAGGGGCGGGGGCCTCGGGGGCTTCAGCGCTGGATGGCTCGATTTTCTGGCAACCCAAGGAGGCGAGGCTCAAGACGAGGACGAAGACCGCGGAGTGCAGGAATAGGGCGTTTGCGATGGTGGCTCGGTGCTTGTTCACGGCGGAAGCTCCAGGGGGGGCTGGTGGCCCTTCAGGTTTAGATGACTCAGCGCGGCGATTTAGCGCAGAGATTCTAGGGAGGTCCTGACCTGAAGGGGCATCTAGGGGCTGGGCCCAGATGCAGACAGGGGTGGTTGTCGATGGGAGGAGGCCAGGGAGAGAGGATATCCTTATCCGCACGGGAATGGACCGCTGGAATCGAGAGACGCGCTGCCACCAAGTCGAATGGTTTGGGGGCACCCGAATTTGCTGGCTCAAGAGTCGACGGCCCAAAAGGTGATAGCGCGGGCGAGTTGGACCAAAGCCCTCTGGGGACGAAGGAGGACCACAAGATGAGCCAGAATCGGCGACCGGTGATGAAGATCTTGATCGCTGGGGCTCTCGGTGCCCTGGTGCTGCCCCTGCTCATCTTCTTGGCGGTAGGGCTCTCCAAGGGCATGGGGCTCGGCGCTGCGCTCGCCGCCCTCGGATCCCAGCTGGGCGCACCGAGGCTGAACCTCTTGGTGTGCGCAGGTCTCGGGCTGGTGCCGGTGGGGCTCCTGGCTCTCGTGCTGTTCATCCTCCAGAAGATCGTCCCCTCGCGCTCGGTTCACCCCAGTCTTGCCCTCGGCGGGCTGCTGCCGATTCTGCTCGTCTCGGCCTGGGCCCACTGGGATTTCTGGCCGCGCTTCTTACCTTCCCAGAGCTATCCTGGCTTTCCCCACGGTCTGGGCTTGGTCATCGCGCCGCTCTTCTTCGCCCCGGTCGCGATGGCTCTTGGCCTCACGATCACCGGGCTTCTGACCCGTGACTGGAAGGGAAAAAAAGCGCCAGGGCCGGACCGTCAAGAGCCTTGATCTCGTCTACTCTTTGACGAGTTCATCCTCTAGCGCTAAGACTGCTCGAACCGAGACCTCGATGTACGACATCCCCTGGCTCAGCGACCTCCTCTGGGTCACCATTCCCACCCTCTACGGCCTGCCGACCTTCATCGCTTTAGTCAAAGGCATGCCCAGAGATCAGCTGCTGCTCTTCTCGACGATCAACCTCTTTCTGGGATGGACGGTGATCGGCTGGTTCTGGTTGCTGAAAGAGGCGTGGAGCCCCGGGTGGTGGCTCGACGATGACCCGTTGATGGAACCGATGCTGGGGGATGAAAGCAGCGCCAAGCTCGACCCCGAGTATGCCTTCGCCAAGCCCATTGGAAGGCTGATGGAGCTGGCGTCCCGGGACGAACGCACTTTGTGGTTTCGTCTTGCCGACGGTAAAGCCTTGGCTCTCATCGCCGGCGGACAGCCCTCCCTCGTTCTCCAGCCCCGCGGCCCCTGGAGCCCGGCGCAGCGCTCCGTCGCGGCCAAGCTGCTGAGAACGGAGGTCGAGATTCGGCCGGCGCAGGTGCGGCTTCTCGAGGAGGTGGATCCGCTGCGGGGAATCGCCTTTATTGACAAGAACTCCTACACGGTGTCGGCCCTGGTCTACCTTCTGATCACTGAATGCCTCGAGGTCACGCCGGAGGACTTGGAGATCCGAATGGAGCCGGAGGACATCGACTCTCGGCTAGCTATCGCTGATGCCCTGAGCCGCTCCGGAAGGGCGGAAATCCACCACGAGAAGAGCGGCGTGCGGATTCAGGTAGAGAGGCTCGGTGGGGCAGGGGGGAGCGGCTTTCGGATCGAGGTGCCGGTGGCGTCTCTCGATCCTCGCCGCGGTCACCGTCACCGCGCGCGGCAGGCGTTGACCGAAGCCCGCTGGCGCTTTTCTGAAGACGGTTCGGAGGCGCAGGATCCCCTCTCCGACGACGAGGCCTCCTGGGGCTATGTCGCGCCTCGGGACGATGCTGAGGGAGCGGCGGATATAGCCCTGAGGCTGATCTGCACGATCACCGAAGAGCCCATCGACCTGCCATTGCAGGTCAAGGACACCCCTCGATGAAGGCTCCCGATGAAAGACTCTCGATGAAAGGCTCTGCCACCGGCCAGCATCCCGCCTTCTCCCGCATCGACCACCGCCCCTGGCCGCTGCCCACCGGCCGCTGGACCTGGCGTCAGTCCTGGTGCGACCTGCTCTTCGCCCACTGGCCGATGCCTGCCGAGGCGCTGCGCCCTCTGGTGCCGCCGGAGCTGGAGATCGATACCTTCGACTCTATCTCCTGGGTCGGCGTGGTGCCCTTCCGCATGGAAGGAGTCATGCGGCGCCCCTTGCCTGACCTCCCGTGGATCTCCGCCTTCCCGGAGCTCAACCTGCGCCTCTACGTCACTCGGGACGGCAAGCCCGGCGTCTGGTTCCTGAGCCTCGACGCCACCAACCCCGTCGCCGTCTGGGCCGCCCGCAGCTTCTTTCACCTGCCCTATTGGCGAGCGAAGATCTCACTCCAGGAGGAAGACTCCGGCTTCCGCTACCGCAGCCAGCGGGTCGAGGGCCCGGATCGGGTGAACTTCGGAGCCAGCTACCGCCCCACCTCAGAGCTCTACGAAAGCCAGCCCGGCACCCTGGAGCATTGGCTCACCGAGCGCTACAGCCTCTACGCCCAGGCTCCTGACGGCGCCCTCACCCGCACTGAAGTACACCACGTCCCCTGGCCCCTGCAGCACGCCGAGGCGGACGTCGACATCGGCGACCTGCTGACGCCTCACGGGCTCAGCATAGAGGGGCCGCCGGCGCACCTTCACTTTTCCCGGCGCATCGATGTGGTGGTGTGGTCGCCGGAGCGGTTGAGGCTTTAGAAGCTTCTGCTCGTAGCTGGGTGATTCCTGCTCACTACGTTAGGTGCCTGTTTCAGGTAGCTGTCTCAGGTGTCTATGTCGGGTGCCTATGTCAGGTGACTGGTTCGACTCGAGTGAGGGGGTATACGCTTTGGTTCAGCGATCACGAACTACAGAATGAATAGATATGTTGCCTCTCGGGCGACAGCGCAAGGGCTTGGAGTCACGATCCGAGCTCGGGAGATGAATCAAGATGAACCAACCTAGCGTCGAAGAACGAATTCTCGAGGAAATGAAACGGGTCGTCTCCGGGAATACACCTCAGGACCCTGGTGCGTGGCGGGACAAGCTCGACCCTCACTACAACAATTGGAAGACCGGGCGCCCCGGTTCCATGAATCATCCGAGGATGGCTCAGTCGATCAACAGCCACAGCGATCCGGCAGGCGCCGCAGCATGGTTCGTAAAATTGATTGAGCAGGAAGAGCAGGGAGTCGAACACGACGGTCGTCAGTGGTATTGGACGAGTTACGAACCTTTTTCCGCGAACTATTGGGGGTGGTCCTGGCTTGCCGAAGCCCTTGCTGCAAAGGTGCTTTCAGAAAAAGGGGGGTTCGATCACGCTGTCAGGGTCCTGCACCGCAGCCTTCGCAGGCATGCGGGGATGGCTGCTTTGGTCGCTATTCAAGACATGATTCTTAGGGCAGACAATGGCCGGGTCCACTATCGTGGCCTTGGCTGCTTTGCTGCTGGGGCTCGCGCGAATACTGCGCATCACTTTGTCCGTTCGATGAACTTCCTGCTCAGTAAGGCAATTCAGATAGATCCACAAATCAACCGGCGATACTACATTGAGGATGAGATCGCAGGTCTCATCGATAGAGGCTTTGATTGGGGACTTTCCGCCGAAGATCGCCAGCAGCTGCAAGCCCTCGTACGGTCTAATAGCGTTGCTGGTGCCCAGCATGTGGTGAGCTATCTGGCCAAAGACACCAAGACCTTGGCGAATTTCGAGATCCGCCGGTACCATGACTTCGGATGCTCGTTGATGTTCTGGAACATCAACGGCAACACGTCAGCGACTTATTACGGCCAGGCTCCTCTTGCTGGTGAGAGCCGTGAGGCCGACATGATCTTTGTCCACCCCTACGGAGGTCATGGTCGAGTCCGGGGCGGCACTCCCCTGGGTCGCAAGCTGCTAGGTCGGGGGGAAGGACACCTCGTTGATGGAGGAGCGTCCTTCGAGTGCGCGAACCTGACCGCCGAGGAGCTGAAGGATGAGTTCCGGCAGAATGATGATCCCCAGCGCCTTGTCGAGAAGAGAGACCTACCAGCGGGAAGACCCGTGCTCCGATTCCTCTGCGGTCCAGAGACCGGGCTGAAGTTGGAGCACTAAGGCTCCCGTTCGACTTTCAGCGCATGCTCCCAGCGCTTTGGAACCTTCCGGAGTCTCTGATCCTCGGCTTCTCGACTCTGAGGTCTCGAGGTCCAGGATCAAGATTCTGGAGTTCAGGGGTCCGGCACCGTCCACTGACTCGTGTCCCCGGTTTCGAAGCCGTCGACGAAGACCTCGTCCATGAAGTCGTTCTCGATGGTGACTTCGAAGCCGTTGGCGGTGGCGCTTTCGACGGTGACGGAGATGTTGTTGGCAACATCCTCGAAGGTCTCACCGGGGACCCACATGGTGCCGTCGTTGTCGCCGTAGTTGGCCGGCGGCACTGCTTCGTCGACGGCCCAGGAGGGCTCGGAACGATTGGTGCGCACCTCGTGGATGATCACCGCGTTGCCCGGCAGCGAGGCTTCGTAGTCGCCGGTGCGCAGTCGGGCCTCGACGGTGTACCAGTGGGTCGCGCTGATGGGGATGATGGCGATCTGATAATTCGAGGCACCGCTGATGGCGGTGTGGTCGAGCTCGATGGTGGTCTGGGAGTTGTCGGGCGCCTGGAAGCGCCGGGCGCCGGGGAACCAGCCCAGCCGATCCTTGTGGTAGGCGTTGATGTGCTTGCCGCGGTTGCCGTAGACCGGGTCGTTGGTGGAGTAGCCGGAGCTGGAGCTCATCACGTCCCAGGGGCTGTCGTAGGGGTTGCTGTCGCCGTCGAAGTTGTTGGCGTGGGGCAGCCCGAAGCCGTGGCCCATCTCGTGGGCGATGACGGAAACGTTGGTGAAGGCCCAGGGCGGGTTCCAGGTGGTGCGCCAGGACTTGGTGATGCCGTCCAGGGTGGTGAAGCGGCTGCCGCCCCAGGCGCAGCAGTCCAGCAGGTCGTTGATCATCAAGTTGATGCCGACGAAGGGAGTGCCGCCACCGCCGAAGTCCACCACGTCATCTACGGCGGCGGTACAGTCGTTGAAGATGGCGTTGAGATTGGCGCTGGTTCCGCTGCCGGGGGTGGGCACGTAGGAAGCCTGAGTGCCCGGGAGGGTGACCCAGTCGATGGCCATGGAGCCGAGCACGTCCGCCTCGCCGAGGGAAACCTCGCGCCAATAGTGATCCACCCCGCCGGGGGAGTTGGCGTACATCCCCTGGAAATAGGCCAGGTCCCGGGGCTCCGCCGCGACATCCGAGTACTTACACAGCAGTGAGATCCAGGGCTGCGAGCCCGAGATGCCGCCGGCGATCTCCGCGGTACCTCCGGCGGCGTCTGCGGTGCCGATGAGCTGAATGGCGCCGACCTGAATCTCGCTTGCCCCGGCGAAGTTCTCGCCCGGAGCCGGATACACCCGCACCCGCTGGTTGTTCCAGCGGAACACCCCGCCCTGGAGCAGCTCATCGCTCATCCGCAGCTCCACGCTCTCGCCCGCATCCGTGGCCAAGATCAGCTTGCGGTGGGCCGGGATCGCCTCGCTTGGGTAGTCTCCCCAGAGAATCGATAGCCAGCCTTCGATGGGCTTTGCCTGCTGGGCGGCTACGGCTGGGATAGAGGTGAGGACAAGGCAGAGGACGGCGAGCAGGATGCTGGTGCGACGGGCCATGGTGGTTCTCCTGAATTCCGGGGGGAGGCAGAAGTATAGCCCGGTTTCTATGTTTCGGAGGTGCACAGGATGGAGAACTGCGAGGCAGGTGCCGAGGTCCTACTCGTCACTGAGGGGCACCGAGGGGCTTCGATAGCCCCTCGGTGCCCAGTGTCGTGAATCGACTACGGATGCAGTAATCCGTAATTGTGAAGGCGAGGTTGGGGGAATAGCCCTCGCTGAGTCGCTACTGCGTCCCAGTATGGGGACCTTGTGGGTTGTGTTGCCGAACCGAGCACTCTAGGCGAGATGCAAGAAGCTGTCCCCCAGCTTTCTCACACCCTCCCTCGGTGGTCGGGAAGCAGTGTTGAGCGGTCAGGCAGTAACGGAGAGTACATTCGCTACCCACGCCTCGGAAGGAGCCGCCATTCTTTTCGCAATAACCCTGCGTAGTCTGCAGGCATTGCTCCCCAACGCAGCAGGCTCCTGTGCAACAGATTCCTTCGCAAGACTTCGGGCAGTCCGTGTTGCGGAAGCAGAGATTGTCATAGCCGAGGCGCTCGCCCGCTACTGGAATGAAATCAACAGGCAGGATGACTTCATCGACATTGGTTAGTAGCTCTGTCCACTGGTCCGAGGTTCCTTCGATCATCTCCCACTGGCCGTCCTCATTCGAAGGTAAGTTTCCCTCTGAGTCGAGCTCTGCAACCGGAGCGCAGAATGTGTGCCATCCGCCGTTGGGCCCTAGATCATCGGAGATTTCCTTCGAAGCAGTGAATTGAGCTCGTAGTGGGCCAGAACTGATCTGAAACGAGGGGGTGATAGGAACCCACCCATCGTTCTCTTGGCACGCCGGCAGGGTTGGGTCACAAGCGTCTTCTATGACTCGGACATCGAAGCAGAAGTCGATACATCCGGGACCCGCAGCTGTCCAGTCTTTGGTGCAGGATGGTCCACAGGCGGCCGAAGCATTAGGCCGGTCGATCAGTTCTAGGAACCTATCGTCAGGTGCTTGGCGGCCTTTGTTGGAATTTCTGATGTGGATGTTCGGAGCATGGGGACATGCGCTGAATTCGCTGAGCCCTCGGGAATTGAAATCAGTGCAGCATGGACTCGCTGATAGCGGAGAAGAGGAATTGAGGATCCCAATGAAGGCTGCGATGAAACATAGGCAAAGCCTGAGGAGCGTCGTAGTTCTGACCGAGTAATGCATGGCATTTCCTTTCGATAATGCAGTGGTAGCGGTCGTTGAGCCGAAATAAATAACTGAGGCTCACCGTGGGAACGGCAACGGTCGAATCGGGCAATGGACGGAGTGCCTGTTGCCGTAGCTCAACGTATGGAATTAGCTCCCATCGGGGCAAGAACTAAAAGGAACGTAGTTCTTACCCCGTATGGATCCACTGCAGCACTAGTCCGCATGCGGAACCGTCTCTTCGCGCTAGCTCGAACGAGCCACTAGGGCCAACCCTGCGGCAAGAATCGTCGATCAGATATTTGATGTCTCTGCAGTGAATTTTGGTGCTCAGACGGATGGTCTAGAGTTTTGGGTGAATTCATTCCCAATGACTGATGCTGTTGAGCGTAATCACGCTATGTATCGATAGGAACTAAATTCTGTGTTGTGATCTGGTCTAAGGGGGCTGATTCATTAGTTCTTTAGGCCTAGTGGTCTGCTTGCTCTGAGCTGCTGAACTTTTTCGGTAGCATGGGCAATTGGGCCTGTTGATGCGTGTGACTTCTGCTGCGCCGGAAGCTCTCGTTCTCTCTTTGCAGCTACAGAGTCAGTGTTCTAAGCGATTCGAGAAGAGGCGCGCTAGATCTACTTGAATGTGCTCCGTTGATAGGTGTCTCCGTTAGTCACTCGCTGTTTCGGGCCGAGTCCTATCTACTGAGATGAGCTAGGTATCCCGCCTCCCCGGTGGGGTCTAACCCTTCTTCCCACCCTTCCCCTTCGTCGCCCCGCCATAAGACTCCTCCAGCCAGCGCTTCCAAATCTCCTCCGTCAGCGGCTCTTCGTCGGTAAAGCGCACCGTGATCCAATTGTTGCGCCCGACTTCAAAGCGCTTGGGCTGGATCTCGGCGAGGTCGATGGCCTCCTGCAGGGAGTCGTCGAGCTTGAACATGGCCTTGTAGCCGATGCCCTTGGCGCCGGGGCCGATGTAGAAGTAGGCCTTCTTGCCGCCGGCCTTGTAGGAGGTCTGGTTGCAGGAGGTGCCCGCAATGATGTCGGGGTAAGCGGCGGCGGCCTCGCGGAGGGCGGTGGTGGGGTCTTGGGGGCTGGTCATGGTGTTCTTCCTCTTGGGGAATTCTTAGCGATCCTCGATTCGGGCTTAGGCCGGGGCTTCTTAAAACGGAGCTTCGTTAAGCCGGAGCCGCAGCAGGGGCCTTTCGAAGGGCATCTTGCGTGGCGGATGGGGAGTCTCCCATTCTACTAGTCGGGCGAAGAACCACTGGAAGGGCTCGATCTGCCCGCTGAGCTGACAGCCGCCGTGGAGGATGCAGTCGAGAACTCCGAGGGCGTCGCCGGAGCACAGGGCGATGGCGGCGCGCGGGTCGGTGAGGTGGAGGGAGACGGAGGGGAGGGTGGAGTGACTCTCGGTAGCATCGTCGGCGACGCCGGTTCCGGCCCGGACCTCCTGTTCTCCGACGAGGATTTGAGTCAGCCCATCGGCCGCGGGGCCCTGAACTTTCAGCAGGAGACTGGGAGTGACCAGGGAGTCCTCCGCCGGTGCCTCTTGGAGGGAGGCAGCGAAGGACCGAGCCCAGATCTCCACATCGCTGGGGCCGGAGACCACCTCCGGCGCCTGCGCGCGAGCGGCTTCGGTGACCGCCTTGGCTTCCTGCTCCGACTCGATCAGCGCCTGGAGGGTGTGGTCTACGTCCTCCCGGGTATGGGCCGCGGAGCAGATGAACCGCAGTCGCCCCCGTCCGTTCTCGACGATGGGGTAGGTCACCGCGGAGGTGTGGACGCCGCGGCGGAAGAGGCGGTTGACGATCTCGAAGAGCTGCTCTTTGTCCGAGAAGTGTGGAGTGACGATGGGGCCGTCCCCCATGCCGAGGTCGTAGCCGGCCTCGGTGAAGCGCCGCCGCATGTAGGCGGTGGTGTCCCACAGCCGCTCCCGCAGGGAGTCGTCCTCGCTCAGCCGGCGCAGGGAGGCGACGGCGGCGGCGATGTCGGCGGGGCTGGTGGAGGCCTGGAAGATGAAGGCGCGGGCGGAGGAGCGCAGCAGCTCGACGTGCTTCTTGCTGGCGGAGACGATGCCGCCGAGGCTGCCGAGGGCCTTGCTCAGGGTGGTCATGATGAAGTCGACGTTCTCGGTGGCTCCCTGGGCGGCGCAAATGCCGGCGCCGCGCTCGCCGTAGAAGCCGAAGGAGTGGGCCTCGTCCACCAGCACCAGGGCGCCGTATTTCTTCGCCCGCCGCGCGATGTCCGCCACCGGCGCCGCTCCCTCGCCCATGCTGTACACGCCCTCGATGACCACCATCAGCGTGCGGTAGGGAGAGGCTTCCGCCCGCAGGACGGTCTCGAGATCCTCGGGGCTGTTGTGCTGGAAGGTGCGGATCTTCGCCCCGGAGAGCCGAGCGCCGTCGACGATGGAGGCGTGGCAGAGCTGATCGAGGATCACCACATCCCCCTCGCCGACCACCCCCGCCACGGCGCCGAGGTTGGCGGTGTAGCCGGTGGGGAAGAGGCAGGCGGATTCCTTGCCCGTCAGCTCGGCGAAGCCGCGCTCGAAGTCGAGGTGCAGGTCCGTCACGCCGGAGGCCGCGGCGGAGGTGCCCATGCCGGTGCCGAAGCGATCGAGGGCGACGCGGGCCTCGGCGATGACCTCCGGATCCCGGTTGAGGCCGAGATAGAGGTTGGTGGTCCAGACGATGGCCTGCTGCTCTTCGTTGGTGTAGACGTCGGCCACCGTGCCCCGGGCGGCGCTGCCGGTGCGCACCAGCTTGCTGTGGGGATCCCGCCCCGGGCCGCTCAACAGGCGCTTGAGGCTCTGCACGAAGGTCGCCTTGTCGTCCGACGACCAGCAGGCCGATTTCGCCGCCAGGAAGGGCGGGTGGCAGGCCTGCATCTGGGTCTGGAAGCCGGAAAGGGTCTCCTGAAGCTCCCCTCGGGCGGTTCCCGCTTCGGCCGGCGCGGAAGCGTCGCCCAGCCGCTGGTGGAGATGAGCCGCCAGCGCGCTAGGGGTGGAATGCTCGAGGACGGCGGCGAGCGGCAGCTCCAGGCCGAGGACGTCGACCAGGCGAGCGGTGAGCTCCGCCGTGGTCAGCGAGTCCAGGCCGAGGTCGGCCCAGCCTTGGTCCACGGGAATCTGCCGGGGATCGTCGTAGCGCAGCAGCGCGGCGATCTCCTTTTGGACGACGAGGAGCAGGTCGTCGTGCCGTGGGTTGCCTTCTCCCTGGTTCGCCGAATTCGCCGCCGGATCACTCGCCTGGTCTTTGTTCCGAGCGCCCTGAACCGCCGCCGGATCACTCGCCTGGTCTTTGTCCTCCTGAGCGTGCTCGCCCTGCAGCCGCTGCAGATCCGGCGTCGGCAATCTGCCGCGGTCGAGCTTGCCGCTGGGCAGCAGGGGCAGCTCCTCCAGGGGCATCATCACGTGGGGCACCATGTAGTGGGGCAGCCGCTCTGCCAGGAAAGCCTTGGCCGCATCGCGGGACATGCTCCCGTCCCGGCTCACCACATAACCCACCAGCATCGGCTGGCTGCCGAGACCGTCCACCACCGCCGCCGCCGCGCCGTCGACGCCCTCCATCGAGGCCAGGGTCTTCTCGATCTCCTCCAGCTCCACCCGGAAGCCGCGGATCTTCACCTGCTGGTCCAGGCGGCCGAGGAACTCGATCTCACCGTCCGCCCGCCGCAGGCATTGGTCGCCGGTGCGGTAGAGGCGCTCCTGCGGGGAGTTGCCCTTCGCCGCCGGCACGAAGAAACGCTCCCGAGTGCGCTCCTCGTCGTAGAGATAGCCCCGGGCCAGCTGCGTCCCCGCCAGATAGAGCTCCCCCGGGGTGCCGTCGGGCACTGGCTGAAAGTCCTCATCCAAAATGTAGGAGCGAGACCCCGCCACCGAGCGGCCAATGGTGATCGTCTCGGCGCCGGCGGAGATCTCCGTCGCGGTGGAGTAGGAGGTGTCCTCGGTGGGGCCGTAGACGTTGAGCAGCCGCGGCCGCGGCTCCAGCGCGTGGGCCTGCTCCACCAGCGAGCGCCGCAGCACCTCGCCGCCGAGCATCACCGTGCGCACCCCCGCCGGCAGCGGCCCCGCCGCCAGCAGAGCCTTCAGCGCCGAGGGCACCAGAATCAGCGCCCGCAGTCGGTCCACCGCCGGCAGCTCCCGCAGCGCCAGGGCGTTCTCCGCCAGCACCAGCGTGCCGCCGAGGGAGAGCACGCCGAAGATCTCCAGCACCGAGGCGTCGAAGCAGATTGAGACCGTGGCCGAGACTCCGGCGAGATCCTCCTCGTCCATCAGCGCCCCCAGCGACTCGCTCAGCGGCCCGAGGCTGCGATGCTCGACGGCGACGCCCTTGGGCTGGCCGGTGGAGCCGGAGGTATAGATGACGTAGGCCAGATCATTCGCTGCCGGGGCGGTTGCCGCTGGGCCGGAGAGCTCGTCCGCCGCCCGTCCTCCAATCTCCTGCAGCCGAATCAACTCTGAAACCCCCTCGCAAAGCGCCGCCGCCTCGTCATGATCCACGATCGCCGCCGCCGCCCGGGAATGCTCCAGCATGTAGCGCAGGCGCTGCCGCGGATAGCCCGGGTCCAGAGGCACGTAGGCACACCCCGCCCCGAACACCCCCAGCAGCGTCGCCGCTAGCTCCCAGCTGCGGTGCATGCACACCCCTACCAGCGAGCCCGGCTCCACGCCGCGGGCGATCAGCTCCGCCGAGATCTCCCGCGCCCGCTGCGTCAGCTGGCGATAGCTGATCTCGGCCTCGCCATCGATGAAGGCCGTGCGCTGGGGGTGAGCCCTCGCCTGAGCCTCGATGCGGTGCCAGGCGGTCTCGCCTCGTTCTCCAGACTCCGCCGACGTCGCTGCCTCGTTCCGGTCCGCTGTCAGAATTTCAGTCTGCGTGCCCATGATGAGCTCTCCCTCAAACCTCGGCTGAGTTTGTATTCGAATTCCATAATTTTCTTGGGAGAGATTACTATGTCTCGAACATCCGGCCCAAATGATTTCCGGGTCGGGAAACCGGTGCTGCCCTAGGGTGGTTTCCGCTTGCATGGAAGGCCCCTCGGTCGTCCGATCCAGCGACTGAATCTCTTAGAATTGCGTCAGGAGGAATGCATGGCAGAGTGGCGGGAGATTCCGGGGAATCCCGACGTTTTCGAGAAGCTGGTGGAGCTGCTGCGGTCGGGGGAGGCGGTGGGCTTTGTGGGGGCAGGGGCGTCGGCGGGGTTGTATCCGCTGTGGCCGCGGCTGATCGAGGAGCTGGCGGATGCTGCGGTGGCGGCGGGGGCGGATCCGGCCTTCAAATCAGCGTGGCTGTCGATGGATGCCCTCGAGGCGGCTTCACAGATTCGGCAGGCGCTCGGAGAAGGGCCCTTCTCGGCAAGAATCGAAGAGAGCTTCGGACCCAAGACCGGCGCTGACGGTCTCCGCTACACGGCGACTCATGCCGCCCTTGCTCGCTTTGGTTGCAGCCGCTTCGTCACCACGAACTTCGATCCGGCTCTTCGGCTGGCCTGTCAGGCTGAGCGCCCTGATCTAGTGCTCCAAGAACTCGACTGGCGAGACGAGCACCTTTCCCGCTGGCACTTCTATCGTCCCGCGGAGAGTGAGCAGCTACCGATTCTTTACGCCCACGGTAAGTACGACGCCAAGGAAAGTCTCGTACTCGATGCCGAGAGCTACCGGCGAGCGTATTCGAATACTCGATACAGGGAAGTGCTCAAGAAGCTCTGGATGGGGGAGCGCCTGCTGGTCGTCGGGTTCAGCTTTGAGGACCACTGGCTGAGCATCTTTGCTGATCTTGCGCTGTCGGAGTCGGGAGTGCGAGATAGCAGCGATCGACGGCATTTTGCTCTGATCGGTTTGCCGGTTGAGCAACTACCGGCAGCTTTTTCCCATCGCAGGGCCATCGAGAGTCGCTTTCACCTGAGGGCGCTTTTCTATCCTGTCTCCGAGGCCACAGATTCCACAGGGAAGAAGCGCGAAGATCATTCCGCCCTGGGGCAGCTGCTGGAAGACTTGATCACCGCGAAGAGGAATGCATCACCAGCTCCAACTTCGAAGGTCGCCCCGAAGCCCGAGACCATCGTGGCGGCATTGAAGCTAGCGGAGGATGATCTCGAAGAGCGAGCGAAGGTCTTCGAAGGCCTTCCTGAGCAGCTCGCCGACCCTAGCTCCTGCCTGGTGCTAGTGGAGCAGCTGAAGGAAGGCTGCCGCAATGGCTTCGACCTCTATTGGCTGTGGTGGATCGTCGAGGAAACCCAGCGCCGGTGGCCGCGAGATCCCCGTGCCGGTGACCTGCTCGAGCGTTTCTTCGACCATATCCCTGCTCCAGAAGATCCGGAGCTCTTCAAGATCCTCCATACGCCTCTCGATGGCGCGGTGAAGCTTTGGGTGGAGGTTTCAGCGGGAGAGGCATGGGTGGGTAGTCCGCAAGCTGAGGAAGGCCGGGATGGTGATGAAGGTCCTCAGCACCGGGTTCGAATACCCGCATCCTTCTGGCTCGGAGCCGGTACGGTCACCAACACCCAATACGCTGCCTTCGATCCACATAAGGCCTTCTATCGTTGGGAGCATCTTTCGAGTAGCGAGCTACGCGCCCACCCTCGTGTCGATGTCACCTGGTTCGAGGCGGTCTCCTTCTGTCGCTGGCTGGGAAGGCAGCCAGGCTTCGAAGGGACCGAGCCTCGTCTACCGATAGAGGAGGAGTTGGAAGTCGCCTGCCGTGCGGGAACAAAGACTCGTTTCTGGCGCGGGGATGACGAGACTGACCTGAAACAAGTTGGCTGGTTTCAAGAAAACTCCGAACGCCGAGCTCACCGCGTCGGCGAGAAGCCGGCAAACGATTGGGGTTTCTACGATATCCACGGCAACGTCTGGGAATGGACGACGAGTCCTTGGGACGAGGAGCGCTATCAGAATCGGCGGCAAGATACTTCTCGACTTCTCGATGCTGCGGCCGTCGCGGCAGACCTTGCCGCGCCACCAAGCGTCTGGCGCGTGGTCCGCGGCGGCGGCTACTGGGATCCGGCTCGGGGGTGTCGTTCGGCGTGCCGGGACTTCAGGGACCCGAGATACGGGTTCGGGGACCAGGGCTTTCGCGTGCTGCTGTCTTCCGCCCCCGTCGGAGAGGGGCGCGAGTCGGCCTCGTAATATGTTGGAAATTAAGACAGGCTAGCAGGGGACAGTGACCCGGCTACAAGACAGAATTTGAGTCAGGAACAAGGCATGGCAGAGTGGCGGGAGATTCCGGGGAATCCCGATGTTTACAAGAAGTTGGTAGAGCTGCTGCGGTCGGGAGAGGCGGTGGGCTTTGTGGGGGCGGGGGCGTCGGCGGGGTTGTATCCGCTGTGGCCGCGGCTGATCGAGGAGCTGGCGGATGCGGCGGTGCAGAGGACAGGCGAAGCGCAAGAGGTGAAGCAGGCGTTACTGTCGATCGATTCGCTGCAGGCGGCTTCCTTGATCCGCAACAAGCTGAGGCCTGGGCCCTTCGTCGAACTAATCCGCAGAATCTTTCGACCCAAGGTCGGCGACGGAGAGCTAGGTTTCACTGCAACTCATGCCGCCCTCGTCCGTCTGGGGTGCACCGGGTTCGTCACGACAAACTACGACCCGGCTCTCAAACTCGCATTCCAGGCTCTGCGACCCGAGCTTTTCGTGCGTGACTTCGATTGGCGAGACGATCGAGTCACGCTTTGGCAAGAGGGGCGTCCGGCTCAAGATAGGGAACTACCGATTCTTCATGCTCACGGTCGATACGATGACGGAGACAGTCTCGTCATTGACGCCGAGAGTTATCTTGCAGCCTACTCAGAAGGTCCGTATGCGAGCTTGCTGAACCACCTGTGGGTGAACCAACAGCTCGTGATCGTTGGCTTTAGCTTTCAAGATGTTTGGCTTCGGATCTTTGCGAATAAAGCTCTGCGAGAGTCTGGCTCTCGGAAGGTTAGCGATCGTAGGCACTTTGCCTTAATTGGTGCGCCAGATGACGAGGCATTTCGACTTGCAGCCAGCGTGCATCGTGAGGCCATTGAGAACGAATATCACCTTCGTGCTCTGTTCTATCCAGTGCGGACGGTTAGAGATCCCGGCGGTAAGGAACGTAAGGATCACTCTGCCCTTGGCAAGCTGCTGGGAGATCTGATCACCGCCAAGAATGCTGGGCGTCCAGCTTCAACGCCGAAGGTCGCCCCCAAGAGCAAGGTTGATCCCCTCGTCGCCTGGTTCCGGCAAGTCCAGGACGAGCATTGCCGTGTCGTGGATCAATTCGACCGTCCCCCAGAGCTCAGGCTGCTGGAGCAGGCGTGGGTGCAGGTGATGGTGCAGCCGGCGGTGGAGGAGAAGGCGCTCGAGGGATCAGACCATGAGCTCCTCCGAAAACCCATGAAGCTGGACGAAGCGGTGGCGCTTCCCCTCGGCAAGCCGAGCTGGAATCAGGGGCGCTGGCTGCTGGAAGGCTCGCCAGGATCAGGCAAGACCACTCTGCTGCGACACTATGCAGCTAGGCTGGCAGAGGCAGCTTCTCCCGATCGAATCCCTCTCTTCGCCTCCCTTCCCAAGCTGGTGGAGACGGGCCAAGAGCTGGTGCAGCATGCCACCGATGGCCTTGGCATCGCTGGAGTTGAGGGGCTTCGAAGAGCTTTGGCTGCCGCGGGCCGCGAAGGCCGAGTGGTGCTTCTCCTGGACAGCTTCGATGAGGTTCCCCGAGAACGCCGGGACGCCGTTCTGCGTTTCGTCAGCCAGCTCAGCCGAGATGATGCCTGGCGCCGCTGCCGGGTGGTGATCAGCAGCCGACCCATCGGTCGCGGTGACGCTCTCGATGGGCTTCCTCAGCTCGATTTGCTCGCCCTCGATCCTGAGCGCCGCCTTGAGTTCCTCGAGAAATGGCTACGCCACGACGGACGCGCAGGCTGGAAGACGGAAGCCAAGGTGGCCCTCGATCACTTTCTTGCAACCCGCGGGCTGCGGGATCTTTCCGGCATCCCCCTCTATCTAACCCTGTTGGCCACCCTCCTCGCGAAAGGGAAGCAGCCCTCAGAGAACTTGGCGGATCTCTACCAACAGGTCTTCGACCTTCTCCTCGAGGGCGGTCATCGCAAAGACCCTACGCCAATGCCGGATTCGGATTTGGCGCTCGAAGCCTTACGACACCTCGCCCACGACATGACCCAGGAAGACCTCTGGGCAGAGCCAGTCAAGAAGCTGCAGCAACGGCTCCGGAAACTTCCAGAGCTCTGCGACCGCTTGTGCCAGATTTCCGAATGGCGCGCTGGCCTTCATCGTTTCCTAGGCGATGTCCACGAGAAGACCCTGATCCTCGGTCCCCATGACGGCAGGCAAGGCGACTGGCGCTTCTGGCATCGCACCTTCCGCGAGGCCCTCACCGCCGAGCACCTGCGCCAGCAGCACGCGGGTTCAAGTCCAGAAGCTTTGCTGCAATGGGCCCAGAATCTCGAAGAGGGCGGCGAAGGGCGCTGGGCGGAGCCCCTGGCTTTGCTGACCGGGCGGCTCAAGGAGCCCGACGAATTGGTCCTCAAGCTGGGCGAGTCCAACCCTAAACTCGCCCTTCGCGCCACGGCCTTCGCTCAGGGTCTCCAGCCGGAAACGGTAGTGGCCACGCTGAAACTAGCGAAGGGCAATCCCGACGAACGAGCGAAGGTCTTCGAAGGCCTTCCCGATCAGCTTGGTGATCCGAGTGCCTGCCTAGCGCTGGTGGAGCAGCTGAAAGAGGGCTGCCGCAACGGCTTCGACCTTTATTGGCTTTGGTGGATCGTCGAAGAAGTTCAGCGCCGCTGGCCGCGGGACCCTCGCGCTGCCGACCTGTTCGAGCGCTTCTTTGACCACATTCCGGCGCCGAACGATCTGGAGCTGTTCCGAACCCTCGATACGCCTCTCGGTGGCGCGGTGGATCTCTGGCGAGAGATCCCAGCGGGCGAAGGGTGGGTTGGAAGCCCGAAGAATGAAGAAGGCCGCGATGGTGATGAAGGCCCGCGACACCGGGTCCGTATTCCCCAGGCTTTTTGGCTTGGGGCCGGCCCGGTGACCAACGCCCAATACGCAGCCTTCGACCCAGACAAGGATTTCGAGCCTTGGGGGGATGTATCAAACGATGAGCTGCGCACCCATCCTCGCGTGAGGGTTACCTGGTACGAGGCGCTTTCCTTCTGCCGCTGGTTGGGACGGCAACCGGGCTTCAAAGGAACCTCTCCCCGTTTGCCCATAGAAGAGGAATGGGAGGTCGCCTGCCGTGCGGGAACGGAGACTCGCTTTTGGAGCGGTAATGCCGAGACGGACCTGGAAGAGGTCGGTTGGTTTGACGACAACTCCGAAGACAGCACCCATCGAGTCGGCGAGAAGCGAGCGAACAAATGGGGGCTCTACGATGTCCACGGCAACGTCTGGGAGTGGACGGCGAGCCCCTGGGAACCAGAGCGCTATAAGAATCGGCCGCAGAATTCGCCCCACCTCCTCGATCCTGCCGCCGCCGCGGCAGATCTTGCCGCGCCACCCCGCGTCGGGCGCGTGTTGCGCGGCGGCTGCTTCTGGGTCACGGCACGGTGGTGCCGTTCGGCGTACCGGGTCCACAGGCGCCCGAGGAACGAGATCGGGGATCAGGGCTTCCGCGTGCTGCTGTCTTCCGCCCCCAGCCGGGACTCTCGGCGGTAGATCTTAGATCATAGAGAGTGTTGGGTTTTGCGGCAGGCCGGCGGGGATGGCCGGTGGGCCGGCAATTCTTGCCGGTGTGTGACCGATTGAACCGGTTAAGCCTCGTGTCACCGCACCTCTAGGCCTCATGGAGCCGAGCTCCGGCTCCCACGGGGCCTTGTGATTCGATCGATCTAGCCGCTCGCTGCTGCGTGGACGGCTGTTGTTTACCGCGGGTCGGCAATTAGATGCTAGGAGAAGCCGACGGTATAGACACCCCTTGCCGGGAACCGGCATTCCCTGCCGACGGAATGCCGTTCCGCCGGTCAGAAGAGCCAGATATTGCCGCTGGGGGCGATGGTGCGCTCTAGATTGACGTCCAGAGTGCCGGCGAGATGCTGCCGAATGCCGTTGTGTTGCCGGTGCTGTCTGCCAACCTCGCTGAGCCGGGAGGGGATTTTTCTTGCCGTGCGGGAACCTCGAGGCCTCATCGATCGTCTTTCAAGGCAAGAAAGAGACTGCGACGCCAATTACCGACGCCAATTCCCTGGGAGACGCAATGGAGCTATCAGTTCGCGAGGCCGCCACTTTGATGGGCCGTAGCCAGCGCACCGTACGAGCTCAGCTGGCCCGGGGCGAGCTGCCTGGCGTCAAGCGCAACGGAAGATGGCGAATTCAGCGGCGGCACCTGCCGCTCACCGAGGCTCAGCGCCAAGCCTTGCAAGCCAAGGCGGACGACGTGCGCGCCACGGTGGAAAATGCTCTGCCTCCCCGGGAGGCGCGTAGGGCCGGAGACCGCACTCGCTCCATTGCCGATCTCGATGCCTTTCGCCTGGGCGCCGAGGTCTTGACCTCCCTGCGAGCCGCTGGCCCCGAGGACTTGTCTACAGAGCTGAGGGAAAGAACCTGTCGGACGCTCGAAGGCTCTCTTCTTTCATTGGCCGAGGCCTCTCTTCACTTCGATCGCCGAGCCAAGCAAGAGGCGCTGGGTCGATGTCGATCCCAGCTGGCCCATACGGTGGGGCTTCTGCTGCTGGATACCAGCGGAGAGCCTGCCGCAGGCTGGATCCAGTCACTAGAAGAAGGAATGGCTCCAGCCGTGGCGGGCTTTGCCCGCTGGATCGATCGACTGGAGAGAAAGAAACGATGAGCTGGCGCGATGCTCCTTTGTATATCGAGTCTTATGACTTGACTCGTTGGCTGCTGGAACGGGCCGAGAGTTGGCCGCTAGAAGCTCCCTTGCGCCACCGCCTGGTAGACGCTGGCTGTGATTTGGTAGAGGCCGTCGCCGTGGCCTTGACCTTTCCCTTAGAGCGAGCCTCTAGTCTTCAGCGGGCCGATGCCGCGATCGTTAGAATTCGCGTGCTGTTGCGCTTATCCCGAGACCTCAGCATGGTCTCCAGCAGAGGGGTTCGTTTTGCCAACGATCGTCTGCGAGCCATCGGTCGAATGCTCGGCGGCTGGAAGAAACGCGTTGAGCGTTCTGCGCTGCCATCGGTCAGCAGTCAGAGTTTCGAGGGGGCAGGCCACCCCGCGTCAGGCGCGTAATGCGCGGCGGCAGCTACTGGAACACGGCACAGAGGTGCCGTTCGGCGTACCGGAACCACAGGCACCCGAGGAACGAGATCAGGAATCAGGGCTTCCGCGTGCTGCTGTCTTCCGCCCCCAACCCGCGACCCGGGCCACAGTGGCCCCGAGTCCCGAGCAGGCCTGCTCCCGGCCGTGGACTGAGTCCACGAGCGTGCCGTCCGTTCTCGTAGGCTTCGGCTGAGCGTCCGGGCGTGCTTTTTAACGGGTGTGCTTTTTAAGATGCGAACGGTCTCTGGTTTCTTCAACCGCCTCTGTAGTCCAGAGAGTCTCGAGGACGCAGCCCGTAGCGCTACCGCGGGAAAGCGCCGACGCAAGGATGTCGCCTGGTTTCTCTTCACAGAAGAAGAGCGCCTCGCGGAGCTCCGTGCTGACCTCGTGGCCCGGACCTACCAACCTGATCCCTACGACCTAGTATCGATTCGGGACCCCAAGCCCCGACTCATCGCGCGGGCCACGATTCGCGATCGAATCGTTCAGACCGCCGTAGTTCAGCAGCTCGAGCCGGTGCTGGAACCCTCCTGGACCAGCGATGACTACGCCTGCCGTAGGGGGTATGGCACTCATCGCGCGGTTTTGCGTCTTCAGGAGGCGATGCGTCGCCACCGCTTCGCGTTGCACTTGGATATCCGCTCGTATTTCCCTTCGATAGATCGTTTGATCCTTCTACAGCTTCTAGAGCGAAAGGTGCGAGATCAGCCTTTCTTAGAGCTTGTGGAGCGGGTGTTGGCAGTCGGAGCGGATCTCTACCACAGCTCTGAACACCGCCGATTGGCTGGGCTTGCTAAAGATTGGCCTCCCCCGGGCCGCGGAATCGCCATTGGGGCCCACAGTAGCCAGATGCTGGCAGCGCATGTCTACCTCAACGCCTTCGATCACTGGATCAAGCGGAAGCTCAAGGTCCCAGCCTATGTGCGCTTCCTCGACGACACCTTCTACTTTGCCGATCACTCGAGCCAGCTCGAGCGGTGGCGCCGACAGATCGCCGATTGGTTGATGGAAGAGCGAGGCCTTCGTCTCAAGCACCCTAACGCACGGATTCTCTCCTGCCACGGTCACCTCGACGCTCTCGGCTACCGCATTCGTCGAAGCGGCATTACCTGCCTGCGCCGGCCGGTACGCCGGCTACACCGGCGAATTCGGCAGCATCTCGCCGGCACGCTGGATGTCGATCTTGAGCGCACCATCGCTTCCAGCGTCGGTATCCTGCTTTTTTGACCGGTGAAACGGCCGTCGATCGGCAGGTCGTGCCGGTTTCCGGCAGGGGGTGTCGGCACAATTAGCGGCTCCCGGCGCCTACCTACCGATTCGCGGCAAGAAAGAGCCTTCCGCGCAGCATCGAGCGGCAAGATCGCTCGAGTCAACAGGGCTCATGGGAACCGCGGCACTGCTCAATAAGGCTTACCGGGGTGGAAACAGTGGTCTTGACCGGCTCAATCGGCCATCTGGTGGCAAGAATTGCCGGATCACCGGCCATCGCTGCCGACATGCCGCAAAACCCAACACTCTCTAAGATCTAAGATCTACCGCCGAGAGTCCCGGCTGGGGGCGGAAGACAGCAGCACGCGGAAGCCCTGACTCCTGAACTCGTCCCTCGGGCCCCTGACGTCCCGGCACGCCGAACGGCACCCCAGTGCC